>CAYJHQ010000022.1:0-51160 GCA_964369775.1 uncultured Lachnospiraceae bacterium
AAAAATGTGAGATGAAATTCTGAAGAGAGGGGCGAGTGTAGCTCCTCTCTTTTTTTATATATTTTTACTCAGTTCCGAACAATCTGAAAAGAGAGAAATTAAGCAAAATAAAACTGAAAACAATCTTAATATCAGTATTAATGTATTTACAGAAATGCAATCCTGTGATAACGTTGAAGTATAGTAATAAATCATTCAAAGTGAAGAAGTATACAATGCATGGAGTAAATATATGGCGATTAATAAAGAGAGGAGAATAATAAAAATGAAAAGAAAAATTGTATCATCAATAGTGACAATGGTAATGCTAACAAGTCTAATCTTACAACCAGTAGCGGCAAGTGCGAGTACGCAAGGTGAAAATGAACCGCAGATCATTGAGCAAAGCCTAGGTGTGGCTCCTCCAGAAGGAGAGAATCAGGAGCAGAAAAACGAAGATGAGCAAATGGTCATTAGTAAGTTTTCAGCACTCCAAGAATCAATAGCAAATCAAATTATTGTACAAGGCAGTGAGGTGCCACCAACGCTTCCTGGGGAGCTAGAAGCGGTATTTGAAGACGAAACTGTAGCGAATATCACTGTAAAATGGACCGTAGACAAGGTGTTTGATATTGATGTGGCGGGCACATACACTTATACACCAGGGATTGATTCAGATATATATATATGGTCATCTAGTGTAATGTTTCCAAGTATTACAGTTCGAGTAGAAGAAAAGCCAGAAGAAAAGGTTGTTAAAACAATTACTGCTGTAGCGGCAGTGAATTCGCAAAAGCTTAATGTCGGAGAAGTGGTTACAGAACCGACATTTCCTAAGATTGATATTGAACTAATGGATGGTACAACAGAGAGCATTGAGGTTACATGGGAATCCAAAACAGAAGATGCCGCTTTTTTAGATACCAGTAAAGAAGGTATTTATGCATATGTGGCTACATTAAAGAATGATGGCTATGTGTTGGCAGAAGGTGTAACTCTTCCAGAGTTTTCAGTAATAGTGGAGGAAGTAGCGACTTCTGAAAAAAAACAAAAAGCAGTGGAAGTCGAGAAAATGATTACACTTGTCTTTGATGTGAATGGGGATTTTAAAAAAGGAGTTGATGAGACTGCCATAGAAGTGGCGGTTGGAAGTACAGTAGAGCCAACAGCTGAAACACAGCGATATAAAGACTGGATGTATTATGATTACAATGAATGGGAAAGTAAAGAATTTTTATTTGGTTCTAGTGGTACGAAGATATCAACAGATATGTATGAGGAAGTATCGACGATTTATCTAGTTCCTGCATGGACAGTTACGTTTGAATTAAATGAAAACACAACCTTTGAACCAACAATTGATTATCAGATACTTGTTCCAAATAATGGAACTATTGCGGAGAATGTCTTGAGGCAGAGTGAAAAAATTAAAGCTATGAATCCATATCCAGTCGGATGGAGAATCTGTGGATCAGAAGACGAGGTTATCTTTTCAGGGGTTCTCGGACGAGAAACCGCAGATAGGCCGACTGTTGTAACGAAAGATATTCGTCTTTGCCCAATCTATACGGTAGCTATATACTTTTCATATTCTAAAGAGAAAATAGAGTCAGAGTATGACGATAGAATAGTAGATAAAGCTTGGGTAGAGTTAGGAAAGCCAGTTAGCGGAGAAATAGTCAGTGATTGGTATGAGGAACCGATTGAAAGCACTATAACAGGAGCTTACATAGGAGCATTGGGATTTTATGGATTTGATGGGTGGTATACGGAACCAAATGGCGGAGGTCAAAAGTGGATATTTGCACCAAGTGAAAATGCAACGCTAACAGATGAAAGATTCTATACAGCACTTAAGGGAGAAGTGGGAAAATCTCAAGCTATTGTTTTGTATCTAAAGGCAGAGCGAAATGTCACTATCAATTTTTATGATGAAACAGGGGATAACATTCTTAAAACCGCAAGTGTTCCAGAGGGTGGGGTTATAACAGGTGAAACAGCGGACAATACTGGAGGAACTCTAGCGGGGATTATAAACGGCGATGGTTTAACGATTGGAGCTGAAAATGCGTTTCAAGGTTGGGAAGCTAGGATTGGAACGAGTTATCCAGGGTATAAATTATGGGAGTTTGGTTCGTCTGGAACAAAAGTGAGTGAGGATTATATTACATATACAGAGGATGGACCAGTAATAAACTTACATCCAATAGTGAAAAAAGAAGGAACACACACTATTGACTTTGATTTGGATAACGATAATATTATCTCAAACTATGAGCGTACGGAGCAAATGGAAGGAATAGAAACAGGTGGCAGTGTTTCTATTCGCGACGGATTTGATGCTGAAATACCTGAGATGTGGAAGGACCAAGATGTCATAGAATTTGTATTTCAAGGCTCGGAGAAGACACCATCTGCAGTTAATAAAAACTTGATCCTAACACCTTATTATAAAGTGGAATTTAAAGAGGATAGCACTGAAGAGGCCGAAACAAATAGAACGAATAAAGATCAAGTTTTAGTGGTTGGGAGTAAGATAACGGAGTTGCCTAAAAAGCCAGAGGATAAAACGCAAGAGCCGCAAAGATGGTATGTGGATTCTAATTCAAATTACAAAATAGAAGATGACGAAGAATGGGATTTCGACAATGACACAGTATATCAAAATATAACTTTAATACCATCTTGGGACTATAAAGTGACAGTTTATGATAAAAATGGGTGGATAGATGAAGTGATATATGTCGAACCAGGAAAATCAGCAGATAATCCTGAAGCAGATTCTGAAGATAAATGGGTTGATCAAGATGGAAATGAATTTAAATTCCAAGATCCCGAAGATAAGAATAGCGGTACCATTGTAAATAAAGATTATGATGTCTATCCAACTGCAGAGGCATATGTGATTTTTGATGATATGGAATACACAGACCTTGATACTATAAAGAATATAGAGGTGCATGAACTACTAGAAGATCTAAAGGATATTATTGCGGATGTAATAGGAGGGAAAATAGACGGAAGTGAAAATTCCCTGATAAATGAAAAGGCGATAAGTTCATGGCTTATGCAAGAAGGAAGCGGGTTGGAATTGGGAGATAAGAAACTCAAAGGGTGGTATACAAAGCCAAATGGTGAAGGTGAGCAGTTTATATTCGGTAGTACTGGAACGAAACTTTCTAGAGAGCATAGCTCATTTATGATAGGCAGTAGCTACTATATTGTGTTATACCCTTATGTAGTGGATGTGCACACCGTTGGATTTGACCTTGATGGTAATGGAGTGGCGGATAGTGGAAAAGATATTGATGTGGAGAATGGAAGCGCCGTAGAGAAAGGTAAGGTGCCAGATACAGAGTCTATTCCGAAAAAATGGGTAGATGAAGATGGTGAAATTTATATATTTGAAGATTTGGAAACAGCAGAAAAAGAGGGAACACCTATAACGAAAGATGTGGTGTTAACACCTGTTTATGAAGTTCAATTTGAAGACGGTAGTGGAAATGTAGAGGGGGAAAACGGAACTAATCCACCAATAGAAGCAGAAGCAGGAAGTAAAGTTACATCACCGAAAGTTCCACCAGAAGGAAATGGAGCACCTGAATTTTGGTATGAGGATAGCAATGGGAATGGTAGGTATGATGCTGGAGAAGAGTGGGAGTTTGAAAAGGATACAGTTACGAAGAATGTAATACTAACCCCATACTATAGATATGATGTAAGTGTGCTTCAAACCTATACAGAAAACAACGGCAGCGGGAAGTATGTGCCTGGAACAGTGGTGACTATAGATGCAGGTAGTAGATCCGGTTATACATTTGGTGGATGGACAGTAAGATTCCCAGGAGGAGAGTCAATTACAATTAACCTTAATAATGTGTCTAGTTCAAGAACAACATTTATAATGCCAAATGCAGGTGTAAATATTACGGCAAACTGGGTAGAAAATACAACGACACCGGGAACAGGAACGACACCAGGAACAGGAACAACACCAGGAACGGGAACGACACCAGGAACGGGAACGACACCAGGAACGGGAACGACACCAGGAACAGAAACTGAAGAAGGCCCGATTGAATTAACAGAAGAGGAATTGTTAGAAGAGGATGAAGTAGAAGGAGAAGACAAAGAAAATGAGGAAGAGTTAATAGAGGAAGACGTTATGGACACTGATGCTGCAAAGGCTCAATTGCCAGATGTGGATTTGGAGAAAGGGCTAGAGAAGGTAGAAGTAGGTGGACAAACATTGGATGAAAATGATTATTCGATTGACGAAGATGGAAATCTAGTCATTAGCCTAGAGTTTATAAAGACGCTTCCAGATGGAGAACATGTAGTTAGAATTACTGTGGAGGAAGAACTCTATGAAACTGTATTGATTGTAGAAGATGGGGTACCTTTATCGATGGGGGTATTTGAAAGAGTAGGAGGAGCTTGGAGTTTATTTGACTTAATCATGACGATTCTAGCAGTGGTGTTCGTGATTGCGTACACTATTATTCGACCAAGAAAAAGTGATGAAGATGGTGAAAAGAATAGAACAGAGGAGGATGAAGAAGAGCGGGATAGGAAGAGACTGCTTACAAGTGGTGTATTAGCATTATTAGCAATCTTCAATATTATCTTGTTCATCATCACACAGGATTTAACTCAGCCGATGAGAACGTTTGATATTTATAGTGTTGTCTTTGCATTAGTTGTAATTGCACAAGTAATTATCATGTACTTTATCAGAAAAAAGAATGATGAAGTTGATGGAGAAGAGAGTAGGGTTCACATAAACTAAATGAATAGTATTTTTAAAACAGAGAGGCAAAAAGCCTCTCTGTTTTTTGAATTATGATGCGAAATTTGGCGAACGAATTATGTATAAAAAGGACAAGGCGTATGATATGATAATGATGTTAGGAGGGAGTAAGATGGGTGAGCTACATTACATGATTTCAGAAGCAGCAAAATGTGTTGGGGTGGAATCACATGTATTACGCTATTGGGAAGAAGAATTGGAACTGCCAATTGAAAGAACAGAAATGGGACATCGTTATTATACAAAAGAAAACATTGATTTGTTTCAGTGCATCAGTAGACTAAAAGACGAAGGTGTCACATTAAAAGAGCTAAAAGCTCTATGCCCGGAGATACTTAAAACAAAAAGGCAATTAAAAGCAAAAAGAACAGGTGAACAATATACTGGAAAAGAAGACAGCAAAAACGAGTCGGTAGAGAAGACACTTCAAAAAGTATTATTAAATAACAACAGTATTTTAAAAGAGGAAATATGCAAGATTGTCACACAATCAATGAAGTCAGAGATATCATATCTTTTAGATGCTAAAGATAAACTAGAGGAAGATCGATATAAAAAATTAGATACTCTGATTCGTCAACAGCAAAATCATCGTAAAGAAGTTGCATCAAAGCGTAATTCGAATAAGATTAGAAATCTATTCGGAGGATCTTATGGCAAGGAATTAGAAGAGGCGGGTGCGATATATTAAAAAGAAAACACTGGTATAGAAAATAAAAATTCTATATCAGTGTTTCTTTTTGAAACAAAATGCATGGAATTAGAAAGTAGCGAGTCATAAATAAGGGAGCAACTTCAAGCTCCGTAGTATACAGTGAAAGAGAGGAAATAAAATGAAGTATGGTAATGCGTTAAGGAGCGAAAATAGGATGCCGAGAAAAAAAGAGGTGCGGTGTTCTATTTCAGATGAGAGTGGAGAAGCTCTTGTTGAGAGATGTTATAATTGCATTTACTATTGCGAAAGCTGTAAGAGTTGTTATTATTCTGAAGCATAATCGTTAAAATTATAAAAACTGCAGTACCTCCCTTATTAAAGAGGTGCTACAGTTTTACGAGTTTTTTTATGCAGTTTTTTGAATTCATACATTCTCTTATCAGAAAGGTTTAAAAGTTCAGCAGCAGTGTAAGTATCCTGAGGCGAAGCAAAAACCAGTCCGTAGCTGATGGAAGTGGTATACTTTTTATTATAGGCGTTTTTCAAATTGCTTATATGGGTAAAGCACTTTACAATACGAGCAGTTATCTCTGCTTTACTTTCATAAGAACCAATAACTACAATTTCATCTCCACCATATCTAGATACGATGAATGAGGAAAAGTGGCTTGAAATGGTTTGGGCAGTAGCCTGTATATAAAAATCTCCTTCTGTATGACCAAAGTTATCATTAACGAATTTTAACCCATCAATGTCAATAAAAATAATAAAAAAATTATCTTTTGATTGCTTATAAGCTTCGATTGCAGAAGCTGCAGTGTCTCTGGTAGCTAATCCTGTTAAATCATCACGGGTGGATTCGTGATGAAGTTTTTCTATCAACATTGACTGCTCTTCATTATATTGAACTGTTTTACTATACAGCTTAGCTGAAAGACGTAAATCAGCTAAATTGTAAGAGTATGCTATGAAAATAGAAAAGAACACAATACCAAATAATCCTGCAATTGCATAGATTACTGAAAGATTACTTCCTTTTTCAGAATCAGTGATGCTAAGTGAAATCAATATCAAGAATCCGTAGAGAGTTGCTAATAGTGAAGTCAAAAAGTAAATATTCTTGTTATCTGCTAAAATTGTATCAAGATATACGCGAGGAATTCTAGTTCGAGCAAAATTAATGGTTGAGATAGAGATTCCAAATGTCAATATCATAATCAGTAGATTCATAAATGGCGAATCAAGAGCTTGTAGTAGTGGAACGTCTTGGTAAAGAGCCATAGAAGCAAGAAGGATAAATCTCTTAGCAAACAGGTTACTACAAAAGGTTATTGAGATGAAAAAAGAAAAAAGCGGTTTTAACCTCAATAAAAAACTAAATTCCAAATATAAAAGGAGTGCATATAAGATGAGAGCGAGTGGTTCGTATCGTATGGATAACAAGCTAGAATATAAAACCCAAAACAAAATGTTAATAACACCACAAAGCAGACCGATTAAAAGTGGTTTCTTATTATAGTTAAATATGTATGTGGAATAAGAAAAAAATGAATAATGGTAGCCTATAAAAGTGAGGGCTAACAAACAATGTAAAATAATCATAACGAGCCCTCCTTTGTTTCTTGTTGCTCCTGGTAAAAAGCTGCTTTATTCTGTCGCATAATCTCATCGGCGCGCTCAAGTATAGAAGCAACACCCTCTGTTCTCATTTCATCATTAATTGTGATAAAGCCAATGCTGGCCGAAATCAAGTAATCCTCCTTCTCGTTTTGTGCCGCAATGCTAGATTTTATTCGATTAATAACTTGTTCGGTATCACGAAAAGCACTATCTTGAAGAACAACTAAAAACTCATCTCCGCCTATTCGTGAGATGAAGTCCTCAGCACGAACAGAGTCGGTTATAGCTTTAGTTATCTTTAAGATGAGTTGATCGCCTACATCGTGACCGAGAGTGTCATTAATGTATTTCAATGCATTGATATCGACAAATAGTACACTGAAAAGAGAATTTGTATCATCGATGAGTTGCTGTAGTAAATTCATGATGTATTTACGATTGTAGACTCCGGTCAAATCATCACGTATCAATTTTTTAGAAAGCTCATCCTTTATCTGTGCCATCTTTTCTTGTTCTCTTAAAGCAAAGTCTGATTGCCTCTTGTAAAAGGAAATATCCACGATATGTATACTGTAGATAAACACAAAGTAAAAGGAAAGCAAAGTAAACATTGCCATCGAAATTGCTAATAGTAACTGAATATCATGTTGTTCATTCACCACAAGGAAAGCAGTAATGAGAGAATTGAAGAAAACATAAGTAAAAGTTGCAACTAAAAGCAGAATAGAATACTTTGGTGCGGATGTTACCTGTTGAATTGATTCAACGCCTAAAACTTTATTGACAAGCCATAAGGCAACTATCAGAATACAAAGTATTAAACAGGTTATCGCTCTAGTAGCATCGTTTAAAACAGTTATATCTATAGGAGGACGTTTTAATATATAGCTACAAAGCACTACAATTGGAATATGTACAGTGGCAATATGTATACTAAATATGTTGGCTCCACAAAAAGATTGTAAAAATGAAGCTCCAGAAACGATTCTAAACTCTATACCTAAAACAATACAGATAAGTAGGTAAAAAAGATAAAGGGGTACTTGGATATTAAAATAAATGACAACAATGCTAGTATTAATAATAGCTAGTATCGCAATTAAAACTTTATTTTTTTGGGGATTAGCTAGTATGCGTAAAGCATAGGAAAAAATTTGTAGCTGGTAAATAAACAATATTAAAATTGTTATTATTGTAATTGCAACAGAAAGCATAAAAACCTCATTTCTTGACTCGCCGAAATACTCTAATATTAATATAACATAATCAAAGTAGAGTTGTTAAGTGGATTTATTAAATTTTTTGTCTATTTTCTTAAAGAATATAAAAATTACTTGAATTATTTTAAAACATCATGTTACAATCAGGTTACATGTTAAAATGAAAGTATGATGTATAGAGGTAGAAGATGGGAAAATTAATTAACGAGGATATGTGTATAGATCCTCATTATGGAATTCCGAATATAAAACAGTATAATATCGATTTGGTGCAAAAGGGGTATGATAAGATGTGCATGACTGAGATTATGAATGCTGATTTAGCGATTGCAAGTCAAGGAATTGAAACTTATTATGCAGGCGCGAATGAAGTGTTACGATCAGTAGAACAAGCTTTAGAAGAACTCGGATTGAATGAATTGATTTTTATATATGCACTGAATTATAAGAATTTTATTATGGTGACAAATCAAGACATGCCCAGAAGTGCTTTTGTTAGTGTGATACGTGGGTTTTATGAGGCGTTTGAGCATACGACGGCTGATAGCACCCCTATCAGTGGAGTATCAAGATTTGCCCTTGTATTGCAGCCAGATCGAATGGTAGAAAGAGCCCTTAATACATTTTATTTAAACAAAGACAATCAAGATAACTTTTTGTATAGTAGAAAAGAATTTACATATGCTACAGAGATGGAAGAGCACTCTAACATTATTGAAATTTTAACAAAAGCAATAAATGAGAATCAGATAATGCCATACTACCAAGGTATCCATAATAATCATATAAGCAAAATTGATAGGTATGAAGCGCTAATGCGTATTGTGGACGAGAAAGGGCAGGTGTATTTTCCGGATGCTTTTCTACCTATTGCAAAAAAATATAAGTTCTATAATCGCATTAGTAAGATGATGATAGAAAATGTTCTGAACACATTTAGAGATAGAAAAGAAGCAATCTCTATTAATGTATCGCTATATGATTTGCAGACGAAAGATTTTAGATCTTGGTTTGTTGAAGAAGTGTCTAAGTTTGCTAACCCAGACAGAGTTATCATCGAGTTTGTAGAAACAGAACACTTTATTGAAGAGGAAACTTACATTGCATTTATGGCAGAATTGAGAAAGATTGGATGCAAGATTGCTGTTGATGATTTTGGTGCTGGATATGCTTCTTATACAAGGATTATTGCTCTTAAGCCAGATTATATAAAAATTGATGGAAGCATTATAAAAGATATTACTAGAAAAGACGAGAACATGAAGGTGTTTCAGTCAATCTGTTTTTTGGCAGACTTAGTTGGAGCGCGGATAGTTGCAGAATTTGTAGAAGATGAGGACGTACAAAAGATGTTAATGAGATATGAGATACCATATTCACAAGGATACTTTTTCGCGAAGCCTAAACCGATTAGTGATATCAATTAAGAGAGAAAGTTAATGCATATGAATAGAGAATTTAAGCGTGGTGACATCGTACAAAATTTCAAAAAAGAAGTATCAGCAGATTCGGGTTTGGAGTACACATATCGAGTCCTAAATATAGCAACTCATAGTGAGACAGGAGAGAAGGTTGTGGTATATGAGGCACTGTATCCACCATATGGTACTTGGGTAAGACCTTATGATATGTTTATCAGTGAAGTAGATCAGGAGAAATACCCAACAGCGACGCAGAAGTATCGATTTGAAAAAGTTAGTGAATCGTTTTTTAGAAAGACTTTCTATACGATGAAAGACTCATTTGATTTTGAGGATTTAAAGGGAATTGTAGCAGTTCTAAGGGGAGACAGAGGTTGTTCTTGGGATAAAAAGCAGACTTTTGAAACGATGAAAAAAGGAATGATAGAGGAGTCACAGGAAGTAATTACAGCAATAGATAATAAAGATATAGATAACTTGTGTGAAGAGCTAGGAGATGTATTATTACAGGTTGTGATGAATAGCCAAATAGCAAAGGAAAGTAAGCAGTTTACAATAGAAAATGTAATAGATGGAGTTTCACAAAAATTGGTAAGAAGGCACCCTCATGTATTTGGCGATGAGGCAGGCGAAGTATCACCAGAAAAAGCTAAAGAGAAGTGGCAAGAGATGAAGCGAAAAGAAAAGGAGGGTAGGTAGACCAGATATGGTACCTATCTTTTTTGAATAAGCAGAAATACTATTATCAAGAGGTGGAGGAAGAATATGAAAAGTATTTACACTAATGCAAGGTGCAAAACAATTTTGGATTTGTTGCTAACAGAGGATAATTATATTCCGATACAGAGAATTCTTGAAGTTACAAAGGTTTCAAAGAGAAGCTTTTATTATGATTTATGTAAGATTAATGAGTGGTTAGCTTGTTATGATATTACAGAATTAGAAGTAATTAGAAGTAAAGGGATTTTGATAGCTAGGGAAGATAAAGACAAAATTCGAGAGCATTTACAACTTAAGACAGTGGATGAACAGTATATTTTTTCACCATCTGAAAGAGTGGAACTTATTATTTGCTACATATTTCTTAATGCGACACCTGTTAATATAGAGCATCTTTCAGAGTATTGCCAGGTAAGTAGAAATACAATATTTAATGATCTACGAACGGTGGTGCGTAAATTGCAAGATTTTCACCTCGGCTTATCATATGAATCAAAAAGAGGGTATTGTATTGACGGAGATGTGCTCAAAGTTAGGACATTGTTTTTGCAGACATTTAATAGATTACTTCCGTTATATGAAAACGGTGCTCTTACGTTTATATCTGATGTGGAAGCCGAGAGACATCTAAAAACATTGACAAAGATGGAAGCGATGCTTAACACGCAATATGTAAGCGGTGTGCTCTCATCTCTTGCAGTGTTAATACCGGTTATGCTAAGGTCTTCGGATAAACCGTACTTTGTGGACTTAAATAAAAAAGAAATTGAACAGACAAAGGAATACCAATTGGCAGAGGAATATTTTCCAATGTTAGCAAAGTCGGAGAAAAGGTATCTAGCTCTTCACTTGTTAGGTCTAGAGTGGGAATTGTCAGTGATAAGATTTTTGAGAACCTTTCAAATCAATCTGTATACGAAATCACAAAAGCGATTGTATCGGAGTTTGAAAAGTTAGCTTGTATAATTTTTGAGGATAAAGAAGAGTTAGAACGTGGATTGTTTCTACATATTAATGCATCTTTGTACCGATATCAATACGGAATTCAAATTGGAGATTCTATGTATGAAGATATCATTAGAGAATACCCTCAGTTATATTATATTACAAAGCAAGTTACAAAACAGCTAGAACAGATGATTGGACTTAGCATCTCGGAAAGTGAAACAGCATATTTTGCCCTACACTTTGGAGCACATTTAAAGATTGCTGATACGCACAACAATGTAAAGATATTAATTGTGTGTGGGAGTGGGATATCAAGTGGTTATATGTTGAAAAGAGAAATTCAAAAACTACTTCCAGATTGTACAATCACAGGTGTTATTGCAGCTCAATATTTAACAGAGAAGGAAAGAAATTGTGATCTGATTATATCTACAGTAAAGATAAAAACAGAACTGCCAGTATTGGTCGTGCATCCAATTTTAAGCAATTACGATAGACGTCTGATATTAAATCATCCACTATTAGCTAAGAGTCAAAAGTGGCAACAAAGTGAAAGCGTTTTTCAATTGGTTAAGAAATATGTCCCAGAAGAATCTTGCGAAGCATTGAGAAATGATTTAATGCATTATTTCCATAGTGGGCAAGAAATTGATGTTCTACTACAAAATAATGCTAACGGGCTTTTGCATTATTTAAGAAAGAAAGGGCGTATTACATTTGTGGATACTAGTATGCAGTGGGAGGAGGCGATTCGTCAGTCAGCCTCTGTGCTATTGCAAGATGAAAGCATCAGCCAACAATATGTTGATACTATTATTGAAAAAACTCATGAATTCGGAGCCTATATGATGATAATACCAGGGCTTGTGCTTGCACATGCAAAGCCTGAAGATGGTGTGTACAATGTTGATGTATCAATGACTATCTTTAGCGAGCCAGTTTTATTTTCAGAGGAAGAAAAAGCAAATATTATTCTAACCCTAGCAACTGAAGACCAAGAAAAACATCTTAATATCCTAAAGGATATTATGGATATTTTTGCAGAAATGGAAGAGTCTGATCTTAATTTTATATCATCTCTTGATGCGTCTGAAGTAGTTGTAAAGTTTTTGGAATCTAAAATATAAAAAAAGAGGAGCGAATGCGCATAGAATTTCAAGTGCATTCGCTCCTCTTCTTTGAAGTATAGAAGGATGCACAATTCTTTGCACAGTTTATAAACATTTAATGGACTTCATATTTTTTTATGAACATGTTACAGTAAGTTTAAAGAAATACAGTGACAATAAGTAGCGAGAGAGGTAGGGAAAATGAGTAAAGTAACAGAAATCACAAGAGACAGTTGGATTATGAGTACATTTCCAGAGTGGGGAACTTGGTTAAACGAGGAAATCGAAGCTGAGCAAGTAGTACCTGGAAATGTGGCGATGTGGTGGTTAGGGTGTACAGGTCTATGGATTAAGACACCAGAAAATTGCAACATCACTATTGACCTTTGGTGTGGAAATGGAAAGCGAACACATGGAAATGGAAAGATGGCAGTGGGACATCAGATGGCGAATATGTGTGGGGCAAGAAATATGCAACCAAACTTAAGAGCAGTGCCGTTTGTAATAGATCCTTTTGCAATTAAAAAAATTGATGCAGTTTTAGCAACTCATTATCATCAAGACCACATGAGTGCTGAGTATGCAGCACACGTAATTCAAAGTGGGCTTATGACTACAGATGAGAATGGAAAAGAAATTCCAGTTCCATTTATCGGGCCAAAAAAGTCAGTGGAATTATGGCAATCATGGGGGGTTCCAGCAGACAGATGTATCACAGTAAGACCTGGAGATACAGTTAAAATTAAAGATTTAGAAATCGTAGCATTGGATTCTTTTGATAGAACTTGTCTTGTAACAACAGACAAGACAGGACCTGATCGTGAAGAGTTAACTGGAATTTGTCCGACAGACATGGATGATAAGGCTGTTAACTTTCTAGTAAAAACGCCAGGTGGAAATATCTATCATAGTGGGGATTCGCACTATTCTATTTATTTCGCAAAGCATGGAAAAGATTATGATATTGATGTTGCATTTGGTTCTTATGGAGAAAATCCAATAGGAATGGCAGATAAGATGACATCTATCGATATCCTACGTATGGCAGAAGCACTTAGATGTAAAGTAGTAGTACCAATTCATTATGATGTGTGGTCAAACTTTATGGCAGATATCAATGAAATTCGTGTATTGTATGATATGAAGAAAGATCGTTTGGATTATCAGTTCCACCCATTCTTCTGGGAAGTTGGTGGAAAGTATACATACCCTGCAGACAAAGACAAGAAGGCTTATCACCACAGACGTGGATTTGAAGATTGCTTTGAGGCACCTCAAAATATTCCATTCCGCTCTTGTCTATAATTTAGAAAAGAAAGTAGGTATTATTCGATGTTAAAACAATTCGTAGATAACAAACATTATAAATTTGCAAAAGAAGCAAAAGACTGGAGAGATGCAATTCGTATGAGTTGTGAGCCTCTTGAACTAGACGGAACTGTAGACGAATCGTATAAAGAAGAGATTATCGCTTGTGTGGAAGAGTATGGCCCATACATCGTAATCGTACCAAACGTTGCGATGCCACATTCACAACAAGGAGCAAAAGGTGTATTCAAGACAGCGATTTCTTTTATGAAGTTGGACAATCCTGTTGCATTTGAAAAAGATGAAGAAGGAGAAATCAAAACAGCACAACTTTTCTTTACGCTTGCATCTTGCAATCCGGATGAACACTTAAACAATATGTCGCAGTTGGCAGAACTTTTATCAGATGAAGAACTTTTAGAAGAGCTAGCAAAGACGACTTGTGCAGAAGACATCTTAGAATTACATATAAAAAGAAAATAAACTTAACTAGGAGGAATTTAAAATGGATATTTTAATGAATATATGGGAATATTTTGCAACAAATATTTTACTGGATCCGGCATTTATGATCGGTCTTATCGTAGCACTGGGATATATCTTGCTAAGAAAGCCTTGGTATGATGTATTGGCAGGTGTAATAAAGGCAATTGTAGGTTACTTGATTCTATCAGTTGGTTCAGGCGGTCTTGTTAGTAACTTTAGACCAGTACTTGTTGGATTAAAAGAGAGATTCAATTTAGATGCGATGGTAATTGATCCATACTTTGGACAAAACGCGGTAACAGCTGGAGTTGAAGAAGTATTTGGAAAGAGCTTTGGACAAGCGATGATTCTATTACTAATTGCGTTTGTTGTAAATATTGTTTTAGTGCGTTTTAGTAAGCTCACTAAGATGAGAGCTTTATTTACAACTGGACATGTTCAAGTGCAACAAGCAGCAACTGCGTATTGGTTATTCTTGTTTGCTTGCCCATTCCTAGCTGACAGTGATTTTATCCTATTAATCGTTATGGCGTTTATCCTTGGAGCTTACTGGGCAGTTGGTTCAAACTTAACAATTAAGCCTTGCCAAGAAGTATCAGATGGAGCAGGATTTTGTCTTGCACACCAGCAGATGTTTGGTATTGCGATAAACTACTGGTTAGCAGAAAGATTCTTTGGTGCGAAGAGAAAAGGTGCTAATAAAGATAAGAAAATCAAAAAAATCGATGATTTTGAACTACCAGGATTTATGTCAATTTTCAACGAAAACATGGTTTGTACATCATTACTTATGTTACTTTTCTTTGGGATTATCTTAGTGGTATTGGGTCGTGATTATCTAATTAGTGGTGGATTCCTTGCAGAAGGACAAAGTATGGTATTCTACGTAATTAAGACTTGCTTATACTTCTCAGTATATCTAGCAATTCTACAATTAGGAGTTCGTACATTCGTAACAGAATTAACACAATCATTCCAAGGTATTGCAGATAAATTATTACCTGGATCTATCCCTGGAGTTGACTGTGCAGTAATCTTTGGATTTGGATCTGCAAATGCAGTGCCTATCGGGTTCTTAGCAGGATTCGCTGGACAAATCCTAGCAATTGTGGCATTATTCTTATTAAAGAGCCCTGTTCTTGTTATTTGTGGATTCGTTCCGGTATTCTTTGATAACGCAACAATTGGTATCTTTGCAAATGAGAAAGGTGGAATTAAGGCGGCAATAATCCTTCCATTTATCTCGGGAATCTGTCAAGTATTCGGTTCAGCGTTCATAGCTGGATGGGTAGGAATGGCAGCCTACGGTGGATACTTAGGAATGTGGGACTGGGCTGTAATCTGGCCAGTAATGACCGTGACAATGCAATACCTAAGTTATGCAGGTATCGTGTTAGTAGTAGTTGCATTAATTGCAATACCTCAAATCCAATACAAAAAAGACAAAGAAGGCTACTTCTTAATCACAGAAGATTACGAAGCGTATAAAAAATTAAAAGGTATAGAGTAAGAAAGGTAAGGTAAAGATTTATGGCAATGGATAATTTAACACTATTAGTTTGTTGTGCAAATGGAGCAGGATCAAGCATGATGATGAAGATGACTTTACAGAAAGTATTGACAAAGGTTGGAGTTAAGCCAACAAAGATACATCACTGTGCATTATCAGAAGGAAAGAGCGCAGCATCTCAATTTAAAGTAGTATTGTGTGCACAAAACTTCACTAACATGTTTGCAGATGCTGAGAAGAAAGGTACTGTAGTAGTTGGACTTAGAAATATCATGTCTGCACCAGAAATGGAAGAGAAGTTAAGAGAAAAAGGTATTATTGATTAAGCTATTTTCCGATCTAACATAACATAGAAAAGAGAGTTCAGATTCCAATCAAATCTGAACTCTCTTTTTTGGCTATAATGCTAGTCATCAATATACATTGTACTTTCTAAACTGTTATAGAAGGTTTTGAATTCATCTTGTGATAGAGGTTTTGAATAATAATAACCTTGTAAGATGTCACAACCTAGTTGTTTTAGAATTCTAGCATCAGCTAGTGTTTCGATACCTTCGGCAACAGTTTTTATATTAAGGGCTTTGGTGAGTTGGATTACACCGCTGACAACAGAGAGACTACGCGAACGATCCTCCATGTCGGTGAAAAAACTTTTGTCGAGTTTTAATATATCAACGGGAGTATTTTTTAATAGTCCTAAAGAACTATATCCAGAGCCAAAATCATCCATTAAAACCTTGAATCCATTGTGTTGAAGTTGATGAACAAGTGATATTAATTCGTGTTCGTTGCTTAACATACTGCGCTCGGTAATCTCAATTCCTAAGTATTGTGGTGGTACGCTATATTTTTGGCAAATAGTAGATAACGTTGATACAAAATCAATAGAATAAAAATGCTTTTTTGAAAAATTTACGGAAAGAAGAAAAGGAGCTCTTCCACTTTCAATCCATGTGCTAAGGTATTTGCACGCGTTTTCGAACATATACATATCTAGTTTTAAAATGAAACCATTTTGCTCAAAGACAGGAATAAATTCGTCTGGCGTCATTACGCCATTAGGTGTATGCCAACGGACTAAAGCTTCAGCAGCTATAAGTTTTCCGTTCTGCAAGTCTAATTCAGGTTGTAAGACCATGATGAACTCTTCATCCTGTAAAGCTAGTTCCATGCAGTTCTCGATCTTCTTGCGATCCATTGCTTCAGCCAAAATATCATCTGAATAGATGGTGAGGAACGATTTTTTCTCTTTTGAAAGCCTATGCGCAATATTTACTCTTTCAATAGCTGTGGAAATGTCAATATAGTCATTGGTAGTAAAATAGTAGTAACCCGCCACGATTCGGAAGGTATATGTAAATTCTTTTCCGAGAGATTGTAATAATCGTGTTTCGTAATCATCTCGCCATTGTTCAGGGGGATTAGTGTTATATGGTATTAGTACCAAAAACTCATCGGCGTGGATATGTGCTTTAATACAGGTGTCATTGTCAACGGCATTGATGGCTGTTGCCATGCATTGTAGCATTCGGTCACCCTCTAATACACCGAGTGATTCATTAAGTAAGCGGAAATTTTCTATATCAAATTTTACCAGTAAGAAATTTTTACAGAGAGAGTTCTTGAGGAAATTAGAAGAATCTAGTTTGAACTTAACGACTGTATTTATTCCGGTTATTTGAGAGGTATATGCGATTTCAGCAATTTTCTTTAGGGTACGCTTCCTAGACGAATTAAAAAGGACAGCAAATCCACCAACAATAATTGCGACAGTGAGTGAGATGGCAGCAGTAACAATAACAATACTATTTGTAGTTGACTGTAGTACTGAATCAGGCATAATTGATATAACCATCCAGTCAGAGACGCCTACAGATTCATACAATAAATGATAATCTTCATCATTCCAGGTGAGTGTTCTACTGCCGCTTTTCCCGTAGATAACATCAGATTGAAGTAGTTCGAGTTCATCGGAGTCTTCTAAGTTGTTTTTTGATATTGTTTCGTATAAATTAGTTTGGCGAGAAAATTCAGAATCTTCTACACCATTTGCTATAATATCTCCGTTTGAATCTATAATGAGGTTTGCGCTTAGGCCTTCAATTGAATCACCAAACATTTTATCCAAAGTATCTAGATAGATAGTGCCAACAAGAACACCTCTAGTCTCACCGTGTGCAATCATAGGAGTGCCGATGAAAATGGCGTCTTCGCCATCAAAATAAGATTCAAGTGGCTCACTAATAGCCGTCTGTCCATCTAAAGCAGCTATAAAGTATTTTCTTTCAGAAAGATCACTAACTACACCGTCACTACCAACAGCATATCCACTCGGATTGACTACAGCCATATAGTCAAAGCGACGCTTCAAGTAATCGTAGTCTTCAGATTCAAAATCTATATAGCGGAGATAATCCCACACGGGTAATAGAGCAGCAGTGGACTCTAGAAGACTGATATCAGACTCTAAGCTTAAGCGGAATGTTTGAACGCTATTGTCTACTAGTTGATCTAGACTGCGATTGGTAATGGAATCTATTTCATCTCTAATGTATAAGTTGTAAAAAAATAATGATATTAGCAAGATAAAGATGGAACTTGCTATGGCAATCAATGAAAAGAAATGTTTTTTTGTTTGTTTTTTCATTATAGTATCTCCTATATAAAACCTGTTATATGAAGGTGTTAAGGGCTTATTAAAGGATTTAGTGTTTCTACATAAGTATTAGCAGCAGCTTGTACTTCGCCGGTAAGAAATACTTGTTGTAGCATTTGATACCAAGCAGTACGCTGATCGGTCCACGCAAGTGTTACTTGATAGTAATCTCCAAGATTTGGTAGAAAAGACGAATAAATAGCCATCCGATCTTCATCTTCGGTTCCGAGATAAACGTTCCCCACGGATTGTTTAACAGAAAAGAAATTTGTGGATTTTACACTAAGTTCTCGCTGATTAGGATCATTGGCTAAAAAGTCAATAAACTTCTTGGCAGCTTGAACCTTTGATTCGCTTCCGTTATTAAAGATTCCAAAGCCCCAGATGCCGCCTTGTAATTCAGCAATACCATCACTAGAAGGAAAATTCATAGCAAAGGGAGTGAAATCGGCCTCGGTAGCATAAATAGACTCATTTGAGGAATTCCATGCAAAAGTAACTGCAGTTTCCTGGTTAGAAAACATCTGAAGTTCATCTGATGCAACTAGTTCTGTATCAAAGCTCAATGAGTTGTTATTTGTCATCTCCAATAGTAGGGTTAATCCTTGAACACCTAACTCTTCATTAAGAAGATAGGCGTTGTGATCAGTATTGGTAAATGGAGCATTATAAAGATTAGTAACTAAGGAGCGGGTTCCCTGATCGCCACCTTGCCCGCCACAATAAATGACTCCAGGGGTGCTTACTAAACCACTATCTCTGATGGCTTCCATAGCAGAAATAAAGCCTTCGGTAGTCCAAGTACGAGTGTTTTCGTCTAGATATTGCAAGGCATCTGCTTGCTCAAAGAGTTCATAGTTTATAGCCATCACATGAGTAGTCATTACTAGCGGATACTGATAGAAGGCACCATCTGGAGCTTGGCAAGCAAGAACCACTTCTTGTGATACAGCGTTAATATCTGACAATGTATTAGCATCTAACATGTCTTTTAAATCGATCATTAATCCTCTTGCTCCCCAGTTTGCAACTAATCTTTCAGGACCTTCCATAATGATATCAGGGGTTTTTCTTTCTCTAATAGCTTCTTCGATTTGCTCATCTCCAGTAGCATAATCTAGAATCTCAACAGATATGGAGATATCTGGGTGGAGTTTATTAAAACTAGAAACAAAGCTGTTGACAACATCTTCATCGCCGAAATCACCAATTGGGAAAGTCCACATTGTAATCTCAGTATCTTCAGACTCCTCTTCGGGAGCCTCAGAAGGTATAGAATCAGATGTTTTAACTGTATTCTCTTCAGTGTTTTGAATCAAGTGTGTATCTTTTGGAGAACTACATGATATACTTGCTAATAGAAAAAAAGTCAGAGAGAGTAAGAATAAATATTTTTTCATCTTTTCCTCCATGTATTTTCAAGATTTTCCTATAATAAGTATACACTTGTAGAAGGAATAAATAAAGAGAAAACACTATAAAAAGCGCGTGTGATGTAGTATTAATAGATTTATAAGAAAATGTAGGTTATAATAAGAGAAAAGGAGTAGTGAAATGACTTTACAACAATTAAAATATTCAATATATATAGCCGATAATGGATCGTTTAGTAAAGCATCAGAAATTGCTTACGTATCACAACCAAGTTTATCGCAATCAATCAAGGAATTAGAACAGGAAATAGGTATTCAAATATTTAATCGTACAAATAGAGGGCTTACAATTACATCGAAAGGTGAAGAGTTTTTATCTTATGCTAGACAAGTAGTTGAACAATATGGACTAATAGAAGAAAAGTATATCGACAAGCAGGTAGAGAAAAAGCGATTCGCGGTGTCGAGCCAGCATTATTCCTTTGCGGTAAAAGCATTTATCAACACGGTAAAGAGGTTGGATCCAGATAGATATGAATTAGCAATAAAAGAGACGAAAACCTTTGAAGTGATAGAGGATGTGAGGCATATGAAAAGCGATATTGGTATTTTATACCTCAATCATTTTAATAGAACAATTCTTACAAAGCTATTTAAAGAGTACAATTTAACTTTTATCCCTTTGTTTGTATGTAAGATTTATGCATATATGTGTAGCGATAATCCATTAGCGACAAAGGAGAAGGTAACCCTTGAGGAGTTGCAGAAATATCCTTGCTTATCATTTGAACAAGGGCTTCATAATTCTTTCTACTTTGCAGAGGAGGTCTTAAGTACATTTGAGTATAAACAGGTGATAAAGGCAAATGATAGAGCAACTATGTTAAATCTTATGAAAGGCTTGTATGCATTTACACTTTGTAGCGGGATTATATCAGAGGATCTGAATGGGAGCGATTACGTAGCTGTTGAACTCGACTGTGAAGAGACAATGGAGATTGGATATTTGAGAAAGGAAACAATTTCTACAAATGAGATAGAAGAGTTATATATAGAAGAAATCATGAAGATATATAACCATGAGAACTGAGAAAGTAACAAAAAGGCTAGATATAGGGAGAACCTATATCTAGCCTTAAGTTTTATATATTTTACCTGACTGAATATTTTAGATATAATCACTGCATAAGAACCGAATAATTTAAAAATGAAAGAAGAGGATACTAATATGAGTAAAAAATATCGATTTGAAACGCTACAATTACACGCAGGGCAAGAGGAGGCAGAGGCTGTTACAGGAGCAAAAGCGGTTCCAATTTATCAGACAGCAGCGTATGAATTTAAGGACTGTCAACAAGCAGAAGATCGTTTTGCGTTAAAAGAAGCAGGGAACATTTATAGTAGGTTAACAAACCCTACACAGAGCGTATTTGAAGAAAGAATTACAAGATTAGAGGGTGGAGTAGCTTCATTAGCGGTGGCATCAGGTTCAGCAGCTATTACGTATGCTATTCAAAATTTAGCTCAAGTGGGAGATCACATTGTAGCGGCGAAGAATATATATGGAGGAACATTTAATCTATTTGCAAATACGCTTCCGGGATATGGAGTGGAAACTACTTTTGTAGACATTTTTTCGTTAGATAAAATAGAAGCAGCTATCAAAGAGAATACAAAAGGAATTTTTATAGAGAGTCTTACAAATCCACATTCTCTAGTGGCAGATATTGAAGGGATTGCAAAAATAGCACATAGTTATAATATTCCATTAATTGTGGATAATACCTTTGCAACACCGTATCTGATACGCCCAATCGAATATGGTGCAGATATTGTAGTTCATTCAGCGACAAAATACTTAGGCGGTCACGGGACGACGATTGGAGGAGTTATTATAGATGGTGGGAACTTTGACTATATAGCATCTGGTAAGTTTCCAGCGATGGTGGAACCGAGTAAGAGTTATCACGGGTTAAGCTTTGCGAAAGATGTAGGAAGGGCAGCGTTTGTTACTAGAATTAGAGCAATTTTGTTGAGAGATTTCGGTGGATGCCTATCTCCATTTCATTCATTTTTCTTCTTGCAAGGGCTTGAGACACTTTCGCTTCGTGTAGAACGTCATGTGGAAAACGCATTAAAGGTAGTGGGATTTTTGAGTAGTCACTCTAAAGTTGAGAGAGTAAATCACCCGTCAGTGGATGAGGACGAGAATCAAAAAACACTGTATGCAAAGTACCTTCCAAATGGAGGAGGGGCCATATTTACATTTGATATAAAAGGAACAGAAGCTCAAGCGAAGAAATTTATAGATAGTTTAGAATTATTTTCTTTACTTGCAAATGTGGCGGATGTGAAATCTTTAGTAATACATCCAGCTTCTACTACACATTCACAGCTTTCTAAGATGGAGTTATTAGATCAAAAGATTAAAACAACAACAATCAGATTGTCGATAGGAACAGAAAATATAGAGGATATTATAGAAGATCTTGAGAATGCATTTGCTCAAATATAAAAAAGATTGTATGATAGAGTAGTGATGATTGAAAGGAGGATATATGCAAAAATTAAAGATAGAATTTGCGGATGTGTGCAGATACTTAGGCTGTACAGAGACGAATATTGATGCAAAGACCTCCGAAGAGATTAGACTGGCTGAGGCGAAATTGCAAGAGGAAGTGGTTTTAAAGAAAGTGCATCGCGAATTCCATGTAGGCTTCAAAGAATCTGCAGTTCAATTGTTAAATACGACTCTTAGATTAGAAGGAAAGAGTGCAAGAGAGTTATTATATGAATCAAATCGGTGTATTTTAATGGCGATTACTTTAGGAGGAGATGTGGAATATCTCCTTAGAAGATTACAGTTAGTGGATATGAGTAAAGCAGTCATTATGGATGCTTGTGCAAGTAGTATGATCGAAAGTGCATGTGAAGACTTTGAACGAGAGATAAGAAGAGAGTATCAGGGAGAAGAGGTATATTTTACTGATCGCTTTTCTCCTGGGTATGGAGATTTGAATTTAAGTGTACAAAAGGATGTATGTAAGATACTAGAGACGGACAAAAAAATAGGAGTGGTTACAACTGGAGATGGAATTATGATTCCTAGAAAATCCATTACAGCCATATTTGGAATTGCAACTCAGCCTCAAAAAAAGAGAATTAAAGGGTGTAATTATTGCGATATGAAAGAATTTTGTGACTATAGAAAGCGAGGAAGAATTTGTGAGTGATTTGTTTGGGAAAGGATTTGTGATTTTAGATGGAGCGACAGGAACGATGCTTCAAAAGAGCGGGCTTAAACTAGGAGAGATGCCAGAGATACTAAACTTTACAAACAGTGAAGTGATAATGAACGCTCATAAAAATTATATAGAAGCGGGAGCGAATATTATCTATGCAAATACTTTTGGCGCGAATAGGCATAAATTAGAAGGCTCAGGATATCAAGTAGGCGGAGTGATAAAAAAGGCATTAGAAAATGCGAAGACAGTAGCGAAGGAATATAATGCAAAGGTGGCCCTTGACATAGGGCCTATTGGAGAGTTATTAGAACCTTCAGGCCTATTATCGTTTGAAGATGCCTACGATATTTTTAGTGAAGTGATGATTGCTGGAAAAGAAAATGGAGCAGACTTAGTAGTAATTGAGACTATGACAGACCTCTATGAGGTGAAAGCAGCAGTTTTAGCAGCGAAAGAGCAAACAGATTTGCCAGTTTTTGTCACTATGACCTTTGAGGAAAATGGAAGAACGTTTACAGGCGTAAGTATTGAGGCTATGGCAATGACATTGCAAGGACTAAATGTAGATGCGATAGGGATTAACTGTTCATTAGGTCCAAAAGAGATATTACCACTAATCAAGGAATTGGCGAAACATACAAACTTGCCTTTGATTGCGAAACCAAATGCAGGACTTCCAGACCCACAGACAGGATTGTACAATATAAAAGCAAAAGAGTTTGGAGAATTGATGAGAGAGTACGCTCTTAGTGGGGTAAAGTACCTAGGAGGTTGTTGTGGTACAGATGAGGGATTCATTAAAGAATTGACGAATCAGACAAAAGACTTAGAATATGTTCGAGAGATACCAATTTTAAAGACTAGATTTTGTTCTAGCTCAAAAGTGGTGACTGTTGATGGTGTAAAAGTAATAGGAGAGCGAATCAACCCGACTGGGAGAAAAGCATTTGCGCAGACACTGCGAGAAGGAAATATAAACTTAGTTTTAAAAGAAGCGATAGGACAAGTAGAAGCAGGGGCAAATATCTTAGATGTAAATGTTGGAGTTCCAGGTTTAGATGAAACGAAACTATTGCCAACAGTTGTAAAGGCGATACAAGGGATTACAGATGCGCCTCTTCAGATTGATTCTTCCAAAACAGCTGCCTTGGAAGCTGGTCTAAGAGTATATAATGGTAAACCTATTCTGAACTCTGTAAATGGAGAAGTTGACAATTTGGAAAAAATCCTCCCGTTGGCGAAGAAATACGGTGCAGCGATAGTCGCGCTGACTATCGACGAGGATGGAATTCCAAAAACAGCAGGCAAAAGAGTTAAGATAGCAAAGAAGATATTGAATGCAGCATTGGCTCATAACATCCCCAAAGAAGATATTTTAGTAGATTGCCTTACATTAACGGTTTCTGCACAGCAGGAGGATTGTATTGAGACTTTAAATGCAATGAGAAGAATAAGAGAAGAATTGGGATTGGAACTAGTGTTAGGGGTGTCAAATATTTCTTTTGGGATACCAAATAGAGGATTGATGAATCAAACCTTTCTAGTAATGGCGATGAATTGTGGATTGACATTGCCGATTATAAATCCAAATAACAAGGGGTTGATGGATGCTATCAGTGCGTATGAAGTATTGAGCGGAAAGGATGAGGGTAGCAAAGCATATATTCAAAGATTTTCTGGAGAGTCTACAAAAGAGGTAGTCGTTGAAAAGTCGAGGCTAACGATAGAAGAGGCGATTTTAAAAGGGCTAGATCAGGAGGTTAAAGAACTTACAAAGCAATTGTTAATGAAAGAAGATCCCTTAGAGATTGTAAACAATCGATTGATTCCAGCTTTAGACCAAGTAGGGTTAAAGTTTGAAAAAGGAGAGCTATATCTACCACAATTGTTGCGAAGTGCAAATGCATCTTGCTGTGCATTTGATTATATCAAACAGAGCATAGCGATAGAGGAAAAAGCAAATGTTTCTAAAGGGAAGATTATACTTGCGACTGTAAGGGGAGATATCCATGATATAGGAAAGAATATTGTGAAAGTAATTCTAGAAAACTACGGGTATCAAGTTATTGATCTAGGAAAAGACGTAAGTGGAGATGAAATTCTTGAGACAGCAATAAAAAATGATGTGAGACTAATTGGTCTTTCGGCATTGATGACAACTACAGTAGAAAGTATGAAAGAAATAATAGGACAGATTAAGAAGTCAGGACACGACTGTGAAATAATGGTGGGCGGTGCAGTTTTAACGCATGATTATGCCATGAAAATAGGTGCGAATTATTATGCGAAAGATGCAAAGCGATCTGTAGATATTGCAAAGGAAGTATTAAATTGATGAACATAAAAGAATATTTAAAAGATAACATTCTACTATTTGATGGGGCTATGGGAACCTACTTTTCTTCTATCTATGAAGATACCTTGTATCGATGTGAATTAGCTAATATCACAAATCCAAATCTGATAAAGGAGATTCACACAAGGTATCTTCAAGCAGGTGCTAAGGCTATTAAGACGAACACTTTTTCAGTAAAAGAAGGGAATGGATTTTCAAGGAGAGAGTTAGTTGAAGAAGGCTATAAGATTGCATGTAGTGTAGCGGAGAGGTTTGACGCCTTCGTTTTTGCAGATGTAGGGTACATACCGACAAAGACAGGAAGAGAAAAATTTCAAGATTACAAGGAGGTTGTGGACATCTTCTTAGAATTAGGAGCAAAGAATTTTCTTTTTGAAACCTTAGCAGATGATGAGGGGATAATTGAAATTGCAAACTATATAAGAGAAAAAGAAAAAAAATCGTTTACTATGATCTCTTTCGCGATTAGTGCTGAAGGTGTTACAGCTAAAGGAGAATTCGCACATTCTCTATTTGAAAGGTATAATGAGGTAGACAGTATAGATGTAGTAGGGTTTAACTGCATATGTGGCCCCCTTCATTTAAATAGAGTGTTCCAAACAGTAGAGATGCCTGAAAATAAAAAAGTTTCGATTATGCCAAATGCAGGGTATCCAACAATTCTAGGAAGCCGAACTAGTTATGGAGACAATCCAGTTTATTTTGCGAATCAGATGATGGAGATTACAAAACAATCTGTGCAGATTTTGGGAGGTTGTTGCGGAACTACTCCTGATTTTATAAGGGAATTAAGGTTATTATTAGAACAGAATAAGCAGAAAATAGAAAGTCCGAGAAAGAAATATGTAAAGGATACAAAGAAAGTAATTCAGGCAAACAGATTTTATGAGAAACTTCGAAAGAATGAAAAGCCAATAGCAGTTGAATTAGATTCTCCATTGATAGATAATGTGAAATCATTTATGCATAATACAGAATCTTTAAAGCATGTAGGAGCAGATATGATTACTATTGCGGATTGCCCAGTTGCGAGAGCGCGTATGGACAGCAGCCTTTTAGCGTGTAAGATAAAGAGAGAGGTGGGAATGGATGTGATGCCACATTTAACTTGCAGAGATCGCAATATTAATGCTTCAAAAGCACTATTACTAGGGTTGAGTGTAGAAGATGTAAATAATGTGCTGATAGTAACAGGAGATCCTGTTCCGTCGGCGTTTAGAGATGAGGTCAAAACAGTTTTTCAGTATAATTCGAATCTTTTGATTAATCACATCAGTAATCTGAACGAAACGATGTTTTCATCTCCGTTCTATCTTTATGCGGCGTTAAACCTAAATGCCATTAATTTTGACGCTCAATTAAAGGTAGCTTTGAAAAAAGAAGAAAGTGGAGCTATGGGTTTTTTCACCCAACCAGTCCATAGTGAACAAGCTATTGAAAACTTGAAAAGAGCAAAAGAAATACTTTCGATACCAATTGTAGTTGGGGTTATGCCGATTGTAAGTTATAGAAATGCAAACTACATGAATAATGAAGTCCCTGGAATTGTGGTATCAGAAGAAATTTTAAAACGTTATGAAGGAAAGACAAGCGAGGAGTGCAGTGAGATATCGGTAGAAGTCTCGTGCGAAATTATCGATAAAATCGAATCGTATGCAGACGGGTTTTATCTAATCACTTTATTTGGGAAAATTCAACCTGTATGCAAAATTATAGAGTACATCAAGAGGGAAAGGTAATTCCTCTTGATGTACTCTATTCGAATACATAGAAACGATGCTACTTTGTAGCAGGAACAACAATGATATCCTTTGTGAATTTATTCAATACCTCACAGCCGTCTTCTGTAATAATTACAAGATCTTCTATGCGAACTCCAATACCTTCGTCTGGAAGGTAAATACCAGGTTCGATAGAGAAGCATTGACCAACTTTGATGATGTCTTCATTCACAGAAGAAACATCACCAAACTCGTGATCTTCCAATCCGCATGAGTGGCCAGTTCTATGCGTGAAGTACTTGCCGTAACCTTTTTCTTCGATGTAATTTCTACAAGCTAAATCTACATCTTTCATTTTATTTCCAGGTTTTGAAGCAGCAATTCCACGAAGTTGAGCTTCTAATACAATGTTGTAAATTTCTTTTTGGCGCTCAGAAATCTCACCAATGAATACCGTACGCGTCATATCAGATGCGTAGCAATTTTTGAATCCGCCGATATCTAATACGACACAATCACCATAGTTACCTTTTGTATCATCTGTTGCATGATGAGGATCTGCGGCATTCTTCGCATAAGCAGTGATAGGGTCAAAGGAAAGCCCTTCACAACCTAAGTCTTTGTAAATAGCACGAACTTTTTCATCTAGTTCGCTCTCAGTATATCCATCAGAAACTAGAGGGTAGAGGCGCTCCATTGCAATGTCGTTTAGTCGAGAGGATTCACGTAATAAGTTAATCTCCTCTTCATCCTTAATCATCCTTACATAATCAATAATCGGAGAACCGTTTACATATTTATTAGCTGGATTTAATTCTTGTAGACGTAATAAAAACTTTGCTGGCCAAGTCTTATCGATTCCGATAGTGTTAGTATTAGTTATTAATTTAGATAAGAACACAACACCATCCTGAATGTCATTGTACCATATCAAATCCACACCCAAATCCTTTTCTTGAGGGAAAAGTTCGTTGATGATTAACTTGTGATTCCCATCTGCTGATAAAAATAAGGCTAAAAGCCTTTCTCCTGGATGAATCCAACCTCCTGTTAAATAATAAATTGCAGTCGGATCTGAAATGATCATCTGTTGTAATCCTTGTTCTTTCATCGAATCAAGAACACGAGTAACTCTTGCTGCGTTCATTGTAAATCTCCTTTCTTTAGTGAAAAATTATTGATATATTAAAAACTAGAGATAATACTCTGTTTTATATCCGTTGTTAAATGGAATGAATTTTGATAATCTAGGAGTAATTGCGGAAGAGGGGCAACTGTAGATACAGCTCATGCACATCATACAATTACATCCAAATTTAGGCGGTCTGCCCTCGTAAGTTGTTATGTTTTTTGTAGGGCATAGCTTTGCGCAACCATTGCATTGACTACATTTATGATTGGCAAAGAGTTCTAAACCGAATAGTTTTACGGCTTGATGCTCCAGTTTGCTAATCTTGCTCAGCAAAACCGCTCTTCTAGGAATAGGTGTAAAGTCTTGTTTTTCCTCTAAAATTGCTTTGGCTAGATGAGAAAGTGTAGTTAAAGATTCACGAATAATTTCACTTCCCTTATCTCTGGGGAATCGATATACGATTGTAAGGGGCATGGCTACTGTTTTATTGATACCAAGCGCCCAATTTTTTTGGCGGGCAATCTTTAATAACGGTAATGAAGCACCCTCATTAATCCAAAGAGTGTTGCAACCTACATTGATTATATGCAGCTTTTTGATGAATGTAGAATCGATAGACTGCACAGCGTTAATCACTAAGGGCGTGATGGAAAATGCGTGAATAGGTGACATGATAATGAGCTCGTCCACAGGAGGTATTCCTTGCTTTTGGAAAGATTTGAGGCTCATGATGTCAGTATCTTCATCACCAAGCATGGACTTAAGTCGGTGAGCGAGGAATCTTGTGTTACCGGTAGCGCTGAAATAAAGTATTAATCTCATAATAGCCTCCTTAAATTTTGTACTGTGTTACCCATAAATCCATGACTATATTATCTACGATTTAAAGAGAAATATCAAGGAAATTATATAGCATAAAATTGCCATTTTTGAAAGGTTCGTATATAATTGAAAATAACGAAAGGATGAGTTATGGGTGAACGAAGAAGAAAAATTAGTATTTTTATCATATTAGCAAGTGTTATCGCACTATGTCTATTTATTGGGTACTTACGAACAGAGTATAGAAACGACAGAGTAAATCTGATTACTGTGTATTCTGAAAACGGTGAATGGGATTTGACAAAAGTTGATTTTTCGAATTCTGTTGTAAGGTTATCTGGCAATGTAGAACATATAGAAGGTGAACTTTTGACGCCGAACGAGTTTGAGGAAAGAGAATCAGAGGCAGAGATAGGAGATCCTATCGACCACAACACGGCGAGGACAGCAAGGTTAACCATATATGTACCTGATGATGAAAGATACGCAATTGAGACTGGCGGAGATTATGCAAGATCAGTTTTCGTGAATGGAAAATGGGAAGTGTCAAGAGGAACGCCAGGGGAGACAAAGGAGACGTATATACCAGGCTATAAAGAAATGTTCATGGAAGTTGAGGCAGAGGATAATAAGTTTGAAATGGTTGTGCAGGGAGGGAACTTTGTACATAGAGAGGGAAGCTCCTATTCAGAGGTATATATTGGACATCCTGAAAATTTAAGATGGTATTTTGATGTGGTGAACTATGTAAGCAGTGTTGAGATTGGGATGTTGTTTGCGTTAGCGTTAGTCCATTTTTTGTTAGCTCTGATTTTTCACGAGTACCAACTAAATATTCGGTTTTCCTTCCTTTGCTTAACGTGGGGGATTCGGCTAGGTTTGGGAAGTACAAAACTTATCTTCCAAATACTGCCAGACATACCTTGGGATTGGGCGCTTAAAACAGAGTATCTTACGATACCGTTAAGTGCGATTCTAATTATAGGAATTGTTAGAAAGCAGTATGGGGGTGTGTTTAGTGAACGAGTATTTTTTGTTGCAAATACTATGTTTAAAGCATTTGCTTTGCTGTTTGTATTTATAGATACCTATACGCTCTCACACTTAGTGCTGCCAATTACTGTACTTTATGTAGGGATCACAGTTTATATCACAGCTAGACTAGGTCTGTGGATCATAGTGAACGGGAGGCGAGAAAATATGGATGTCGCCCAAGTTGCTACTTTATTTCCTCTTGCTTTTCTATTTATTGCAGCAGTCCAAGAAGGCTTGGCTTATAACGGAATAGTTTTATTTAACATAGAGTACACATTGACGGAGTCAGCCATTTTAGGCGTGGTGTTCTGCGAGACTATTTTCTTGTTTTACATCACAATGGAAGCTATGAAGGAAATACGTGTGAAAGAAGAGGAAAGTAGAAGAAAAGCAGAGGAATTGGAGCGGTTTCTAGAGATGAAGTCTAGATTTTTAGGAATTGTAGCACATGAGGTTAAGACTCCTTTATCGATAGTAATGGGAGGGGCAGGAGAAAGTTTAGACATTATCCGAGACATTGAGACGTATTCGGAGAGTGATGAGTTAAAAGAGGAATTGAATGATATAAAAAATGATATGAAGATTATTATAAAGACGGCAAAGAACTTAAATCAGACAGTGTTTGACTTGCTGGATATTACAGCGCTAGAGACGGGGCGATTATCGCTTAGCTTTAATAGCGTAGATTTGAAAGCGTTTATATTAGATGTACGAAACCAATATGGTGTGCAGTTAGATAAAAGCGGAAATCAAATAAGTTTGGATTTAGAAGATGGAATCTTGCCGGTAAGAGCTGATGAAAAGAGGTTGAGGCAAGTGATGTTTAATCTGTTATCAAACGCAATACGCCATACGAAAGGCGGAGAAATCTTAATAAGGCTGAAACAAGAAAAAGAAGTGGTTTACATAGAAGTGAACGATACAGGTGATGGAATAAAAAAGGAACTACTAGAAAAATTGACAAAAGAATATATTGATGAAGGTTCTCAAGGATACCGAGGAGGGATTGGCCTATATGTGTGCCAACAGGTGATTGAGTCTCATGGCGGTAAATTTAAAATTCAAGCTGAGGAAGGAAAAGGGACTTGTGTAAGAATCACGTTGAAAAAGGAGAGTTGCGAATGAGTATAAAAGGTTTGATAGTGATGGTGGAAGATGAAAAATCTATGCTTGGATTTGCGCAAAGAAAACTAAAAAGAAGTGGGTATGAAGTATTTGCAGCAGAGACAATTGAGGAAGCGAGATCACTCTTGAAGCAAACCAAGCCAGATTTGTTGATATTAGATGTTATGTTACCGGATGGAGATGGAATGGTCTTTTGTGAAGAAATCCGAAAAGAGTCAAATGTATTAGTTTTGTTTTTGACAGGAAAAACTCAGACGGAAGATAAGGTGAGAGGCTTATCAGTGGGTGGTGATTACTATCTGACAAAGCCTTATGAGTTGGAGGAACTTGTAGCTGTTGTAGATAGCTTGATACGAAGGGTGCCAGAAAAACAAGATGAATTAAAAGTGGGAGAGCTAAGACTTCAGCTAGGGACAATGAGGGCTACGATAAAAGGGCAAGAATTGCACTTGACACCGAAAGAATTCGTTTTGATCTGGGCATTGGCAGAGCGTGTGAATAATCCTATTGACACAGAAGAGTTGTATAAGAAAGTGTGGAATAGCTCTATGAATCAAGACGGGAGGGCTCTGTGGGTACAGCTCTCTAGGTTGAGAAAAAAATTAGAGATGTACGAAGAATTTGAGATAAAAAACCATCGAACAAAAGGGTATTACTTATCATATGTGAAGTAAGGGTGTAAAAATACAAAAAAATACTTGAAAAAGTTTTTCAAACCTAGTATGATTACATGAAGATGTATAAATAAGAGTTGAAGATAATAAGGATGTGTTGAAAATGGCAGTTGAGCGAAGTAAAGAACTTCGGAGAAAAGAACGGCTAAAAAGACGACGTAAGAGAAGTAGTGCTCTTTTAATAGTGGGCATTCTTTTTTGCGCGATTGTTGTGGCTGGCGTGGGGAGCGTGCAGGCATTGTGGAAACGTGGTGAGCTTGATAAAAGAGAACAGGAGTTGCAAGTTCGATTAGAGGAAGAGGAAAAAAGGTCTGAGGACTTAAAAGAATATGAAGCATATGTAAATAGCGATGAGTACGTAGAAGATGTTGCAAGAGAAAAGCTTGGAATGGCATATGCAGATGAGATTATATTAATGCCAAAAGAATAATGTTTACCAATGAGAGCTATAGAAAACGAGATGTTTTCTATAGCTCTTTTGTGAATCGGGAGCGTATTTCGTATAAGAGAGGTGTAAGATGATGGAGCAAACAACAGAAATGAACCCTTATGTTACTAAAGTGAAACGACTAGCTAAATCACTAAATCAGCTGTCAGATGATTTTCGAATGGAAAAAATAAAAGAAACAGCGTTAGAAGAGAGCCTGATAAGGGATATACAAGAAAGTGTGAAAATGTATGTTTGTACGCATTGTGAAGAGTCTGCAAGATGCGAAATGGATGAAGAAGAGAGAAATAGATATATAAAAACATTGATAGAGACGATGGAAGAGTATGGGTTAGAACTAAAGGTGAGTAAAAAACGAGAATTGGGGCAATTCTGTGTACGATTTCATGCCATCAGAACAATGGTAGAGCATGAAATCCGCCTGGTAAGAAAATATCAAATGTGGAATGAAAAGGTTTATAGAAATAAAGAGGCTTCATTAGTGGCGGTAAAAGCTTTTGCAAAAGCAGTAGAGGAAGTGACAAAGGAGATAGGAGAAAGTTTATTTAGAGATGAGCGAATAGAGAAGAGAATAATAAAATATCTAAAAAAAATAGGAGTGAGAACGACTTCTATTGAAATCTACATCTCGACAGAAGGGGTTTTTGAGGTACATATGTGTGTTAAGGCAAAAAAGGGGTTGTGCGTACCATTGAGCGAAATCGCATATGTTACATCGAATATATTATCAAAAAAATTCATCCCCGAGATAGAGGAACGGTATGTGGTAAATGATAATTTTGAGACTATAGTGCTGATAGAAAAGCCTAGATTTCAAGTGTTGTGTGGATGTGCACAAATAGAAAAAGAAGGTAGTGAGATATCAGGAGATAATTTTTCTATATCAAATATAGGGAGAGGGAAAAAAATGGTGATTCTTTCGGATGGGATGGGAAGTGGAAAAAATGCATTTTACGAAAGCCAAAGGACGATTGAATTGACAAAGGATCTATTAGAAGCAGGCGTACCACCTCAAAGAGCATTAGAAATGGTAAATGCAACACTTGCTAGCGAGGAGGGGGAACTAGCATTTTCAACTTTAGATATATGCTTATTAGATCTATACCAAGGGACAATAACTTTGATTAAAGCAGGGGCTGCACCAACGTATATCTATACGAAACACGGTGATAAGAGGTATACAACATCTTCACTTCCGCTCGGGATTGTAACTCAGATAGAAGTAGACTCGCATAAAAGATTTGTGGATGATGGGGATTATATTGTTATGGCGACAGATGGGGTGATAGAGATTGACACACCAGCAAAACAAGAAAATACAATACGCGAGGTGTTTGAGAATAAAAAGACGAAGAATCCAGAAGTTTTGGCGAAAGAAATATTAGATACGGTATTAAGAAACCAAGGAAGTGTGGCAAAAGATGATATGATGGTAATTGCTATAGGAGTTTGGGAAATAAAGAACACAAGGTAGAATAGGTTGCAAATTGTGTGAAAATTATATATACTTTGCATAAAAGGTGAAATATAAATTATGGAAGAAAAAGTCAAACGATATATAAGTGAGCAAAAATTGTTTCAAGATACAGGCGTAGTAGTGATTGGCGTTTCGGGAGGGGCAGATTCGATTTGCCTTTTAAGAATGCTTTTGCAACAAAGAGCAGACTATGGCATAGAGATTATTGTGGTACATGTAAATCATCAGCTACGAGGAGAGGAAGCAGTTCGAGATGCGGTATTTGTGAAGAATATTTGCGAAGAACTGGATGTGAAATGCCATATCTATGAATTTGATGTGGCGAAAATAGCGCAAGAAGAGAAATTGTCAGTAGAAGAGGCAGGGAGAATAGTTCGAAAGAGAGCCCTTGAAGAGGTAGCAGGAAATTATGAAAAAGTAAGAATTGCAACGGCTCATCATATGAATGACAATGCAGAGACGTTCCTGATGAATGTGGCAAGAGGGACTGGAATTACTGGGCTTGGAGCAATCAGAGCGAAGAAAGGGCGATGGATTCGCCCATTGCTATGTGTAGAGAGAAAGGAAATTGAAGGATTTATTAAAGAGAGAAAATTAGAATATTGTGAAGATTCCTCGAATAAAGAAAATATATATACGCGTAATAATGTTAGGAATAGAGTGATTCCTATTTTAGAAAAAGAGGTGAATAGTCATGTGATAAAGCACATTGACCAAGTTATCAAAGAGGTTGATGAGGTTGAAGAGTATTTGCAAGAAATTGTAGAAACACACTGGGACGAGAGCGTAAAAACAGCAAGAAATGGTATAGAGATTGATTGCGAAGACTTGAAAGCGATGAAAAGTGTGATTCAAAAGAAATTAGTAAAGCGTGCAATAGGATTTGTAGCAAATAGCGAAAAAAATATATCGAGAGTCCATGTAGAACAAGTGATTAAACTCTTAGAAAAACAGTCTGGCAAGTGGATTGAATTACCATATGGAGTGATTGCTGAAAGGGAGTTCGAAAAATTGAAACTGTATAGAAGGACAGAGTATACGCAGCATGGAAAAGAGTGGAGTTTAGAGGTTCCAGATTGTATAGAGTTGATCAATGGCGATAAGATAAGCATAGAAGTGATAGGGAAAGTGGAAGGGAAATGGGAAATTGAGGAAACCCCCTACACGAAGTACTATGATTATGATATAATGAAGGGTAACCTGACTTTGAGAAATAGAATGTCGGGAGACGAAATAACAATTGACAAAAAAGGAAGTAAGCAGAAACTGAAAAAATATTTTATCAATGCGAAAATTCCAAAGAAAGAAAGGGAAGAAGCTCTGGTTGTTTCGATAGGGAACAAAATATTGTGGATAATCGGATATAGGAGAAGCCAAGATTATCTTGTTAGTGATGAAACGAAGCAAATTTTGAAGATACAGCTGGAAAAGAGGTAGTAAAATGAGTGAAACAGTAAAAGTTATGATACCTGAGAAAGAGGTAGATGAAAGAATTGAAGTGTTAGGAAAGCAAATCAGTGAAGATTATGCTGGTAAGCAAGTGCATTTAATCTGTGTATTAAAAGGTGGAGCGTTTTTTATGTGTGAATTAGCAAAGCGAATCACAGTGCCTGTGAGTATGGATTTTATGAGCATTAGTAGCTATGGGGATGGGACAGCATCTAGTGGTATTATTAAGATTGCAAAGGATTTGGATGAGTCACTGGAAGGGAAGCACGTACTTGTAGTAGAAGATATTATTGATTCAGGAAGAACTCTATCTTACCTCTTAGAAATATTGAAGAAAAGATTACCAGCAAGTATGAGATTGTGCACGTTGTTGGACAAACCAGATAGACGTGTAAAACAAGTTGATGTGGACTATGTAGGATTTTCGATTCCAGATGAATTTGTAGTTGGGTATGGATTAGACTATGCTCAAAAATACAGAAACTTACCATTTATAGGAGTTGTTGAAGGCGTAGAATAGGAGGAGTAGAGGGGTGAATACAAAAAAATACGGAGGAACTGGCATTGGGACAATAGGATTTATTCTTGTTGTGATTTTGCTAGTGATGTGGGTAATTAACTTTACACAAAACAGTGAAGCGACCTACACATATACGGAGTTTTTAGTTGATGTTGAAGAAGGTAATGTTGAAAAAGTTACTATAGCGCAAAACAGTGCAGTTCCAACAGGAACTGTAGGCGTGGAGTTTGAAGGCTCAGATGAGCAAGAGTCACTTCCTGTGTCAGATGTCAACGAGGTGCAGGAGTTGCTTCAACAAGAAGATATTGACTATGAAGTGCAAGCAGTAGTTGAAAATACCATATTAACATCAGTAGTAGTTCCTCTTGTAATAGCTTTAATCTTTGGCGGGATAATCATTTACTTTATATCAAGCAGACAAAGTGGCGGAGGCTCTAAGGCTATGAGCTTTGGAAAGAGCAGAGCTAAGATGATGGTGGATACGGAAAGAAAAGTTACATTTGCAAATGTAGCAGGTCTAAATGAAGAAAAAGAAGAATTAGAAGAAATTGTTGATTTTTTAAAGAACCCAAAGAAGTATATCCAAGTAGGCGCAAGAATTCCAAAAGGGGTATTATTAGTAGGACCTCCTGGAACAGGAAAGACCCTTTTGGCAAAGGCAATCGCAGGAGAAGCAAAAGTTCCATTTTTCACAATTTCAGGTTCTGATTTCGTGGAAATGTTTGTTGGAGTAGGAGCTTCGCGTGTGCGTGATTTGTTTGGGGAAGCTAAGAAGCATTCACCATGTATTATTTTTATAGACGAAATTGATGCTGTTGCAAGAAGACGTGGTACAGGTCTTGGAGGAGGCCATGATGAGAGAGAGCAAACATTGAATCAATTGCTAGTAGAGATGGATGGATTCGGTGTAAATGAAGGAATTATCGTGATGGCAGCAACAAACAGAGTGGATATTTTAGATCCGGCAATCTTAAGACCAGGGCGTTTTGATAGAAAAGTGGCAGTTGGAAGACCTGATGTAAGAGGAAGAAAAGAGATTTTAGAGGTACATGCTAAGGATAAACCGCTTAGTGAAGATGTGAATTTACAAAAAACAGCCCAAACAACAGCGGGATTTACAGGGGCAGATTTAGAGAACTTATTAAACGAAGCTGCGATTTTGGCTGCTAAAGCAGGAAGAGTATTTTTGCAGCAAGTTGATATAGACAGTGCTTTTGTAAAAGTTGGAATCGGTGTAGAGAAAAAGAGTCATGTAGTGACAGAAAAAGAAAAGAAGATTACAGCATACCATGAAGCGGGACATGCGATTTTATTCCATGTATTACCCGATGTTGGACCTGTTCATACTATTTCAATTATTCCAACAGGGATGGGGGCAGCAGGATACACAATGCCACTACCAGAGCAGGATTACTTATTCAATACTAAGAAAAAGATGTTGCAAGAGATTACGGTAGGACTAGGAGGTCGTGTCGCTGAGGAACAGGTCTTTGATGATATTACCACAGGGGCATCTCAAGATATTAAACAATCGACTAAAATTGCGAAAGCGATGGTTACTAGGTTTGGTATGTCTGAAAAGTTGGGGATGATAGATTATTTCAATGATAGTGATGAGGTTTTTGTAGGGCGAGACTTTGGACAATCTGCAAGAGGATATGGGGAAGATGTGGCCAAGACGATAGACTCGGAAGTGAAGGAAATAATAGATATTTGTTATCAAAGAGCTAAGAAAATAATAGCAGATCACGAAAGTGTGCTTCATGATTGTGCAGAGCTTTTATTGGAAAAAGAAAAAGTGACAGCAGAAGAGTTTGTTGCATTGTTTCAGGGAGTTGAATCAGAGGTATAGTTATGAATAAAAATGCATTGTTTAGCGATGGCACCATCAATTATGTAAAGCCGCCACAACCAAAACAAAATGAAGAGATCAATATTCGATTTCGAGCAGCTAAGGATAACATTGACAGGGCTTATATCATTGTGGATGGAATTCGAGATGTGATGGAATTGGAATATAGTACAGAGGTTTTTGATTACTATACGATAAAATTGGCGCTTGGGAAAAGAGAAGTAAAGTATTGTTTCGCGGCCATAAAAGGAAGCGAGCAGGTATACTTTGATAGATTTGGGGTCAGAGAAGAGTATTCAGACCAATACTTATTTGAGATTGTGCCAGGGTTTGAGACTCCAGAATGGGCGAAGGGTGCAGTAATGTACCAGATATTTGTGGATCGATTCAACAATGGGGATAAGTCTAATGATGTGGTCGATAATGAGTACTATTACATTGGAGATTACGCAAAACAAGTAAAGCAATGGGATAAAATTCCAGATTCTATGGGTGTGAGAGAGTTTTATGGTGGAGATTTGCAAGGTGTGTGGGATAAGTTGGACTATCTAGAAGAGTTAGGGGTAGAAGTGATTTATCTAAACCCTATTTTTGTATCGCCGTCTAATCATAAGTATGATATTCAGGATTATGACTACGTAGATCCTCATTATGGAAAGATTGTAGTAGATGAAGGTGTTGCGCTTATGGAAGGTGATGTTGAGAATGTCAATGCAACAAAGTATCAGTCTAGAACTACGAATAAAAAAAACTTAGAAGCAAGTAACAAATTTTTTGTGAAACTAGTAAAAGAGATTCATAGAAGAGGGATGAAGATTATCCTGGATGGTGTATTTAACCATTGTGGGTCCTTTAATAAATGGTTGGATAGAGAAAGAGTATACGAAAAGCAAAAAGGATATGAAAAAGGCGCTTACGTAGACAAAAATAGCCCGTATAGAGAGTTTTTTCGTTTTCATAAGGAAACGGATGAATTGTGGCCATATAATGGAAGTTATGACGGCTGGTGGGGGCACGATACTTTACCAAAACTTAATTACGAGGGGTCAGAAGCGCTAGAAGATTATATCATTGACATTGGGAAAAAGTGGGTGGCAAAGCCTTATAATGTAGATGGTTGGAGACTGGATGTAGCAGCGGATCTGGGTCATAGTAATGAGTATAATCACGGTTTCTGGGAAAAGTTTAGAAGTGCTGTAAAAAAAGTTAATCCAGATGCACTAATTCTAGCAGAGCACTACGGGAATCCGTACGAGTGGTTGCAAGGAAATGAGTGGGATACAGTGATGAACTACGATGCATTTATGGAACCGGTTACTTGGTTTTTGACAGGTATGGAGAAGCATAGTGATGAATTTCGTGAGGACTTAGAAGGAAATGCGGATCACTTTATGAATTCGATGCGCCACCATATGTCACATATGCTAACACCATCTCTTCAAGTAGCGATGAATGAATTATCTAACCATGATCACTCGAGATTTTTGACTCGGACAAATCATATGGTAGGGAGAGTTCAAAGCCTTGGAGGTGCAGCTGCTAGTGAGTATGTAATGGAATCTATTATGAGAATCGCAGTTACAATACAAATGACCTGGATTGGGGCGCCGACGGTGTATTATGGTGATGAGGCAGGAGTCTGCGGTTTTACAGATCCGGACAATAGAAGGACTTATCCTTGGGGGAGCGAAGATAAAAAGATGGTAACTTTCCACAAAGAGTTGATTCGGATTCATAAACAGTATGAGTGCATCAAGATTGGGTCGATTCAGATGCTCAGTTGGGAGAAAGATGTGCTTGCATATGGGCGTTATCTTGATGAACAGCAGGTAGTGGTAGTGGTGAATAATAGCAAATCGCAAAAGCAATTGAGGATCCCTGTATGGAAAGGTGAGGTACCATTAGAGTGTAAGATGAGACGAATTGTTTGTACCTACGAACAAGGGTACACAATGGAGAGAGATGAGTACATAATAAGAGACGGATATCTAGTGTTAAATATAGGAGGTCATTCGGCGGTCGTAGCTGAAGTGATAAAGTAAAACATATGATTTACAGTGACAATTCGGCCGCAAGGCTGAATTGTTAGGATTTATATAATAAAATAAAATATATGCTTGACAAATATGTGAAAGTTTAGTAGAGTTATATATTGTTGAGAGTTACAAGAGCCCAGATAGCTCAGTTGGTAGAGCAGAGGACTGAAAATCCTCGTGTCGCTGGTTCGATTCCGGCTCTGGGCACATGCGGGTGTAGTTCAATGGTAGAACACTAGCCTTCCAAGCTAGATACGTGGGTTCGATTCCCATCACCCGCTCTGTGCGAAAGGTTGTTGCATTTTTAAATGCAGCAACCTTTTTTACTTTTATAGGTGATATAGATGTGGTATAATTACACAAGAAAGATAAGAAAGGAAGTGGACTTATGTTACGGATTGGAATGTTAACAAGCGGCGGAGACTGTCAGGCTTTGAATGCAGCTATGAGAGGTGTTGTAAAAGCGTTGACAAGCAAAAGAGATGACGTGGAAATATATGGATTTGTTCAAGGGTATAAAGGATTAATTTATAAACAATATAATATGTTGACATCGAGAGACTTCTCGGGAATTCTTACAGAGGGTGGAACAATACTAGGGACATCGAGACAACCGTTTAAGTTGATGAGGGTACCAGATGAGAATGGGCTTGATAAAGTTGAGGCGATGAAGAACACTTATCACGACTTACAACTCGATTGTTTGGTAATTCTTGGTGGGAATGGGACTCATAAGACAGCGAATCTTTTGAGAGAAGAAGGGCTTCATGTGGTTACGTTGCCAAAGACCATTGATAATGATTTGTGGGGAACAGACATGACGTTTGGTTTTCAGAGTGCAGTGGATATTGCCACAGATACAATTGATTGCATCCACACAACAGCAGCGTCTCACAGTCGAGTATTCATTATAGAGGTTATGGGGCATAAAGTAGGTTGGGTGACATTGTTTGCAGGGATTGCAGGCGGAGCGGACATAATTTTATTACCGGAGATTCCGTATGATATAGACTCGATTGTAAAAGCTATTGAGAGAAGAGATAGACATGGGAAGCGATTTACTATATTAGCAGTAGCTGAAGGAGCGATTTCGAAAGAGGATGCAGAGTTGCCTAAGAAAGACTATAAGGCAAAGTTAAAGAAGCGCACGACACCTTCTGTCGCTTATGAAGTTGCAAAAGAGATTCAAGAGCGTACAGGAAAAGAGATTCGTGTAACGATTCCAGGGCATATGCAACGTGGTGGTACACCGTGTTCGTATGATAGGGTGCTAGCGACAAGATTTGGTGCAGCTGCAGCTGAATTGATTCTAAATGAAGAGTACGGTTATATGGTGGCGATGGACAACTATGAAATCGTAAAAAGACCACTAGAAGAAGTGGCAGGAAAATTAAAAAGAGTTGATCTAGATTCAAGTATAATCAAAGAGGCTAGATTGACAGGAATGAGTTTTGGAGATGAGTAAAGATGTCATATACAGCGTTGTATCGCAAGTTTAGGCCAAGCGAATTTGAAGATGTAAAAGGACAAGATCATATTGTAAAGACGTTGCAAAACCAAATCAAAGCAAATCGTATTGGGCATGCATATCTGTTTTGTGGGACGAGAGGTACAGGAAAGACTACAGTAGCAAAGATTTTTGCCAAAGCAGTAAACTGTGAAACGCCTATAGAGGGAAGTCCGTGTGGACGGTGCGATATGTGTAAAGAAATCGGTGCGAGCGCGTCGATGAATGTGATGGAAATTGATGCCGCATCTAATAACGGTGTGGATAGTATAAGAGAAATTCGAGAAGAAGTAGAATATAGACCAACAAAGGGTAAATATAAAGTGTATATTGTTGATGAGGTTCATATGCTATCTACTTCTGCGTTTAATGCATTGTTAAAAACATTGGAAGAGCCACCAGAATATGTTATATTTATTTTAGCAACAACGGAGCTTCATAAAATACCCGCAACGATACTGTCTAGATGTCAACATTATGATTTTAAAAGGATCACTATAGAGACGATAAGTAAACGTTTAGAGCATCTAGTAAATGTGGAAGAGATAGAGGCAGAGAGCAAAGCGATTCGTTACATTGCTAAAGCGGCGGATGGCTCTATGAGAGATGCGCTTAGTATTTTGGATCAATGTATTGCCTTTTATTTGGGGCATCCCTTGACTTACAACAATGTGCTAGAGGTGCTTGGGGCTGTGGATACAGAGAAATATAGTGTGTTGTTAAGGCAGATTATAGCAAGAGACGTTGTCGGTGTGCTTACTACATTGGAAATCTTAATAATGGAAGGGCGAGAGCTGACCCAGTTAGTGAATGATTTTACATGGTACCAACGGAATCTTTTATTGGTGAAGGGATCCGATGACATGGAAGATGTGTTGGATGTCTCCAGTGAAAATTTAAAGCAGCTTAAAGAAGAAGCCGAGATGATAGAGATGAATACATTGTTGCGATATATTCGCATCTTTTCAGATTTGTCGAATAAAATGAGGTATGCAACACAAAAGAGAGTGATTTTAGAAGTTGCTTTGATAAAGATGTGTAGCCCTAAAATGGAAGAAGATACTGAGTCGGTGCTTGATAGGGTGAAGGTGCTTGAAGAAACTGTTGAAAATGGTATTGTTGCACAGCCTCAGGTACACGCCGTTGTTTCGGTGCCATCAGTATCTAGTGAGAAGAAAGTGAAACTAGAACTTCCAAAGGCTATGCCAGAGGAAGTGGCAGCAGTGGCAAAAAACTTCAGAGGGATCATCAGTAAAGCTTCAGGATTGCTAAAAGTGTATTTGAAGCAAGCTAGAATAAGCATGGGAGAGAACGGAGAACTGCTGATTGTAGTAGATGATGATCAGGCGTTACTCCAGTTAAAAGATTCTAAGAGTATAGAAGAGATTGAGCAACTGATAGAAGATAGCGTTCAAAAGAGCGTGAAGATAGCTATAAGAGGTATAGAAAAAGATAGAAATTTTGACGATGTATTCGTAGATATTGAAAAAATCGTACAAATGGATATAATGATAGAGGATAATTGATTTTAGGAGGAAAGAAATGGCAAAAAGAGGAGGATTCCCAGGCGGTGGTGGAATGCCGGGAAATATGGCGAATTTAATGAAGCAAGCTCAAAAGATGCAACGACAGATGGAAGAGCAAGCAAAAGAGATGGAGACAAAAGAATTCACAGCGACAGCTGGAGGCGGTGTAGTAGAAGTGACGGTAACAGGAACTAGGGAAGTAAAGCGTGTGAAGCTAGCCGAAGAAGTTGTAGATCCGGAGGATATTGAAACATTAGAAGACTTGGTTGTGGCTGCGACAAATGAAGCTCTTAGGCAAGTAGAGGACGAGTCCTCATCAGCAATGAATAAATTAACAGGTGGGATGAACTTACCATTTTAAGAAACTGGAGAAGGTAGATGGATTTTTACAGTAGTCAGATTAGTAAATTAATTGAAGAATTGTCTAGGCTTCCTGGAATCGGAGCAAAGTCAGCTGGAAGGCTGGCTTTTCATATTGTGAACATGCCGTTAGAACATGTGGAAAGTCTGTCGAGTTCGATTATAGAAGCAAGGAAAAATGTGAAATATTGCCAAATGTGCCAAACGCTTACAGATGGAGAACTGTGTCCGATTTGTAAGGATGAGAGCAGGAGTAAAAAAATGATTATGGTAGTTGAGCAGACGAGAGATCTTGTAGCCTATGAAAAAACAGGAAAGTATGAAGGCGTTTACCACGTATTACACGGTGCGATTTCTCCGATGCTTGGAATAGGGCCGGGAGATATCAAGTTAAAAGAACTAATGGAACGGTTGCATGGAGATGTAGACGAAGTGGTAATTGCTACTAACTCCAGCTTGGAGGGTGAGACGACAGCTATGTACATTAGTAAGTTAATTAAACCGATAGGAATAAAAGTGAGCAGAATTGCAAGCGGGGTTCCCGTTGGTGGAGATTTGGAATATGTAGATGAGGTCACATTGTTAAGAGCTTTAGATGGTAGAGTGACGCTATAGAAGAGAAAGGGAGATGTGATGGTAAAGAAAAAAGTGACATCTTCGCAAGTGGCAAAAGCAGCAGGAGTATCACAAGCAACTGTATCGATGGTACTAAACAAAAAATATAACGTTTCGTTTTCGAAAGAAGTCATAGAAAAAGTTGAGGCGGAGGCGAAGCGACTAGGATATGAACTGCCTAAACGAAGAGTAAAAAGAGGTAATAAAAAAGAAAAATTATTATTTGTATTTTGCCCAAACCTCACAAATCCTTATTATGTGATGCTATTACAAGGGATTGAGACTAAAGCGAAAGAAAAAGGATATGCAGTTTTGGTTTGTAATACTCATAGAGATTTAGAGTTAGAAGAAAAATATTTAAAAATGATTTCTTTTTTAAAACCACAAGGAATTGTATACACTTGCAACCCGAGTCAGTGCTTTATGGATATGATTGAAGAAATGGCAAAAGAAGTACCATTTGCAATTATAAATAACCAGAATGAAAAGCTTAATATTGATGTAGTTGAGTTGGATAATTCAAAGCTTGGGAGGTTAATGGCGAAGCATTTAATAGAGTTAGGGCATAGAAAAGTGGCTTATATAGCGCCACCTCTTACAGTACGTCAAAAGCAACGCTCTAAGCGAGTTGGCGGATTTTTGAAAGAGTATGAATTGAGCGGTTTAGGTGCAGATGTAATAATAAAAGCAGCCAATGAAGATAAAGATTTGAAGTCTTTTAGTATTGACTCGGAGTATCAGATAGGTTATGAGCTTACTAAAGAGTTGTTGGTCGAGAAGCCAGATGTGACAGCGATTGTAGGATTAAACGATATGATTGCCTTTGGGATTTTAGATGCGCTTACTGAAGCAAAGTACAAGGTTCCAAATGATGTATCTGTAATGGGGTGTGATAATACATTGTTTGGGAGAATGAAGAAAGTCTCCTTGACAACTATAGAGCATTTTGTGATTTATAAGGGCCGCGATGCGTGTGATATTATTTTGAAAAAAATAAAATCAAAAAGTAAGGAAAACTCCGAGGAGTTAGAACCGATTAGCACGTATCACGTAGAGTATGAACCTAAATTAATCGTACGAAGGACAACGGGTCCAGTAAAAGTAAAATGAGTATGGATGAAATAAAATTAACAGGAAGAGAAAAAATATAAATAATTATTAATAAATAGAAATGCTGAAAATACGGAGAATGTGTTTTTTGAAAGTGCAAATTGATTAATGATATATAATTATTAATTGGAAAAATTATTAATAATCCCTGGAGGCATTGACCGGCAAGTACTGCATGGATATAATAAGGATAGAAAATGCAGATTTGAAGGAGGTACGTATGAAATTCTTTATTGACACAGCAAATGTAGAAGATATTAAAAAGGCAAATGAGATGGGGGTGATTTGTGGAGTGACAACAAATCCATCACTGATTGCAAAAGAAGGAAAAGTATTTGAAGAAGTAATTGCTGAAATAGCATCTATTGTAGATGGACCAATTAGTGGGGAAGTAAAGGCTACAACAATAGATGCAAAAGGTATGATTGAAGAAGGTAGAGAAATTGCAAAGATTCACAAGAATATGGTAGTTAAGATTCCTATGACAGTAGAAGGATTGAAGGCTTGTAAGCAATTGACAGCAGACGGGATTAAAACAAATGTCACTTTGATTTTTAGTTCGAATCAAGCGTTGCTTGCAGCAAGAGCAGGTGCGACTTATGTATCACCGTTCTTAGGTAGATTAGATGATATTAGTACAAGAGGGGTAGATTTGGTATCGGAAATTTCTGAAATGTTTGCTGTTGCAGGCATTGATACAGAGATTATTGCAGCAAGTGCTAGAAACCCGATTCATATTACAGATTGCGCTCTTGCAGGTGCAGATATTGCTACGGTACCATATAATGTAATAGAGCAAATGACAAAGCATCCACTGACAGATGTGGGGATTGAGAAGTTTCAAAAAGATTATTTAGCATCAGGGCTTGTGTAAGCAAGACCATGATGAATACTATATAATAAATATAAGAAGAAATAAAGGAGAATGACATGAACAAATTAGAGCTCATGAAAACGGCAAATGAAGTTCGTAAAGGCGCTGTAACTGCAGTGTTTAATGCGAAATCAGGACATCCAGGAGGATCGTTATCAGCAGCAGATATCTATACTTACTTGTTTTTTGAAGAGTTAAATATTGATCCTGCAAACCCAAAGAAAGAAGATAGAGATCGTTTTGTATTATCTAAGGGGCACACAGCACCTGGATATTATTCAGCGCTTGCAAACAGAGGGTTTTTCCCAGTGGAAGATTTGACAACATTAAGAAAAGTTGGATCATACCTTCAAGGGCACCCAGATATGAAGAATATTCCGGGCGTGGACATGTCTTCGGGGTCATTGGGGCAAGGGATTTCGGTTGCAGTTGGAATGGCAGTTTCGGCAAGGCTTACAGATGATAAGTATAGAGTATACACTCTTTTAGGAGACGGCGAGCTTCAAGAAGGACAAGTATGGGAAGCGGCAATGCTTGCAGGACACAGAAAGCTTGATAACCTAGTAGTAATCGTTGATAACAACAATCTACAAATTGATGGATCAGTTGAAGAAGTAAATTCACCTTACCCAATTGATAAGAAGTTTGAAGCTTTTAATTTCCATGTGATTAATGTAGATGGTCATGATTTTGATCAGTTAGAAAAAGCGTTTAAAGAAGCAAAAGAAACAAAAGGTATGCCAACAGCAATTGTAGCTAAGACAGTAAAAGGAAAAGGCGTATCGTTCATGGAAGATAAAGCAGCATGGCATGGAGCAGCTCCAAATGCTGAACAGTATGAAGTAGCTATGGGAGATTTAGAAAAGGTAGGTGAAGCGTTATGTCAGAAGTAAAAAAGATTGCAACAAGAGAGAGTTATGGAAATGCTTTAGTTGCTTTAGGCGAAGAGCATGCGGATGTAGTTGTTTTAGATGCTGACTTAGCTGCGGCGACTAAGACTGGAGTATTTAGAAAAGCATTCCCAGAAAGACACATCAACTGTGGTATAGCAGAGTGTAACATGGTTGGAGTTGCAGCAGGAATTGCAGCAACTGGAAAAGTGCCATTTGCAAGTACATTTGCGATGTTTGCAGCGGGAAGAGCGTTTGAGCAAGTAAGAAATAGTGTAGGATATCCAAAATTAAATGTTAAGATTGGTGCGACACATGCAGGAATTTCGGTTGGAGAAGACGGAGCTTCACACCAATGTAACGAAGATATTGCATTGATGAGAACAATTCCAGGAATGGTAGTTCTAAATCCAGCAGATGATATCGAAGCAAAAGCGGCTGTAAAAGCAGCGTATGAGCATCAAGGGCCTGTATATTTAAGATTTGGTAGACTTGCAGTTCCAGTTATTAACGATACACCAGATTATAAATTTGAGATTGGTAAAGGTGTTGTGCTTAGAGAAGGAAAAGATGTTACAGTAATCGCAACAGGATTGACTGTGTCAGAATCTTTGGAAGCAGCAGAAAAGTTAGCAGCAGATGGAATTGATGCAAAAGTGATTAATATCCATACGATTAAACCATTAGATGAAGAGTTAGTGATTGCAGCGGCAAAAGAAACTGGGAAAGTAGTAACGGTGGAAGAGCATTCTGTAATCGGAGGACTTGGAAGTGCTGTTTGCGATGCGCTATCAGCAAATGCACCAACAAAAGTGATGAAAATTGGAGTGAATGATGTATTTGGAGAGTCTGGACCAGCGGTAGAGTTGGTTAAGAAGTACGGACTAGATGCGGATAGCATTTATGAAAAAATCAAAGCATTTGTATAGAGTGTAAACGTAAATATGTATTGAACGGTAGGCGATAAGCCTACCGTTTTTTGCGAATAATGTCAAAAAAATTAAAGGGTTAGGCACAAGAAATTACAAATTCAGACTACATTATATGCTACCATATTGGAAAATATAATAATGAGGTGAGAGTTAATGGAAAAAAAATTACCCAAAAATGTTAGGCAGATTGGAAATGTTAGTGATAATCCTAAAATTTACGTAGAAGACTACGTTGACACATTTTTGATCCAACTCAGCGAGAAAGCAAAGGAAGTGCCTATGGGAGCTTTTTTTGTAGGAGAAGTACTAAGGAGAGATGACGGAGATTATATTTTTGTAAGCGGCGCAATTCAAATGCACACATTGGAAAAAAGAGGGGATGAAGTTATTATAAATGATAAAACTTGGAAAAAAGCATGCGAAGAAGCAAAAGAATTTTTCGAGGGAAAAACAATTTTAGGATGGTGTTTGCTATCACCGGAGATGCAATTAAAGTTAAATAATAATTTAATCAAAATACATGAGAGAATATTTATGAAGAAAAGTCGACTTTTTATGATGAAAAATTCAACAGAAAAAGAGGAGGCTTTTTTTATATACAAATATAACGACCTCATGAGGGTTTCGGGGTATTATATATATTATGAAAAGAACCCTACAATGCAAGAATATATGATATCGAAGCGTAAACAGAATTGCGTAACTCCCAGTGAATCTTGTGAGGATAGAGTTACGAAGGATTTTAGAAGCATTGTGAGGGAAAATGAAATCAAAAAAGCTTCGAAATCAAAAGGAAGATTTAAGCAAGTGGCAAGTCTCGCTTTAGTTCTCGCAATGGTTGTAGTAGGTGTTATAGCGTTTGATCAGTATGAAGAAATGAAAGTTGTTGATACGGGAGAAAAGGATAGTATCGAAGTAGTGATTGCGCCTCAAGAAGATGGGCAAGAATTAGGTCCCGAAAAAGGGGAACAACCTGTGATAGAAGGAGCAGCGCAAGAGGACAAGCTACCAGAATTAAGTGGTATCGAAGATGAAGAAGTGGAAAATGAAAAAGGTATAAGCGATAATCAAAGCGAAGAGAGTGGAAACGTAGTGGGAAATGCGACAGAAAATACAGTGGAAAATGGACAAGGAGATGAAGTGGTAGAAATGGAGTACGAACGTTACACAGTAGTGGAGGGTGATACGTTGGTTCGAATTAGTGAGAAGCGTTATGGGTCAATAGAAAAAGTGGATGAGATATCTGCAATAAATGGGCTCGATGATAGTGATTATATTTATATCGGACAACAACTGCTCTTGCCGTAAGAGTGCTTGTTTATTCTGAGAAAAGTGTGCTATAATGGACAAAGGATTTGTTTGAAAGGGTTACAGATGAAAAAAGGAGAGAAAGGACAAGAGATTGTTCGTTTAAAAGCTGTTGTAGAACTAGAAGAGGAAGGAAAACAACTTTCCAGTATTTTTGGAAAAAACTATAATAGGAAAAAACAGTTAAATAGGGTAGGTGCGAGTGTTATAGCCTTAGTGATTATAGTAGGAGCAGTTTTTGCTTATTATCAAAATATACAGTATACAGATTATAGTGTTGGAGCAACCTATAAAGAGAATGTCGATTCGCATAGTGAATATTATTCGTTTGCAGATGGAGTATTAAAATATGGAAAAAATGGTGTGACTCATATTACGAAGAAGGGGGAGACTAATTGGAACCATGGTTACCAGATGTCGAACCCAACAGTTACATCTACAGATAAAAGTGCCGCAATTGGAAATATAGGCGGAAATGAAATTATTACGATTGATGAAGCGGGAGTGAAGGGTGAAATAGAAACTAATTTACCGATTCTCAATATTGCTGTTTCGGAGCAAGGAATTGTAGCGACGATTCTAGAAAGTGAAAAAGGTGCAGTGGTAGTTTGTTATGATGCAGTAGGAACTGTTTTGGTAGAGCATACACCGACATTGACGAGTTCAGGAGTGCCGACAGATGTGGCTCTTTCAAAAGATGGAATGATGTTGATTGTGACATATCTAAAAATAGAAGGTGCAGAAATTATAGGAAGATACGCATATTATGACCTTGGAAAAGGAGACCTGGACTCGGATAAAACAGTTATAGAAAAAAGTTTTACCGATGAAATTCCTGTAAAAGCGTTTTATCTGAATGGAGATACATCGGCAGTTATCAGTGATTCAAGAATCAGCATATATAAAGATGGCGATGAAAAAGCGATTGAAGTATCGTTAGACAAAGAAGTTGAATTGGCTTTTTGTGACGATAGATATATCGGAGTCTTGTTGAGGAATAGAGAGTCGGCTGATAGCGAATTAAGGATTTACAACCCGTCAGGAGTTATGATTAGCTCCACGATTGTAACGGGTGAGTATACAGACGTAGAGTATAAAGATAATCAAGTGATTTTGTACGAAGGCTCTAACTGTAAGATTGTAAGCTCGGAAGGAAAAGAGATATTTGAAGGTAATTTACAAAATAATATCATGTTAATTCAACCGGAATTTGGAATTGGAGAGTATATGATAATAAATTTAGAAGGAATACAAGAAGTACAGCTGAAAAGGTAGGTTAAGGAATGAATCAAGTATTAATTGCAGTGGTTTTGATTTTGGGATTGAGTATTTTTATAGGGTATCATAAAGGAATGGTACGGATATTATTATCGTTGGTGTCAACAACTGTAGCGCTTGTACTAGCGTTTATGTTAACACCAACAGTGAGTGGGCTTGTTGTCGACTATACCCCAATAGATGATATGGTGGCAGTAGCTATAGATAGATTGGGAGAGACTGAGGCGATAGAAGAGCCAGAAAGTCTGTGGCCGTCGACAGAAGAAGTGATGGAGGTTATACCTGAGGAATTGCCACTTCAAGAACAAATAGTGTTAATTGAAAGTGCGGAGATGCCAGAGTTTCTAAAAGAGGCACTGTTGACTAATAACAACAAAGAAATCTATGAGCAGCTTGGCGTAGAGTACTTTGGTGACTATGTGGTTAGATACATGGTTGAGTGGGCGATTAGATGTCTGATGTTTGTGGTGTTATTTTTAATTATAGCGGGCCTCTTGCGAGCGTTAGTTTCCTATATGGATATTATTTCAAAACTTCCGGTGATTAGAGGGATAAATAAATGGGGAGGTGCGCTGATAGGAACTGTATTTGGGGTAATTACAGTTTGGATTGGGTACTTAGTGATTGCGCTCTTATACAGCACGGCTTTTGGGATGGCTTGCTTGGAAATGATAGAAGGCAATATATTCTTGGAATTGCTATATAATACAAACGTTTTTATGAAGATGCTACTGTGAGATTGCTGAGACATACTTGGTGCACCGGTTTATCCGGTGCATTTTTTAGTTAAAAAGTAAAATAAAGATTTTAGTTAAAAAGTAAAATAAAAGTGTTGACATGGTAGGAATGATGTGATAATATGTAATTCCGCCGTTAGTCACTGCGGAATGTTGAAAAATGACAATTGAATTTAAAATAAAAAAATTCGAAAAAAGTTGTTGACAAATGATTGTGTGCATGATATTCTATTATAGCTGACCGCAAGAGCGAAACAGCAAAAAAAGAACCTTGATAATTGAACAATAAACAACGAACCCTGAAAATTCTTTAAAG
>CAYJHQ010000023.1:0-45564 GCA_964369775.1 uncultured Lachnospiraceae bacterium
TATGATATGATTACATGGTTTCATATGCACCCATAGCTCAGTGGATAGAGCGCTGCCCTCCGGAGGCAGGTGCGGCGGTTCGACCCCGCCTGGGTGTGTATCTAATCAAATATTAATGAATGAAGAATCTTGTGATTTAACCATGTTTTTAGTCATAACCTTGTAATCTTAATCATATAATAAATAAGTCGGTATTTTAAGGAGAGCGTAATATTATCTCTTTCCTACCGGAAATGTATGATAGGAGGTAGAAAAATGTACGAGAAAGACAATGTTAAACACTCACAGAGCATAAGTATAGCAGAGTACCTTAATAAGCGTGTAGAAATACGAAAGAATCAAGAAAAACAAAGGAAGATAGAACAAGAAACAAGCTCCGTCTTGGTGTTGACAGAGCTAATTGTGTGATAAGGACTATTAATCTTCTTTATTGTTTTTGTTGAGTAATTTATAAATAAAGAGCATGCCGTAGAGTAAAACAGGAATGATGAATGTCAGAACCATCGAAATATTGAATAAAGTATTTGATAACGGGCTATCTATGATAGCGAAAATCAAACTGCTTAGATAGAGAACAACCAAAATAACAATAGCGCTAATAGCGAAAATTTTCTTCATTTTTTTCATAAAAAGTAACCACCTTAATGTAGAGTTGAATTATTTCACTAATTAGTATATAATAAAAATCGTGAAAATGAAATACAAAGGAGCAGAAAACATGACTTTATTAGAAAAATGGAGAAGTACTGCATATAACGAAAAGGCAGATAAAGGTGAAATTCAAAGATTTTGGGGAGCATATTTTGAAATAGAAAAAAATATCTATGCGAAATTATTAGCAAACCCAAGCGAGGTAGTAAGCGGAACTGTAAAAGAGTTAGCGGAAAAATTCGAAGTAGAAGTATTTACAATGGTTGGGTTCTTAGATGGAATCAATGATAGCTTGAAAGAAGCGAATCCAATAGAAACAATGGAAGAAGATACACAAGTTAACTTAGGATACGATACAGCAAGCTTATATAAAAATATGGTAGATGCTAAGGCGGACTGGCTGTATGAGCTTCCAGAATGGGAGAATATCTATACAGAGGAAGAAAAAAAAGCGCTTTATAAAGAGCAAAAAACATCTACAACAATTGTTAATGAAGAGAAAGTTGGAAGAAACGATCCATGTACATGTGGAAGTGGGAAGAAATACAAAAAGTGTTGCGGTAAGTAATGTGACATAGTAAAGGGATAGGGCCTTATGCATTGAGAAATTGATGCATAGGGTCCTTTTATGTAATACTAAATTTCTTTTACATAAACATATTTGAAGGTGCATACAATAGAATAGAGAGGGGGACTGCCGTGAAAATATGGAGTGTTATATCTGTTGTATGTGTAATAGCTATCGTGATTTTAATTTATGGAAGAATAATTGATAAAGAAGAGGTTATAGATAAAACTGAATTTGAGACGAGGAAAGCTAGTGAGAGTGAAGCAGAAGGAAAGATAAGGATAAATGTCAATCCTTTAACAGGAGTGAATGATATGAGTGAAGAAGGGATGGGAAAGAGACCAGTAGCAGTTATGATTAATAACGTAGACGATTCAATGCCACAATATGGAATTGAACAAGCTAGTATTATCTATGAGGTACCAGTAGAAGGGGATTTGACAAGGTTAATGGCTTTATACGCGGATTATACGACATTACCGCAGATTTGTTCGATACGAAGTTGTAGATACTATTTTCCAGCTATTTCAGAGGGGTATGATGCATATTATATTCACTGGGGAAGTGATCAGACTATACTAGATTATCTAGATTCACTAGATTTAGATAGATTTGATGGGTTGACAGGTAGTGATATATTGTTTGGTAGGGATGAGACAAGGCTTGACAACGGATATGATTTGGAACATACAGCTTACTTTAACGGAGAGAACTTCTCGAGAGTTATAGAGCAAGGGGGAATTCGGACAGAACTCGATGAAAATAAAACTTCGCCAGTGTTTTCTTTTACAGAAGAAGGAGAGGTGAGAAAGTATGAAGGACAAGTTTGTGAAACGGTAACAATAGACTTTGGGTCTAGTACTTCAGAATTTATCTATGATAAAGAAGAAGGTGTCTATAAAAAAATGCATAATGAAAACCCGCATATAGATGGAGGTACAGGAAATCAGTTAGAGTTTACGAATGTATTTATATTTCAGACATCCATTTCAATACGTGATGAAGTGGGGCACAAAGAAATAGACTGGGCAGGATCACAATCAGCGAAAGGGTATTATATCTCCAATGGAATGAAACAAGAGATTCGTTGGTATAAAGAGGGAGGGATAGAAAAAGGACGCTTAATAGTAACAGATGTAACTGGGGAGGAATTAATTATAAATAGTGGGAAGAGTTATATAGGATACACTTCAAAGGATATATAAAAAGAGGTAGCTACTGAATAAAATTAAACAGTAGCTACCTCTTTTTATAATTTTAAGTTCTTTTTTTCTTATGGATGAGAATGATTCCAGTAGCAACGAGTGAGAGTAGCAATAATGTTAAGTAGGTAAATATAGTGCTATCATCACCTGTACTTGGTGAATCATTAGATGTTCCGGAACCATTAGAAGTACTCGAACTGCCTGTGCCACTAGAGCTACCTGAATTTTCTGAATCACTAGAAGGTTGTCCATCACCCTCTACAACGAGGTTAGCAGTTCCGGTTCCATCTGTAAATTCCGCTGTAAATGTATGTTCACCTACAGGAAGTGTAGCAACATAGTCAGGGTCTAATGTGGCGATAACAGAACCAGCTTTAGCAGTATACTCAACATCACGAGTGAGTGTATAGGAGCCTCTTGAAAGATCTACAAATTTCTCGAAATCTCCATCAAAGCGAATTGTAATAGATGTTTTCTCTCCGGCGTTCACCTTTTGATCATTACCATCAAGAACAGGATAGGTAACTGGATCTTGATTCTCCTCTGCAATAGTAATATCAATTGTAGCTGTAGAAGGGTCATAATTCATATCGCCGATTGCAGTGGCTTTTACTGTGACAGTTCCTGCTTCTACAATAGTAGCTTGATCACCAGATATGGTGACTGCAGAGCCAGATTCAACCGAAAAAATCACAGCATAACTATCTTTATGGCCGTCTACTTGTAGAGTAAAAGGTTTATCGCCAACTTCTTTTCCGGTTACAGGTCTAATGGTAATTGCTTGACTTGATTTTCCAACTGTAATATTAAGAATTGCTTTCAGTTCATTTGTGTTAGTATCAGTACCTTCAAGAGTAAGATCGCCGTTAATCGTCTGGAATCCTGGTTTTTGACTATCGAAACTAGAAGTGTCCCAAGTTACTTGTAAATTCTTTTCAACTGTATCATTAAGCGTTACGGTAACTGTTCTTGGTAGTTCAGGTAGAGTTCCACCATTTAAAACAGTGATTTCTTCGAGTTCGGCAATAGAAGTAACATTTAGGATAGGGGGAATATAAGTCTCTCCATTTGGTAAATTGCCCTCAAACTTTCCAAGTGAACTGTCTAGTAAACCGTCTTCGATATTGATTGTACCATTATTGGTAATAGTTCCCTCATTGAATACTTCGCCTTTGATGGTAAGAGTAATACTTTTTTGTAGGTTCAAAGTGGAACTAATAGGGATGTCTAAAGTATAGTCGTTTGGAACTTCCAGCGAAGTTTTGATACTAGGGTTGCTATAGACGCTACCCTGACTATCTTGGAAGATTATGCCTGACCAATTAGAAGTACTAGATTGATCAGAAAGTCCATTTGTATATATGACAGCGCTTCCATTGTCACCTGTAGAAAATTTACCAGAAGGAGCGTCGTTGCTACTACCTACTCCAAAAGTTTCCGTTCCAATAGCAGTAACGTGCCCACCACTAATAGTAATTGTGCCTGTTGCACTAGAAAGACTTGCGGATTTAATAATTCCAGTTCCAATTCCAGCGGCACCTTGGTTATTAGACCAATCAGCACTACCAGCACCAGCAATAGCAGTTACGAAGCCGCTTTCGATAGTGATATTACCATGGCTTTTACCAGAATTACCACCGATACCAGAGGCAAAATCACCACCAGTACTTACAAGTGATCCTGAACCACTGATGTGAACAGTAGCGATTGAATCAGAATCTTCTTGAGCCACCAAACCTGCTACGTGTTTACCACTAGATAAAGTATTACTTCCTACAAGAGAAATATTTGCAGTAGCATTTTTTTGTATATCGATAGCAGCAGAATTATCATTGTCAGAAACATCAATATTGACTCCAGCTAAGGTAATGTCATGACTTCCGCTTTGTACTTGAATGGTATTAGAAATAGTAGCACCTTCTACAGTTAGTTTTCCTGTGTAAGGGATGAAAGTAATATTATCGGTTGAGTACTCTAAGAATTCAGTACCTTCTCTTAGGTATAAATTAGCAGTATTGATATTATGAGTATAATCGTGTAAAGGTGTTTCATATACAACCTCTACTAATTCACTGGCATAGTCTGTCTTATTTGTTCCATTTAAAGTCTCTGTAAATACAACGAGTTTATGTATAGTATTGTCATAATTATCTGGTAAGGTGACAGTTACAGTACCTGTAAGCTCTGTATTATTAGCTAGGTTTCCGTAATGTAACACTTCTTCAGTAGTTCGATCTAAAATCATGGAAGATAAAGTGTGCCCTGTGCTAGCTCCCTTATATACAATTTCAATATTTTCATTTGGGTCTAGTTTATCAGCTGTTAGAGCGCTTGCTAGATGATGTGCATCATCTTTGGTTGTGATTTTCCATTCGGTAACTGAGTTTTCTGAGATAGCAGTTAATGTTCCAGGATGAGTAGTTTGCTTTCCAGTTGCTGAATCGGAGACAAATAAAATTGCTTCTGAGTCTAAATTAAATGCAGGTCTTACTGAAGTCGTTTCGTCAACGGCTTTTTCAATGGCAGAACCAGATTCAGAAAAAGCACCGCTTTTAAGGTCGCTTATATCGCTAGGAGACCGAAGCCACCAACCCGCAGATTCTGTAGGATTGGTCAGTTTCTTAGCTGTCAATCCAGGGGAGCCGTTGGTTCCATTAATATAAGTAGAAGCTTCAGTTGCAGAGAGGAAAAAGATTTGTTCGGTAGCTAAAGAACTGGCACCCCAATCAAGAGCGTAATGGGATGCGATAGCATCAGATTTTGTTGTCTCGACAATGAGTTTAAGTTCTGTCATAGAAAAAGTATTTGGTTCAAAAGTTTCAGTAATCCATTTTTGAGCATCACTACCTTGCCACTGATCAGAATTAGTATCAAATGTTATATTTTCACTAATAGCATATTGACTTAATAAAAATTTTTCGTTTAAAACATTTGTATTGCTTGCATACTCATCTAATATTACCCAAGGAATTGGAGTATTATTAAATACTCCAAGATAGACTTTATCACTGGTAGAAAGATTATCCCAATTAACTGTATTGATTCGATCAGTGCTTAACATAATACTTTTTTCTTTAGGAAGTTCTGTTAAGGTAATTGTAGAATTATCAACGATAGCATTTTCGGATAAAGTAGTACCATCTTTTAAAATGCTCCCATTAAAGCTTAGCTTTTGATCTGTAGTCTGAACATTTAGGTCTGGATTAGAAGCTATTTTGTTTTTGAGGTCTGTAATTGTACTAGTTTCATCTATCTGAATAGTAACATAGTGGTCACCAAAAACTATCTGACAGGTGATATCCGTAGCATGTGTCTGCGATGGAAGTACCAATATTATCAAACAGCTGACGAGTAAGATACCAAGTATTTTCTTGAATTGATTTTTCATTTGCATTTGCTCCTTTTCAATGAATATCTATTATAAGTACCAATTTACAACGAACAATTATAAATAAATTATATATATTATTAAATTATACTATGAAAAGGGTCGGAAGACAAGAATTCAAAGCTAATGTTGTAAAAATCTGATATAAAATTCAACAGTCTTTATTAATGTAGAAATTGGTATTCTCTCATCGTGTCCATGGATCATCCCACGCTCTTCCTTTGATAACTTCATTGCAGAAAAACGATAGACTCTATCTGTGATGCGGCAATAATGTCTAGAGTCACTACATGCAATCATAAGGTAAGGTGAAATCACTGCATCAGGCCATGTATTGTGAATAACGTTATTTAAATGTACCCACTCGTTACAAGAGGTGTCAGATGTAATAGAAGGGTTCATGCCAGTAACGGTTTTTATTTCGATATTAGGATTGGCGATTATTCTTTTTAAGTAAGCAAGGGCGCTGTCGACAGTGGAAGAGCCTATCAATCGTAGATTAGCACCAGCAGTAACAGTAGGGGACAGTACGTTGTACGCATCACTACCTTGCATTTTTGTAAATGCACATGTGGTGCGAAGCATGGCATTTAGTTCACCGCCGGATTTTTTGCAGATGGCAGCTAACACAGGTTTAAATAACCAGAGGTTTGAAAATATAAGGCGATAAGTAAAGTTGCTGTGGCGACCTAGAATGTCAAACATCTCTAGAACAGGCTTTGTGAATTCAATAGGGAAAGGTTGACTTTCTACAGCGTTAATTGCATTTGCCATTATTCCAACTGTGGTATGAGTAGGAGGAGTGGAAGTGTGTCCGCCTTTCCCGTGAAGTATAAAGTCTAAGTTTAGACTTCCCTTTTCCCCGATTCCTATTAAAGCACATTCTTTAGTAACACCTGGAAAGGCATTTTCAACAACAGCTCCACCTTCATCTAAAACCATAGCAGGTTTTACACCACGATTTTCCAATTCACGTACAATAGAAGGACAAGAACTACCATCTATCTCTTCTTCACCAGAAAAAGCTAGATAGATATCTTGTTCTGGAACAAAGCCTTGAGAGAGGAGATATTCTACTGCTTCAAAAATTGCACAAAATGTTCCTTTTGTATCTAAAGTACCTCGTCCCCAAATTTTGTCGTCCGCGATGACTCCTTCAAATGGAGGTTTGGTCCACAAAGTTTCTACAACAGGAACCACATCGTAATGGGACATACATACGATAGGTGCATTAGAAGCTTTTCCTTTCCATGTATATAATAGACCTGTCTTATCTATGTGTTCTAGAATGCAATGTTGATGAGTAAGGGGAAATCTCTCCTCGATTAATTTGTGAAGTTTTTGATATTCATCAAAGTCAATAAGACTTGCATCTCTATACGAGATGGTTTTACATCGAATCAAATCAACCATATCTTTGATGATTTTTTCTTCATCTAATTCAAAGTGCTCTGTTGAAGTAGGTGGCAGCTCATAAGGCTTAAAACAAAGAGTTCTGAGAATTAAAATGAGTGTTAGTAAAAGTAATAAAGCTAGTATTATATAAAGCGTTATAATCATCTATAAATGTCCTTTCTTATATAAGATTCTCGCGACACCGATGCCGATTAACGAGCCTACAGGAACTAATACGCCGACTGAACTTGCTAGAGATGGAACTAGGATGAAAAGCACTACCATAAAGACAAGAGGGGCAATACTGATCTTCCAATTTTTACTTACATAGACAACTGCTAATCCTCCAAAGAGAGAAGGTAAGATGTTATCGAAGGCAGGTTTTAGAACAGGAGCATTAAACACAGGCTCAAGCTGTGCAAAGAGAAGGACTCCTAAAGCAATGATAATAGTAGTAACAATAGATGAAGTTGCAATAGCAATAGTAGAGACAATTTCTCCTTCTTGTGTTCCAGGTTTAGAGTTCGTAAGCTCCATAGCGTTTAACGCACTTGGAACTTTAAGAGCAGTTACGTTACCAGTTACAAATCCAAGAAAAGAACCACCTGCCCCAAGCATAGGAACGTAAGTAAAAACTTCGATTAGACCAACTGTCCAAAAAATAGGAGCAACACCGAGAAGCCCAGTTAATACAGGGGTGATTCCTGGCCAACTATTATAGTAAACACAGATGATGATAGGGATTGAAAGGATAAGTACAGCTGCAGACCACATCCAAATAATTCCATATTTGTATGTAGAATCAGCATAAGATGTATGTTTATTGTTAATCATTATTTGTTTTCTCCTTTAACTAAGTAATTGGGTAATGAAAATTGCAAAAGCCATAGAACCGAGCATACTAAAAGGTAGTGCATAATTTTCTAACCATTTTGCGTTACATTTCTTTATAATCAGTCCACAAATTGCCATAAGTGCAGCTGAGCATAGTAAAACAAATACAGGTATCCAACCAATGATGCCTTCATGAATAGTGGCAAACACCATGCCTAAAAATGCAGAAATCATTCCGAGGAACATGGCTGTGAGAAAGATCTCACCCCACTTGCTATCTTTTGACTTTAAATTTACCATACCCTTTTGGATGCGTTTGTACAAAATTGGAACGTAAATGATACTAGGTAAAATACCAAGAGTCATAACCCAAGCGATTGCAGAATAAGTCTGCGCATTTGTAATGAGTTCTGAAAGGGATGTATCAAGGCTTGTTGCAGTTGAAGAAGCAGCGGGCAGTTCATACGTAATTGCACCTATTACGCTTAGCCGTATCCAAGGAAGTGGAAGACCGAGAAACTTAGCAAGGGTAACCACACCTAATAAGATAGAGATAGCAGGAGCAATTGTAAAAAGACAGGTTGAAGTGATGACACTTCGCATTTTCTTCATATCCATGTTAATGGTATGCGCTTGCCTATAGGCGCGCACTAGAAAAAAGATAGATTGTGCTAATACAAAAAGTATTACAGTTGCAGCTAAGAAATAGAGAAAGCTACTGTTTGGATCAAACATATTGATACCTCCAAATAAGAAATTTTGTATAAAAATTCAAGTATACAATTAAGAATATTATAATAAAAAAGAATTGGTTCTTCAATCAAAGTTTTGTAGCTTTTATAAGAGATTTTGCAAAAAGATGAAAACAACTCTTGATTATAGCGATTATTTGGTTTAGAATATTAGTAGAATATTTAAAACAATGATGAGACGAGTAGAATGTGAAAGATTTACAGAGAGAGAGGATAGGGTGTGAACCTCTTAATTGGAAACATTTGAAGACTACCTCTGAGTGACTGAAAACAGTCCGGTGATTACGTTATAGTCTTTAGGAGAGGTGTGTTTGCAAGGAGAATGCGACGCGCAACGAGGGTGGAACCGCGATGAATCGTCCCTTGCAGATAAACTGCAAGGGTTTTTTTGTGTAATATAATAGAAAGTGAGGGATTAATATGGATAATAAGTATCGTCATAAAGTTCAATATTACGAGACAGATCAGATGGGTGTTGTTCATCATTCTAACTACATTCGCTGGTTTGAGGAAGCTAGAACAGATCTTATGGAAAAGATGGGGTTTGGTTATGAAACGATGGAGAAGGAAGGTATATTAAGTCCCGTTTTAGAAGTGAGAGCAAATTATTTGCGAATGGTACATTTTGGTGATGTGGTTACGATTATATCAAATGTAAAAGAATATAATGGAATTAAGCTGACAATGACCTACAAGGTTGTAGAAAATAAAACAGGAATGACAATGTGTACAGGAGAGACGAAGCATTGTTTCCTAACGCCAGAAGGGCATCCAGTTTCACTTAAGAAGGATGCGATTGAATACCATGATATGTTTGCAAAAGGGTTAGAAGATTATCATAATCGAGATAGAAAAGAATAAGAAAGAATATAAGAGGTTTTAGAAATGAAGATTACATTAAAAGATGGATCAGTAAAAGAGTACGAAGGACAAAAGTCCGTAATTGAAATTGCAACAGATATTAGTGAAGGGCTTGCAAGAATGGCAACGGCTGGAGAAGTAGATGGAGAAGTTGTAGATTTAAGAACAGTGGTGAATAAAGATTGCGAGCTTAGTATATTGACTGCAAATGATGAGAAGGGACTAGCAGCTCTTAGACATACAACAACTCATGTATTGGCACAAGCGGTTAAGAACTTGTATCCATCTGCAAAGATTGCCATAGGACCTGCTATTGAAAATGGTTATTATTATGATTTTGAATGTGATCCATTCTCACAAGAAGATCTAGTTGTAATTGAAAAAGAGATGAAAAAAATTATTAAAGCAGGACATAAAATAGAACGTTTCGAGCTACCAAGAGAAGAAGCTATTGCACTGATGAAAGAAAAAGATGAGCCATATAAAGTAGAATTGATCGAAGATCTACCAGAAGATGCAGTGATTTCATTCTATGACCAAGGTGGATTTGTGGATTTATGTGCAGGTCCTCATATGATGAGTGTCAAAAACATCAAAGCCTTCAAACTAATATCATCGTCAGGAGCTTATTGGAAAGGCAGTGAGAAGAATAAGATGTTGACTCGTGTCTATGGAACAGCATTTGCGAAAAAAGATGAGTTAAATGCTTACATGGAACATTTAGAAGAAATTAAAAAACGTGATCATAATAAATTAGGTCGTGAGATGGAAATTTTTGCAACAGTGGATGTAGTAGGACAAGGCTTACCTCTTATTATGCCAAATGGTGTTGCAATCCTTCAAGAATTACAAAGATGGATAGAAGATGAAGAGACAAGAAGAGGATATGTTAGAACAAAGACTCCTATGATGGCGAAGAAAGATCTATATGTTATCTCTGATCACTGGGGACATTACAAAGATGGAATGTTCGTACTTGGAGATGAAGAAAAAGATGAAGAGGTTTTCGCTCTTAGACCTATGACATGTCCATTCCAGTATTATATTTATAAGCAGAGTCAAAAGAGTTATAGAGATTTACCGATTCGCTACGGCGAGACTTCTACATTGTTTAGAAATGAAGATTCAGGTGAGATGCATGGGCTAACAAGAGTTCGTCAATTTACAATCTCAGAGGGACATCTAGTAGTAACACCTGAGCAATTGATGGAAGAGTTTAAAGGCTGTGTAGATTTAGCAAAATATTGTCTTACAACACTAGGTGTGGCAGAAGATGTGACTTATCAATTGTCCTTGTCTGACCCTGATAAGATGGATAAATATCTAGGAACGAGAGAGATGTGGGATGAAACAGAAGATAAGATGCGTGCAATCCTTAAAGAAATCGGTGTAGATTATACTGAGGAAAAAGGGGAGTCAGCTTTTTATGGACCAAAACTTGATATTCAAGCAAAGAACGTATATGGAAAAGAAGATACAATGATTACAATTCAGCTAGATATGTTCCTAGCAGAACGTTTTGATATGACTTATATTGATTCTAATGGAGAGAAAAAGAGACCGTATATTATTCACCGTACATCGATGGGATGTTATGAGAGAACGCTAGCATGGTTGATAGAGAAATACGCAGGCCTATTTCCAACATGGCTTTGTCCAGAGCAAGTACGTGTACTTCCGATTTCGGAAAAATACCACACATATGCAAATGAAGTGGTAGAAGAGCTGAGAAAGAATGGAGTACGTGTTACAATTGACGAACGTGGAGAAAAAATCGGTTATAAGATTCGAGATGCAAGATTGAAAAAAGTACCTTATCTGCTAGTAGTTGGAGCAAAAGAAGAGGAAGATCGTGTTGTTTCAGTGAGAAGTCGTTATCTTGGAGATGAAGGACAAAAGCCAGTAGATCAATTCGTGGATGAAATATGTAAAGAGATTCGTACGAAAGAGATACGAAAAATCGAAGTTGAACAAGAAAATGCAAAAAAATAGAATAATAATTTTATAATTGCACAAAATACCTCTGATGTATAAAAACAAAGGAGGTATTTTTTATGCCAGAATTAAAGTGTACAGTGGAGACTTGCGCCCACAATAAGCAGTGTTGTTGTGAATTGAACAGAATTTCAGTGGATGGAAAGAAAGCGATGGCTAGTAGAGATACTTGCTGTAACAGCTTTAAAGATCAGTCCACATCAAACCAGACTAGCTCTCAAAAGTCAGCATCTTTAAATGCTGATATTGCGTGTCAAGCGACAAATTGCACCTACAATACAGAGTGTGTCTGTCATTGTACTGACGTAGAAGTGCAAGGGAGCAATGCCTGTTCATGTATGGACACACAATGTGGCAGTTTTAAAGCGTGTGTTTAAGTGTTATAGTAAAGTAAATATTTGATAAGATAAAGTGCCATTGACTAGAGAAATCTATGAAGTGGCACTTTATGTATAAATATACACACATCTGTCGTTGACAAAAAGACAAAAATGGAAAATGAACGCTAAAGACGGAAAAAAGCTTGATTATTAGAGGTGGTTATATTATGATATAGAAAAAGATTGAAGGAGAGAAGGATGGGAGAGCAAAGTACGAACTTGATGTGGGCACTTGTGAAGGAAAAGCCTGAGGAAGGTATTTGGCTAAAACAAGTAGAAATACCTACAACAGGAAAAAATGATGTGAAGATTAAAATCCATACCACTTCTATTTGCGGTACGGATGTGCATATTTATAACTGGGATGAATGGTCACAACGAACTATACCAATAGGAATGACGGTTGGCCATGAATTTGTCGGAGAAATTTGTGAGATTGGTGAAAATGTAGAAGGATTTCAGGTAGGAGAACTCGTATCAGGGGAAGGGCATATCGTATGTGGTGCTTGTAGAAATTGTTTGGCAGGGCATCAGCATTTGTGCAAGAACACACAAGGGGTAGGAGTGAACCGAAATGGAGCATTTGCAGAGTATTTGGTAATTCCAGCAAAGAATGTTTGGAGATGTTCTGAGTTGATTTCAAAAGATTTATACTCTGTTTTTGATCCCCTTGGAAATGCAGTACATACAGCGCTATCATTCAATATGATAGGAGAAGATGTGTTGATTACAGGTGCAGGTCCAATAGGTATTATGGCAGCTGCAATCAGTAAACACATTGGTGCACGTCACGTAGTAGTGACAGATATGAATGAATATCGCTTAGAGTTAGCTAAAAGAATGGGAGCAACCAAGGTGGTAAATGTGACAAAAGAAAACCTTCACGATGTGATGAAAGAGCTACATATGAAAGAAGGATTTGATGTAGGGCTTGAGATGTCAGGAAGTGAACCAGGATTTAACAGTATGATTAATGCTATGAAAAATGGAGGAAAGATTGCACTACTTGGGATACAAAAGTCAGATGCAAAAGTGGATTGGGAAAAGATCATCTTTAAAGGCATTACGATTAAAGGAATTTATGGTAGAGAGATGTGGGAGACGTGGTATAAGATGGATACCATGTTGCAAAGCGGTTTGAATATTGATCCAATTATTACGCATCGATTCAATATTAAAGAATTTCAAAAAGGATTTGACATTATGCGCTCAGGAAATTCAGGAAAAGTATTGCTAGATTGGAATGAAATCACATTTTAAAGAAAAGAGAGGAAAAGCTGACGTGAATGATAAGAAAAAAGCATTTCAGATATACAAAACACAATTAGAAGAAATTAAAGAAGCGGGACTTTTAAAAGGAGAAGCGCCAATTATATCAAAGCAAGGGGCAAGGGTTGTACTCGAAGATGGAAGAGAGCTGTTAAATATGTGCGCGAACAACTATCTAGGATTAGCGGATAGTCAACGATTGATTGATGCAGCAAAAAGAACATATGATGAGAGAGGATATGGATTAGCATCTGTTCGATTTATTTGTGGGACACAAGATTTGCATAAGCAATTAGAGGCTAAGATTTCTGAATTTTTAAAGATGGAAGACACCATTCTTTATTCTTCTTGTTTTGATGCAAACGGAGGGCTTTTTGAGACTGTTTTGACGGATCAAGATGCAGTGATTAGTGATGCATTAAATCATGCGAGCATTATAGATGGTGTTCGTCTTTGCAAAGCGAAAAGATATCGATACAACAACAATGATATGTCAGATTTACGTGCCAAACTAATTGAAGCTGATGAAGCAGGCGCAAGAATAAAGCTGATTGCAACAGATGGTGTATTTTCAATGGATGGAATTATTGCAAATTTAAAAGGTGTGTGTGATTTAGCTGAAGAGTTTGGTGCTCTTGTAATGGTAGATGATAGCCATGCATCAGGCTTTATTGGCGCATCAGGTCGCGGAACTGTAGAGCACTGCGATGTATTTGGAAGAGTAGACATTATTACAGGGACATTAGGAAAAGCGTTAGGTGGAGCTTCAGGTGGATTTACAAGTGGAAAGAAAGAGATTATCGACCTTCTTCGTCAAAGAAGTAGACCGTATTTGTTTTCAAATACACTTGCACCGGCTATTGCTGGAGCGAGCATTGAAGTGATTAACATATTAGAAGAAGACAATAGTCTGATTAAACACTTAGAAGAGACTACTATGTATTATAGAAAAAAACTAAAAGATGCAGGACTTACAATCATAGAAGGTGTACATCCAATCGTACCTGTAATGCTGTATGATGAGAAAAAAGCAGCAGAAGTTGCGAGAAAAATGATGGAATTAGGTGTTTACGTAGTTGCATTTTCATATCCAGTTGTACCAAAAGGTCAAGCACGTATTCGTACACAGGTTAGTGCACATCATACGAAAGAGGATATTGATTTTATTGTAGAGTGCTTTAAGAAAGCAGTGGAATAAACACATATTTTAAAGATAAAAGGGCAAAACTTACTTTGTGTATGTTTTGCTCTTTTTGTTAAAAAAGAGTATAATAAAAAGAAAAGGGGGTATGTATTTATGAAGTTGACTTTTATCGGTGCAGCCCATGAAGTAACGGGTAGTTGTCATGTTTTGAGTATTGAGGAGAAGACGATTTTAGTAGATTGCGGTATGGAACAAGGACCTGATCTATATGAAAATCAAGAGATTCCGGTAGCACCAAGTGAGATTGACTATGTGCTTTTGACCCATGCTCATATTGACCATTCAGGTATGATACCAGCACTTTGTAAACATGGATTTAAAGGATCGATTATCTGTACCTTTGCAACTGCAGATTTATGTAAAATCATGTTACAAGATAGTGCCCATATTCAAGAATTTGAAGCCAGTTGGAGAAATCGAAAAGCAGCTAGGTCAGGTGGAGAACTCTATGAACCAATTTATACATTAGAAGATGCGCTAACAGCAATAGATTTGCTCTCCCCTGTGGAGTATGAACAAAAGATTACAGTTTGTGATGGCGTGGAAGCGAGATTTATAGACGTTGGGCATTTACTGGGGTCTTCAGCAATCGAGGTATGGTTGACAGAAGGAGATGTAAAAAAGAAAATTGTGTTTTCGGGAGACCTAGGGAATATAGATCAACCTATTATCAAAGATCCAAAGCAAATCAGCGAAGCGGATTACGTGGTCGTTGAATCAACTTATGGGAACAGGGTTCATTCAAAGGAGAGGCCAGATTACATCGGAGATTTCACAAAAATATTGCGCGATACATTTTTGAAGGGTGGAAATGTAGTGATTCCCTCTTTTGCAGTAGGTAGAACACAGGAGATGCTCTACTTTATCCGTGAAATTAAAGCGAGGAATCTATTGCCCGAATACCCAGAATTTGAGGTCTATGTAGACAGTCCTCTGGCGATTGAGGCAACTACAGTTTTTAATAAAAATGTGCAATCATGTTTTGATGAAGAAGCTATGAATTTGATCCGATTGGGAATCAATCCTTTGGTGTTTCCAGGTCTTAAGTTTTCTACGACTAGTGAGGAATCAAAGGCAATTAATTTTAATAATAAACCAAAGGTGATTATTTCAGCCTCTGGAATGTGTGAAGCTGGGCGGATCCGCCATCATCTAAAGCACAATCTATGGCGTGAAAATGCTACGATATTATTTGTTGGTTATCAAGCTATCTCCACTCTAGGTAGGAAGCTGATTGATGGAGTTAAAGTAGTAAAACTATTTGGAGAGAAGGTTGAAGTAAAAGCAAATATTGTTAGTCTAAAAGGGATTAGTGGTCACGCGGATTATGAAGGGTTGATGCATTGGATAGAAGGTTTTAATCCAGATGTTTCAGCAGTGTTTGTAGTCCATGGAGAAGATAGTATTACAGATGAATTTGCAGCATCGATTACAGAGCGTTTCGGTTATAAGACATTTGCGCCGTATTCTGGAGGCAGTGTGGATTTGATTACGAATGAAGTCTTAACAGAGGGAAATCAAATTCCAAAGAAAGTAGAATTAAAGCCAAAACAAGTAAAGTCGGCTGCAGTATTTGCTCGACTTGTATCTACAGGGAAGAAGTTGATGCAAGTGATTATGAATTCAGAAGGACTGGCAAATAAGGATTTGGCAAAATTCGAAGTGCAGATTCAAAATTTAATTGATAAATGGAAGCGATAGGAAGACTACTAAAGTTAGCAATAGAAAGAATTGTCAAGGGGTAAAATTTTATTAAATTTCGAATAGAATCGAATAATTAGGAGTCATATTGAGAATGATTTTACTAGAATATTTTTCTAGGAGGTTTCTGAATATGGCTCTAAATAAAGTTGAAATATGTGGAGTGAATACGGCCACCCTACCTATCCTTACTAAAGAAGAGAAAGATGAATGTTTAAAAAAGATGAAATCAGGAGATGTAGAAGCTAGAGAGCGGTTTATACGAGGTAATTTGCGTCTAGTGCTCAGTGTGATTAAACGATTTCAAAGCAGCAGCGAAAACCCAGATGATTTATTTCAAATCGGCTGTATCGGTTTGATTAAAGCAATCGACAATTTTGACCCTAGTTTAGGATTACAGTTATCTACTTATGGAGTTCCAATGATTATTGGAGAGATCAGAAGATATCTAAGAGATAATAATTCGGTTCGTGTAAGTCGTTCTTTAAGAGATACTGCATATAAAGCTATTTATGCAAAAGAACGGTATATGAAAGAGAATTTAAAAGAACCGACTATACAAGAGATAGCAACAGAAATTGGAATATCAAAAGAAGATATTGTGATGGCATTAGATGCTATCCAAAGTCCAATGAGTTTACAAGAGCCTGTTTATAATGACAGTGGTGATGCCCTTTATGTAATGGATCAAATCAGCGACAAAAAGAATCGAGAAGAGAAATGGATTGAAGGTTTAGCCTTAGATGCTGCGATGGAGCGATTAGAAGAACGAGAGCGATATATTATAAATCTAAGGTTTTTTCTAGGAAAAACACAGATGGAAGTAGCAGAACAGATAGGAATATCTCAAGCACAGGTCAGCAGATTAGAAAAGCAAGCATTAAAATCTATGAAAATGTACCTGATTTAGTAAAGTTTTGATTGAAAAAAATCCCATCTCGTAATAAGATATTGTTAGAGAGGTAGACGAGATGAAAAAAGCATGTATATTTGACTTAGATGGAACTTTAACAGACACATTATATTCCTTGACTTTTTCTGTTAATGCCACGTTAAAGAGATTAGGGCTAGAGCCAATCACTAGTGAAAAATGTAGAAGTTTCGTAGGAGATGGAGCAAAAAAATTAGTGGAGCGAGCGATTCGAGAAAGCAAAGGATTTTGCGAGGAATCTATCTTAGAGAGTGGATTTCGGATTTATACAGAGGTGTTTGCGGTCAATTGTATGAAAGAAGTTGTGCTCTATGAAGGCGTTAAAGAGACGGTAGAGGAATTGAAAAAAAGAGGAATAAAGTTGGGCGTGTTGTCGAATAAACCACACAAACAGACCGTATCAACGGTACAATATTTCTTTGGGACAGATGTTTTTGATATTGTAAAAGGGCAATATGATGGAGAACCTAAAAAGCCAGAAAAGGCTGCAATCCAAACTGTTTTAAATCAATTAGGAGTGGAACCTGATGAAGTGATTTACGTAGGAGACTCTGAAGTAGATGTAAGAACTGGGCGGGCAATCTTAGCGACTACCTTAGCTGTGAGTTGGGGATTTCGAGATGAAGAAGAATTAATGCGAGAAAATCCAACCTCAATCATTCAAACAATGAAAGAAGTTTTGAATTATTTGTAGCATATGTAAAATTGATAGCGCATAGATATGATACAAATAGAAGCGTAGGAGGACAGAGTATGTATGAGTATAGTGAAGAATGTTTGAAAGTATTTTTGGAAAAGCAAGAGCAGTTATTTGATGAGCCAGTAGCAGAAACCTTAGAAGAAGCAGAGACCTTCTTAGAAGATTGTATGGCGATTGTAGTGGATTCTTTAGAGGCAGTGCAAGCGTATTTTGAAGAGAGTGGTGCTGATTTAGAGGGCATGAGTATAGATGAGTTGACTGAAGTATCAGAAGTGTTTCCGCTACCAAATGGAGAGTACTTAATTGTAGAAGGGTAAAAATAAGAGAGCCACGCTGGGATATTACTCCAGCGTGGCTTTTTCTAGGGCGGAATTAATGGTGGCGACAATAGCTTGTGATGTGTATTCAGTATCTTCGGAAAAAGAGAGGCTTTCTAAAGATTGTGTATCATAAATTTGTGTGGCGATTTCTTCAATCGTAGGTTGAATCAAGGGGTAGGCAGTAGCGACTGCTTCATCTAGGTTGGAAAACCGTATTGAGTTTATGTGACTTTCATCTACCGACACTTCCACTTCTAAAGTTGCATTGCTAAGTGTTAGTGTAGAAGTATAAACCCCAGGTGTGTACATAGGTGCAGAAGCATCAATAGCTGAATCATTTGGTCCAAACATAAAGTAGAGCATGAAGATAAGTAAGATTCCTAATACTAGGAAAACAATGGTATAGATAATTTCTTTCATTCGAAGAACGACAATCTTTGTCTTTGAACTCATAAAAACCTCCTTTGCGTTAAGTGATTAGTATAATGTATGCTGTGAAATCGTAATTTATGCTAAGAATTAAGCTAACTTTAAAGGGGAACTCTATTGCGTATCATTATTCAGCATGCTAGAATAGACAAAGCAATTTGTAGCATAGGAGGAAGTAAAAAATGCATATAATCGTAGGTCTTGGAAATCCTACTTCAAAATACGATGGAACTAGGCATAACGTAGGGTTTCATGTGATAGATTTGATAGCAGATAAATATAATATAAATGTAGACGGAAAGAAGAATAAAGCTTATATCGGAAAAGGGATGATAGAAGGTCAAAAGGTCATACTAGTAAAACCTCAGACCTATATGAATCTAAGTGGCGAGAGCGTAGGGGGGCTAGTAGATTATTTTAAAATTGATGAAACTAGCGAACTAATTGTAATCTATGACGATATCAGTCTAGATGTTGGACAACTGCGCATAAGAAAAAAAGGGAGTGCAGGAGGACATAACGGCATCAAAAATATTATAGCGCATCTAGGAACACAGGAATTCCTGCGTATTAAAGTAGGGGTCGGAGAAAAGCCTAAGCATTATGACCTAGCAGACTATGTGTTAGGACATTTTTCAAAAGCAGAAAATATCGAGATGGAAGACGGATACGAACGGATTATGCAAGCGATAAAGGAGATGTTACAAGGTGACATTGACAAAGCTATGAATCAGTTTAATAAAAAGATAGCAAAGAAGGAGTAGTTTTCATGGAAGCTCTCATAAAGATTATGGAAGAACTAGCCGAGTTCAATACCATAAAAAGTTCTTGTACAAAAGAGGCAGGGATGATTCAAGTAGTGGGGGCATTGCCCTCTCAGACAACACATTTGATCTATGGATTAGGGAGGCAGGCAAAGAGCAAACTAATTGTAGTAGCAAGTGAGTTAAAGGCAAAAAGTATTATAGAAGAATATCGAACTTTGGAGGAAAAGGTCTATTACTATCCAGCAAAAGACCTACTTTTTTATAATGCGGATATCAAAGGAAAGCACTTGATGAGCGAACGAATGCGTGTCATAAAGCAGATGGTGGAAGAGGAAGCTTCTACCGTTATCGTTGAATTCTCAGGATTTATGGATCAACTAATTCCAATAGAACAATTAAAAGAGCGTATTCTCACAATCAAAAGTGCAGATGTGATAAAGATAGAAGAATTGGCAATTCAGCTGAGTCAAATGGGATACGATAGGGAGAATCAGGTAGAGGGAATTGGACAGTTTGCAGTGAGAGGAGGGATAGTAGATATTTATCCGCTTACAGATGAAGTGCCAGTTCGTATTGAGTTTTGGGATGATGAGATTGATTCCATTCGAAGTTTTGATGTAGATAGTCAAAGATCAATTGACAACTTAAATGAGATATCCATCTATCCAGCTTCTGAATTTTCTACGGAGCCAGAGAAGAAGGTTTCGTTTTTAGAATATTTTAACCCAGCGGAAACTTTGGTGTTTTTAGAGGAGCCTTTGCGGCTAGTAGAAAAGGGAGAAACAATTGAAAATGAATTTGTTACTAGTATGGCAAATCGTGTAGAAAGTGGTATGGAGGTTCATGAAAATGAAATGAAACTCTACAAGACAGATCAGGTAGTAGCGATTATCAATCAATATTATAGCATTGGATTTACGTTGTTAGATAATAAATGCCATCAGTTTGATACAAAAGAATCCTATCATCTTATCGGCACGAGAGTCACACCGTATAACGGAAGCTTTGAAATGCTTACAAGAGATTTGAAACGAGTGAGAAGACTAGATTATAAGGTTATTCTATTATCAGGTTCTAGGACGAGAGCCAAACGGCTAGCAGAAGATTTAAGAGATTATAACCTCAACAGCTTCTACTCAGAAGAAGCAAGTCAAGAAGTAAAGCCAGGTGAAATTTTAGTATCCTATGGTCATGTAAATGAAGGGTATGAGTATCCGATGTTAAAATGTATGATCATCTCTGAAAGTGATATCTTTGGGCGTAGGCAGAAAAAAAAGAAGAAACGAACCACTTATGAAGGGCAGAAGATTCAAAGTTTTTCTGAATTAAAAATCGGAGATTACGTGGTTCATGAAAACCATGGACTAGGAATCTATCAAGGGATTGAGAAGATAGATATAGACAAGATATCAAAAGATTATATGAAAATTGCTTATGCCGCAGGCGGAAATCTCTATATCCCTGCTACACAGCTAGATTTGATTCAAAAATTTGCAGATGCAGATGCCAAAAAGCCAAAGTTGAATCGATTAGGTGGACAGGAATGGAATAAGACAAAGACAAGAGTAAAGGGAGCTGTTAAGGAGATTGCGAAAGATTTAGTGGCCCTTTACGCCACAAGACAAAAGCAGGAGGGCTTCCAGTACGAGGAAGATACCGTTTGGCAAAGCGAGTTTGAAGAAATGTTTCCATTTGAAGAGACAGAAGATCAACTACTTGCTATAGAGGCGACAAAAAAGGATATGGAAAGCAAGAAGATTATGGATCGACTCGTCTGTGGAGATGTGGGATATGGAAAGACAGAGATAGCGATTCGTGCTGCATTTAAAGCCGTTCAAGATAACAAACAAGTTGTTTATTTAGTGCCGACCACAATATTAGCGCAGCAACATTATAATAACTTTATTCAGCGAATGAAAGATTTTCCGATTCGTTGTGATTTGCTTTGTAGATTTCGTACTCCGGCTCAAGTCAAAAAAACAATAACAGATTTACAAAAGGGATTGGTAGATATCGTTGTTGGAACTCATAGAGTATTGTCAGCAGATGTTGAATTTAAAGACTTAGGTCTTTTGATTATTGATGAAGAACAAAGGTTTGGAGTACAACACAAAGAAAAGATAAAGCAATTAAAGGAAAACATTGATGTATTGACATTAACTGCAACACCAATTCCAAGAACCCTTCATATGAGCTTGATAGGGATTCGTGATATGAGTGTGCTAGAAGAAGCGCCCCACGATAGAATGCCGATTCAAACCTATGTCATGGAATACAATGCAGAGATGGCTCGAGAGGCAATTGAACGCGAGTTATCAAGAGATGGTCAAGTATTTTATGTTTATAATAAGGTGAAGGATATTGAAGAGGTTGCAGGAAAAATTAGAGCATTAGTTCCAGAAGCAACAGTGGCATATGCCCACGGACAGATGAGAGAACATCAGTTAGAAAAGATTATGTATGAATTTATAAGTGGAGAGATTGATGTACTAGTATCCACTACAATTATCGAAACAGGGCTAGATATCTCCAATGTAAATACAATGATTATCCACGACGCAGATCGCTTTGGTCTATCTCAGCTCTATCAGTTAAGAGGGCGAGTAGGAAGATCCAATCGAATGGCTTATGCCTTTTTATTCTATCAACGAAACAAACTGTTAAAGGAAGTGGCAGAGAAAAGATTGGCAGCTATTAGAGAATTTACCGATCTTGGATCTGGATTTAAAATCGCAATGAGAGACCTAGAAATTCGAGGTGTAGGAAATCTTTTAGGCGCAGAGCAACATGGACATATGGAAGCAGTAGGGTATGATTTATATTGTAAGATGCTCAATCAAGCAGTAAAACAGTTAAAAGGAGAGCTAGATGAGGATGTGTTTGCTACTACTATTGATTTGAATGTGGATGCATTTATTCCAAGCGGATATATTGCAAATGAGCATCAAAAGTTAGATGTGTATAAACGTATTGCAGGTATTGAGTCAGAAGAAGAAAAAGATGACATGCTAGAAGAGCTCATCGATCGCTTTGGGGATATTCCAAGAAAGGTACAAAAATTACTTGAAATTGCTTATTTAAAGACCATTGCACACAGTTGCTATATGATTGCAGTTGAACAAAAAGGTGACGAATTTAAATTCATCATGTATGAAAAAGCGAAAGTAAAGGCAGAAAACATTCCAATGCTTATTGAAAAATATAAAGGTGAGCTGCAGTTTAAAGTAGAGACGAACCCTTATTTTCTCTATATAAAAAAAGGGAAAAACTTGAAAAAGCAAGAGGTGGAACCGATTGAGGTGGTAAAAAATCTGTTAAATGATATAAAAGCATTGATTGTAGTATAAAAAAAAGATATAATACAAAGGTTAGAACTAGTTAGGAATATACCAAGGAGGCGTTTATGAAATATAAAAACAGAATAATAGGAAGTATATTAATAGGAGTAATGGCAGTTTCAACCTTGATGGGGTGTTCGCAACAAGTGAGTGACACAGAAGTGTTGGGAACTGTAGGGGAAGAAGATATTACAGTAGGAGTCGCTAATTTCTATATGCGTTATCAGCAGTCGAGTACGGAAGCCATGTATGCATCTATGTTTGGGGGGGCAGATATGTTTGAACCTACAGACGAAATTATGGATCCTTTAAAAGAATCTATGGTTACAGCTTTAGAAGATTTATATCTGATTAGACAAAATGCAGAAAGTCTAGGTGTATCGCTTAGTGAAGAAGAGACAGCAGCTATAGAATCGGCAGCAGAAGCCTTTGTAGAAGCGAATGGTGAAGAAGATAGAACGCTTGTATCAGGGACAAAAGAGTCAGTAATTGAAGTGCTTACATTAATTACATTAGAAGGAAAAGCGAGAGAAGTAATCATTCAAGATGTTGACACAGAAGTTTCAGATGAAGAGGCAGCACAAAAGAAAATGACATATGTATCATATCCATTTGGAACTACAGATGAAGATGGAAACTATGTAGAGAGCACAGATGAAGAAAAAGATTCTCTTAAAGCACAAGCAGAAACTTTGTTAGAAGTGGCACAAGGAGAAGAAAATCTTTTAGATTCAGCAGGAGCAGCAGGTGCAACTGCGCAAGAGGTGACTTTTAATGCAGAGTCTACAGTGGTAGATGCAACAGTGATTGAAGCAGCGGATGCACTTTCAGAAGGAGAATTTACAGATGTAATAGAAACTGAGAATGGATATTACATTGCACAAGTGACAAGCTTATTAGATAGAGAAGCAACAGATGCTCAAAAAGAGACAATTATTGCAACACGTCAAGACGAGTTGTTTACAGAAACTGTAGAAGGATATAGAGAAGATACAGAAATTAAAATTAACGAGTCTGTATTAGAAGAGATTGACTTGGTGCAAGTAGGTGTGGAAGTGGTTGTTCCAGAAGTGGAAGAAGCGATAGAGGAATTACCTATAGAAGAGGAAACTACAGAAGAAGAGACTACAGAAGAAGAGGCTACAACTGAGTCTGATTCAGAATAAAAAAGCATGTATTACGTACTAGAACAGAAATTGGTTTTAGTACGTAATTTTTATGAGAAGGAGTGATAATAATGGACGGAATTATTTTTGATTTAGATGGAACTTTATGGGATTCGACTACAGAGGTGGCAAAGTGTTGGAATATTATTCTTGAAAGAGATACGGATACGGGCAGAGTACTTGCAAAAGAAGAGTTAATGGCGCACTTTGGAAAGCCTATGGAGATGATTATGGATGAACTCTTCCCAGAGATAGAAGAAAACCTTAGAGGAAAAGTTCTTAAAAACCTTTGTGAATACGAGAATGAATGGGTAAAGACAGCACCTTGCAACATCTACGAAGGCGTGGTGGCAGGAATTAAAGAGTTAGCGAGTCGCATGCCTATATTTATTGTAAGCAACTGTCAAGCAGGATACATTGAGTCTTTCCTAGAGAACAGTAAATTGAAGCCCTATATCACAGATCACACTTGTCCTGGAGATACGGGAATGTTAAAAGGAGATAATATCAAATTGATTATGGAAAGAAATCAGTTGAGAAACATTGTCTATGTAGGTGATACAAGTGGAGATGAAAAAGCTTGCAAAGAAGCAAATGTCCCTATGATCTATGCCTCTTATGGGTTTGGAGAGGTTGAAGCACCCTATCTAATTATAGATAAATTTAGTCAATTGTTGGAACTAGATATCCTAGCATAGATATTTCCACCACAATTTCCATTCCTGTTGTTCGACATAAAATAATAGCCGAAATGGAATGGTTTGAAACTCACGAAAGAGTTCACATTCATATTCTAAAGTCTTAATACCACAGAAAAATTTTTCGCTTTGATGTAAAATGCGAAAATTAGTGATAGTCTGGATATTTCCTTCTTCATCTTGATATTTTATAAGCTTTGGAACTGCACGCCCCGTACTGGTAAACCAAGTGTAGCAAGCTACAGAGTGTTGCTTGCCCCTTGTGTTACCTTCATCAGGGGAAGTTGTATTCGTTCCAATCCCCATTCCCATAGTAACACTCATAATTCATCTCCTTCTTTCTTGAATTTACTGAATCTCGATCTGGTCATATTCAACAGTGCGTTTTTCACGGGAGATACCACCACTTAAATGATCAAGAGGGGAATTTATGAAAGTGGCACGCTTTAATGAATCAATCCCATAGCGGCTTCGAATGGCATCTATGGTCTTGTCTAATACTTCATATTTGGTGAAATCAAGGTGAAGGGAGCTAGAAGCGATTCCAGGAAGTTCCATATGGTCAAATAAATGAAATTGTCTTCCGACATCCTCCTTTATCCGAGAGGTGTGAACTCCTAAATGGCGAATGGGAGTGCCATCCCACAATTCCTCGAATAATAAGCAACTATGATGAAATAATTCTCTTGTAATGTTAGTTCCGGTAGGTAAGACTGTCTGATGGCTAACTGTCTGCAGTTCAAATGTTTTGATTTGAATCGATAAAACTTCAGCTTTCACATCATGTTTTCTAAGCCTAGTTCCAACAGTCTCACAAAGAGATAATATTACCTGTTTGGCAGTATCAGAGTCTATTACATCAAAAGCAACAGTAGTTGAATTTCCATAACCTTTATTAGGGGGAGGAGTATCGACTACCGTGGAAAAATCCAGCCCATTAGCAAAATTCCAGATAGTTTCTCCATGTTTTTTTAGATGGTATCGTAACATTTCTAAATCAGTACAAGCTAAATCTTTGATTGTGCGAATTCCCAAAAGCTTTAGTTTTTTAAAGGATGCAGGTCCTACAAAAAATAAATCTTGTACCGGAAGTGGCCACATCTTAGAGGGAACCTCATCTGGAAATAAAGTGTGAATCATATTAGGCTTTTGAAAGTCAGAAGCCATCTTAGCCAAAAGCTTGTTAGAGGAAATTCCAATATTTACAGTAAACCCTAATTCTTTTTCTATACGACAGCGTAAGGAAGTTGCAAAGTCGAGGACAGAACTTGGAAACAATTTTCTTACAGAGGTAAAGTCTACAAAGGCTTCGTCAATAGAATACTGCTCAATACAAGGAGAATATTCTCGTAGTAGGTCAATTAGAGCTTTTGAACATTTTTGATAAAGGGTGTAATTAGGTGGAGCAATATAAAGAGAAGGACACTTCTTTTTTGCAGATACAACAGGTTCTCCAGTGTAAATATTGTATCTTTTAGCAGGAATTGATTTAGCCAGTATAATTCCATGTCTTGATTCGATGCTTCCACCAATAACAGAAGGAATACTGCGAAGGTCTAGAGTACCGCCTAGATGGTGAATACGGTAAGCAGCTTCCCAACTTAAAAAAGCACTATTAACATCAATATGAAAAATTAATCGTTCCATTTTTTTGCCTCCTATGATATAATGCAATTATACAGAACATTTGTTCTGTTTGCAAGAGGCAATTTTTAGTATATAATGAAAAGTCATGAAAGTGAAAATAAAAAATTATGGAGAATAGAAATGATTGAAAAGCCGATTGTTTTTAATTTTTATAACTACGGAACCCCTTTTTATGGAAGTAGTTACAATATGAGATATCGCTTAGCAAAAGAAGGAGAGAAACCAGAGTTCACCTTCACTGCGACTGTATGGCCAGAGCCTTATTCGTTTACGGATACAAAGGAAGAGGAGAAAGTAAAAGAATCTTTTTCATTTGACGAAGATGGATATAGCAAGGCGATTGAATGGCTGAATGCACAACAAAAAAATTATGAAGTGAAACGTTAAAAGAGGAGTATGATATGAATAAAAAAGAAGTAGCAGAGATTAAAAAACAATTTACGCCAGCAAACTGTGCGATTACAAGAATATGTGGGTGTTATGTAGACCATGAGAAACAGAAGGTGACACAGTGGAAGAATGCCTTCTTGTCACTATCAGAAGAAGAGGAATTTAAGTATTATGATATGTTTAAGAAGACACTAGGAGGAACGATTGGAAAGAGTCTGATACACATGGAATTCCCTCTGGATCAAGAAAGTGAAGGTGGAACCCAGGAGTTTTTATTAAAGCTTAGAAATAGCAAGTTACAAGATGATGATTTGATTGAAGAATTCTACAATAAAGTGATTGATAGCTTAGAATATCCAGAGAATTACTATATTGTTTTGATGCATGCAGTGTATGATGTGCCAGGTAGAGGGAAAGATGGATTTGAACTAGAGGATAGCTCAGATACAGTATATGAGCATATCTTATGCAGTATCTCACCTGTAAAATTATCCAAACCAGGTCTAAGTTATGATCCAGAGGGCAATAATATCAGAGAGAGGATGAGAGACTGGGTAGTAGAAGCACCAATGAAAGGATTTTTATTTCCAGCATTTACAGATCGAACATCTGATATACATAGCGTACTCTATTTCACGAAAAAGGCGAATGATTTACAAGAACTATTTATAGAGGAAGTACTTGGAAGTTATATCCCTTTGGATGCACAAGCGCAAAAAGATAATTTTAATATTATTTTAGAAGACTCATTAGGGGAAGAGTGTGACTATGAGATCGTGAAGAATGTACATGAGAATCTGAATCAGATACTAGAAGAGAATAAAGAGAATCCAGATCCAGTGGAATTAGCAAGAGCGGATGTGAAACGACTTTTAGAGCACAGCGGAGTGGAAAGAGAGCAACTTGAGAATTTTGATGAACATTATGATTCTACAGTAGGGGTAAACGCTACTTTTATGGCAACGAACATAGCAGAGACTAAGAAATTTAACATTCAAACACCAGATGTACAGATCAAAGTGAATCCAGAAAAGATGGGATTAGTAGAGACGAAGATAATTGATGGTAAGCAGTGTATTGTAATTGCGGTAGAAGATCATATTGAAGTGAATGGAATCAATGCAAAGACAATTGCAAATGAAGAATAAGTAAATATTTTGCGATAAGGGAGGTGCGTACTGCCATGGGAGATATCACACTTGGAAGAACAGGTATAAAAGTTGAGAAAAATGCATTTGGAGCTCTTCCGATACAACGGATTTCAACAACGGATGCAGTAGGTTTATTGAGAAAGGCATATCAAAATGGAATTTCATTCTTTGATACAGCAAGGGCTTATTCAGATAGTGAAGAAAAAGTAGGAATTGCATTTCATGAAGTGAGAGAAGAGGTTATAATAGCTACAAAAACAGCAGCTACTACAGTCGAAGGATTTAGAAAGGACTTAGCAACTTCATTAGAGATGCTACAGACAGAATATATAGATATCTATCAGTTTCACAATCCTGCATTTTGCCCAAAGCCAGGAGATGGAAGTGGATTGTACGAAGAGATGTTAAAAGCTAAAGAAGAGGGGAAAATTCGATTTATTGGAATTAGCAATCACAGGTTAAAAGTGGCACAAGAAGCGATTGATAGTGGATTGTATGACACTTTGCAATATCCCTTTAGCTACTTGACAGGAGAACAAGAATTGTCGTTTGTAGAGCAGTGTAAGGAACGAGGGATTGGATTTATCTGCATGAAAGCAATGTCAGGAGGCTTGATTCAAAATGGAAAAGCGGCAGCAGCTTTTATGAATCAATTTGAGAATGTGCTTCCAATCTGGGGAGTACAAAAAGAGAGTGAATTAGATGAATTTATTTCTTATATTGATAATGCACCAGTGTTGGATGATGAATTAAAGGCAGTTATCGAAAAAGATAGAAGTGAATTAGTAGGCGGATTTTGTAGAGGGTGTGGCTATTGCATGCCCTGTCCTGTAGAGATTAATATCTCACTTGCTGCAAGGATGTCACTGATGTTAAGAAGAGCACCAGTGGAAGCATATACGACTCCAGATATTGTCACGAATATGCATCAGATTCCAAAGTGTATCGAGTGCAATAACTGCAAAAAGAAATGTCCATATGGACTAGATATTCCTAATTTGCTAAAAGAGAACTACGAAGATTTTTTGACTTTTTTATAAGAGATTGAATGATAAGAAGAAGGGCGGATAGTGAAATGAAAGAATTTGACAAACAATATGTAGCAAATACGTATGCGAGATTTGATTTAGAGATAGTAAAAGGAAAAGGATCTCTTTGCTATGATGAGAATGGGAAAGAATATATAGATATGGCATCAGGAATTGCTGTGAATACCTTCGGTTTCTGCGATGAAAAGTGGCAAGAGGCGGTTATAGAACAAATTGGTACACTTCAGCATTGTTCTAATCTTTACTATACTAAGCCTTGCGTAGATTTAGCAGAATTATTGTGTGGTAAAACAGAGCACCTTAAGCGTGTATTCTTCTCTAATTCAGGAGCAGAGGCAAATGAATGTGCAATCAAAGCTGCGAGAAAATATGCAACGGATACAAAAGGGAGCGAATACCAGACTATCATTACGATGAATAATAGTTTCCATGGAAGGACTATAACCACTCTAGCAGCTACAGGTCAAGAGAGCTTTCACATAGATTTCCAACCCCTTACAAAAGGATTTTTACATGTGGATGTAGATGATGTTGAGGGGCTAGAGGCAGCCGTGTCAACGAATAAAGTAGCTGCGATTATGATAGAGACTATACAAGGTGAAGGCGGAGTACATAACTTAAGCTATGACTTTGTAAAAGCGATTGAAAAATTATGTCAAGAGCAAGATATTCTATTAGTTGTAGACGAGATACAGACAGGAAATGGAAGAACAGGAAAGTACTTTGGATATATGCATTACGATGTAAAACCAGATATCATCTCCACTGCAAAAGGACTAGGAGGAGGTCTTCCAATTGGCGCCACATTATTTAATGAAAAGACAAAAGATGTACTCACTTATGGAAAACATGGGTCTACATTTGGTGGGAATCCAGTTAGTTGTGCAGGAGGAGTCAGCATAGTAAGTCGTATCGATGATAATCTACTAGCAGAGGTAGAAAGAAAGTCTAGATATATCATAGAGGAACTTACAAATGCAAAAGGAGTGATATCAGTAAGTGGTAAAGGGCTCATGATAGGAATCGAAGTGGAAAAGAATGCTTCAGAAGTGATAAATGCATGTATGGAAAATGGAGTATTAGTTATAGCAGCCAAAACAAAGGTACGCTTATTACCTGCATTAAATATTCCAGATGAACTATTAGAAAAAGCAATAGCTGTAATAAAAAAATGTTGTGCTTAAAAAGTAACGCATGACAATAACAGCATGGATGAAGTATAATAGAAATAGTAAAAAAAGAGAATAAGGAGAGGGAATACCATGGAATTTAATTATTTTATACCGACAAAATTAGTATTTGGAAGTGGGAAGTTATCTACATTACACCAAGAGCAATTACCTGGTAAAAAAGCTTTAATCGTAATTTCAGCAGGAAAATCTACAAGAGAGAATGGATATCTAGATAAGTTAGAAGGTCAATTGAAAATGTCAGGTGTAGAGTCAGTTGTATTTGATAAGATTCAACCAAACCCAACACTAGTTCACGTAATGGAAGGCGCTAAGATTGCCAAAGAAGAAAGCTGTGATTTTATCATTGGTCTTGGTGGTGGAAGTAGTATTGACTCAGCAAAATCAATAGCAGTGATGGCTACTAATCCAGGAGATTACTGGGATTATATCAGTGGAGGAACTGGAAAGGGACAAGCAGTTGTATGCGACCCACTACCAGTAGTTGCGATTACCACTACAGCAGGAACAGGAACAGAGATGGATCCATGGACTGTAATCACAAAAGAAGATACAAAAGAAAAAATAGGATTTGGGTATGAGAAGACATTTCCAGTATTAGCAGTGGTTGATCCAGAATTAATGCTCAGTGTTCCACCACATTTGACAGCGTATCAAGGATTTGATGCTCTATTTCATAGCACAGAAGGATATTTAAATAACACCACTTACCCGATTAGTGATGCTTACTCTATTAAGGCGATTGAGCTGATTGCAGCAAACCTTGCGACAGCAGTAAAAGAAGGCAGCAACTTAGTTGCGAGAGAAGGTGTAGCCCTTGGTAATACGATTGCAGGGATGGTAGAGTCTACATCAGGATGTACTGGTGAACACTCAATGGAACACGCAATGTCAGCGTTGCATCCAGCACTACCACATGGAGCAGGTCTTATTATGATTAGTAAAGCATATTATACATTCTATGCGAAATCAGGAAAGTGCGAGCAAAGAATGATAGATATGGCACGAGCAATGGGGAAAAAGGATGCGACAAAAGCAATGGATTTTGTAGATGCTTTAGTAGAACTTCAAGAGACATGTGAAGTTGCAGATTTAAAAATGTCAGATTACGGTATGAGTCCAGAAGAATTTGATGAACTAGTAGAAAATGCATATGCTAATATGGGAGGTCTATTTGCTGTAGATTTTGTCCCTGTTACAAGGGAAGATTGTTATAACATATTTAAAGAATCGTTCCGCTAAACTGTTGAAAAGTCTGTTAACAAGTGATATTATTTTGTAATAACAGAAAAATCAATGAGAAATAGGAGGGTTTAGGTATGAAATACGTTATTGAAGGCGCGTCGTTACCAGTATTAATTTGTCATTTAGAACCAGGAGAAGTAATGATAAGTGAATCCGGCGGAAGAAGTTGGGCCAGAGGAGAACTTGAAACTGAGACAGTAGGTGGTGGAGCCAAAAAGATGCTAGGAAGAATGTTGAGCGGTGAAAGTTTGTTTATGAGCAAGTATACTGCAAAAACAATGTGTGAAGTTGGATTTACATCAAGCTTTCCAGGATCTATTTTACCAATGGAGATACCAGCAGGTGGATCTCTTATCTGCCAAAAGAAAGCATTTCTTTGTGGAACAGAGCATATCAAACCGTCAATGTTTTTTAATAAAAAAATAGGAGCGGGAGCACTTGGTGGAGAAGGGTTTATCATGCAAAAGATGGAAGGACCTGGAACAGTGTTTTTAGAAATCGATGGACATTGTAAAGAGTATGTGCTAGGAGCAGGAGAAAAACTAGTTTGTGACACAGGTGTTGTAGCAGCGATGGAATCGACGTGTTCTATAGATGTTCAGATGGTAAAAGGTGTAAAAAATATCATGTTTGGTGGAGAAGGACTAGTGGACACTGTAATTACAGGACCTGGAAAGGTTTGGTTACAATCAATGACTATTCCGAGAATCGCTGGATTAGTTGCACCATACATAGTAACAAAATAATTTGATAAAAAGAAATGCTACTAATTGTAAGCAAATAGGAAAGGGCTTGACAGTATAAAAAGGAACATGATATAATGACTAAAATTTAATACAGTAAACCGTTGAAGCGGAGATAAAAATAAGAAAAGAACTTACAGAGAGTCAGGGCTGGTGTAATCCTGATAGCAACTGCTTATTAAATGGACCGCAGAGGGCATAGTCAACAGGGTTTCCCTTAGTATTCTATGACGTGTAGACTTACGTAAGTAGTTGGAAATATGTTAGTATTTCGCAGAGTGTATGAGTTAATCTCATAAATCAAGGTGGTACCACGGGTGTATTTTATATTCTCGTCCTTGACAGATTTATTTCTGTCGAGGACTTTTTTACGTTATAGGGAACTGATCGTCGTAGGCGAAGGTAGAAGAACATCCTCGTTTATTAGACAGAATATTAGAACAATTTTATGGAGGAATTATTATGAAACACTACCCAAATTTAACTGAAATTAAAGATATGCTTAGAAATACAGACTATAAGTCTATTCCAGTGACATTGACTATGGATTTAAGCGTAGAAACGATGGATATCTATAGGAAATTGAAGAATGTGAGTAATAATGTATTTGTACTAGAGTCATGTGAAGATAGGAAGAACCTTGGAAAGTACAGTTTTCTAGGCTATGATCCAATTTTAGAGATTACTGCGAAAGATGAATATATAAAAATCAAAACGGGTTTGTCTTTTGAAGTGAATAGCAATATGCCGCATAAGTATATCAGGCAAATTTTAGAAGAATATAAAAGTCCTAAAATAAAAGGACTTCCTCCATTTACTGGAGGATTAGTCGGATATTTTTCTTACGATTTTATAAAATATAGCATACCAAAATTAAAATTAGATTCCAAGGATAGTGAGAATTTTAACGATGTAGACTTGATGCTATTTAATAAAGTTATAGCAGTGGATAATGATAATAGCAAACTTATTCTGATTGTAAACATTAAGACTGATGATGTTGAAAAAAATTATAATAAGGCAGTTAGCGAAATAAGTAGTATGGCAGAAATTATTTTGTCAGGAGAACGAGCAACTGAGGAAAAGGGAAGATTGCTATCAAAATTGGAAGCAGCATTTAGTAAAGAAAAATTTTGTGAGATGGTGGAAAGAGCAAAGCATTATATTTATGAAGGCGATATTTTTCAAGTGGTTTTGTCTAATAGATTATCAGCGGACTATACTGGAAGCCTCATTGACGTATACCAAAAACTAAAAGAGAAAAATCCATCTCCGTATATGTTCTACTTTTCAAGTAATGACATAGAAGTTACAGGTGCATCACCAGAAACATTAGTCAAGGTTTTGGATAATAAAGTTATGACCTATCCCTTGGCGGGAACGAAACCAAGAGGAAAAACAGAAGAAGAGGATCTGTTGTTTGAAGAGATGTTATTGGTAGATAATAAAGAATGCGCAGAACATAATATGCTTGTAGACCTAGGGCGAAATGATATTGGGAAAATAAGTAAATTTGGGACTGTGAAAGTGGAAGAGTACATGAAAGTTTTAAAGTTTTCGACAGTTATGCATATAGGGTCAACTGTGACAGGAGAGGTTGATACAGATAAGGATTCACTAGATGCAGTGGATGCAATACTACCAGCAGGAACTTTATCAGGTGCTCCTAAAATCAGAGCAATGGAGATTATTGATGAACTTGAAAATGAAAAACGTGGAATATATGGTGGTGCAATCGGTTACTTAGATTTTAGTGGTAATATAGATACTTGTATAGGAATAAGACTTGCGTTTAAGAAAAACGGAAAAATATTCATCCGTTCAGGTGCGGGAATTGTGATGGACTCTGACCCAGAAAGTGAATATCAAGAATGCATAAACAAAGCAAAATCTGTAGTATCTGTATTGGAGGGCGAGTAAAATGATTTTAATAATAGATAATTACGATAGCTTCTCTTATAATTTGTACCAAGTAATAGGAGAAATAAATCCAGAAGTAAGAGTAATAAAGAATGATGAACTTATAGTTGAGCAGATTGATAACTTGAACCCAACACATATTATTTTATCTCCAGGTCCGAAAAGACCCAAAGATGCCGGGGTATGTATAGAGGTTATACAAAAGCTACATAGAAAATACCCGATTTTTGGGGTATGTCTTGGGCATCAATCGATTTGTGAGGCTTTCGGAGCTACGATTACCTATGCAAAAGAAATAATGCATGGGAAACAATCGGAAATTACACATGAAAAAAGTCCCTTGTTTTATGGGATTGAGGGTAGAATAAAGGTAGCAAGATATCACTCCCTAGCGGCAAAAAATAATACTATGCCAAGTGTACTTAGGGTAACAGCAGTAACGGACGATGGAGAAATCATGGCAGTTGAGCATACAGATTATCCAGTGTATGGTGTTCAATTTCATCCAGAGTCTATTTTAACACCTGAGGGGAAAAAAATGATTCGAAACTTTTTGGAGGTGAAAAATGATTAAAGAAGCGATATTAAAACTTACAAATAAAGAGGATTTAACTTCGGAACTAGCTTATAAGGTAATGGATGAGATTATGAGCGGGAAAACAAGTGATGTGCAAATCGGTTCTTACCTGACTGCATTGGCAATGAAAGGTGAAACAATAGAAGAGATAACAGCATCTGCAAAAAGCATGAGAACACATGCAACAAAACTCTTAAATGATAAAGCCGTTTTGGAAATTGTAGGAACAGGAGGCGATAAATCAAATTCCTTTAACATTTCTACAACATCAGCTATTGTACTAGCAAGTGCAGGAGTGGCAGTAGCAAAACACGGGAATAGAGCGGCTTCAAGTAAATGTGGAGCAGCAGATGTTTTAGAAACACTAGGAGTAAAGATAGGTGTGTCCCCAGAAAAGAGTATGGCGATGCTAGATGAAATTGGAATTTGCTTCCTATTTGCACCGATTTATCACAGTGCAATGAAAAATGTAGCACCTGTTAGACGAGAACTTGGTATCCGAACTATTTTCAATATATTAGGTCCTCTTGCAAATCCATTAGGAGCAAGTATGCAGTTGATGGGTGTATATGATGAAGGTCTAGTGGAGCCACTTGCAGAAGTGCTCACAAAACTGGGGGTCGAAAAGGGAATGGTAGTGTATGGAACGGATGGACTGGATGAAATATCGATTTCTGCGCCGACTAAAGTGTGTGAAATACGCAATGGATGGTTTAAATCCTATGAAATTAATCCTACTGATTTTGGATTGAAATTACACAATAAAGAAGATTTGCTAGGCGGTACAGCTAAAGAAAATGCAAAGATAACTAGAGATGTTTTAAGTGGAGTAAAGGGAGCTAAAAGAGATGCTGTTATTTTAAATTCAGCAGCAGCACTTTATATTGCAAGAGAAGATTTGAATTTTGAATCAGCCATTAGTGAGATTGAATCAATTATTGATAATGGAAAAGCGATGGATAAATTAGAAGACTTTATTCGCGTATCAAACAGTTAGGAGGGATTGTTTTGATTTTAGATGAACTTTGCGAATATGCAAAAATCAGGGTAGAAGAGGATAAAAAAACAGTAGATTTAGAGGAAATAAAGAAGCAAGCTCTAGCATTACCAAAAGGAGGATTTGAATTTGAAGAAGCGCTTAAGGCACAGCAACCTGCACTCATTTGTGAGGTGAAAAAAGCATCACCATCTAAAGGGGTGATATCCAAAGATTTTCCTTATCTCAGTATAGCAAAAGAATACGAAACAAGCGGAGCTAACTGTATTTCAGTTTTGACAGAACCGAAATGGTTTTTAGGAAGTGATTTAATATTTAAAGAGGTAAGATCGAGTGTGGATTTACCGTTGCTAAGAAAAGACTTCACTATAGATGAGTATCAAATTTATCAAAGTAAGATTATGGGAGCAGATTGTGTGTTGCTTATCGTAGCAGTTCTAAGTGAAGAACAAATTAAAAGTTACTTGCAAATTTGTCATGTTTTAGGGATATCAGCACTTGTAGAAACACATGATGAAAAAGAAGTGGAGATTGCCTTAAAATGTGGTGCTAAGATTATAGGAGTAAACAACCGTAATTTAAAAGATTTTTCTGTCAATTTAAACAATGCGAGTACACTCAAAAAATATATACCAAATGATATTATATTTGTTGCAGAAAGTGGGATAGTGAAAGCAGAAGACGGCATTAGGCTAGTGAAAAATGGAGCAAACGCACTTCTGATAGGAGAGGCATTAATGCGGTGTGAAAATAAAAAAACTTTTATCGATGAGATAAAAGAGGTGAGATATGAGTAAAGTTAAAATATGCGGTCTTTATCGAGAAGAGGATGTAATGTGTATAAATGAAGTGTGCCCTGATTATGCAGGGTTCATTATTGATTTTCCTAAAAGTCATCGAAGTATAGGTGAAGAAACCGCTCATTTTCTTATATCAAAACTGAACAGAGACATAAAATCGGTAGGTGTATTTGTAGATAAAAGTCAGGACTTTATCTCACGATTTAACTTTGTAGATGTTGTACAGCTTCACGGCAATGAAGATAATGAATATATAAAAGCACTTCGGATACAGATGCCACAAGTTGAGATATGGAAGGCTTTTAAAATAAGGAGTAGCGAGGATATAAAAGAGGCAAAAAATTCGATTGCCGATATTGTTCTACTTGATAATGGATATGGAACAGGAGAATCCTTCGATTGGGATACGATTATAGACTTTAACCAAAAGTTCATACTAGCAGGTGGCATTAACTCAGAAAATATTCAAATGGCTATAGAAAGATTGAACCCTTACGCATTGGATGTTAGTAGCGGGGTAGAAACTGAGAAGTTCAAAGATTTTAATAAAATAAAAAAATTGATTAAGATAGTTAGGAGTAATGAAAATGAGTGATACAAAATTTGGTATACACGGTGGACAATATATACCCGAAACACTAATGAATGCAGTGATTCAGTTAGAAGAGGCATATGAGTTCTATAAAAATGACGAGGGGTTTAATGCAGAGTTAAAAGAATTATTTGATGAATATGCAGGGAGACCTTCTAGGCTTTACTATGCCAAAAAAATGACAGAAGATTTGGGCGGTGCCAAAATTTATTTAAAAAGAGAAGATCTAAATCATACAGGTGCACACAAAGTTAATAATGTGCTAGGCCAAGTCCTTTTGGCGCATAAAATGGGGAAGACTAGAATTATAGCTGAAACAGGAGCTGGGCAGCATGGAGTTGCGACAGCTACAGCAGCAGCACTTTTTGGGATGGAGTGCGAGATATTTATGGGACAAGAAGATTGCGAGAGACAATCATTAAACGTCTACAAGATGGAATTACTAGGAGCAAAAGTAAATCCTGTAACATCAGGAACAGCAACTCTAAAAGATGCAGTTTCAGAGACTATGAGAGAATGGACTTCGAGGATAAGTGATACACACTATGTGTTAGGTTCAGTAATGGGCCCACATCCATTTCCAACAATTGTTCGAGATTTTCAAGCAGTGATATCAAAGGAAATGAAAGAACAGTGCATCGAAAAAGAAGGAAGACTCCCAGATACAGTCATTGCATGTATAGGAGGGGGATCTAATGCCATTGGCGCATTTTATAATTTTATTAATGATAATGAAGTGGAATTAATTGGTTGTGAAGCAGCAGGAAGAGGAATTCATACGGCAGATACAGCAGCAACGATTGCAACTGGAAAACTAGGGATTTTTCATGGTATGAAAAGCTATTTTTGCCAAGATGAATATGGACAGATTGCACCGGTTTATTCTATATCAGCGGGACTAGACTACCCAGGTATTGGTCCAGAGCATGCTAATTTGCATGATATGGGCAGAGCAAAGTATGTAGCTGTTACAGATGATGAGGCGGTAGAAGCCTTTGAATATTTATCTAAAACAGAAGGGATAATTCCGGCAATTGAAAGTGCACATGCAGTGGCACATGCAATGAAGATTGCACCCAAAATGGATAAAGATAAGATTATCATCATCAATTTATCCGGACGAGGGGATAAAGATTGCCTATCTATTGCAAGGTATAAAGGAAGGGAGATTACAGAATGAGTAGAATAAGCGAAGCATTTAAAAATAAAAAGGCATTTATCCCTTTTATCACTTGTGGTGACCCCAACCTAGAAACAACAAAAGAGTTAATCTATACATTGGAGAACGCAGGTGCAAGTATTATAGAACTTGGCATTCCATTTTCAGATCCTACGGCAGAAGGGGTTGTGATTCAATCGGCGAACATGCGAGCCTTAAAGAACAAGGTGACCACAGACAATATTTTTGACATGGTTGCGACACTAGAGGTAAAGATTCCCCTTGTATTTATGACTTATGCTAATATAGTTTATTCTTATGGGATAGAAAGGTTTGCGAAAAAATGCAAAGAAATAGGTATGAGTGGTATTATCCTACCAGACATTCCTTTTGAAGAAAAAGAAGAGTTTAGTATGATTTTTGAACAATATAGTATTGATTTTATATCATTAATCGCACCAACTTCAAATGATAGAGTCAAAATGATCGCAGAAAATGCAAATGGTTTTATTTATCTTGTATCTTCTCTAGGAGTTACAGGAGTTAGACAAAATATTGCAACGGACATTGATAGTATGGTTTCCCTAGTAAGAGAAGTTTCCGACTTGCCAATAGCAGTTGGATTTGGAATTTCTACCCAAGAACAGGCAAAGGAAATGTCAAAAAAAGCAGATGGGGTTATTGTGGGATCTGCTATTGTCAAAATGGTTGGAGAGCATGGAGAAAACTCACCGGAGAAAATTAGTCAGTATGTTAAGAGCATAACAACAGTGATATAAATGACAGATTCTACAGTAATTAAAGAAACTCAAAAGTTTTTTAACCTTGTTAAAAATTAAAATGTAGTGTATAATTAAGAATTAATTAAGGGTAAATTATTAAATGCAGATTATTGTAGAAGGAGGAACCTTATGGGAAATGAGATGGATGCTTTCTTTAGAATGATGATGGAAAAAGTTAGTATTGTAGAAGAAAAGCTATCTAAACACGAATTTTTACACGAGTTATGTGGTTTCTTTGGGATTTCTCATGGGTTTATTTATGAGGCAGATTATACTGGGAATTTTTATCAAAGTGAATATTATCAGATTGAAAATGTAGAGGTTCTTGCAAAAGAGATAGATATGAAAAGTGTATTAGGCACAGAATTATTGAGTGAACTATCCACGCAAAAATATATTGTATCCACAGGAGGAACTGAGACAACAACATTAGAAGAAAAATTAAACGAAGCGTTTAAATCAAAAATTTTAGTGTTTATACCAATCTTGAATCAACATTTAGAATTAGCTGGATTTATAGGATTATCTGACAGGCGTCAAAAAGTAAGAGGAAAAGAAATAGATATCAAAAATGCTTGTACAGTATTGTCTCTTTTAGCTAATTCTGTAAAAATGGACTTATTTCAAAAAGGCATTAAAAATGCTGAAAAAGTATTGAATAACGTACTTGATCATGTAGGGATAGATATATATGTAAATGATTTTTATACACATGATATACTTTATGTGAATAAATCGATGGCAGCACCATATGGCGGTGTGAGTAATATGCTGGGGAAGAAGTGCTGGGAGTCTATATTTTCAGATAAAACAGAACCCTGTGATTTTTGTCCACAACCTAAACTGTTAGATGAAAATGAAAAACCAAATAAAACTTATACTTGGGATTATGAGCGGATGCTAGATGGCTCATGGTTTAGAGTTCTAAGTTCTTCTATTCCTTGGACGGATGGAAGAATTGCACATATTGTAGCAAGCGTAGATATAACAGAAAGTAAAAAAAATCAGCTACTCATCGAAAAATTAGCTCAATTTGATTATTTGACAGGATTACCGAACCGAAGAAGTTTGCAAGATGACATAGAGTGTTATATTGCAGATAAAGAAGCGTTTGGTCAAGAGTGGTATGTGTTGTTTTGTGATTTGGATGGGTTTAAGAAGATCAATGATACGATAGGCCATAACGGTGGGGATGTGCTTTTAAAATCAATAGCGGATGAATTGAAGAGGTTACATTCCGATGAATTGATGACATATCGACAAGGTGGAGATGAATTTGTTGTTCTAGTGAAGGATCCACGATGTGCAAAATCTGTAAAAAAGATATTAAATAAGCTATTGAAGGTTTTTTGTGCAACGTATAAATTTGAAGGACATGCGATGAAGTGTGGTTGTAGTATAGGTGCAGTTCATTATCCTAGCGATGCGAGAACATATAAAGAACTCTTTTATATGGCAGATATAGCCATGTATGCAGCAAAGAAGACAGGTGGAAACGCAGTACGATTCTATCATGAAGGACTGTGTTTAGACATGGATGAGTACTTTAAATCTAAAGTGATGATAATAAAAAGGACAAAAGCGATTTATGAAAATTAGAGAGATGTTAGAAAAAGATACAAATACAGTGTTAGAAATGATGAAGGTATTCTATAGTTCACCAGCAATTATAGAGAAAGCTCCTGAAAGAATATTAAGAAAAGATATAGAAGATTGTATCAGTGAGTTGCCCTATGTTGAAGGGGTTGTATTTGAAGAGGCAGAAAAGATTCTGGGATATGCAATAATAGCAAAAAGCTACTCTACAGAGTATGGAGGGGTGTGTATATGGACAGAAGATTTATACGTATTACCAGAGTTTAGAGGGCAGGGAATTGCAAAAGAATTTTTTGAATACATAGAGTCAAAGTATGAAGGAGAAGCAGTCCGCTTTCGACTTGAAGTTGCAAAAGATAATGAAAATGCAATTAAATCCTATGAAAAAAGAGGCTATAAAAAGTTAGACTACTTGGAGATGACCAAAGAATTTAAAAGAGTATAAATTAAAAGCACGAGCCTATGAAGTTGCTCCTTATTAGTTAAAGTTGTAATTAGACTAATATGGAGCAACTTGTATATTACCTATATAACGGAATTTTAAGGATGAAAGTAGTGCCAATATCGATACGACTTTTTACAGATATCGTACCAGCATGTAGGTCTATAATTCGTTTTGCAAGTGGAAGACCCAATCCGTTTCCTACAGAAGCACGAGAGGCATCTCCTTGATAAAATTTCTCGAACACACGAGTACACACATCAGGAGACATGCCGATTCCTGTATCAGTAATTGTTATAATAGCAAAGTGTGATTCTGATTTCAATGAAATCTTAAGGCTACCATTTGTTGAGGAAAATTTTATGGCATTCCCGATTATATTTTGCCAAACGTGAAATAATAAGTCCTGATTACCAGATAAAATAGTGGCATCTAAATCAATATCTAAATCCATATCTTTCTCAGTCCATTGAGTTTCGTAAGAGAGAATAACTTCACGGATTTGTTCGTCTAATTCAAAGGGTTTTCTTTTTATCCCAGTTTCTTGATTTTCTAATCGAGAGAGAAGTAAAATATTACCGGATAGTAGAGATAATCGTTTAGTGCTCTCTACGATATTAGCAGTATATTCTAATCGTTTTTCTTCTGTGAGGTTAGGGTCTTGCATTAAAGTTGCATATCCTTCAATAGTAGATAGAGGTGTCTTGAACTCATGGGAAACATTTTCGATAAAATCATTTCGAAGAAGTTCCGTCTGTGAAAGTTCTTTTGCCATAATGTTAAAGTTATTGACAATCTCTCGAAGCTCGATGGCGTGGCTATTGGTATCGAGGATAATATTAAAATTTCCATTTGCAATCTCTTTTGTAGCATGATTTACAGAGATTATAGTACCTAAGATTCTTTTAACTAATAGCTTTGCAAGTAGTGTTCCCACAAAAGCACAGGAAAGCCCTAAGCTAGCAATTCCAATAAGTCGATTATGGGATTCTAAAATATTTTGAGAGTATAAAAAAGCTACAATCGTTGTGGCAAAGGTGACAGTGAGTGTTAAAAGAGCAAACATGATAATTGAAAATATAAATGCGATACGAAAGGTTCTTCTGGACATTAAGTTGTCTCCTTTCGCACTAGTTTGTAGCCTAGACCTCGAACAGTAACAATTTCAAAATCAGGATTTTTCTTAAAACGTTCTCTTAGCCTACTGATATGGACATCAAGAGTGTGGGAATCTGATTCGGTATCAACACCCCATATCTCATCCATGATTTGTCTACGGGTAAAAATTTTATTAGGTGAACTAGCTAGTTTAAACAAAAGAAAAAACTCTTTTTGCACTAACTCAAGCGTAGTTTCTCCTGTCAGAACTGTTAAAGTATCTCGATCAAATGTGGTGTTTCCGATGCTTGTGGTATGTAGATTGATAATTTGGCTTCTTCGAAGCAAGGCTTCAACTCTCCATAACATCTCATTTACATCAATTGGTTTTACCATATAGTCATCAATGCCAGATGCAAATCCCTTCTGCTTATCAGAGACGGCTCCTTTGGCAGTAATCATAAGGACTGGAATTGTGTAGTTAGCTCTTCGAAGCTCAGACACAAATTCTAAACCATCCATCCGAGGCATCATCACATCTGAAATAATTAGATCAATGTGAGTAGTATCTAGAATATCAAAAGCTTCAATTCCATCATCAGCTTCACTTGTAGTATAACCATTATCACTTAGAACGGTGCAAAATAACTTTTGCAGTTGTTTATCATCTTCAATTACTAAAATATGAATCATAGAGTTTCTCCTCTTCATTACACTTTATATAGGAATACTATAGCATGAACCTCAAATGAATATCAATTTAATTATAAAAAGTTGAGGTTCAGTTGAGGTTTGTTTGAGAAAGGGTTGAGAAAGATATAAGATAATCATTTTTGTAATCAAAAACGAGAAAGGAAAGCAGAATATGTTACAGATTAAAAATATTAAAAAAGAATATAAGACAGGTGATCTAACACAAACAGCACTAAATGATGTGAGTCTATGCTTTAGAGATAATGAGTTTGTGTCTGTTTTAGGACCGAGTGGATCAGGGAAGACAACATTATTAAATATCGTAGGAGGTTTGGATAGCTACGATAGTGGAGATTTGATTATCAATGGAGTATCTACAAGAAACTATAGAGATAGAGATTGGGACACATACCGTAACCATACGATAGGATTTGTATTTCAAAGTTATAATTTAATTCCTCATCAAAGCATTTTGTCAAATGTAGAACTAGCTCTTACAATTGGGGGAATTGTACCTTCAGAGAGAAAGAAAAGAGCAAAGGAAGCGTTAGAAGAAGTAGGACTTGGGGAGCATGTTCATAAAAAGCCGAATCAATTATCAGGTGGACAGATGCAAAGGGTGGCTATTGCACGAGCGCTAGTTAATAATCCAGATATTTTATTGGCAGATGAGCCAACAGGGGCACTAGACACGGAGACTAGTATTCAGATTATGGAGCTACTAAAAAAAGTAGCTACGGAGAGACTAGTAATTATGGTTACACATAACCCAGAGTTGGCAGATGAATATTCATCAAGAATTGTAAAATTGAAAGATGGAATTGTAATTGATGATACGAATTCTTTTGTACCGACAGAAAAAAGCAAACATATCGAAGCAAAGCAACCGAAAAAGAAAGCGAAGATGTCAGCGCTCACTTCATTTGCATTGAGTTTTAATAATCTCAAAACGAAAAAGAGAAGAACATTATTAACTGCTTTTGCAGGGTCTATTGGAATTATAGGAATAGGGCTTATTCTATCTCTCTCTGAAGGAGTAAACTCTTATATAGCTGATTTGCAAAATGAGACAATGTCGTCTTACCCAATCGAGATTACAGCAGAGTCCGTGAATATGGCGGGTATGATTCCAGGAGAGGTGAGACCATCTGAAGAAGAGGAGGTTGACAGAGAAGGTGTATATCTAGATAGTAGCAATCTAGAAATGGCAGCTTCTATGGTTATCAGCAACAATTTAACAGATTTTAAAGCCTATATAGAGGAACCAGATAATGGCTTTATGGATTATGTAAGTGATACAGGCGTGATTTATTCGTATGATATTCCATTTGCGGTATATTCCTACAATGAAAATAGTACTATGGTAAATACGAATGATGAACCTTCAGAACTTCTTATTTCCCAAGAGTCTCTAGGAGCACAAGGCAGTGCAGAAATGATGACTGGTCAAGACCCGATGATGGCAATGATGGAAGGATCATCCTCAGCAGCAAACAATTTTGAAGCAATGGTACCAGGTGCAGAAGGTGAATTGGTAAATGAAGGAACTATGGAAAGTTATCAGATTCTTCATGGGGATTGGCCAAAAAACTACAATGAAGTAATTTTATTTGTAGATGAAAATAATGAAGTTGAAGTAGATACATTATATCAATTAGGCTTGATGACAGGTGAAGAATATAAGGATTTAGCAGAAGCAATTGAATCAGATGAAGAAATAGAATCAGAGGCAGTTGGGAATTATGAAGAGATTCTAGAGCATGAGTTTTTTGTAAAGACAGCGAGTGATAACTTTACAAAAGATGGGAATGGGACTTATACATATCTAACAGATGAATACTACGAGGCCAATGAAAATATAGTTAAAGAGGGTGTGGAGCTAAAAATAGTAGGGATAGCACAACAAAAAGAAGATGCTTCAGAGAATTTAGTTTCTTCTACAATCGGTTATACATTTGCATTAACAGATTACCTCATTGAGCAGACAAATAATAGTCAAGTAATTAAAGATCAAGAGAGCAACCAAGATATAGATGTATTAACTGGAGAATCTTTTGTTACAGAAGGAGAAAATGCAAATTCTTATGAAGAAAATCTAGCACAATTTGGAAAAGTAAATTATGATACTCCTTCTGCGATTAATATCTATACAGATAGCTTTGAAAATAAAGAAAAAGTATCATTAGCGATAGAAGAGTATAATAAGACAGCAAGCGAAGAAAATCAGATCATATATACTGATTACATTGAGGTTCTTACATCATCAATGATGTCTATGATTGATGTAATCTCTTATGTACTAATAGCGTTTGTCGGAGTATCACTTGTAGTATCGTGTATCATGATTGGGATTATAACACATATCTCAGTAATGGAAAGAACAAAAGAAATCGGTGTACTAAGAGCTCTTGGAGCATCAAAGAGAAATATCTCACAAGTATTTAATGCAGAAACAACAATAATAGGTCTGTGTTCTGGTCTATTAGGTGTCGGAATTACAATGTTGGCAAACATACCAATTACATCAATAATCCGAAACCTACTTGGAAGCACGGATATCACTACAGTACTTCCAACAACAAACGCATTAGTATTAATTGCGATAAGTGTTATCATCACAATAGTTGGTGGATTAGTACCAGCAAGAAGTGCATCACACAAAGATCCAGTAATAGCACTTAGAAGTGAATAAAAAATTCAATAGGTATCTATCGGGATTGTAATAGATTTACATTAAATCTTCATCAGGTTGCTGGCCAGAATGCAGCTTCCATTTACATTCTGATGTTTCGAAATTAGTAAAAGTAGATTTAAAGCTTCCGATTTCGGGACTACAAGCATAAATACCAAAATTAATGGTATCTTTTGCATTAAACAGGTGGCAAATTCTTATGTGTTTAAAGTCTTTGCCATCTGTAGAATTTTCAACACAAAAGTCATT
>CAYJHQ010000024.1:0-43613 GCA_964369775.1 uncultured Lachnospiraceae bacterium
TAAGGTCGACTGCTGCCACTAGGCAGCGTACGCTAAATTTTCGTCTGCGTTTATAATTTAATACGGATTATTACACGGTCCCGCCCCGTGGATGGCTTCCTAATCTTCTAAACCCCCGTCGAAACCAGTACAAGCCCTAGTGTTTTAATCACTTAGTCACTGGCGTACATCCGAAAATTTTATCCGATGTACTATATTATAGTAAAAAAACAAATATACTGTCAAGGCTTATATATAAAAATTGGTAACAATTCAGCCTAACATCTCGGATAGGTCGCTACGCAACCTTTTGCGCTACTACGTAACTATATTCTCGATTACGGCAAAACGCCTTATGGCAGCATTACAAGGTTCACCTGCGACTATGCAGCATACCGCAGAAGCACTTGTATTCAGCCGCAAGGCTGAATTGTTACAAAAATTGGATAAATATAAGGAATAATACATTGTGAAAAAAAAGGATATATGGTAAAATATTTCTGTCAAAGAGTCGTTTAAGCATAATAAACCATAGGTGAGAGTAGGTGAAGGTATGAAGTGTCCGTACTGTAATAACGCAGATACAAGAGTAATTGATTCAAGGCCAGCAGATGAAGGTAGAACAATAAGAAGACGAAGACTTTGTGATGAGTGTGATAAGCGGTTTACAACTTATGAAAAAGTTGAAACTATTCCGATGATTGTAATTAAAAAAGATGATACAAGAGAAGTATTTGATAGAAGTAAAATTGAGGCAGGGATACTAAGAGCGTGTTATAAGAGACCTGTACCAGCAGAATCGATACAAAAGGTAATTGATGCGATAGAGAAAGAAGTATTTGCAAGTGAGGAGAAGGAAGTACCAAGTGAAAACATTGGTGAGATTGTAATGGAGAAACTTAGGGATTTGGATCCGGTTGCCTATGTGAGATTTGCCTCAGTATATCGTGAATTTAAAGATGTGAATACATTTATGCAAGAACTAAAAAAAGTGCTTGATAAATAAGGAGAATTGCGAGGGTGAGATAATTATCCTCGTTTTTTCGTTTGGGTAAATAAAAAGAAGTTAGGCTATTTTGGTAAGGAGTTTTATGAGAAACTATAAATTAATTATTGCTTATGATGGGAGTCGCTATAAAGGATGGCAAAGGCTGTCTGGTGATGACAGAACATTACAGAGCAAAATAGAAGAGGCAATCAGTAAGACAGTGCGATACAAGGTCAGTATTGATGGTGCAGGTAGGACTGATGCAGGTGTGCATGCAAGAGGTCAAGTTGCAAACGTGACCATCTCTAAGAAGGTGTCAGAAGAGGAATGGAAAAACGAGATTAACGAAAGGCTTCCAAGTGATATACAGATTGTGAAGGTGGAACTAGTGAAAAAACAGTTTCACAGCAGGTTATCAGCAAAAAGAAAATGCTATTCTTATACGATTGATACAAGAGAAAAGCCACATGTATTTTCGAGGAAGTACACCTTGCATTATCCGAAAAAGTTAGAAGTGGATAAGATGAAGTCGGCAGCTAGGCTACTAAATGGAACTAACGATTTCACAGCGTTTTGCGATAAGAAGGACGATAAGAATCATATAAGAACGATATATGATATAGAAATAAAAGAGAAGAATGGACTTATTACTATTTACTACTACGGTTCAGGTTTTTTGAACCATATGGTCCGAATTATGACAGGAACTTTACTAGAGATAGGCAGAGGTGAAAAAGATGCAGCAGATATCAAGCACATACTGAAGGAAAAAAAGAGAGCAAATGCAGGATATACTGTTCCGGCGATGGGGCTTTGTTTAGAAAAAGTTTATTATGAGTAGAATGTGAGGAAAAAAGATGAAATTTATATCTTGGAATGTAAATGGGCTTAGAGCCTGTGTTGGGAAAAATTTTATGGAGTTTTTTGAAGAGATAGATGCAGATATTTTCTGTGTCCAAGAAACAAAGTTACAAGAAGGACAGATTGACTTGAAATTAGAAAGTTATCATCAGTACTGGAATTATGCAGTGAAAAAAGGCTATTCTGGAACAGCATTATTTTCAAAGAGAGAACCTCTTTCAGTGACTTATGGCTTGGGAATTGAAGAGCATGACCAAGAGGGTAGAGTAATAACAGCAGAATTTGAAGATTTTTATTTTATTACAGTTTATACGCCGAATTCACAAACAGAATTAAAAAGATTAGAATATCGAATGAAGTGGGAAGATGATTTCTTGAGTTATATGAAGAAATTAGAAGAAAAGAAGCCAGTAATTGTTTGTGGTGACTTGAATGTAGCTCATAAAGAGATTGATTTGAAAAACCCTAAGACAAATCGTAAAAATGCTGGATTTACTGATGAAGAGAGAGGGAAATTTTCTATACTACTAGAAAATGGATTTATCGACACATTTCGATATTTCTATCCAGAATTAGAAGAAGTGTATTCTTGGTGGTCTTACCGATTTAGTGCAAGAGCAAAAAATGCAGGGTGGAGAATTGACTACTTCTGTGCGACAAAAGGATTGGAGTCAAGATTAAAAGGAGCTAAAATTCACACTGATATATTAGGATCAGATCACTGTCCAGTGGAGCTGGAATTGGAGGGGGCACTATGAGAATAGAAAGAGAGCATACAGCTGCACTAGTTGTAGATTTTCAAGAGAAGCTTATGCCGATAATGGCGAACAAAGAGAAAATCAAAGAAAATGTAGTAAGGTTATTAAAAGGGCTAGCAGTTTTAGAGGTACCAATGATTGTGACCCAACAGTATACAAAAGGATTGGGAGAAACAGATTCTGAAATTATGGGAGCTTGTAATGAGCAATCCTATGTGGAAAAGATTCGCTTTAGTTCTTATGAGGATGTAAAAGAGCAGATAAGTGAGAAAAAGTATATTATTGTATGTGGGATTGAAGCGCATATTTGTGTGCTTCAAACAGTAATTGAACTTGCGCAAAATGGATTTATACCAGTCTTAGTCACAGATTGTATATCTTCTAGAAAAGAAGAGAATGTTAGCATAGCGCTAGAGAGAGCGAAACAAGAAGGGGCTATTCTTACGACGTATGAATCAATCTTGTTTGAATTACTCGAAAGAGCAGGCACACAGGAAAGTAAAGATATCCAAAAGATAATAAAATAGAGCGAGATTGGAGTTAATAATGTTTTCAAAGTTTAGTGTAAAAAAACCATATACCATAGTGGTATCGGTAGTATTAATTGCAATATTAGGATTTGTGTCCTTTACAAGTATGACAGTAGACTTATTACCAGATATGGATCTACCTTATGCCATCGTATTTACCCAATATCAAGGTGCAAATCCAGAGACAGTAGAGACAGTGGTCACAAGACCTATAGAGCAATCTATGGCAACGGTTAGTAATATTTCAGAAATCACTTCAACATCTCAAGATTCTTCTTCGATGGTTATGTTGGAGTTTAATGAAACTACCAATATGGACTCTGCTTCCATTGAGATTCGGGAAAGTTTGGATATGATTAGTGGATATTGGCCAGATGAAGTGTCAAATCCTATGATTATGAAAATTAACCCCAATATGATGCCGATTATGGTAGCTGCAATAGCTGTAGAGGGAAATGATACGGCTGAAAATAGTGAGTACATTTCTAATGAGATATTGCCACGGCTCGAGAGCTTGGGAGGGGTGGCTTCGGTAACCACAATGGGAGTTGTGGAGCAATCTGTAGAAGTGACAGTTAATCAAGAAAAGCTAAATGTAACAAACAGTAAAGTCCAAGTAGCATTAGATGGAACATTTGCAGAGGCGCAAGAAGAGATTGATTCAGCAAAAAGAGAGTTAGAATCGGGGTCGAGTCAGCTAGATTCTGCAGCACAAGAGCTTAGTGAACAAAAAACAGAAGTTACAGAAGCGCTTCGGATGATTGAAGAGCAAGAAGCAGAGATGAATGCAGGGTATGAAGTTGCGCTTCAGACAGCTATAGCGCAAGCTGAGGCAGCAGTTAATGAGCAGTTTATAGGGATGATTGCTCAGATGATAGAATCAGTAGGTGCTGAAAACCCAGGATTTTCAGATATAGAGAGTGCATTAGCGTACTTAGAAACTTTGGAAGGAACAATTGCAGCCATTGATATTCAACAGCTGATGGAGCAGTATCAAGCAGCACTAGAAGCAGCGGTATCAGGAGCTACAAATGCAGTGAATTCACAGTTTGATCCGTTGAAATCACAATTAGCAGAAGGGAAATCCCAATTAGAACAAGGAGCAACTGCATTAGATGCAGCAGCGATTACAGCTTCTATAGAGATTGCAGCAGGCAAAGCAGGAATTACTTCAGCACAAGCCGAGTTAGAGCAAGGGCAAACACAATTAGAAGAAAGTAAGGAGGCAGCTAAAGAGGGTGCTGATGTAAATGAATTGATTACGGCATCTATGGTCAATCAACTGTTAACTGCACAGAACTTTAATATGCCCGCAGGGTATGTAAATGAGGAAGGTATAGACTACTTAGTAAGAGTTGGTGATAAATTTGCAGATATAGAAGAATTAAAGTCTATGCCTCTCTTTGATTTAGGGATTGAAGGCTTAGAACCGATTTTACTATCAGATGTGGCAGATGTGAACTATGCTTCCAATGAAAGTGATACGTATGCAAAGCTAGACGGTTCACCAGCTGTTATGATTCAGGTTCAAAAACAGACAGGGTATTCTACAGGTGATGTATCGCAGAGAATGCTGACTGAATTTGAAGAAATAGAGGCAGAGAATGATAACACAAATGTGGTTACTTTGATGGATCAAGGTGTATACATTGATATGATTATTAATTCGGTGATGAGTAACATGGTGTATGGTGGAATACTAGCAATATTAATATTACTTATATTCTTAAGAAGTATACGATCCACATTTGTAATCGCTTGTTCGATTCCAATTAGTGTCGTAGCTGCACTGGTAATGATGTACTTTAGTAATATTACTTTGAACATTATTTCGCTATCGGGTCTAGCCCTTGGAATTGGAATGCTGGTAGACAACTCTATTGTAGTAATTGAAAACATTCATCGAATGAGGATGGAAGAAGGGTTATCTTCGAAAAAAGCAGCTATTATGGGGGCACAACAAGTGGCAGGTGCAATCATGGCATCAACATTGACTACAGTTTGCGTATTCTTGCCAATCGTATTTACACAAGGTATTACAAGGCAGCTATTTGTGGATATGGGATTGACAATTGCCTATTCCTTACTTGCTAGTTTAGTTGTTGCTTTGACAGTAGTTCCAATGCTATCAAGTGTGGTACTAAAGAAAGAGAAGAGAGAAGAGTCTAAATTTTTCCATAAAATTCAAGATTTTTATGCAGCAGTGCTAAAGAAAGCATTGCGCCTAAAAGCAGTAGTATTTATTCTATCGCTTGTCTTATTAGGAGCCAGTTTTTGGCTAGCATATCAAAATGGTCTGGCTTTTATACCAGCTATGGAAAGCACGCAGATTACAGTAAGCCTTAGAACAGATGATAAAAGCACACTAGAAGAGACTTCGGAAGAGGCAGATAAATTAGCAGAACACCTAGCCACAATTAAAGATATTGACAGCGTGGGTGCGATGATGACAACAGATATGTTGACTGGACAGTCAACAGCTACAAATAGCGTGGACTTCTATATTAATCTTGCGCCAGAGAGAGAGATGAACGATAGTCAGTTGAAAGAAGCAATTGAAACAGGCGCTACAGATGTAAATGGGGAAGTAGTAGCTAATATGAGTACTATGGACATTAGTGCTCTTGGAGGTACAGGTCTTGCAATAGAGATTAAGGGGAATGATTTAGATACATTGCAAAGTGTAGCCAAAGATGTAGGCGAGATAGTGACATCAGTAGAAGGAACAACAGAAGTAAGCAACGGAATGGAAGATGCGACTGACGAGCTTAGAGTAGTGGTAGATAAAGTAAAAGCTGCAAAAGAGAATTTGACAGTTGCACAAGTATTCCAAGAAATAAATGCAAAATTAGCTCTAACTAGTTCAATGTCATCTCTTTCTACTGATGGAGAAGAGTATAGCATTGATGTAGTAGACGGGAACCAAGAAACTTATACACGAGAAGATATCAAAGATGTGACAATTACTGCGAAAAATACACAAGGTGAAGAAAAAGAAGTTTTACTATCTGATATCGCAACTTTTGAAGATGCAGTAAGCCCACAGGCGATTCAACATAAGTCTCAATCTAGGATTATGACAGTGACAGGAATGGTAGAGGATGACTACAATATCAGTCAGGTGGCAGCTGAAGTTTCGGAAAAGTTAGAAGAGTATGATTTGCCAAATGGCTATAGTATAGAGATGGCAGGTGAAGATGAGAGCATCATGGAATCTATGTATGATATGATGCAGATGCTTGGATTAGCAGTTGTGTTTATGTATTTAATTATGGTAGCCCAATTCCAATCTTTGAGATCTCCATTTATTATTATGTTTACTGTACCGCTTGCATTTACAGGAGGTCTTCTAGGACTTTGGATAACAGGAGCAGAAATCAGTATCATCGCTATGATTGGATTTGTTATGTTATCGGGAATTATTGTAAATAATGGTATTGTATTAGTCGATTATACAAATCAATTGATAGAGCAAGGAATATCACAAAAAGAGGCACTGGTAAAGGCAGGTATCACAAGACTTAGACCAATTATTATGACAGCCCTTACTACGATATTAGGATTATCTACCATGGCACTAGGAATTGGAATGGGTTCTGATATGGTGCAACCAATGGCAGTAGTAACAATAGGAGGATTAATCTATGGTACAGTTCTTACCTTATTTATTGTACCTTGTGTTTATGACTTGTTTCATAATAGAGAGAAACATCGTCTGATTGTAAATGACGAGGAAGAGGGAACAATTGAAGAGTAGGAGGAAAGCAGATTGATAAGTAAAGCAATCGCATTTGCGACTAAAGCACATGAGGGGCAATTGAGAAAGGGGACAACGAGACCTTACATTGTACATCCGATAGAAGTTGGGAAGATTGTGGAACAGTTAACAGAGGATGAAGAGGTGATTTGTGCAGCAATATTACATGATACAATTGAGGATTGTGACGAAGTAGACAGAGAAGACTTATGTAATGCTTTTGGAGAAAAAGTTGCATGTATCGTCGCGTGCGAAAGTGAAGACAAGTCAAAGAGTTGGCTAGAACGAAAAGGAAATACCATAGAAAAGCTAAAGAGTGCACCGATAGAGGTTCAGATGGTAGCACTTGGTGATAAATTATCTAACATGAGAGATATCGACAGGGAGTACCCACTAGAAGGTGAAGCATTTTGGAAGAGATTTCGAATGAAAGATAAAAAAATGATTAAATGGTATTATGAGGGGGTGAGGGATTCTTTGGCTACAAGCTTAGGAAATACCGAAGTTTTTGCCGAGTACTGCCAGTTGATAGAGAAAAATTTTAAGAGTGGAAACCTTGACAAATAGAGGTTTCACAACTATGATATTCAGATGATGATATGTAATGAGGAGAGTAGAAATGGAAAAAGAACTAGAGACGAAATATGATCCGAAACAAATAGAAGAAAAATTATATAAAAAATGGTGTGATAATAAATATTTTCACGCAGAAGTAGATAGAGATAAAAAGCCATTTACAATTGTAATGCCACCACCAAATATCACAGGTAGATTGCATATGGGGCATGCATTAGATAATACATTGCAAGATATACTAATCAGATATAAAAGGATGCAAGGATATAATGCACTTTGGATTCCAGGAACAGATCATGCAGCGATTTCAACAGAAGTAAAGGTTACGAATCAGTTAAAAGAAGAGGGAATCGATAAGAAAGAGTTGGGAAGAGAAGGTTTTCTTGCTCGTACATGGGAGTGGAAAGAAGAATACGGGAATGCAATCAATGATCAATTAAAGAAAATTGGTGTTTCTTGTGATTGGGATAGAGAGCGCTTTACGATGGATGAAGGGTGTTCCCAAGCAGTAGAAGATGTGTTTATAAAATTATATAAAGATGGATATATCTATAAAGGTTCTAGAATTATCAACTGGTGTCCAGTGTGCAAGACTTCTCTATCGGATGCAGAAGTAGAACATGAGGAAAAAGCAGGTCATTTTTGGCATATCAAATATCCGGTTAAAGATAGCGATACGTTCATTGAAATTGCAACTACAAGGCCAGAGACAATGCTTGGAGATACAGCAGTAGCTGTTCATCCAGAAGATGAGAGATATCAAGATTTAATTGGAAAAACAGTGCTTTTACCATTGGTTGATAGAGAGATTCCGATTGTAGCGGATACTTATGTAGATAAGGAATTTGGGACAGGGGTTGTAAAGATTACACCAGCACATGACCCGAATGACTTTGAAGTTGGGAAAAGACATGATTTACCAGAAATTAATGTGATGCATGATGATGCGACTATTAATAAAGAAGGTGGAAAGTACGAAGGGATGGATCGCTATGATGCGAGAAAGGCAATTGTACAAGATTTAGAAGCTTTGGGATTATTGGTAAAAATAGAGGATCATACTCATAATGTAGGAACACATGACCGCTGTAATACAGTAGTTGAGCCACTGATTAAGCAACAGTGGTTTGTAAAGATGGAGGAGTTAGCAAAACCAGCTATAGAAGCGCTTAAAAAAGAAGAGTTAGCATTTGTTCCGGAGCGCTTTGACAAGATTTATTTACATTGGTTAGAAAATATAAGAGATTGGTGTATCTCAAGACAGATTTGGTGGGGGCATAGAATACCGGCTTATTACTGTACATCTTGCGGTGAGTTTGAGATTGACAGGAAAGAGCCATCTACATGTAAACAATGTGGAAACACCAGTTTTATTCAAGACGAAGACACATTAGATACATGGTTTAGCTCAGCACTATGGCCATTTTCAACGCTCGGCTGGCCAGCAAATACGGAAGAATTAGATTATTTCTATCCTACAGACGTCTTAGTTACAGGGTATGATATCATTTTCTTCTGGGTAATTCGTATGGTGTTTTCAGGATATGCTCATATGGGTGAGTCACCTTTTCACACAGTCTTCATCCATGGTCTAGTGAGAGATTCACAGGGGAGAAAGATGAGTAAGTCGCTTGGAAATGGAGTGGATCCACTAGAAGTAATTGAGCAATACGGAGCTGATGCACTGCGAATGACGCTTGTAACAGGAAATGCACCAGGTAATGATATGCGATTCCATAACGAAAGAGTAGAAGCAAGTAGAAATTTTGCGAATAAGGTGTGGAATGCATCTAGATTTATCATGATGAATATGAAAGACAAAACAATAAATGCGCCAGATATGAGTCAACTTGGTCCAGCGGATAAGTGGATTCTTTCGAAAGTAAATACATTGTCAAAAGAAGTAACAGACAACATGGATAAATTTGAGCTAGGAATTGCAGTTCAGAAAGTATATGATTTTCTATGGGATGAATTCTGTGATTGGTATATTGAGATTGCAAAATATAGAATCTACAATGCAGAGAAAGATATTGCACCGGCACAAGTAGCGCTTTGGACATTAAAAACTGTACTGACACAAGGATTGAAGTTGCTACATCCATTTATGCCATTTGTTACAGAAGAGATATATGGCGCGCTTCACCCAGAAGAGGAGTCTTTGATGATGAGCGAATGGCCAATATTTAAAGAAGAGTGGTCATTTGGTGAGACAGAGATTATCGTAGAAAGAATGAAAGAAGCGTCAAGAGGGATACGTAATGTATATGCTGAGATGAACGTACCACCAAAGAAAAAGGTGAATGTGTTTATCGTATCGGAAAATAAAGAAGTGCGAAGCGGTTTTGAATTGCTAAAACATTCAATGATTAAGATGATGGGACTTTCAGATGTTATAGTTCAAAGTGATAAGAGCGAGGTTCCAGAAGATGCAGTGTCTGTAGTTATTCATGAAGCTGTTGTTTATATGCCTTTAGAGGACTTAGTAGATAAAGCGCAAGAGATTGAAAGGCTTAAAAAAGAGCAAGAAAAATTGCAAAAAGAGTTGCAGAGGGTAACAGGAATGCTTGCCAACGAGAAGTTTATCAGTAAAGCGCCTCAAGCAAAGATAGATGAAGAAAAAGCAAAGCTTGAAAAATATACCCAGATGATGGCGCAAGTAGAAGAGAGATTGAAAGGGTTGTTATAGATGTAATAGAGTTACATCGTAGGTGAAATGATGAAGTTATGGATAAAAAAACTAATTGCACGACGTGAAAAACAGAAAATTCTTAACACTGTGATTCCTATACCAGATAGTAAATTCACTAGATTTTTAGAGCCATATGCAAGGAAAATGAATCAATTTTCCTTGCTTCTTCATATGCTGTTAGCATGTGTGTTAAATCTTTTTATTGAATCGATTTCGAGGCATTCATTTATAGAAGGGATTAATTTTTTATTAGACTCTCCAGTTGTGTTTTTGTACAATGCATTTATGATATTTGTTACACTTTCGATTGTGTACCTGTTTAGGAGAAGGACTTTAGTTAGAATCTTACTGAGTATTTTTTGGATTGTATTAGGAATTATAAATGGATATATGTTATCTGTTAGGGTGACGCCTTTTAACTCTCAAGATCTTAAGGTGTTAGGAGATGGTCTCAGTTTACTGGAATCTTATTCTTCACCATTAGAAATAGCATTAATAGTAGTTGGAACAGTCTCGACGATTGTGTGGTTAGTCTCCATGTGGAGAAGGGGACCGATTTATAAAGGGAAGTTAAATAGAATCTTAGCGGCAGTAGGATGCGGAGCATGGGTAGTAGTGTATTTCTTTGTTACGAATCTAGCACTTGAAAATAGAGTGATATCGAATTACTTTGGAAATATAGCTTTTGCATATGAAGACTACGGCTTTCCATATTGTTTTACTGCGAGTATTTTTGATACAGGGATATCCCAACCAAACGGATATACAGAAGATATGATGATGGAAATTACAAATAATGGAGAAATGGCAACGATTAATACAACGACTAATGACGCGCAGCCAAACATCATATTTGTTCAATTAGAATCATTCTTTGATCCAAAAGAGATGGAGACATTTACAATGTCAACTGATCCGTGCCCTAACTTCACGCAGCTTGCGAGTGAGTATTCGACAGGTTATTTTAAGGCGCCATCTATTGGTGCAGGAACGGCAAACACAGAATTTGAAGTGTTGACAGGTATGAGTATGCGCTATTTCGGCCCAGGAGAGTATCCTTATAAGACGATTTTAAGTCAAACGCAAGCAGAAAGCGCTGCGACAGCACTGGACGAAATTGGATATAGTACTCATGCACTACACAATAACGGAGGAAATTTCTATAGTAGAGCATCTGTATTTAATAATATGGGATTTGATTCTTATACAAGTGAAGAGTTTATGAATGTTCTTGAATTTACATCACAAGGATGGGCGACAGATGATATCATGATAGAACATATTATGAATTGTATGAATTCTACACCTGAAAGAGACTATGTGTTTGGGATTACTGTAGAGGGACATGGTAGTTATCCATCAGAGAAACTGATAGAAAATCCGATTATAGAGGTGGAAGGATTGGAAGATGAAGGAGAAACTAATTCATGGGAATACTATCTAGACCTAGTCTATAAGATGGATCAATTTGTTGCAAATTTAATCACTGCAGTAGAGGCTACTGGGGAACCTAGTGTAATTGTATTCTACGGTGATCACTTGCCAACAATGGGAATTGAGACTGAAGATGTGAAGAGTAAATATTTATATAATACAAACTATGTCATCTGGGATAATATAGGATTAGAGAAAAAAGATCAAAACTTAGCGGCGTATCAGATTACAGGAGAGGTTTTTGACCAGATTGGAATTCAATCAGGAACAGTATTTAACTATCACAGTGATCGAAGAAAGACCAGAAATTATCTAGAAGACTTAGAGTTGCTTCAATACGATTTGTTATATGGAGAGCAGTACTCATATAAGGAAGAAGACATCTTAAAAGAAAATCACATGCAGATGGGAATCTTAGATGTTACGTTACAAGCGATGTTACCAACCCTAGAAGGTGGATATAGCCTAAGTGGAGAAAATTTCACAGTTAATAGTAGGGTCTATGTCAACGGAACTTCACAAAAACGGACATTTGTAAATAACACAAAGATAGATTTGCCAGAGACTGAGTTAGAAGAGGGAGATTTAATCACTGTGAGTCAAGTAGGATCTAGCGATACAATATTTAGGACCACAGCCACCTACGCATATAGGGAAGGCGAATTAGTTTTAGTCAAACCAGTTATACTAGGACCTTCTTGGGAGACTGAATTGGAGGATGACTAAGTGAGATACGAAGAGGTAAAGAGTTATATTGAAAGTATCCCTAAGTTTACTACGAAAAATACAAAGAGCCATACTAAGCGGTTTATGGAATTACTAGGTAGCCCAGAAGAGAATGCAAAAATTATACATGTAGCAGGTACAAATGGAAAAGGTTCAACCTGTATGTATATTAATAGCATCTTGCTCAGCATGGGATTATCTACAGGCGTGTTCACTTCACCACATTTATTAGAGATGACAGAACGAATTAAGGTAAATGGAGTAGATATCGAGGAAATAGAATTTGTAGAAGCTTATGAGAATGTAATAGTAGCAGTGAGGCAGATGGAATTGGAATCCATGCCTCACCCTACTTTTTTTGAATTTATACTTGGTATGGCAATGAGTATATTTGCAGCAAAAAAAGTAGAATACCTAATCCTAGAAACAGGATTAGGTGGAAGACTCGATGCGACAAATATCGTGGAGAATCCTATCATCAACTGCATTACGACAATAGACCTAGATCATACCCAATACCTAGGGAATACTATTGAAAAAATTGCTACAGAAAAGGCAGGAATTATAAAGAAGGACGCAATTGTAGTTTATGATGGAACGAATGAAATTGTGTGTAATGTAATTGAAGAAATTTGTGAAAAAAAAGGAAATAGAAGTAGAAAAATAGCAGAAGATGCGTACGAAATTCTAAGAATAAGAGGAAATAGTATTGATTTTTGTTTGAAGAATTCGTATGATAAAGATATTATTTGGAGGCTTAGCACCACTGCGAGTTACCAAGTGATGAATGCCAGTATCGCAATCACAGCGTTGAAAGAGTGGTTTCAGCCAGATGATAGTCAGTTAGATATGTGGAAAATGGCAATAAGGAATACTGTATGGGCAGGTAGAATGGAGGAAGTAGAGTCTGGAATTTATCTAGATGGAGCACATAACTTAAATGCCCTAGAAGCAGTTGTGAAAGATGCTACGAAATGGGACGTGATTTTATTTTCAGCCGTTACGGACAAGTCCTATGAAGAAATGATAAAATACCTCTGTGAAAATGCGATAGTATCAAATTTTGTCATTACAGAAATTAATGACGAAAGAGGCGCAGATGCAGAAGAGATGTATGAAATATTTAAGAGGTATACAAAGGCTCCTATTATTGTTGAAAGAGATTTTGAAAAAGCGTGGAACATAGCAAAATCAAAGAGAAGCAATGAAGGGAAGATGCTATGTATGGGATCTTTGTATCTAGTAGGAATGGCAAAAAAAGTACCACTAGAAGGAGAAAAACATGTTAAACTTTGAAGATGAATTGAAAAAATTTAAGCCTAGTCTAGAGGTGGAAGAAATAGAACAGGCAGTTTACCAAGTGGACTTAACAGATATGACAGAAATCATCAAGCAGATGATGGAAGAAAAAAGGTAATAGAGGTTACGGAGGAAGCTATGAATTATTCAAAAAAAGTCGTAAAGTTATCAAACTATTGGTACAACGATGGATTGAGCCGAGCGAACATGCGAGATTTATCAGGCGCTATTTCCTCATTGCGTAGAAGTCTACAATATTGCAGTAGAAATGTGGCTGCTAGGAATCTGTTGGGGTTAGTGTATTATGGACGTGGTGAGATAAATGAAGCATTAGTCGAGTGGATTATAAGTAAAAACTTGAAAGCACGAGATAATATTGCTAATTATTTTATAAGAAAAGTTCAAGATAATGCTAGTCAATTAGAAAAGATGAATACGAGTATCAAAAAATACAATCAATGCTTGGCGTACTGTGAGCAAGACGCAGAAGACTTAGCATTAATTCAGCTTAAAAAGATAACTGGCGAACAACCAGGCTATGTGAAAGCTAGCCAACTAATGGCTTTACTGTTGATTCGTGGAAAGCATTATGCAAGAGCAAGACAGGTACTGCGAAAGATATATCGTATAGATATGACAGATCCAGTAACTCTATACTATATGAACTGTTTGGAAGAAGTAGGCGGGAAAAAGAGAAAGAGGCGTTCGAAAGAAGAGGTGGATGAAAATGTTACCTACCAAGTAGGGAATGAAAGTATTATTCAACCGACAGAAGAAGGTTTCAAGGATCATGTGAACAGTCTGACGATATTAAATATTATTATTGGAATCATCATCGGATCATCAATAATCTTTTTCCTTGTAATGCCAAATGTACAGCAAGACGAAGCACAGATGAATGCAAATGCAATAAGAGACTACAGTGAGCAGTTAGAAGCACAAAAAGCAGAGATTAATGCTTTGAAAACAGAATTGAATACGTATCGAGAAGAGAGCGATGTGGCAGAAAATGCAGAGACGGCATTGGTGGATACCAAAAGCAGTTATGAAGCCTTGTACTTAGCGAAAGAGCAATATGATTCACAAGGTGTGGGCAATGTAGAAATGACAGAGACACTTTTAAAAGTTGCAGTCGAACAATTGGGTGAAGAAGGGTTAGCCCAATACAATGATTTAGCAGCAGATATATTCCCACCTGTGTCAGAAGATCGATATGAAGCTGGTCAGGAGAAATTTGAAAGTGAAGACTACGAAGGTGCAATCGAAGATTTAGAATATTTGATGAGGATGAATCCGGAGTATGAGCAATATGAAGGAATGCTCTTATTAGCAGATGCATACAAGGAGTTAGGAAATGCAGAAAGTGCAGAAATGTATTACAATACTATTATAGAGAATGGGGTAAACTTTGACGCTGCAGATGCAGCACAGGAACAGTTGGCATCAATAACTGAATAAAGAATATTATAACAAAAGATGAAGGTATGCAAAAGGCATGTCTTCATCTTTTTTTAGAAAGAGGCGAGTATGAGATATCAAGTTCAAGAAAATTGTTTGACTATTTTTTTACCGAAAGATGTGGATCACTACCATGTTGAAGATATCAGAGTGACAGCAGATAAAATTATCGAAAAGCAATATATTAAACATATTATTTTTGATTTCACAGACACACAGTTTATGGATAGTTCTGGAATTGGAGTAATTATGGGAAGATACAGATTAATCTGTATGTTAGGAGGAGAAGTATGGGCAGTACATACCAGTAAGCGGATAAAGAAATTATTATCCATGTCTGGAGTAACAAAATTAATTCAATTATTTGAGGAGGAGACAACAAATGAGAGCAACAAATGAAATGGAGTTAAACTTTGATAGCATTGCAGAAAATGAAGGGTTTGCAAGAGTGAGTGTAGGTGCTTTTTTTGCACAGTTAAACCCTACGCTAGAAGAAGTGTGTGATGTAAAAACTGCTGTGTCAGAAGCAGTGACAAATGCAATTATTCATGGATATCAAAATGAGGTACATAAAATTAAAATCTACTGTTTAATCAAAGACGAAGAACTTCTAGTTAAAGTAAGCGATGAAGGCTGTGGAATAGTAGATATAAAGCAGGCAATGGAACCTTTGTTTACGACAAAATCGGAATATGAGAGAGCAGGAATGGGGTTTGCATTTATGGAAGCCTTCATGGATTCTGTAGAGGTGGAGTCAGAGCTTGAAAAAGGAACAGTGGTCATTATGAAAAAAAGAGTTGGAAAAGTAGGTGAAAATGTAGAAGAATGAATCGCACAATCGATTTAATTAAACAGGCACACGAAGGGGATAAAAAAGCAAGAGAACAGGTGATGAAAGAAAACATTGGACTGGTTTGGTGTGTTGTGAAGAGATATACAGGAAGAGGATCAGAAATAGATGATTTATTTCAGATAGGAAGTATAGGACTTTTGAAAGCGATAGATAAGTTTAACTTTGATTTTGATGTAAAGTTTTCGACTTATGCAGTACCGATGATAGCGGGAGAAATCAAGAGGTTTCTTAGAGATGATGGAATGATTAAGGTGAGTAGGTCGCTGAAAGAATTAAACTTTAAAGCATATGCCATTCGAGAAAGAGAAATTAAGCAAAATGGAAGGGAACCGACAATTGACGAATTGGCAGAAGAGATAGGAGTAGAAAAAGAACTACTAGTGGAAGCATTAGAGGCGACACATGAAGTGGAGTCTTTGTACAGACCTATCTACCAAAATGGTGGAGAGGAGATATTGCTCCTTGATCGTGTTGAGAAAGGTGAAGTTGAAGAGGATAGAATAGTAGATGAATTGCTATTACAACAATTATTAGAGAACTTAGAATATGGTGATAGGCAATTAATATACCTTAGGTATTTTGCAAATTTGACACAGACAGAGGTAGGAAGGATATTAAAGATATCTCAAGTGCAAGTATCAAGGATGGAAAAGAAGATTCTAGGTAAGATGCGAAAAGAGTTTTAAGAATTATGCATGCTACAACACATAATTTTTGAAGATATGCAGATACTACACCTAAAAGATTGAAGGAAGGGTGGAATGAATTAGCATGGATTCAAGAAATAAGTTGCGAGTATGCTTAATTTTTATTGTTTTCTTAACAGTGGTAGTAGGAGGAATATACTACTATTATGAGATAGGACAACAGGTTCAACCGGGAGGCGGAACCTTGGTTTCCATTATTAGGTAGAAGAAAGAATGGAAAATAGAGTGGTACTATATTTAAAGGCAGAACAATTTGTAGAAGTCACACAAGACCAAGTTACAATAGGTGACCTTTTAACAATGACAAGTAAAAAAAAAGAAATGCTGCAAGAACTTGATAAAATTGTGATTCTAAAAAAGAGTAGAAAAGGAAACCAAGAGGAAAGCCAAAGGTACGTTATTACTATATTAAAGATAATAGAGATGATTCAAGAGAAATATCCAGATTTAATGATTCAAAATATAGGAGCAACAGATATTATTGTACAAGTGGGGAAGAAGAAAAAGCAGAATAAAGCAGTGCAAATATTAACTGTAATTGTAGTAATGCTCATAGCATTTTGTGGTGCGGCTTTTTCAACTATGGCATTTGTAAATGATGGCGGAGTAGTGATAATTATGGAGAATATCTATGAGTTGATGACGGGGGAGAAGTCGGATGGATTTACAATCCTTGAAGTATCCTATTCCATCGGCTTGGTCTTTGGTGTTGCAATATTTTTTAATCGTATTGGAAAGAAGAAAGAGACTTGTGATCCAACACCTATGGAAATTGAGATGAGAAAATATGAAGAGGATATACAGACAACTGTGATTCAAAACTACTCTAGACAGGAAATAGAAATAGATGCAGATAGTTGACTTTTTATTAATAATCATAGGATTGAGCAGTGGAGCGATTGTATCAGTTGGCCTATTTTCTTTGATAATTAGTCTTGGGATTGTATCGAAGTTAGCGGATCGGACACATACGGGAAACATAACAACTTTATATGAAGTTGCAGTAGTACTAGGTGGGATTTCTGGGAATCTAGTATGGATTTACGAGATAAATATACCGATGGTGCCAATACTACAAATTATTCTTTTTGGATGCGCAGGTGTGTTTGTAGGATGTTGGGCAATGGCGATTGCAGAGGTGATAAATATCTTTCCAATATTTATTAGGAAGGCAGGAGTCGGGCAATATCTGCAATATATAATTTTAAGTATCGCATTAGGCAAAGGAATCGGAGCTATATTTATTTTTATGAGAGGATTTGGGAAATAGGAATGAAGAAGAAACAAAATAAAGAGGAAGTATATAAAAAATATGTAGAACAGAAAACACCGTCCAATCAGGTGGGGAAAAACATGGTAAAAGCATTTGTGGTAGGAGGTGGAATCTGTGTCTTTGGCGAATTTTTGTTGAATAGATATCAGGCCATGGGAATGTCTATAGAAGAGAGTTCGGTGTGGACTGCTATTATACTAATATTAATCAGTGCAGTTTTGACAGGGTTTAATTTATATTCAAAGCTAGCAAACTGGGGAGGTGCCGGTGCGTTGGTACCGATTACTGGATTTGCAAATTCAGTTGCGGCGCCAGCAATAGAGTATAAAAAGGAAGGACAAGTTTTAGGTGTAGGATGTAAAATTTTCACAATTGCAGGGCCGGTAATTCTTTACGGAATATTTACGTCATGGATTTTGGGTATTATATATTATATATGTAAAATGGTAGGGGTGCTATGAGGGGAGAATACAGATGGGAAAGAGTATAGGAATACAAAGTATTGTATTTGAAGAGGCGCCATATATTGAAGATGCAGCATCTGTAGTAGGTGTAAAAGAGGGGGAGGGTCCTCTTGGTACTTTATTTGATTATGTAGGAAAAGACGATTTGTTCCTTCAGACTAGTTGGGAAGAGGCAGAAAGTGAAATGCAAAAAATTGCATGCGAAATTGCATTGAAAAAAGGGGGCATAGAGTCTTGTAGTGTAAGGTATCTATTCGGAGGAGACTTGTTAAGGCAAGGGATTGCAACGACTATGGGAGCGGCGGAGCATTTGCAAATTCCACTTTTTGGTCTCTTTGGAGCTTGTTCAACATCAGGAGAAGCTTTAGCACTAAGTGCGATGACAGTGGCAGCAGGGTACGGAAATAAAGTTATTGCAGTTACGTCAAGCCATTTTGCAAGCGCTGAAAAAGAATTTCGATTTCCATTAGGATACGCAAATCAAAGATCTAAAAGTTCACAGTGGACAGTGACGGGAAGTGGTGCATTTATTATAGGAAAAGAAAGCGGTATAGCAAAAATAACAGGTGCCACGATAGGGAAGATTGTAGATTGGGGATTGAAAGACTCACAGAATATGGGAGCTTGTATGGCACCAGCTGCAGCAGATACGCTATACAGGCATTTAATGGATTTTGAGAGAAGCATAGATGAATATGATCAGATTGTCACAGGGGATCTTGGAAAAATTGGCTCTGATATACTACACGATTTAATGAGAGATAAGCATATTGATATTAGTGGAAAACATATGGACTGTGGCAAAAAAATATACGAAGAAGATCTACAAAACACAAATGCAGGGGGAAGTGGATGTGGTTGCGCAGCAGTAACGTTAGCAGCTTATGTATTGCCGAAATTGAAGAAAAAGAAGTGGAAGCGGATTCTATTTCTGCCGACAGGAGCATTGATGTCAACGGTTAGCTATAATGAGGGAAAGAGCGTGCCTGGAATTTCTCATGGAATTGTACTTGAGGCCTGTGAGTAGGAGGGAAAATGGAATATATAAATGCGTTTTGGGTTGGTGGATTGATCTGCGTGGTTGTTCAAGTATTACTAGATCGCACTAAATTAATGCCTGGAAGAATTATGGTTTTATTAGTATGTGTTGGTTGTGGTCTAGGTTTTCTTGGAGTTTATGATAAGTTAATTGAATATGCAGGCGGAGGAGCAAGTATTCCCCTTCTAGGATTTGGGAATGGTTTATGGAATGGGGTGAAAGAAGCAGTAGATAAAGAAGGGTTACTAGGTGTGTTTACAGGAGGTTTGACAGCCACGTCAGGAGGAATATCTGCAGCTTTATTATTTGGCTACATCATGTCATTGATTTTTGAACCAAAGATGAAGAAATAGGTAAAATAAAAAAGAAATAAAGCGAAGTAGTACCTTAAGGGTACTGCTTTATTTGTTGTTGAATGGAAGGACTAGCACCAAATTATGATTTTACCATACAAATAATACATAAGGTAAATACACGAATAGAGATAAGGAGGTCAAGAAGAAATGAGAAGTTTTGGATTTGTTGGTGGAGATAAACGAAGTATAGAATTACTCAAACTCTTGGAACATAAAAGGTATTGTGTTAATTATTTTGCTATGTGTGAAGCGATAGAGCAGAGTTGCTACCTAAAAAAAATGGAAAATATAGAAGAACTATTCTTAAGTTCTGACTGGATAATATTTGGAATCCCGATGTTTCGAAACAAAGGTCTTAATGCAAACCAAAAGCTGCTAGATTGTGATATAGATAAAATAGGAAGTTTGGTTAGAGCGGGTCAAGTGGTTTGTGGTGGTCAAATTCCAATAGACTTAAAAAACATAATTTATAAAAACAAGGGAATGATTTTAGATTTTATGGAAGAAGAAAGCTATGCAATCTTTAATGCCATCTCTGTAGCAGAGGGCGTAATATTTGAGACAATGAAGCAAAGTAAAAGAAATATACATCAAAGCAAATGTTTAGTTCTTGGGTTTGGAAGGTGTGGAAAAATCATTGCTGATAAACTCAAAGGCTTATCAGCAGAGGTTACAGTATGTAGTGCTAGTTCAAAAGAACTTGCGCAAGCAAAGGCATTAGGATTCAAAATACTTTGCTTGGACGCATTAAATGGGATGATTAGTCAATACAAAAATATTTATAACACTATTCCGAAAGTTATTATAGAAAAAAACATGTTAAGCCATCTGGATGACTCTTCTTTAGTGATTGATATAGTATCGGGGGAAGGTGGCGTAGATTACGAATTTGCAAAAGAGAAGAAGGTGAATTGCAGGCAACTTTTAGGGATACCGGGGAAATATGCACCAAGTTCAGTGGCTGAAAAGATGTTGGAAATGATTATAAATCATAATATGGAGGGCGTATGAAATTAGCAGGGAAAAAAATAGGGATTGCTTTAACTGGATCATTTTGTACATTTAGAGTGGTAATGGAGGAGTTACAAGTATTAGTAGATCAAGGAGCAGAAGTGATAGTGATTCTGTCAGATAATGTTCAAACAATCGAGAGTAGGTTTGGGAAGCCAGAAGATTTTGAAAAAGAAATAATTGAAATTACAAAAAAAGCGCCGATTCGCACAATTGAGGAGGCTGAGCCTATAGGTCCAAAAGGGTATCTAGATGCAATGGTTATCTTTCCTTGTACAGGAAATACAGTGGCAAAGCTTGCTAATGGAATAACGGATACTCCTGTTTTGATGGGGGCAAAGGCTCACTTGCGAAATGGAAAACCCTTAGTGATTTCAATTTCGACTAATGACGGACTGGGGATGAATATGAAAAATATAGGGTTGTTATTAAATGCAAAGCATGTATTTTTTGTACCATTTGGGCAAGATAATCCTGAGAAGAAGCCAAATTCATTAGTAGCACATAGCAAACTTTTAGTACCAACACTAGAATCTGCATTAGAGCATAAACAGTTACAGCCTATCATAAAATAATTAAAAAGGGTTAATGTATGTGTGGAATAGCAGGATTTTGTAATCATAAAATAGACTATCGGAAGAAAGAAAATCAGTGGAACGAAGTTTTAAGAAAAATGAATCTAGTGCAAAAGCATAGAGGACCAGATGGAGAAGGAATATTTTTAACAGAACATTGTGGATTAGCGCATGTAAGGCTAGCGATTATAGATTTGGAAACGGGAGCGCAACCAATTACGCGAACTGGAAAAAGTGGAATCTACACGATAGTATTTAATGGCGAAATTTATAATATGCAGCTCCTAAAAAAAGAGTTGATTAAAAAGGGGCATGGATTCAAAACAACATCGGATACGGAAGTGATTTTGATAGGCTTTATAGAAGAGGGGATAAGGTTTTTAAAGAAATTGAACGGAATTTTTTCGTTTGCAATATGGAATCACAGAGAGGAAGAGTTAACCTTAGTTAGAGATAGGGTTGGAGTGAAACCCTTATTTTATACATTGAAGGAAAGTGGAGTTGTGTTTTCGTCAGAAATAAAAGGAATCTTTCAATATCCAGAGATTGAAGCGAAAGTAGATAAGAAAGGTTTGGCAGAGATATTTGGACTTGGTCCAGCTAAAACTTATGGAAAAGGTGTTTTTCATAGAATAGAAGAGGTGCTTCCGGGGTATTGCTATCAGATATCAAGGAGCGGATTGCAAGTGACTAATTATTGGAGCCTAAAAAGCTATAATCATGTAGATTCTTTTGAAGAAACAGTGGAGAAGACAAAGTATCTATTAACAGATTCAATCAAACAGCAAATGCGTTCAGATGTTCCCATTTGTACATTTTTGTCAGGAGGAATTGACAGTAGCTTAGTCACTTCAATTTGTAGCCAAGAACTAAGTAAAGAAGGAAAGCAATTAGATACATTTTCTTTTGATTTTGTAAATAATGATATGAATTTTAAATCTAATGCACTGCAACCATCTCAAGATCGGCCTTATGCAGAAAAAATGGTGCTTTATGCGAAGACAAATCATAAATATTTAGAGTGCGATACAACTGAGTTATTTACAGGGTTAGAACGCGCAGTAGACGGAAGAGATCTTCCGTGTATGGGAGATGTGGAATCTTCTTTGTTATACTTTTGTAGTTGTGTAGCAAAGACGAATAAAGTAACATTGACAGGTGAGTGTGCGGATGAAATTTTTGGTGGATACCCCTGGTTTTATAAAAAAGATTATTTTGAAGCGACTACATTTCCTTGGGCAAGAGATTTTACGCTGCGTACAGTTTTGTTAAAGGATGAGATAAAACAAGCGCTTAAATTAGAAGAGTATGCGAAAGAGGCATATGAAAGAACAATAAAGCAGACCCCTGTGTTAGAAGGTGAAATAGGGGAGGAAAAGAGGAGAAGAGAACTTGCGTATTTGAATATGAAATGGTTTATGCAAACATTATTAGATCGAATGGACAGAACGAGCATGAGTGCAGGATTAGAAGCGAGAGTTCCATTTGCAGATCACAGATTGATAGAATATGTGTTTAATATTCCGTGGGAAATGAAATATTACGGGAACCTATCGAAAGGGTTGCTGAGAAAAGTCGGTGAATCCTATCTTCCCAAAGAAGTATTATATCGAGCGAAAAGTCCTTATCCAAAGACATATGATCCGAAATATGAAAAACTATTACAAAGTAGATTTAGAGAAATACTGGACGATTCCAAGGCTCCAATACTTCAATTTATCGATAAGAAAAAAGTAGAGAATTTTTTTGGGAGCAAAACAGAATATGGTAGAACATTTTATGGACAATTGATGGCAGGACCTCAATTACTAGCCTATATGATTCAAGTGAATTATTGGCTTGAAAAATATAGAATTAAAATAGTTTGAGAATAAAATAACTCCTAACTTTGGTCAGTTCAATAAGGACTTTACCAAAGTTAGGAGTTCTATTTACCTATAATTTGCTAATTACATTTTTTCGGGTTCTTCAAAAGATTCACCGAAGGTATCTACTGACATAGACTTGATTTTTTGAGTTTCTAGAGGTCTATCACTGTGATCAGTTGGAGTTTCTGCAATAGTATTCACGATGTCCATTCCTTCAATAACCTTTCCGAAAGCAGCATAAGCACCATCTAAGTGTGGTGATTTTTCGTGCATAATGAAGAATTGAGAACCAGCAGAGTCTGGCATCATAGAGCGAGCCATTGAAAGAACACCTGGTTCATGTGATAAGTTGTTTTGGAAACCGTTTTGAAGAAACTCTCCTTTGATTGAGTAACCAGGACCACCCATCCCACTTCCTTCTGGGCAACCACCTTGGAGCATAAATCCACGGATGACTCTGTGGAAAATAAGTCCATCATAGTACCCTTTGTTTGCTAATGATATAAAGTTTTTTACTGTATTTGGAGCGTAATCAGAGTAAAGTTCAGCTTTGATTATTGCTCCGCTTTCCATTTCAATTGTTACAATTGGATATGACATATTCATATTTCCTTTCTTACTTTTATTTATTATTTTAACAACTATCATTGTACATAATAAGAAGGCATTCGTAAAGCTAAATCTTGCAAAGATTTCAAGTATAGAGTAGAATGAAGATTAGTGAAGTTGAAGAAGAGGAATCAATAATGGGAATTGTTAAAACGAAAGATTTAATATTTAATTATATCAAACGAGATGAAGATGGAAATGAAGTGGGAAAACACCTAGCTATTGATCAGGTGAACCTAGATATAAAGCAAGGTGAGTTCGTGGCTATTTTAGGGCATAACGGATCTGGGAAATCAACACTTGCAAAGCATATGAATGCGATATTATTGCCGGATGAAGGAAATATGTGGATTGACGGATATGATACAAAGGATATGGATGCTTTGTGGGAGATTCGTCAAAGTGCAGGAATGGTATTTCAAAATCCTGATAATCAAATCATAGGGACAGTAGTAGAAGAAGATGTAGGGTTTGGTCCGGAAAATCTTGGTGTTCCAACGGAAAAGATTTGGAAAAGAGTAGAGGAAAGCTTGAAGTCAGTGGGAATGCTTTCATATAGGAAGCATTCGCCTAATAAATTATCAGGTGGGCAAAAACAAAGAGTAGCAATTGCAGGCGTTATCGCAATGCGGCCAAAATGTATCGTATTAGATGAGCCAACTGCTATGTTAGATCCTATCGGAAGAAAAGAAGTGCTTCAAGCAATCAAACGTTTGAATGTCGAAGAGAATATTACAGTGATTCTAATCACTCATTATATGGAAGAAGTAGTGGATGCAGATAAAGTGATAGTCATGCATAAGGGAAAGATAGGCTTACAAGGAACACCAAGAGAGGTGTTTTCAGAAGTAGAACAACTAGAAGAGTACAGGCTAGATGTGCCACAGGTAACATTGTTAGCTCATAAGCTGAAAAAAAATGGAGTGCCTTTACCAGACGGAGTACTTAAAGTAGAGGAGTTAGTAGAGGAATTATGTCGATTAAATTAGAGAATGTAAATTACTTATATAGCAAAGGAACATCCTACGAGAAGCATGCCTTGAAAGATGTATCACTAGAGATAGCGCAAGGTGAGTTTATAGGCGTGATTGGACACACTGGATCTGGAAAATCTACACTTATTCAGCACTTAAATGGATTGGTGAAAGCGACTAGTGGGGTCGTATATTTTAATGATGAATCTATTTATGCAGAGAATTATAGCATGAAGAAATTGCGCCAAAATATCGGATTGGTATTTCAATATCCAGAGCATCAATTGTTTGAAGTCGATGTGCTAAGTGATGTGTGTTTTGGTCCTAAAAATTTGGGATTTACACAGGAAGAAGCAGAGAAAAAAGCAAAACATGCCTTGGAATTGGTAGGATTTCCAAAGGAACAATATAATCAGTCACCATTTGATTTATCCGGAGGTCAAAAAAGAAGAGTAGCAATTGCAGGGGTATTAGCGATGGAACCCAAAGTTCTTATCTTAGATGAGCCAACAGCAGGACTTGACCCCAAAGGAAGAGATGAGATATTAGACCAAGTTGCTACTTTACACAAAGAGGGAAACATGACTATTATTTTAGTATCTCATAGCATGGAAGACATTGCGAAATATGTAGATCGCTTGATAGTGATGAATGAAGGGCAAGTAATGTATCAAGGAGAACCTAAAGAAGTGTTCTCACACTATAAAGAATTAGAAGAAGTAGGACTTGCAGCACCTCAGACTATTTATGTGATGGATCAGCTAAAAGAAAAAGGTCTGAGTGTTGATTTGTCAGTTACGACTGTGGATGAGGCTGTTACAGAAATAATGAAGTGTTTGGAGAGGCGCAATGATTAGAGATATAACGATAGGACAGTATTACCAAGAAGATAGTATTATTCATAAATTAGATCCTAGAACGAAGATAGTTGTTACATTATTATATATGATTTCTTTGTTCTTGGTAGAGTCAATTATAGGTTATGGGATGATACTAGTCTTATTGATAAGTGTGATTAAATTATCAAAAGTTCCAATGGGATTTATTGTAAAAGGCCTTAGACCCTTACTTCTCATTTTGCTGTTTACAGTATCTTTTAACTTGTTTCTTACTAGAACTGGAGAAGTACTTTTTGAGTTTTGGATTATTACAATAACAGAAGAGGGAATCCAATCAGCGGTGATGATGGCTAGCAGATTAATCTTATTAATCATGGGGTCTAATATTGTAACTTTGACTACTACTCCTAATCTTTTGACTGATGGAATTGAAAGTCTTTTGAAACCACTTAACCTAGTGAAACTACCAGTTCATGAAATCGCAATGATGATGGCGATTGCACTTCGTTTTATTCCGATACTTTTAGAAGAAACGGATAAGATTATGAAAGCCCAATTAGCGAGAGGGGCAGATTTTGAAAGTGGAAATATTTTAAATAGGGCGAGAAATATGATTCCAATTTTAGTTCCCCTATTTATTTCAGCATTTCGTAGAGCGAATGATTTAGCCTTGGCAATGGAGGCTAGATGCTATCGCGGTGGAGAAGGAAGAACGAAGATGAAACCACTAGCGTATAAAAAAAGAGATTTTATCACATATGGAATAGTGGCTATATATATGGCAGCTGTTATCTGTGCGCGAATTTTTGATTTGACTAGTTTGGTGCATATTTGGTTTTAGAAAGGCGAAGATAAGATGAAAAGAATTAAGTTGACAGTAGCTTACGAAGGGACAAATTACTGTGGCTGGCAGATACAACCAAATGGAATTACAGTGGAAGAAATATTGAATCAAACAATCTCAAAAGTATTAAATGAAACTATTGTAGTGATTGGAGCAAGCCGAACGGATAGCGGTGTGCATGCACTTGGAAATGTGGCTGTATTTGATACGAAATCTAGTATACCAGCAGATAAAATGAAGCATGTAATCAATAGAGCACTTCCGGAAGACATAGTAATAGTTGAGTCAGAGGCAGTAGAAGAATCATTTCATCCAAGATATGCAAACACAATTAAAACGTATGAGTACAACATCTGTAATATGAAATGTACGATTCCTACAAAACGAAGAAGTCACTATTTTGTCTCCTATATCTTAGATGTCAATAAAATGATAGAGGCTTCTTCCTATATAGAAGGAACACATGATTTTGCTTGCTTTTGTAGTAGTAATACAGATGTGATTGACACTGTGAGAACTGTAGAAGCGATTCAAATCCAAGTGAATGACAATGATATTCGAATTCGAGTAAAAGGAAACGGCTTTCTATATAATATGGTTCGAATCATCGTGGGAACATTAGTTGATGTTGGAAGAGGATTTAGAGAAGCAAAAGATGTAAAAGAAATAATAGAGAGTAAAAATAGAAAGAAAGCAGGACCGACAGCACCACCACAGGGGCTTATTTTGGTTCAAATAGAATATAAATAGAGATGAGGAGTTAAGAGATGGGAAAAAATATAAAAGAATTGTTTGATTTTATAGAGAAAAGTCCGAGTACGTTTCATGTTATTGAGAATGTAGAGCAGAGATTAGAGGAGGAGGGGTTTAAAAAAGTAGAAACAATCACAAGTATTTCAAGCGAAATGGGGGATAAATACTACTTGACACTAAATCAGTCTACATTGGTAGCGGTTAGGTTGCCTAAAAAGAAAGCGAAAGGATTTCATGTTATTACAAGTCATAGCGATGCTCCTACTTTTAAACTTAAATGGAATCCAGAAATTCCTTTTGAAGGAAAATACACATCTCTAAATGTAGAGGCGTATGGCGGGATGTTAATGGCGCCTTGGTTTGATAGACCACTATCAATAGCAGGAAGAGTAGTTTTAGATCAAAATGGTACGATGAAGGAAGAGATATTCGACTTTGATAAAGATTGTGTAAGTATTGTTAATCCAGCGATTCATCTAAACAGAGATGCTAATAAAGGGACAGAATTAAAAATCGCAAAGGATATGATTCCATTATGGGCTGGAAACCAAAGCGAAGAAAGCTTTATAGAAGCAATTGCAAAGAAAATGGAAATAGATAAAAAAGACATACTAGATTGGGATCTCTTTTTGTATAACCGAATGAGAGGAAGAGAATGGGGAGCAAATGAAGAATTTATCTCAGCGCCAAAACTAGACGATTTGGAAAATGTATATGCATCTACAAAAGCATTTTTAGAAGAAGAACCAATGGAATATATAAATGTTTTAGCAGTTCTTGATAATGAAGAGACAGGAAGTATGACGAAACAAGGTGCAGCATCTTCTTACCTCAGTGATATTTTAAAAGGAGTTGCAAAGATTCAAAAAGAGATAGAATATGATGAACTCTTAGAAGATAGCTTTATGCTATCGGCGGATAACGGACATGCTATACATCCAAACTATCCAGAAAAGCATGATAAGACAAATCGTCCATATCTAAATGGTGGAGTGTTAATCAAATACTCTGGTAATCAAAAATATACTACAGATGCGAGAACAGGTGGATTTGTAAAAATGCTGTGCAAGCAAAATCAAATCCCTTACCAAGCCTTTTTCAATCACTCTGACATACCAGGAGGAAGCACGCTCGGGAATATCGCAACGACTCATCTTACAATAAAAGCAGCAGACATCGGGGTAGCACAACTAGCAATGCATTCACCATATGAAACAGGTGGTAGTAAGGATGTGGAGTATCTAATCCAACTAATGAAGGCTTTTTACGGATTATAAAAGTCAAAATACCCTATTCGATAAATAAACGGATAGGGTATTTTTGTGCAATAGAGAACTTAGATGCCATATTTAGTTAAAAATATCTTCTGTATTCACTAGGTGTCATATCCATAGAAGTTTTAAAGCAACGGATATAAGTCAACGCATTGTTGAAACCTACTTCAACAGCAATCGCATTAATAGAGAGTTTGGAATACGACAACAATTCTTTGGATTTGTTGACGCGAAACTCATTTAAATATTTATGGACAGAAATACCAGTGTGTTCCTTAAAAATCTTGCAGAAGTAATATTTGGATAGATTTGCAACCTGGCAGATATCATCAATGGTCAACTGTTGTTTATAGTTTTTTGTAATGTAATTTATAGCAGTGTTGACATCACTTTCTTGTATGGGAGAGAAAGAGCGAGCTTCTGCAATATTATAAGTGGTCTTATAAAGGTCAAATAAGACATTATGTATAAGGAGGCTGTTTTCCATCAACGCGTAATCAGAGTCTAGAGCAGGTGAATCCATCATGTCGATAAAATGGTTCAGTGTTGAGGCTAGAGGGTTGATTGCTATGACACTGTTTTTGGTACGTATCAAATTATAGTACAATTTAGTATGTGCTCCACTTACAACCATATAAAAGAACTTCCAGTGGAGGCTAGTTTTAGTGAAGTGCAAAGAGGAGTTACAAGCAGAGATAATTATATGATGAGGTTGCACATAATTTGTTGTCTTGTCTTTTGAAAATCGGACAATTCCCTCATAGGAGTATAATATAACGATATCATTATAGGAATAATTGTTTTTAAACTCAATTTTCTTCTTGTTGCTATATCCATATTCGCGAACGTAAAATGGGAATCTCTCAACACTTTTGCTTAGAACCACTTCTCGGGTAATATAGTTGTTCGGTAAATCTTTATGTCTCATTAACATAGAAAAACCTCCTTATGGAAAAAATCATTAAAAAAAGTATAGCATTTAATGAAAAACAAAGCAATATATACATTAAAACAATTTTTGAATATGGAAAAGCAAAAAAAGATATTGATTTAGGGTGAGAAATGATATAAAAATAGTTCATAGAAACACAAAGGGAGGAGCAAATATGGAAGATTTCATTTTGGAACTGAAAGATGTTGTGAAAACATTCGGTGGTGTAACTGCATTAAGTGGTGTACAGTTTCAACTTAAGAGAGGTGAAATACATGCCTTGATGGGAGAGAACGGAGCTGGTAAATCTACATTTATAAAAGTTATTACTGGTGTACATAAGCCAAATAAAGGAACTGTATTGTTAGAAGGAGAGAAAGTTTCTTTTAAAAACACGATAGAGTCTGCTAAAGCAGGAATTGCAGCAATCTATCAACATGTTACAGCCTTTCCAGATTTGACAGTTACAGAGAACATATTTATGGGCCAGGAATTGAAAAATAAGTTAGGACTTTATGACTGGAACTTGATGAGAAAGAAAGCAAAAGAATTAATCGAACCATTGAACTCAGAAATAGATGTGAATAAGACAATGGGAACATTAAGTGTTGCGCAACAACAGCTAGTAGAGATAGCAAAAGCCTTATCTAGAGATGCTAGAATTCTTATTATGGATGAGCCGACTGCATCCCTTACTAGGCATGAATGTGAAGAGTTGTATCGTATCGCAGAAGAACTGAGAGATAGCGGTGTGGCAATTATCTTCATCACTCATAAATTCGAAGATATGTACAGGTTAGCATCAAGAGTAACAGTGTTTAGAGATTCGCAGTACATAGGTAAATGGGATGTTGACAAGATATCTAATCAAAAGCTGATCGCAGAGATGGTTGGACGTGAATTGAGCCAGATGTACCCAAATAAGACGGCTAAAATAGGAGAAAAAGTCTTTGAAGTAAATGGATTGACGAAAGAAGGCTATTTCAAGGATGTTACATTCGATGTTAGAAAAGGAGAGATATTAGCATTAACTGGTCTTGTAGGAGCTGGAAGGACTGAAGTGGTACAGACTATCTTTGGTATAATGAAAGCGGATCAAGGTAGCGTTACATTAGAAGGAAAAGAAGTAAAGATAAAGAGCCCGCTCGATGCTTTGAATAATGGAATCGGATTATTACCAGAAGACAGACAAGTTCAAGGTCTTGTAAATGAATTGCCGATTTATCAAAATGTATCTTCAGCAGTGTTAAATAAATTCACAAAGCAAGGCGCCTTAGATGTAAATGCAGAAATTGAAAATGCAATAGAATTATGTCAAAAGATACAATTAAAAGCAAAAGATATTGTGGCACCACCATCGTCCTTATCAGGTGGAAATCAACAAAAAGTAGTGTTTGCAAAGCTTTTGAGCTGTGATTTGAAAGTATTAATCTTAGATGAACCTACAAAAGGTATCGATGTAGGAGCAAAATTCTCAATCTATGAGATAATGAATGAACTTGCGGCAAAAGGTTATGCAATTATTATGATATCATCAGAGATGCCAGAAGTTCTTGGAATGGCAGATCGTATTGTTGTTATGAAATCAGGGCGAGTTAGTGGATGCTTCAATCAGGGAGAAGCTACACAAGAAATGATATTAGAAGCGTCTCTGTTTAATAAAGCGAAAGGGGAGGAGTAAGATATGAAGAAGATAACAGGATATAGAAACTTTGGACTCCTCGTTGGTCTAATTATACTTTTGATTATTGCAGCAGTTGTGACACCTGCGATGTATTCGTATAATTCACTAATGGCAATGCTTAGAAATAATGCAGTGTATGGATTATTAGCAATTGGGATGATGTTTGTAATTATAACAGGCGGAATCGACCTATCTGTAGGATCGACACTGAGTTTGGCCGGAGTAGTAACAGGGATGTTGATGAGTAAAAATCCAGAAATCCCAACAGCTGTATGGATATTTTTAAGTCTTCTTGTAGGGCTTGTGTGTGGATTACTTAACGGATTTTTAATAGGAAAATTAAAAATGGTTCCGATGATTGCTACTCTTGGAACAATGTATATATTCCGCGGTCTATCGTTCTTATATAGTGGTGGAGAGTGGTTGTTCCCTCATCAATTTACAGAAGGGTTTATCAATGCGGCAGCAGGTAAAACATTTGGCGTATTCAATATCATATGGATTGAAGTAATTATCTTAATTATTGCAGCTGTATTCTTGGGATACGTAGCAGCTGGTCGTAGAGTATATGCGATTGGAACTAATGCAGAATCAGCAAAGATTGCAGGGATTAATGAAGGAAATATAAAGATGATGGCATATGGAATCTGTGGTGCTTTAGCGGGGCTTTCTGGAATGTTGTATACAGGAAACTATGCGATGTGTAGTTATAGTATGGGTGAAGGATATGAGTTGACAGCTATTGCAATTTGTATTTTAGGAGGCGTTAGTATTCGAGGCGGAATCGGAAATATCGATGGTGTTGTTATGGGGATTTTATTGATGAGTATTATTACATATTTCATCAGTTTACTCCCAGGTCTTAGTGTATGGACGGATGCAATACAAGGGGCAATCATACTTATCGCAGTATTGATTAACCTAATGACAATTGCGAGCAATAAAAAGCGTATACTGAGAGAGAGGAGTGAGTTGATATGATGGCAAATAGCGAAAAAATAACACCAAGAGATTTATCAGTTAAAGAAAAGTTTAATTTGAAAAAATTCCTGATTAGTTGGGAAATGATGTTAGTTTACATATTTATTCTTGTTAACATTACTTTAATCATAAGTAGACCTGAGCTTTATTTTGCGGCAGGAACGATTCAAGCTATCATTCAATCAGGTATGGATTTGTCAATGTTAGTGCTTGGTATGGTATTTATCTTGATGTTAGGTGATATTGATGTTTCTGTTGCTTCAATTATGATACTTTGTGCGATGGTAACTGGTTTGACAATGGATGCTGGAATACCTGCGATTGTATGCGTTTTATTAGGGATATTAACAGGCGTTGCATGTGGTGCGTTTAACGGATATTGTGTTGCTTTTCTAGAAATGCCAGCTGTAATTGTTACGATTGCAACCTCGTTATTATTTAGAGGAATCGTAAAGATTGTTTTAGATGTTAATGTGTTAAAGAACTATCCAACATTTTATACACAACTTGCATGGGATAATATTGCAATGATTCCGTTAGCAATGATTGTATTTTTACTAGTGGGAGGCATATTCATCTTTATTTTACATAAATCTCCTTTTGGTAGAAAGTTATACATGATAGGAAACAATGCTGTAGTGACAACATATTCAGGAATCAATGTAGAAAAGACAAAGCTTATAGTATTCATCATTATGGGAACAATGGCTGGGATATCTTCTATTTTCTTTGTTGGGCGCATGGGTGGCGGTATTAGCTCTAGCATGGGAACTGGTTATGAATTAAATGCAATAGCTATCTGCGTATTAGGTGGTATATCGACAAATGGTGGAAAAGGAAGAATGTTTGGACCGATTATTGCAACATTTATTATGGCGTTCCTAACATATACGCTTGGGCTAATGGGTGTAGATGCAAATAGTAGAAAGATTTTAACAGGGGTAATCTTGATTGTTGCAGTTTTATTACCAAATATTAATAAGAACTCAATCAAAGCGTTTAAAGAGCGTATTGCACGCTAAGTCAATGGTATTAACTGAAGGGTCAGTTGATATAAATAACATATTTTAAGGAGGAAGCTATGAAAAAATTTAAGAGTGTAGTAGCAACAGTGTTAAGTGTAACATTAGGAGTAGGTATGTTAGCAGGGTGTAGTTCAACAGAGACACCAGAAGGAGGAGAAGATAGCGCTGCGCCAGCAACTGAAGAGACTAGTGATGAAGCCGGCGAAGGTACACATGTATTTATGTTCAAAAGTACAGGGAATACATTTGGAGATTTGATGTATGAAGGTTTTGAAGAGTACATGACAGGAAAAGGTGAAAAAACAGAATATATGAGTCCAGCTGAAACAACTGTAGCAGCACAAGTACAGATGTTAGATGAGTTAATCACTCAAAAAGTAGCATCAATTACGCTTTCAACTAACGGTGAAGCAGGATATGATGAAGTATTTAAAAAAGCTGAAGAAGCGGGAATTAAAATTGTATCTGTAGACTCACAAGCAAGTATCGATTATCGTGTGACACACATCAACCAAACATTATCAGAAGATATTGGTGCAGGATTAGTAAGAGCAGCAGTGTTGATAGTTTTAGGTGTAGATTATCCAGAAGGTAGCGAGGATAATATGAAAGCTGCTACAGAGGAAGCGTTAGCTTCTTACTCGGGAGACCCAATTAATTTAGGAGTTCTTTCAGCAGGAATTGACACTCCAGTACAAAACGGTTGGATAGCAGATATGGAAGCAGAATTAGCAGATCCAATGTACGAAGGAAAAGTTAGCGCAGAGTTAGATAAAAAGTATGGAAACGATGACCCTACAGAGTCAACAACACAAGCAAATGCATTTGTTGCTGAAAACAAAGTAGACTGTATCATTTCACCAACAACAGTAGGTATTGCTTCAGCAGGACAGGTATTAAAGAGCTCAGAGAGTGATATCATGTTAACAGGATTAGGATTACCTTCAGAGATGCAATCATTTATGCCAACAACAGCTGATCAAGATGCATTTGAGTCTGTGTGCCCATACATGATGCTTTGGGATGTTATTCACTTAGGAGCAGTAGCAGGAGCAGCTACATACGCGGCATATGCAGAAGATTATGACGGAAGCGTTGACTCAGCATTTACAATGGATGCATTCAGAGATTACCCAGAAACTGAATATGTGACTTATGCAAATGATGACAATGGCGGAACAGCTGTACTAGCTGGAAACCCATACGTATTCTACAAAGGAAACATGGAAGAGTGGATTGACGTATTATAAGAATAAGTAATATATAGAAAGGGTGGAAATAGGCTATACTAGTCTATTTCCACCCTTTTTGAGTGTCTATAGATTTTTCTGCAAAGAACCAATTTGACATGTTTGAAGCAAAAAACTTAGACTTTTTCATTTTATAAAGTAGAAATCTTGACAAAGAATTAGCGATGAAGTAGTATAAATTTATGAAAATATGCAAGGATTTGCAGTAAGAGTAGAGAGGAATAGATTGAAAGATGAAATTGTATGATGAATTAAAGGCGAGAGGTCTGATTGCCCAAGTAACAGACGAAGAATTGATATCGAAATTAATAAACGAAGGGAAGGCTACGTTTTATATAGGATTCGATCCTACAGCGGATAGCTTGCACGTAGGTCACTTTATGGCTCTTTGCTTAATGAAGCGTCTGCAATTAGTTGGGAATAAACCAATAGCATTAATCGGCGGTGGAACTGGAATGATTGGAGATCCATCTGGAAGAAGTGATATGCGTCAGATGATGACGAATGAGATTATTCAGCACAATTGTGATTGTTTTAAAGAGCAGATGAGTAAATTTATCGATTTTTCAGAAGGAAAAGCGATGATGGTAAACAATGCTGATTGGTTGATGGAGCTAAACTATATTGATTTATTAAGAGAAGTGGGATCTCATTTTAGCGTGAATCGCATGCTTTCAGCAGAGTGTTATAAGCAGCGTATGGAAAAAGGGCTGAGTTTTTTAGAGTTTAACTACATGATAATGCAAAGTTATGACTTCTATGTATTATATCAAAAATATGGTTGTAATCTTCAATTCGGGGGAGATGATCAATGGAGTAATATGTTAGGTGGAACGGAATTGATTCGTAGAAAGTTAGGAAAAGATGCTAGTGCGATGACAATTACGCTTTTATTGAATTCTGAAGGAAAGAAGATGGGTAAAACACAGTCAGGAGCAGTGTGGTTAGACCCTAACAAGACTTCACCATTTGAGTTCTATCAATATTGGAGAAATGTTGCTGACGCTGATGTCCTAAAGTGCATTCGTATGTTAACGTTCCTCCCATTAGAAGAAATCGATGTAATGGATAGTTGGGAAGGTAGTGAGTTAAATAAGGCAAAGGAGATTCTTGCATTTGAGTTAACTCAGATGATTCACGGGGAGGAAGAAGCGAAGAAGGCAGAAGAGGGAGCGAAGGCATTATTTAGCTCAGGTTCAGCTCAGAATATGCCTACTACGGAATTAGAAGAAAGTCAACTCGAGAATGAAAGTATTGATATCCTTTCATTACTAATGGAAAGTGGACTCGTACCATCAAAGTCAGAAGCAAGAAGAGCAGTACAGCAAGGTGGAGTATCCATAGACGGTGATAAAGTGCAAGATATTAGTTATTGTATAGAGAAGGAACGATTCCATGGAGAGGGAATTGTTTTAAAAAGAGGAAAGAAAAATTTTAGAAAAGTTGTTATAAAATAAGCTACGGAAACCATTACAAGTATTCACTTATGAAGAATGGAGGAACCTATGTCACGCAATAAAAACAGTATAAGTATAGCTATGCTAGCGGTACTGTTGTTGGTAACAATTGTAGGGCTAATTATGTGGTACAATAATTCAGTTAACAGTAGGATAGCGGAAGTGACAGAAGCGGCATTTTTTGACTTGGCAAACCAACAACAAGATTCTTACAATCAAGAATTAGAGGACGAATTAGAACTTTTAGAAGGTATTGCAAGTAGCATGGTTGCATATCCTGACGACATAGAGATAGCTACACAATATATGACAAGTGTGAAAGCAACTGTTGGATATCAAAATTTGATTTTAGTTGATGCCAACCTAATAGGAATTACTTGTCAAGGGGAACGTGTGGATATTTCAAGTTTTTCGCGTGCAGAGGAAATCTTAGCAGGGGATAGTATAATTACGGTGCCAGTTCCCTCTTTGGTGGATCCAGATGCGGAAGTAGTGATTATAGGTGTTCCGATTGTGATAGAGGGGAAAACAGAAGGGATTCTAATTGCAGAACAAGACGGGGATTACTTGAGTGAATTGTTAACAGTTATGTTTGAAGGTGACGAATATATTTTTACCATCAATGATAAAGGTGATATCATTGGTCAAGTAGAAAATGAATATGCGTTAGCTAAAGGGAATATATTGGGGATCTTAAGTGAAGCAAAATTCATAAGTGACCATACTTCAGAATCATCAACACAAGAGATTTTGACAGGAGAATCAGGACGGATAGAGTACGAGATTAATGGACAGCACAGAATTGCAGAGTTTCGCCCATTAATACTAAATGGGTGGTCTCTAATTATGGTTATACCTTATGATATTATTGCTTCAAGTGTGAGTGATGTCATGGACAGTACAACGCTATTTAGTGGAGTTACGGCACTAGGATGTATCATATTTGTGGTTGTCGTGCTCTATTTTAGGGAGCGTGGTAGAAAAGGTATAGAAAGAGCTTTGTATTATGACGAATTGACGGGAATTGCAAATTTGAAAAAGTTTAAGATTGACATGTTGAAAATGTTAGTTGATAATCCAGACGAACGATTTGCGATAGTTAAAGCAGATATTAGGAGCTTTAAAGTAATAAATGAAATATTCGGATATGCAAAAGGGAATCAAATTATTCAAGCTATTGCAGATGTGGGAAGAGAATCTGGGGTGAATAACTTTACCCAAGGTAGAGTTGGAACAGATGAATTTCTGCTACTTGCACCGAGTGATTTTTTTGTTAATCTAGAAGGAATTCATAGTGAATATGAAGAGCGATTTAGAGAAAAAGTCTCTTTTATAGGAAATCATAGGATTGATTTTTGTTATGGGAGATATTACATAGAAGAAAATGAGATGGATGTAAACGATATTATTAATAAGGTGACAATCGCACATAACTATGCTAAATCAAATTCCGATATAAAGATAGCAAATTATGATAAAGAATTTAAAGAGAGAATGTTGAAGAGGACTGAGCTTACAAATAAGATGGATGAAGCCTTGAAGAATGACGAATTCAAAGTGTTTTTACAACCAAAATTCAGAATTTCTGATGGACATAATGTTGGCGCAGAGGCATTAGTTCGGTGGGTAGAAGCCGATGGAACGATTATTTTTCCAAATGAATTTATCCCTCATTTTGAAGCGAATGGATTTATTGTTGAGCTCGACTTATATATGTTAATCAGTGTTTGTAAATTATTACAGGCATGGATGAGTAAAGGATTGACTTGCCATCCGATTTCAGTGAATTTCTCGAGAGTACATCTTCTAAGTACAGACTTTGTGGATCAGATTGAAGATATTGTAGATTCTTACAACATACCGAGGAAATATATTGAACTAGAATTAACAGAGACCACTATCCTAGACCATGAAGCAGAATTGCAGTGTATTTCCGAGAACCTAAGGGGAAGAGGTTTCAATTTCTCTATGGATGATTTCGGTTCGGGCTACTCTTCCTTAGGATTCTTGAAAGATTTTGAGATGGATGTAGTAAAAATAGATAAGAGTTTTCTGGAAAAAAGCAAAAATGAGGACAGAGGAAATAGAGTAGTAGAAAATGTGGTTAAAATGGTAAAAGATCTAGAAATGACTACGGTAGCCGAAGGCGTAGAGACACAAGAGCAGGTAGAGTTTCTAAATCGAATTGGTTGTGAAGTTGCACAAGGCTATTTTTATGAAAAACCAATGCCAGCAGCAGATTATGAAAAGAAATATCTTGAAAAAGAAAACGTATAGAGGCGTGAGCCCTATACGTTTTTTGTGGTGAAAATGAGGCTGCTATAAGGCGGTAGTGTGAGTTCACCGCTTAGAACAGCAATTTCTTTTGTAACAAGATTAGTTAAACTTTGATTTAAATCCCCATGGTGGAATGTGTAGTCAGAGTCTGAGATGTTGATAGCAATAAAGACATCTTCTCCAAGATGACTACGCTTGAACAATAACTGTTGATTTGTTACACACATATTTTGGTAGTCTCCAAAACACAATGCTTCACAGTATTTACGAATTCTTATTAGATCAGAGATATGGGTCGTTAAATCGTTGTATGTGGGCTCACTGAAATAAGGACGAAGATTCCAATCGTCTTCAGGACGCTTTTGACCAGGAACACCCCACTCACTTCCATAATAGATGCAAGGGATACCTGGCATAGTGAACAACATAGTGTACACGAGCGGCAAAGTGTTTTGATCATTAAGGATACTAGCTATTCTAGAAACGTCATGGTTATCAACGAAGCACATTAATTGTTTTCCTCTATATAGGCACCAATCTTCCTTTCCGAATTGGCGGTTTAAGGAATGAGAAATCTCAAATAGATTTTTATCATTCATACTAGAGTAAAGTCCCTTGTAGCATTCGTAATTGGTGCAACTATGGAGCATCTCGTCGTTTACAATACGATTATAATCTCCATGTAATACCTCCCCGATAAGGGCGAAGTCAGACTTTAAATTAGTGCAGTGTGTGCGTAACCTCTTCATGAAATCAAAATCAAGAGAATAGGCAACATCGAGTCTAAGACCGTCTATGTCGAAATAATTTATCCAATAAGTTACGGCATCAAGGAGATGATTGACTACTTCTAGATTTTGCAAATTGAGTTTTACCAATTCAAAATGCCCTTCCCAACCTTCATACCAAAATCCGTCGTTATAAGGGGAGTTACCATCGAAGTTAATCTGAAACCAATGCACATAAGGAGATTGGTCTCTGTTTTTTTGCACATCTTGGAATGCCCAAAATCCACGACCCACATGATTAAATACGCCGTCTAGCACCACTCGGATGCCGGCATCTTTTAACGAAGTGCAAACATCTCTGAAATTTTCATTGCTACCGAGTCGTTTGTCTACAGTTTTAAAATCTCTTGTGTCGTATCCATGAGAATCAGATTCGAAAAGTGGATTAAACAGCACACAATCTGCTCCTAAGTCACTAAGGTGGCTAATCCAATCTTTTACATGGAGAATAGGACTGCTTGCGTCTGTATTGGGATTTCTACAAAAGCCCAATGGGTAAATTTGATAAAAGGTGCTGTTGTTTAACCACATAGGAATACCTCCGTTTTTAAATTAAAGGGTTCGTTCAATCATGTTTCTTATTTCTTGCATTCTGTTGTCTGTTTCAGCAATGATATCAGCGCAATTTTTTAGTTCTTCTGCGATTATAGCAGGATTATCTAAATTCTTTTTATATTTTAGTTGATGGTCGAGACTAGCCCAAAAATCCATTGCGATAGTACGGAATTGAACTTCAACTTTCATAGATTTTGTCTCGTTTGAAAGGAAGATTGGCACGGTCAAAATAAGGTGTAAACTTCTGTAGCCGTTTTCTTTTGGGTTTTTTATATAATCTTTTTCTTCGATTAGATGGATGTCATCTTGCTCTGATAGCATTTTGGCGAGTTTGTAGATATCTTCGGTGAAACAGCAGACAACACGTATACCTGCGATATCATTTAATTCTGATTCCATATTAGGGATAGTAGGAACGATACCTCTAGATCTTAGTTTCTCGATGATGCTGAAAGGGCGCTTGATGCGTGTCTTGATGGTCTGTATAGGGTTTCTTTCATATACAGTAGTGAATTCATCATTTAATACATTTAATTTTGTTTCTATCTCTTTTAATGCACAGCGGTGCTGCATCATAAGTTCATTAAAAGGTTTTAGTTGCTCGCGAAGAGGACTTAACGCATTTGGTTCTCCCATAGTAGCTTCTAAAGTTAAAATCTGATTTATGTCGATGTTCATATTATTGTTATACCTCTTTTCATCTTTAATGTACAAGTTTCATTTTACCAAAGTATAAGATGAATTACAAATAAAGTATAATAAAATTCTTCGTAATAATCTATGAAATTCACGAAAAAATAAGAATGAACAAAGTGAAAATTATGACTATTTAACAGAAAAAAGAAAACATGTTGACAAATGAAGAGCTGGTGCATATACTGTCAATATAAACAGCAAAGGCGCTGTGAACCATTCGTTCACAGTGTCTTTCTTTGTTTTAAACACAAGGGCGTGTTTTCTTTGGATGGACTAGGTCAAAGAAAATGCGCTTATTTTAATTGAGGAGGATTTAGATATGTTTTCAGGACTAGACACAATGTGGACGTTATTAGGAGCGGTATTGGTATTCTTTATGCAAGCAGGATTTGCGATGGTGGAGACAGGATTTACGAGAGCGAAAAATGCAGGTAACATCATAATGAAAAACTTGATGGACTTTTCATTGGGAACTTTGGTGTTTTGGGCAATAGGTTTTGGATTGATGTTCGGTGGTGATGGAGCTTTTATTGGCGGATTAGATTTCTTTATACAGGGAGATTACAGCACAACTATTCCATCATCAGCAGTTGTAATATTTCAAACGGTATTTTGCGCAACAGCAGCAACAATTGTATCAGGAGCGATGGCAGAAAGAACAAAATTTTCTTCATATTGTATCTATAGTGTAATCTTAAGTGCAGTTGTATACCCTATCTCGGGACACTGGATTTGGGGTGGCGGATGGTTAGCTGAAATGGGATTTCGTGATTTTGCAGGATCAACAGCGGTACATATGGTTGGTGGTGTTGCAGCTCTAATAGGTGCTAAAATTTTAGGACCTCGTATTGGAAAATATTCGAAGTCTGGAAAAGTAAAAGCGATTCCAGGTCATAGTTTAACTCTTGGTGCACTCGGGGTATTTATTCTTTGGTTTTGTTGGTTTGGATTTAATGGAGGATCTACCGTGTCTATGACAGGGGATGATACGATAAAAGCAGCAGCAGATATTATGGTAACAACTAATATTTCAGCAGCGACAGCAGCGGCAGTAGTAATGGGCATTACATGGATTAGATACAAAAAGCCAGATGTTTCTATGACACTCAATGGAGCTTTAGGTGGATTAGTTGGAATCACTGCAGGATGTAATGTAGTATCGCCTGTAGGTGCAGCCGCTATAGGTGTTGCTTCTGCATTTGCAGTAGTATTTGGAATTGAATTTGTTGAAAAGAAGCTAAAGATAGACGATCCTGTAGGAGCAGTAGGTGTACATGGGATGTGCGGAGCACTAGGAACGATTCTTGTAGGAGTGTTAGCTACAGATGCAGGTCTTTTATACGGAGGAGGAACTGAGCTTTTAGTAGTGCAATTAATCGGGGTGGCAGCTGTAATCGCTTGGGTAGCAGTGACTATGACAATTGTGTTTTTAGTGATAAAAAATACAGTGGGTCTTCGTGTTTCTAAAGAAGAAGAGCAAGCTGGGTTAGATATAGAAGAACATGGATTAACAAGTAGTTATGCAGATTTTATGCATGTGTATCCAAATAAAAAAGGTGAGCAAGTGGCACAAGTAGTTGATGTGAGAACAACCACACCATTAACAACACAGCCTGTAAGCACTAAAGAAGTTGTAGTGAATCCAGATGTAACAAAGATGACAAAGTTGTCAATTGTGATAAAGCAAAGTCAATTTGAAACCTTAAAGTGTGCATTAGATGAAATCGGAGTAACAGGGATGACGGTAACTCAAGTACTAGGATGCGGGATGCAAAAAGGTGGAAAAGAGTTTTATAGAGGTGTAGCAGTGGAGACAACATTGTTGCCGAAAGTAAAAGTAGAGATTGTAATCTGCAAGATTCCGGTTGAATTGGTAGTTGAGACAGTAAAAGAGGTACTCTACACAGGAAATGTGGGAGATGGAAAAATATTTGTATACGACGTAGAAAATGTTGTAAAGGTGAGAACTGGTGAAGAAGGTTATGATGCACTGCAAGATGAATAAACAAGAAGTAGAATGATTTATAAAAAGAAATCCCAAACAAATGTTGAAATAGTTTGTTTGGGATTTTTTTTTGTATATAGTTGTATAAAAATGTGGTATGATAAAACAGTGAGAAGTGAAAAAAAGGAGGAAAGATTATGATGATTTTGACTGTATTTGTAGGAATTATGGGCATGTTAGTATTTATATCCTATATAAATGAAAAAACATTGAAACTACCAACAGAGATTGCATTACTAGTAGTATCTTTTCTTATAGGAGGAATATATATCGCAATTTCTTACGCGATTAACGGAGATTATTCACAGATAGGATTTCCACTTGAATACTTAAGTGACTTTTTAGTCAAGGGTGTACTATGCTTTATGTTGTTTGCAGGATCTTGCAATATAACACTAGGAAAATTAAAAAAGTATTCAAAACCGATTGCGCTATTAGCGTTATTAACAACTACAATGGCCACGCTTTTATTTGGTGGTATGTTTTACCTTATATTAGAGTTGATAGGATTCCATCAGTTTTCGATAGTAGAGTGCATGCTCTTGGGAGCGATTGTTTCACCGACAGATCCAATAGCGGCGACAAGTATATTGAAGAAGGTAGGGTTGTCAGAAGAGCTGATTCTAATAATAGAAGGAGAGTCGCTATTTAATGATGGAGTTGGTATTGCACTTTTTGTTGCAGTGTCTAGTGCGTTAGAGAGTTCTTCGACCATGGGGCCAGCAGGTTTTTTAGTAATTCTAGGAAAAGAGATTATAGGTGCAATTACAGTGGCTATGATAATTTGTTTCATTATGTTTTATTTCTTTAAGAGAACAAGTGATAAATTTATGCAAATATTTATTAGTATCTTTACATTAACAGCATCATACGTATTGAGTCAAAACTTAGGATTTTCTAGCGCTATTGCAGCAGTGGTTTGCGGGATTTATTTTGCTACTTTTACTAACAAGGAGAGTAAGAAGAAACCAGAAGAATTTACCTTGTACTACGATTTCTGGGAAGTGGTAGATAGCATTCTAAATGCGATTATATATATAGGAATGGGTGTGTTCTTTGTGAATATATTCCTATATACTAGCGATAATATACTTATTATGATACTTGCAGTTGGTGTGGGAGTGCTCGCGAGATACATAGGAATCTTCTGTGCAACGATTTTTTTGAAAAGAATGCCAGAAAATCTCTCAAAAACACAATTTTCCAAATTGTTGACTTGGGCTGGGTTGAAGGGTGGATTGAGCTTGGCGCTGATGATAGAAGCAGTCGAGTTGCTAGAGGCAGAAACATTTCATGCGATGATAGTATCTGTATTTTCTATTGTGATGTTCACAACCGTTGTTCAAGGGCTCACGGTTGAAAAACATTATAGGAGTTTGAAAAAACGCTTGACACACAAGGGATAGTGTACTATAATCCCATCTTTGACAGTTGTAAGAGTGTAAAAGGCTCAGGGAGTGCTTGAAA
>CAYJHQ010000025.1:0-41933 GCA_964369775.1 uncultured Lachnospiraceae bacterium
TCAAGAACTAATTCTTCTAATTGTTGGTGAGCTTCCATAAGGATTGTTCCACCTGGAGTCTCATATACGCCACGTGATTTCATTCCTACAACACGGTTTTCTACGATATCAACAATACCAACTCCGTGCTTTCCGCCTAATTCATTTAAAACAGCGATGATTTCAGAAACTTTCATTTCTTTCCCATTCACAGAAGTAGGAACTCCTTTTTCAAATGTCATAGATACATATTCACCTTCGTTTGGTGCATTTTCAGGAGAGACACCAAGAACGAGTAAGTGATCATAGTTTGGTTCAGCGGCAGGGTCTTCCAATTCTAATCCTTCGTGGCTGATGTGCCATAGGTTTCTATCGCGACTATAGCTTGAAGAAGCGTTAAATGGTAAATCAATGCCGTGATTATTACAATATTCAATAGCATCTTCGCGAGACTGAATTGTCCACACATCTGTCATTCTCCAAGGAGCGATGATTCTAAGGTCAGGTGCAAGCGCTTTAATAGTAAGCTCAAAACGGATTTGATCATTACCTTTTCCAGTAGCGCCGTGACAGATAGCAGTAGCTCCTTCTTTTCGTGCTATTTCAACTAGACGTTTTGCGATGACTGGGCGAGCCATTGAAGTTCCTAGTAAGTATTTATTCTCATAGATTGCACTTGCTTGTACACAAGGAACAATAAAATCATCACAGAACTCATCTACCACATCTTCAATATATAATTTAGTAGCACCGGAAAGGGCAGCACGCTCTTCTAGACCATCTAATTCGTTACCTTGTCCGCAGTCTATACAGCAACAGATTACATCATAATCAAAATTTTCTTTTAACCAAGGAATGATTGTAGTCGTATCAAGTCCCCCAGAGTAAGCTAAAACAACTTTTTCTTTCATATCAAAATACCTCCGTATGTATTATATTCTTAGATACTATACATCAAAAAAGGAAATAAAGCAAGCACAAATGAATAAAAATACACAAAGAATGAATAATATGCAGAATGTCTAAGAATCCTTGACAAAATATAGAAGAGGTGTAAAATCTAGGTAAGAAATACAAAGAGTTTAAGAGGAGACAAAGTAAATAGCATCAAAGGAGCAGAGGTGGACTTATGAATGCAAGAGAACTGTTAAGGCAAAAAAAGCGGATAGTTATCAAGATTGGGACGTCATCAATCACACATGATGAGACAGGGAATATCGATTTAGAAAAGTTAGAGAAATTTGTTCGTATCTTAATTAATTTAAGAAATAAAGGAAAAGAAGTAATTGTGGTATCCTCAGGAGCAATTGGAATTGGAAGAAATGTTCTCAAGTTGAAAGATAATCCGAGTGATCCTTCAATGCGTCATGCATGCGCAGCTATTGGCCAGGCTAGACTTATGATGATATATGAAAAACTCTTTAATGAATATGGTCAGTTGACAGCACAAGTCTTACTGACGAAAGAATCGATTATGAATAGAAAGTGCAGAAAGAGCGCAAAAGAGACATTTAGCCAGTTGTTTAAGATGAATGTAGTACCTATTATCAATGAAAATGATGCTATTGCGGTGGATGAGGATCTCTATGGAGGATTTGGTGATAATGATACGATGGCAGCATATATTGTAAAACTGGTGAAGGCTGATCTATTAATACTACTCTCTGACATAGAAGGTCTCTATACAGATAATCCAAAAGTCAATCCACAAGCACGGTTTGTGCACACGGTATACAGGATTGATGATGAATTAGAACACATGGGAAAAGGAACTTCTACACAAGTAGGGACTGGTGGAATGACAACAAAAATAGAGGCGGCCAAAATCAGTGTGAAAGCAGGTGCAGATATGGTAATAGCCAATGGAGAGAGCATCTATGTAATTAATGATATCATGGCAGGAAAAAAGGTAGGAACCTTGTTTCTATCCGGTGACTTTGATCAAGAGAATGAGCTAGCCCCAGAGAGAGAACAGTATCGAAGGATAGCAAAACGAAGAAAAAGAGAGGAAGTGAAAAAGATATGAGTGCACAAGAATATTTATCTGAAATAGGAATAAAAACCCAAGCAGCAAAAACTGAGGTGGCACGACTAAAGCAAATGGAAAAGAAAGCAGCACTAATCTCGGTTTCGCAAGCATTGTTAGCGGATGCAAAGGTAATTATCAAAGAGAATGAAAAAGATGTAAATAGAGCCAAAGAAAAAGGCATGAAAGAGTCCCTGATAGATCGATTGCTCCTTACCGAAGAAAGAATTGAGTCTATGGCGGAAGGTGTAAGAAAAATCAGCGAATTAGATGATCCAATCGGCGAGATAAAATCTGTCAAAGTAAGACCAAATGGTCTTCAAATTGGGGAAAAAGTGGTTCCGTTAGGAGTTGTTGGCATTATTTATGAGTCAAGGCCGAATGTGACCTCAGATGCGTTTGCGCTTTGTTTTAAGACCAGTAATGCAGTGATACTAAGAGGTGGGAGTGATGCGATACATTCTAATAAAGCCATTGTTAAAACAATTCAAAAAGGACTTATAAATGCAGGCGTTACTAAAGAGTGCATTCAGTTAATTGAAAGGACAGAGCGAGAAATTGCAAAAACCTTTATGAAAATGAATGATTATATAGATGTGTTGATTCCTCGTGGAGGTGAAAAGCTAATCCAAACGGTTGTCAGAGAGAGTACAATACCTGTGATAGAGACTGGAACGGGAAATTGTCACGTATATGTAGATAGAAGCGCAGATATACAGATGGCTATTTCCATTATTGAAAATGCTAAGACACAAAGATATGGAGTCTGCAATGCATGTGAGTCTCTTGTGATTCACAGAGATATACTAGAAAAGGCGATACATCCTATTGTTGAAGCGTTGACTGAAAAAGGTGTGGAAGTAAGAGGCGATCAAGCTGTATGTGATTTAGAAGCAAAAGCGATTCCAGCAAAAGAAGAGGATTGGGGGATGGAATACCTGGATAAGATGATTTCTATAAAAACAGTTGAAAATATAGAAGCAGCGATTAGCCATATCAATCAATATAATACAGGACACTCAGAAGCAATAGTAACAGATAATTACAAATCGGCTATGCAGTTTGTTGAAGAAGTGGATGCGTCAGCAGTGTATGTCAATGCATCTACTAGATTTACAGATGGATTTGAATTTGGTTTTGGGGCAGAGATTGGAATCAGTACACAAAAGTTGCACGCCAGAGGTCCTATGGGCTTAACGGCACTTACAACTAGAAAGTATGTGATTTTTGGAAATGGACAAATTAGAAAATAAGCTTGCATATAAGCGAGTAGTAATGTATAATTATGCAATATTGAGAATGGAAAAAGCATAAAGTGGTCGATTTACAGAGTATTATATAGAGAAAAGAGGATATAGGAATGATAAAAGTAGGAATCATAGGTTCTACAGGATATACAGGTGGAGAATTAGTACGAATTTTAATGGGACATAAGGATGTTACAATTGAATGGTACGGTTCAAGAAGTTATATCGACAAAAAATACGCGCATGTATATAGAAATATGTTTGAGATTGTAGATTCAGTTTGTATGGATGACAACATGGACGAGTTGGCTAGCCGAGTAGATGTGATTTTTACAGCTACCCCACAAGGTCTATGCGGATCGTTGGTAAATGAGGAAATTCTAAAGAAAGTGAAAATTGTAGATTTAAGTGCAGACTTTCGTATCAAAGATGTAAGCGTTTATGAACAATGGTATGGCATCAAACATCAAAGTCCAGAATTTATAGAAGAAGCTGTGTATGGGCTTTGTGAAATAAATCGTGAAGATGTAAAAAAAGCTAGATTAGTTGCAAATCCTGGATGCTATACTACTTGTTCAATATTGACAGCGTATCCTTTAGCAAAAGAAGGACTAATCGATTTGAGCACTTTAATTATAGATGCAAAATCTGGAACTTCGGGAGCAGGAAGAGGAGCAAAAGTTGATCAACTCTATTGTGAGGTGAACGAAAATATCAAAGCTTACGGAGTAGCATCACACAGGCATACACCAGAGATAGAAGAGCAGTTGGGATATGCATCGGGAGAAGAATTTACTATTAATTTCACACCACATTTGATACCTATGAATCGAGGGATTTTAATTACAGCTTATGCAACTTTAAAAGAAGGTGTAACAGAAGAAAAAGTAAGAGAAGCTTATGAATCTTATTATCAATCAGAAAAATTTGTTCGCGTTTTAGAAAAAGGGATGTGTCCTGAGACAAAGTGGGTAGAGGGAAGTAATTATGTGGATGTAAACTTTGTTATTGATGGGAGAACCAATCGAATTATAATGATGGGTGCTATGGATAATTTAGTTAAAGGTGCAGCAGGACAAGCTGTACAAAACATGAATTTAATGTTTGGGTTAGAAGAGACCATGGGATTAGAAATAGTTCCAATGTTTCCATAAATACATAAGAGGAAATAGGAAAATAATGTATACGATTAGAACAATGAAAATGGATGATTACGAGGGTGTTTTTAAACTTTGGAATACAATTCAAGGGTTTGGTATAAGAAGTCTCGATGATTCAAAAGAAGGAATTGAAAGATTTTTAAAGAGAAATCCGACTACCAGTATAGTTGCTGTTGCAGATGGAAAGGTAGTGGGTAATATTTTATGTGGACATGATGGGAGGAGAGGGTGTTTCTACCATGTCTGTGTTTTAAAGTCGTATCGTATGCAAGGAATTGGGAAGAGTATGGCGGTGGAAGCGATTAAAGCATTGAATGAAGAAGGGATTAACAAAGTGAATCTATTTGCTTTTGCGAAAAATTCTGGAGGAAATGCATTTTGGAATGAAATAGGATGGAATAATCGAGAAGATTTAAATTGTTACGAGTTTGTAATTAATGAAAAGAATATTACAGCCTTTATAGAAGAGTAAAAAGGAGAAGATAAATTATGAAGCAAGTACAAGGTGGAGTTACTACGGCAAAGGGATTCGAAGCAGCAGCAATTGCAGCGAAGATAAAATATCAAGATCGAACAGATATGGCGATTATATATAGTGAAGTGCCATGTAGTGTAGCAGGAGTATTTACAAAAAATATTGTAAAGGCAGCACCTGTAAAATGGGATCAAGAGATTGTAGAGCATTCAAAACATGCACAAGTTGTGATTGTTAACTCGGGAATTGCAAATGCATGTACTGGCCAAGAAGGGTATAATTATTGCAAGCAGACAGCGAAAGCTGTAGAAAAAGAGTTGGGTGTAGAAGAGACTGCAGTCTTGGTAGCCTCTACAGGAGTAATTGGAAAGCAGTTACCGATGGAAAAAATCGAAAAAGGAGTAAGCCTGCTTTGTAAAGAAAAAGCCTCTGATATCGCTTCTGGGACAGAAGCAGCAAAAGCTATTATGACTACGGATACTTTTGAAAAGGAAATCGCTTTCGAGATTGACATAGCGGGAGTAACTGTAACAGTAGGAGGTATGGCAAAAGGATCTGGAATGATTCATCCTGATATGTGTACGATGTTAAGTTTTATTACTACAGATGCAGTTATCTCAAAAGAGACTTTGCAAAAAGCATTAAGTGATGATGTTGTAGATACTTACAACATGATTTCTGTAGATGGAGATACATCAACAAATGACACAGCTCTTGTACTTGCAAATGGAATGGCAGGAAATGAAGAAATAAAAGTTGGAACAAAAGAATATGAAGTGTTTTATGAAGCGCTTCATGAAGTAAATGAATATTTGGCGAAAAAGATGGCGGGGGATGGCGAAGGTGCAACTGCACTTTTTGAAGTTGTTGTATCTGGAGCAAAGACGAAAGAACAAGCAAGAGTGATTAGTAAATCAGTAGTAACATCAAACCTTACCAAAACAGCAATCGCAGGACATGATGCCAATTGGGGAAGGGTGTTGTGTGCAATGGGATACTCAGGAGAAGTATTTGACCCAGAGAGTGTGGACCTTAAATTTGTTAGTAAAGCAGGCGAAGTAGATATTATGATCGATGGAAATGCAGTTGACTTTAGTGAGGAAAAGGCGACACAAGTGCTATCGCAAGAAGAGGTAACAGCTGTTATCGACTTAAAGCTTGGAGGAGAAACCGCTACTGCTTGGGGATGTGACTTAACTCATGAGTATATAGCAATTAATGCAGATTATAGAAGTTAAAGAGAATAGAGAAGAATAGGAAGAGAAAAAGGAGCAGAATAATGGGAGAGAACATGCAACAATTTTTAGATAAAGCAGAAGTACTAATTGAAGCTTTGCCATATATCCAAAGATTTAATCGCAAGATTATTGTAGTGAAATACGGCGGAAGTGCAATGGTTGATGAAGAACTTAAAAATCAAGTAATTCAAGATGTTACCCTGCTGAAACTAGTAGGTTTTAAGCCAATCATCGTTCATGGTGGTGGGAAAGAAATCAGCAAATGGGTAGAAAAAGTTGGAATGGAGCCACAGTTTATAAATGGTCTTCGTGTAACAGATGCTGAAACGATGGAAGTTGCAGAGATGGTACTGGGGAAAGTAAATAAAAGTCTGGTGCAATTAGTGCAAAAACTAGGGGTTCGCGCAATTGGAATCACAGGAAAAGATGGTGGACTTTTAAAAGTGGAAAAAAAATTGTCAAAAGGTGAGGATATTGGTTATGTAGGAGAGATTACAGAAGTAAACGCAGAGATTTTACACGACTTGCTAGAGAAAGACTTTTTGCCAATTATAGGACCAATTGGTCTAGATGATGAGTATCAAACTTATAATATCAATGCAGATGATGCAGCTTGTGCGATTGCTCGAGCTATGAAAGTAGAGAAATTAGCATTTTTGACAGATATAGAAGGAGTGTACAAAGATCCAGCAGACAAAGATTCGCTGATTTCAGAGCTCACTGTAAAAGAAGCAAATAGATTAATGGAAAATGGAAACATCGGCGGAGGAATGTTACCGAAACTACAAAACTGTATAGATGCTATCGAAAATGGTGTTTCGCGTGTTCATATCTTAGACGGAAGAATTCCACATTGTCTATTACTTGAGTTTTTCACAAATAAAGGGATAGGTACAGCAATTTTAGCAGATGAAGCAAACAAGTTCTATAGTGAAGAATAAGGTGCAATACGAATAAAAACCAATCAATCGGAGATAATTCTTTAGAAAAAGGAGAATTTTCTATGATTGGTTTTTTTATTGCGATTGTATCAGGAGCTTTGATGAGTATACAAGGTGTATTTAATAGTCAGGTATCCAAAACAACAGGACTGTGGGTGTCTAGTATCTGGGTTCAATTTAGTGCACTCATTGTCTGTTTGTTAATATGGGGAGTGACAGATCGAACATCACTGCTCACAATTATGGAGGTAAAACCACGTTTTTTATTATTAGGGGGAGCAATCGGTGCAGGAATCACTTGGACGGTTATTAAAAGTATAGACCAATTAGGGCCAGCAAGAGCAATCCTATTCATTGTAGTTGCACAGATATTAATATCTTATGTAATTGAACTTCTAGGTTTGTTTTTAGTAGAAAAGCAGCCGTTTTCCATTCAAAAGGTCATAGGCATGGGAATCGCGTTAGTAGGGGTGTATTTATTCCAAAGCGCAAAGTAAAAAGAGTTGTATTTATGATAGGAATTCATTATAATTAATGTATTAAGCATAGAGGGGTCTTTATAGTGGATACTATAAGGAGAAAAAATGCGAAGAAAGTACAAAAAACTTAAGTTAGAACTGCTGAGTGTTGTAGTGTTATGCTGTCTGATAGGATGTGGAGAACAGGAAGTTAAAGAAGAGATTAAAGTGTCAGAGACGATGGAGTCGGAAAAAACATCAAAGGCAGAAGAAACATCAGAGAAAGAAGAGTCAGAAAGTGAAGAAATGAGTAGTGCAAAAACAGAAGAAGTAGAACTGATTTCTGTATATGTATGTGGAGCAGTACAAAAAGAAGGAGTCTATGAGCTACCTGACGGAAGTAGAGTTATAGATGCGATAGAAGCCTCAGGAGGAATGACTGAAGTAGCACACACATCACATCTAAACCAAGCAGAAAAAGTGGTGGATGGGCAAAAGATATGTGTGTACACAGTAGAAGAAGTAGAACAAGGGAATGCAGTAGCCAAAGATTCGCTCGTGGATGAGAAAGAAAGTTCGGGAAAAGTGAATATCAATACGGCATCAAAAGAAGAACTGATGAAACTTTCGGGAATAGGAGAAGCAAAGGCAGATAGTATTATTAGCTATAGAGAAGAAGAGGGGGAATTTGAATCTATTGAATCCATTATGGAAATTGAAGGGATTAAAGAAGGTGTGTTTAATAAAATCAAAGAAGAAATAAGTGTGAATTAGGAGAGGATATGAACAGAAAAGTTTTAGTGGTAGACGATGAAAAATTAATAGTAAAGGGCATTCGATTTAGCTTAGAACAAGATGGAATGGCTGTGGATTGTGCTTACGACGGAGAAGAAGCGTTGCATCTGGCAAAGAGCAATGTATATGATATTATTTTATTGGATATTATGTTGCCTAAGATAGATGGTCTTGAAGTATGCCAACAGATTCGAGAGTTTTCGGATGTGCCAATTATCATGTTGACTGCTAAAGGAGAAGAGATGGACAAGATTTTAGGATTGGATTATGGTGCAGATGATTATATGACAAAACCTTTTAATATCTTAGAAGTAAAAGCTAGAATCAAAGCTATTATGAGAAGAATAGGGAAAGAGAAGACGAAGTCAAAGATGATTTTAGCTGGAGATATGCAGATAAACTTAGAGAATCGAAGTGTTCATATCAATGATAGAGAGATTAATTTAACAGCAAAAGAGTACGAAATTTTAGAACTATTGGCGATTAATAAGAATAAATCTTATAGCAGAGAGCAATTAAAGGAACTGATTTGGGGGGCGGATGATAGAAGAGATGCCAGAACGGTAGATGTACATATTCGTAGGTTGAGAGAAAAGATTGAGGAAAGACCAAGCGAACCGAAATACGTATATACGAAGTGGGGTGTAGGTTACTATTTTAAAGGGTAGAATAAAGGAAATGTTAAAGAAAAGACTCAGCTTTCGCCTATTGCTTACGACCATAGTAGTCATAGTGTTTATGATTGGCATTACCGCATTAACAGCTGGAGTACTTGAAGTGTTTTATAGTGAGCAGATTCAGACTTTGACAAATCGAGTGGAGAATACTTGTGAGTATATCAGTGAGAGCTTTCAAGAGGGTAGTCCTGTTACAGAAAGCGAAATTGAGCAGTTACATGTGGACTTACTACAAGTAGCAGATATATACGATGGACGAATTATGATTACGGATCAAGAAGGTCTAATACTAGAAGACACTATACATGCAGATGAAGGTGTATTTTTGAAAACAGATGAGATGCAAAGTGGATTAGAAGGGGAAGTAGTTAGCTACCATCTTGGAAAAGAGAATGAAGTTGTGGTGATTTTTCCGCTCAAAGAAGGTGGGGAAGAGCTAGTGATAGGAACAATAGTTATGAGTGCGTCCACAAAAGGGATAGAAATATCTCAAGGCAGGGTGGTGGAGTACCTTTTGGTGGTACAAGTAGGGCTGAGTATTGCAATGGCAATTATACTGATAGTAGTTATCTACCTTGCTACCAATCCATTTTTGAAATTGACAAAAGAGCTAGAGCATATGACATTTAATAACGATTATGTCATACAAGAAGCAAATTCTTATATTGAAACCAGAAAAATAGCAAATTCTGTGAAAAAGATGCTCTCTCGATTAAGAATATTAGATCACTCAAGGGAAGAATTTGTTGCAAATGTGTCTCATGAGTTAAAGACGCCCTTAACATCGATGAAAGTGTTAGCAGATTCTTTATTATCACAAGAAGATGTTCCAGTGGAACTGTACCGAGAGTTTATGGAAGATATTGCTGAGGAGATAGATAGAGAAAATGTCATAATCAACGATTTGCTCTCACTGGTAAAGATGGAAAAAGCATCTACAGATGTGCATATAAAATCGGTAGATATCAATGAGATGATGGAAGGAATATTAAAAAGAGTTAGTATTATCGCAGAAATGAATCAAGTAGAAGTAGTACTAGAGAGTTTTCGACCTACACTTGTAGAAGCAGATGAGATTAAATTATCTTTAGCATATATGAACCTAATTGAAAATGCGATTAAATATAATGAACCAGGCGGGTACGTTCACATTTCTGTCAATTCTGATTATCAGTACTGCTACATCAATGTAGAAGACTCGGGTATTGGGATTAAAGACGAGGAGAAAGCGAAGATATTCGAGAGATTTTACAGAATTGATAAATCTAGATCAAGAGAGATTGGTGGAACTGGTCTTGGTCTTGCAATCGCTCAAAAAGCTATTTTCCTACACAAAGGAGAGATTCTTGTTCAGAATAATGAAATAAAAGGAACTACATTTGCTACCAAGTTACCATTGACATACGTAAGATAAGGAGGTGATCCTATTAAAGGAAAACCAATTGTATGTTATCTATGTATACTGATGATTGTAGCGATATGGATTCGAGGGCTTCAGATGGGGGAAGAGGGCAGTATGAACTCACATCTGAAGGCTCAAGAAGACGAAGAAAGAAATTTACAAGGAATCGTCTATAAAATAGAGATAAAAGAAAAGCTACAATACTTGTATATAGAGCAAAATAATGAGAAGTATTTAATATATGATACATCCTTTCAATCCGTTCGGATTGGAAACGAAATATTGGCAACAGGCCAATATCAACTATTTGAATCAGAGCCAAATCCTGGCAATTTTAATCAGAAGAAATATTATAACATCAAAAAAATAAAAGGATATTTATGGGCCAAGAGTTTAGAAGTCACAAGCGAGGACATTTATTGGTTGCGTAATAAATTATACGAAATGAGAGGTAGCATAAAGAACCAGATATATCAATTTTTTGATTCAGAAAAAGGAGGATTTATGGTTGCGCTTCTTTTGGGAGAGCAAGACGGACTAGAGCCAATCGATAGAGAGATGTTTCAAAAAGTAGGAGTAGGACATATATTTGCAATATCGGGATTGCATATATCGATACTGGGAATCGCATTATATAAAGTGCTAAAAAAGTGGATAGGGAAATTTATGATAGCTGCAGTTATAAGTTCCACACTATTACTTTTATACGTCATTATGATTGGTTCGGGAGTCTCTGCAGCTCGGGCTGCTATCATGTTTTTTGTCGCAATGGGAGCAGAGCTAAGTGGACGAGGGTATGATAGTCTGACTAGCGTTTCTGTGGCAGCCTTGGGCATCTTAATCTATAATCCAAATCAATTATTTGATGCAGGATTCTTGCTGTCCTTTGGAGCTGTTATAGGTATACTTGGAATCTATCCAATTATGTCTTCTTGTCTTGAGAAATGGGGAAAATTAGGAGGCACAATAGCAGCGAGCATTAGCATTCAAGTGATGATATTTCCTATGTTGCTCCAATACTTTTATGAAATTTCCATATATTCCATTTTGACTAATTTATTAATCTTGCCAGTTCTAGGAATAGTACTTATCAGTGGAATTGTAGGTGTGATTTGCTCATTTTTAATAGGAAATATGGCAGCGCCAATTTTTTTGATCTGTAAATTATTGATTAGTTATATTTATAAGGTGGGTGAATTAAGTCTGAATCTTCCATTTGCAAGAGTGATATTAGGACAGCCAGATGCAAGAGTCCTTTTATTCTATTACTTAAGTACCTTTGGGTTAATCGGATATGCTATATGGAAGAAAAAGAAAAGTCAAGGAGAAGTGAAATGGAATCAAAAGGCAATATTGATATGGTTGGTGGTTACCGTATCTACATTATGGATCGATATGCCTACCCAAGGAATAATAGTTACCTTGTTAAATGTAGGTCAAGGAGATTCTATGTATCTAAAGGGGGCAGAAGGAATAGATTATCTGATAGATGGAGGAAGCAGTAGTGAAACAGAGGTGGGGAAATATAGAATTGAACCCTTTCTAAAGTCAAGAGGTGTGGAGCGACTTGAGTATGTATTTGTGACCCATGGAGATAAAGATCATATTAATGGAATTTCTGAACTTATAGAAAGAGAAGCGGTTGGTATCAAGATAGATACGTTAGTGATGTGTAAAGAAAAGTTTCAGGATCAAGAACTGATTCAATTGAAAAATTTAGCTATGAAGCATCAGATAAGAGTATTAGAAATCGGTGTAGGGGATCGGATTGAAGAAGGGGAAATGGTGATCGAAGTAATAGCACCTATGGAAGAGTTTCAAGGAGAGATTGGAAATGAAAGTTCATTGGTATTAGATGTGAACTATAAAGAATTTTCCATGCTTTGCACTGGCGATGTAGAAGGAGAGGGGGAGGAGGATTTGTTGGAGTATTTAGAGACAGAAGATAAAAAATACGATGTATTAAAAGTTGCTCATCATGGATCGAAAAATAGTACTTCTCATGAATTTCTAGAGCAGATAGATGCAGAAATTGCTTTAATTTCAGCAGGAAAAGAGAATCCGTATGGACATCCCCATGAAGAATTGTTAGAAAGAGTGAAAGAATATGTGAAGTATACGTATGAAACAGCAAATAGTGGAGCAATTGTATTGAAATATTATTAAAATAGTGGTACGATTTTGGCAGGTAAGACATTTAAAATAGAAGGATGCGAGGTGGATTATGAATATTCGAGAGCAGATGGAAGAGCGCGAAGTAAAGAACTTATCTCCTTATGCAACATTTAGTAAAGATTCAGAGGGACGAGAACGAGAAGAAGAGGCTTGTAATGTTCGACCAGTGTTTCAACGAGATAGAGATCGGATTTTGCATTGTAAATCATTTCGCAGATTAAAGCAAAAAACCCAAGTGTTCCTACTGCCAAGAGGGGACCATTATCGCACAAGGCTTACACATACATTAGAAGTATCGCAAAATGCTAGAAGTATTGCAAAAGCTCTTCGCTTAAACGAAGATTTGACAGAAGCGATTGCATTGGCTCACGATCTAGGACATACTCCATTTGGTCATGCGGGAGAGAGAGCGTTAAATAAATTATCAAAAAATGGATTTCGCCATGCACTTCAAGGGGTTCGAGTAGTAGAGACACTTGAAAAAGAAGGAAGAGGTCTTAATTTGACACGGGAAGTAAGGGACGGAATCTTGCACCATCAAACCGCTGGTACCCCTCTTACCCTTGAAGCAAAGATTGTTAGAGTCTCAGATAAAGTAGCTTATATCAATCATGATATAGATGATGCGATTAGAGGTGGGATTTTATTACCAGAAGATGTGCCAGAAGAATGTAGAGAAATTCTAGGGAATACTTCAGGTGAGCGGTTGAACACTTTGATTAACGATATTATCTATAACAGTATGGATAAACCAGATATTATCATGTCAAAAGAAGTAGAGAGAGCGCTCAAAAGTGTTCGAAGTTTTTTATTTGAACACGTCTATTTAAATCAGACAGCAAAAAGTGAAGAAAAAAAGGCGATTAAGCTTATAGAAAAACTATACGAATATTATCAGAGATATCCAGAATATTTACCAGAGTTTTATTTTCAAAAAGTGCAAAGTGAAGAATCTATAAAAGATCAAGTTATCTGTGATTACATAGCTGGAATGACAGATAATTTTGCAGTAAAACAATTTCAGGAAATTTTTATTCCAAAAGCATGGAAAGAATAAAGGAAATCGAGAAGTAATATAGAATAATACTTATGGAGGGGTAAAAGTATGTATTATTCAGAAGAGCTAGTAGAAGAGATTAGAATGAAAAATGATATTGTTGATGTAATATCAAACTATGTACGTTTACAAAAAAAAGGTGGCTCATATTTTGGGTTATGCCCATTTCATAATGAAAAATCACCATCTTTTTCCGTTAGTAGAAATAAGCAGATGTACCATTGTTTCGGCTGTGGGGTAGGTGGAAATGTACTTACATTTATTATGGAATATGAGAATTACAATTTTGTGGAAGCGTTAAAATTTCTAGCAGACAGAGTGGGCGTAGAGTTGCCGAATGTGGAATTATCGGAAGAAGCAAAGGTAAAAGCAAACTTGCGATCGACAGTATTAGAGATGAATAAATTAGCAGCTAAATATTTTTATGCACAATTAAAATCAGAAAGTGGAGGATATGCATATCAGTATTTGAGTGATAGAGGTTTGTCACAGGAGACTATTTTACAATTTGGATTGGGATACTCTTTGAAATTCGGAGATGACTTATATAAATACCTCAAATTAAAAGGGTATAAAGATGAAATTATCAGTAAATCAGGGCTTGTGAATGTTGATGAGCGAAAAGGGATGTATGATAAATTTTGGAATCGAGTGATGTTTCCGATTATGGATGTCAACAATCGAGTAATCGGCTTTGGTGGGCGAGTGATGGGAGATGGAAAACCGAAGTATCTAAACTCACCAGAGACACAGGTGTTTGATAAAAGCAGAAATCTCTATGGGTTGAATCGAGCGAGAACGTCTAGAAAGCCATATTATCTGGTTTGCGAGGGCTACATGGATGTGATAGCTCTTCATCAAGCTGGTTTTACAAATGCGGTAGCAACACTTGGAACCTCATTAACATCGGGACATGCTTCTTTATTAAAAAGGTATGTATCAGAAGTATATTTGACTTATGATAGTGATGATGCTGGAACAAAAGCTGCACTTAGAGCAATTCCTATTCTAAAGGAAGCTGGAATTTCTGCAAAAGTTATTCGTATGGATCCTTATAAAGATCCAGATGAGTATATAGAGAAGCTAGGAGCGCAAGCATTTGAAGAGTGTATAGGAAAAGCTAGAAATGGGTTTATGTACTCTGTGGAAGTGCTAGAAAAGAACTATGATTTACAGACTCCTGAGGGAAAAACAGATTTTTATAATGAAGTAGCAAAAAAACTATTGAATTTTGAAGAAGAACTTGAGCGAAATAATTACATAGAAGCAGTTGCTAATGCGTATTATATTAATTTAGAGAGTTTGCATAAGCTAGTAAAAAGGATGGCTGTAAAAATAGGGTTAGCAAAACCAATAGAGAGACCAAAGCAATCTCGTAACCAACGAGAAGGAGGGGCTGAAGACATAACACTTCGCTCTCAAAAGGTGTTATTGACTTATTTAGCTTTAGATCCTAATTTGTTTCAAGTAGTAGCAAGGTACATCAGTTGGAAGGATTTCACTACAGATCTTTATCAAACTGTAGCAAAGTTATTATTTGAACAATATGAAAAGGGTGAGATGAACCCAGCAAAAATTATCAACTATTTTACGGATGAGAAAGAGCATAGAGAAGTCGCAAATATTTTTCATACAGAGATTAAAGATTTATCATCACCAGAAGAAGAATCAAAAGCGATGAAAGAAACTATAATAAAGGTAAAACAAAACAGTATCAATGCAGCTACAAAAAATCTAAACCCTACGGATATTGAAGGGTTACAAAAGATTATGTTAGACAAAAGAGGCTTACAGGAACTAGAAAAACTACACATAAATATGACTATACATTAAAAATACAAATAAATTGATGGAGGAAAATGCAAGAATGGAAGAAAATACAAAAATAGAAGATGCTATGGCGAAGGTGGATGAAAAAGTAAAGCAACTCATTGAAGTTGCAAAGAAAAAAAGAAATACGTTAGAGGTTGCAGAGATAACGGAAGCTTTTTCTGATATTGAACTAGAGACAGAGCAGATGGAGAAAATCTACGAATATCTAGAAAAGAATGAAATTGATGTTTTGAGATTGAATGAAGTAGAGATATCTGACGATATAGAGGTTGAGCTTGCTGAGGAAGAGGAAGTAGACGTTGAAAAAATTGATTTAACAGTCCCGGATGGAATTAGTATAGAAGATCCAGTTCGTATGTACTTAAAAGAGATTGGAAAAGTTCCACTTCTTAGTGCAGAGGAAGAAATTGAATTGGCGAAAAGAATGGAAGAAGGGGAGGAGTATGCAAAGAAACGACTTGCAGAAGCAAACCTTAGACTAGTAGTTAGTATTGCAAAAAGATATGTAGGAAGAGGTATGCTATTTCTAGACTTGATTCAAGAAGGAAATCTAGGGTTGATAAAAGCTGTTGAAAAATTTGATTACCGTAAGGGGTATAAATTCAGTACCTATGCAACTTGGTGGATTCGCCAAGCGATTACAAGAGCAATAGCCGATCAAGCGAGAACAATCCGTATTCCTGTTCATATGGTGGAGACAATTAATAAATTAATCCGGGTACAAAGGCAATTACTACAAGAATTAGGAAGAGAACCATCTCCAGAAGAGACAGCAGCGGAGTTAGATATGCCAGTTGAGCGTGTGAGAGAAATTCTTAAGATATCACAAGAACCAGTTTCATTAGAGACACCAATTGGAGAAGAAGAAGATAGTCATTTAGGAGATTTTATTCAAGATGATAATGTTCCAGTACCAGCGGAAGCAGCAGCAGCAGCGCTTTTGAAAGAGCAGTTAGGGGAAGTTTTAGATACTTTGACAGAGAGAGAGCAAAAAGTACTGAGACTGAGATTTGGTATGAATGATGGGAAAGCTAGAACGCTGGAAGAAGTAGGAAAAGAATTTGATGTAACAAGAGAGCGTATTCGTCAAATTGAAGCAAAGGCTCTTAGAAAGTTAAGACACCCAAGCAGAAGCAGAAAATTGAGAGATTACTTAGACTAGGTGAAGGTTATGGAATTATCAAAACGATTACAAGCAGTAGCAGATATGGTAAGTAGAGGGAAACGAGTAGCAGATATCGGAACGGATCATGGATACATTCCAATCTACTTGATACAGAGCAAAAAAGTAGATAGAGTCTATGCTATGGATATCAATCAAGGACCATATAAAAGAGCTAAAAACCATGTAACCTCTCATAAGTTAGAAGACAAGATTGAGACGAGATTATCAAATGGAATGAAGGCGTTAGAAGAAAATGAGGCCAATAGCATCATCATAGCTGGAATGGGCGGCGGATTGGTAATCAAAATATTAGATCAAGATAAAAGGTTGTGGGACACAGTAGACGAATTGGTACTACAACCCCAGTCTGAGATAAGAAAGGTTAGAGCGTATCTAAAGAATAATGGCTGGAAATCCATTGCAGAAGATATGGTGTTAGAGGATGGGAAATTTTATCCGATTATGAAAATGGTTAAGGGAGATGCATCTGAGTTATCTGAAACTGAGTTAGAATATGGTAGTCTCCTGTTAAAAGGGCGGCATCCAGTATTAAAACAATTCATAGAGAAAGAGATTGCTATAAAAGAAGGAATTCTTTCAAAGATAGGAGAAAGCAACGACGAAAAAGTAGAACAAAGAGTAAGTCAACTAAAAAAAGAACTAGGAGTGGCCTATGAAGTGTTGGGAAATTTTTAAAGAGATAGAAGAGACATTTCCTCTAACAAAAGCCTATGATTGGGATAATGTTGGGCATTTAGTCGGAGATGAGATGGGAGATGTAGAGAAGATTTATGTTGCGCTAGATGCTACAAATCATGTAATAGAAGAAGCGATTCAGTGGGGGGCAGATTTAATAATTACGCACCATCCTCTGATATTTTCGCCTATAAAAAAGATTAATACCAAGAATTTTATCAGTGCTAGAGTGGTGAATCTGCTACAAAATAAAGTCAATTGCTATGCTATGCATACGAATTACGACGTGGTAAGAATGAGTGAACTAGTAGAAAAAAAAATAGACCTATTATCAAGTCAAATATTAGAGTTTACAGATTTAGATAAAACAGAGGGGTTAGGAAGAATAGGGTCCTTAAAGGAAATCGCTACAGTAAGAGAAGTCGGAGAGAAAATCAAAGAAAGATTTGGTTTGGAAAGTTTGACGATATATGGTGATTTGGAAAAGAAAGTAAAGGAGATTGCCTTTCTACCAGGTTCAGGAAAAAGTGGAATTGAAACTGCTTTAAATAAAGGGGCAGATTTATATATAACAGGGGACATAGGATATCACGAAGGTGTAGATGCAGTGAACCGAGGACTTGTAATAATTGATGCAGGACACTATGGATTGGAATATATATTTATTGAAGATATGTGCAATTACTTAAAAGAGCGATGGGGTGAAATTGAAGTGAAGGGGGCAGAAATTATTCAGCCATTTCAAACGATTTAAAGGGGGACACGCTATGAAAAATTTCAAGATTAAAGTAGGGACACAAGAAAAAACATATCCAAGCGGAACCACTTATCAAGAAATAGTAAAGGATTTTCAAAAGCAGTACGAGTATGAAATCGTGTTAGTATTAGAAAATGGAAAACCGCAAGAATTGCAAAAAGAGTTGCTTGATAATGTAACGCTTTCGTTTATAACAATAAGAGATAACCTAGGATACAAAGCTTATAGAAGAAGCCTCTGCTTTTTATTGGTAAAAGCGATTTATGATGTATGTGGGAAAGAAGATATCGAAAGAGTAAGGCTTTTGTACGCAGTCGGAACGGGATATTACTGTGAAATTAGTGGGAATGTGACTGTAGATCAAAACTTGCTAAACCAAGTAAAAGAGCGGATGAATCGTTTGGTGGAAAAGAAGATTCCTATAGGAAAGCATGTGCTTCACACTGATGAAGCGATTCGAAGATTTAAAGAGTACGGAATGAAGGATAAAGAGAAACTTTTTAAATATAGAAGAGTATCTAAGGTAAATGTGTATCGCTTGAATGAATTTGAAGATTACTATTATGGGCATATGGTACCAAATACTTCTTGTCTCAAGTGTTTTGATTTGCGATTGCAAGATAAGGGATTTGTAATACAGATGCCTTCACGTCAAAACCCAATGGTGATTCCAAAGTATTATGTAAGAGAAAAGCTATTTCAAGTGCAAAAAGAATCTATTCAGTGGGGGGATTTACAAGGGATTGACACCGTTGGAAGTTTAAATGATAGGATAGCACAAGGTAATGTGGCAGATTTAATATTAGTTCAAGAAGCGTTGCAAGAGAAAAAGATTTCACAGATTGCAAATCAGATTCTGGAAAAAGGGGAAGTGAAATTCGTCCTAATAGCAGGACCATCTTCATCTGGAAAAACCACATTTTCCCATCGTTTATCAGTGCAGTTAAGGGTAAATGGATTGGTTCCACATCCGATAGGAATTGATAACTACTATGTAAATAGAGATGAAATCCCATTAGATGAAGAAGGGAAACCAGATTTTGAAGGAATTGAAGCAATCGATATAGAGTCGTTTAACCGCGATTTAACAGACTTATTAAATGGAAAGCGAATAGAGATTCCAAGATTTAACTTTAAGCTCGGAAGAAGGGAATACCATGGCGATTTTCTTCAACTAGGAGAGAATGATGTGTTGATTATTGAAGGAATTCATGGATTAAATGGATTGCTCTCAAAGGAGTTGCCGGCAGAAAATAAATTTAAAATCTATATCAGTGCATTGACACAGTTAAATATAGATGAACACAATAGAATTCCAACGACAGATGGTCGATTGTTGCGTAGGATAGTGCGTGACGCAAGAACGAGAGGGACTTCAGGAAAAGAAACGATAGCGATGTGGGCATCAGTTCGTCGTGGAGAAGAAAAAAATATCTTTCCATTTCAAGAGGATGCAGATGTGATGTTTAATTCTGCCTTGATTTATGAACTTTCCGTTTTGAAACAATTTGTAGAACCGATTTTGTTTGGAATTAAAAAAGAAGATGAGGAGTATTTAGAGGCTAAGCGATTGCTTAAATTCTTGGATTATTTCATTGGGATACCAACGGATTTTATACCGAAAAACTCGTTGTTACGTGAGTTTATCGGTGGCGGATGTTTTCAAATTTAATCATATCATTAGGTAAAGGAGCTTCAAAATAGAGAGGCTCCTTTTTGATTGGATGAATCAAAGAGAGAGAATGCGAGTGTAAAGCTTGCCTTTTTATGATGGAATAGTCGGGATTGTATAAAAAATCTCCCGTAATCGGGTGCCCGATGTGTTTCATATGAACTCTTATCTGATGGGTGCGTCCAGTATCTAGATTTAAAGAGATTAAAGAATAGCCATCTGAATAAGCAAGTTTTTGATAATGTGTAGAAGCGTATTCGCCATCCACCCTGACGGTTCTCTCTATAGTAGAGTCAGAGACTCGTCCAATCGGAGCAACAATATGTTCGGCTTCTTTTGTGTTGCCCGTTACAATAGCGAGATAAGTTCGTTTGATTTGTCGCTTTGCAATCATAGAGGAAAGAATGGAGGCGCTCAGAGCGTGTTTTGCGATGAGGACGACACCAGTTGTATCTTTATCCAATCGATTAACGCAGCGGAAAGTGAAAGGTAGATCGTCCTTGAAGTAAAACATGACAGCATTTGCCAAGGTATTTTGGTGATTGCCTTGGGAAGGGTGAATAGGCATATTGGCGGGTTTATTTATAACTAAAATATCTAAATCTTCATAAAGGATTTTAAGTGGATGTTGCGTGGGAATAATGCTCTTTTCATCTTCGTTAGGAATCAACTTAATAGTTAAAACATCATCAGGAAAGAGCTGATCTCGCACGTAAGCCCACTCGCCATTTTTAAGAATTCCTTGATTTGTCCTTTTGAGATGCGCAATTAATCCTTGGGAATATCCCAAGGATTTTAAAAAATCTAAAATAATGATTGATTCAGATATGTGATACATGAATGTTCGTGTCATATGTTTTAATCTTCTCTCTGATAAATACGTTTAACGGTATCGATATTACTGCTCATATTAAGGAAAATAGCATCTACTAAAGTCAGTGCAACCATGGATTCTACAACTACTACCGCGCGAGGAACGATGATTGGGTCGTGCCGACCATGGATAGATAATTCTACGGATTCTCCATTTTCGTTTACAGTTTGTTGCATAACAGAAATCGATGGTGTTGGCTTAATAGATACGCGCGTTACAATAGGAGAGCCATCGCTCATACCACCAAGAATTCCACCACTGTGGTTTGTTACTTTTTCAATACCTCTTTCAGTCATGCAAAAGGCGTCATTGTTGGTACTGCCAACTGATGAAGAAACAGCAGTGCCATCTCCGATTTCAACAGCTTTAACGGAGCCGATTGACATAAGTCCTTTTGCTAGATTTGCATCTAATTTTTCAAACACCGTATCGCCTACACCGATAGGCATTCCAGTAGCAATACACTCAATAGTTCCACCAGCAGAGTCTTGGTTTTTGATACAAGCTTCTAGAAAAACTTGAGCCTCTTTTGCATGCTTTTCATTAGGCATTAGAAGAGGATTGGTAGAGATATCAGAGAGCTGATATTCATTCGGAGGAATAGATATAGGTCCAATTTGAGTGACGTATGTAGAGAGTTTTATCCCCAAAGAATGGAGTATCTTAAGAGCGATAGCTCCACTAGCAACTCGTCCGATTGTTTCACGCCCTGATGAACGGCCACCACCTCGATAATCACGAAGTCCATATTTCTTATCAAAGGTATAATCAGCGTGGCCAGGACGATAAACGGTAGATAGACTATCATAGTGACTTGAGTTTTGATTTGTGTTTCGCACAAGTAAAGAGATAGGAGTGCCAAGAGTCTTTCCGTTAAATACTCCAGATAGTATTTCTACCACATCGCCTTCTTTGCGAGAAGTGGTAAATTTATTTTGTCCAGGTTTTCTGCGATCCAATAGCATCTGAATATCAGTTTCAGAAAGTTCAATTCCAGAAGGGCATCCATCAATAGTGACACCTAGTGCGGCACCGTGCGATTCCCCCCAAGTAGTGATTTTAAATATCGTTCCATAACTAGATCCAGCCATAACTTACCTCCGTTCAATAATAATAGTAGAAACAATTATACAATAATTAAGCAAAAATTACTATACAATTATAAGACACTGTATTATAATATTTCTGTATATTAAATTAGGGAGTAAGTGAATGCGAAGAAAAAAAGAGTTGAAAGAGCCAGCTGAAAAAGATTTTCTTGATATAGATGCTTTTGCAGATGCCGAAGATATAGAAGAAGCGTTTGTAGAAGACTTAGAAGAGGAGACAGAAGCGGTAGAAGAAGAGACAGAAGAAAATGCAGAAGAAGAGTCAGAAAATGCAGAAAAAAAAGAATCGAAAGATGTAGAAAGTGAAAAACCTGATGAAATAGAGGAAGTCGTAGTCAACGAACAGGATGGAAGCGATGATGACGATGGGGATACTTTGGATGATGATGACGTCAACTTCATTGAATATGATGAAGAGGAAAAAGAAGTTGTTGAAAAGCCTTCAAATCCTAAAACAATGAAAAAGAGTAAGTCTTCAGGGAAAAAAGTACTCAAAGGTTTTGGAATTACTATAGGTATTCTTGCAGGGATTTATCTTATTATAGCAGGCGTATTTACTCAGATATCTTTTTACGATACCACTATTAATGGCGAGGAACTCTCATTTAAGACGGAAAAGGCGATTGATGAGCATTTTGCTAGCAATGTCGATGCGTATGAACTCACCATTCATACGAGTGATGGGAAGACAGAGAGTATAAAAGGACAAGACATCGGTTTAGATTACAATGAGGGCAGTGGAATGAAAGATTTGTTCATGGAACAACAGCCATTGTTGTGGCCTATGATGTTTTTTGAAACCACTGAACATAAAGTGAAGTTGAGCGTAACTTATGATGAGGTACTTTTTGATGAAAAGTTAAACAGTTGTGGATTTATGGATTCAGAGACTTTTACAGAACCTGTGAATGCCTATGTAGGAGTTATAGACGGACAGATGGGAGTGCTTCCAGAGGTTTATGGAACTAAGCTAGATGTAGAGAAGGCGAAAACAGTAGTTGCAGATTATATAGATAGACAAGAGCGAGAATTGAATTTGAAGGATGAATCTTGTTATATACCACCGGAACTATTATCTACATCAGAAGAGCTTGCTGCAAAAGCAGCAGCGATGAACCCATATCTTGCAGGAACAATTACGTATGAGGAAGGTGAAGCCATCGATGCTGAAACGATAGCGTCTTGGTTAGTGGTTAATGAAAATAACGAAGTAAGTATTAATCAAGAAGCTGTAGAGACATATGTAGCTGATGTTGCAGATAGAAGAAATACAATATGGACTACAAGAACATTTACAACGCCTACAGGAAAGCAGACTTCAGTATCAGGTGGTAATTATGGTTGGCTAGTGGATCAAGAAGCAGAAGTAGAGCAAATTGTAGCAGACATAACAGCTCAACAACCGGTTACAAGGTCTTATACGTACTCTTCTCATGCGCATTCCTACACCGGTCCAGATTGGGGGACAACTTATGTACTGGTTGATTTATCACAACAGCATATGTGGTATATTCAAGAGGGGAATGTAATATTTGAATCGGATGTTGTAACAGGTAAAGAAAGCTCAGGAGATGCAACACCACAAGGAGTCTATAAGATAGATTATAAGCAAAAAAACGCAGTGTTACGAGCACCTCTTAGAGAGGATGGGACACGAGAGTATGAGACACCAGTTGATTATTGGATACATGTATACGATGGAATTGGGTTTCATGATGCAACGTGGCAGAGTAGCTTTGGAGGGACTCGTTATTTGACAAATGGATCTCACGGGTGCATTAATATGCCACTTAGTAAGGCAGGAGAGTTTTATCCATTGGTATCATCAGGCGTACCGGTAGTATTTGCGTATTAAGAAATGAATAGAGGAAGAACAGATAATGTATGAATTAATAAATCGTGATGGACGAGCAAAGCGTGGTCGTCTTCACACAGTGCATGGGGTCGTTGAGACCCCTGTATTTATGAATGTGGGAACAATTGCTGCAATTAAAGGTGCAGTTTCTACAGATGACTTACAGAATATAAAAACCCAAGTGCAACTTTCTAACACGTATCATCTTCACGTAAGACCAGGGGATGAAGTAGTGAAAAAACTTGGAGGACTCCATAAGTTTATGGTGTGGGATAAACCGATTCTCACTGATTCGGGTGGGTTTCAAGTGTTTTCGTTATCAAAGCTTAGAAAGATTAAAGAGGAAGGTGTATATTTTCACTCTCATATAGATGGAAAGAAAATCTTCATGGGACCAGAGGAGAGTATGCAGATTCAATCAAATTTAGCATCAACAATAGCAATGGCTTTTGACGAATGCCCACCAAGCACAGAAAGTAGAGAATACATTGTTCAATCAGTGGAACGGACAACCCGTTGGCTAGAACGATGTAAAGTGGAAATGAAGAGGTTGAATAACTTAGAAGATACGATAAATAAAAACCAATTACTATTTGGAATCAATCAAGGTGGTGTATTAGAAGATGTCCGTATCAGTCATGCAAAAGAGATCGCAGACATGGATTTGGATGGCTATGCCATCGGTGGACTTGCAGTGGGGGAATCTCATGAAGAGATGTATCGTGTTATTGATGCAGTAACCCCGCACTTGCCAATTGACAAGCCTACGTATCTGATGGGAGTTGGAACGCCAGCTAATATATTAGAAGCAATAGAGCGTGGTATTGACTTTTTTGATTGTGTTTATCCGAGTAGAAATGGAAGGCATGGTCATGTCTATACGGACGGGGGGAAATTGAATCTTTTTAATGCGAAGTTTGAATTAGACGAAGCGCCGATAGAAGAGGGGTGTGGATGTCCAGCATGTAAGAGTTATAGTAGAGCCTATATTAGACATTTACTAAAAGCAAAAGAGATGCTTGGGATGCGTCTTTGTGTGCTACATAACTTGTACTATTATAACAATATGATGGAAGAAGTTCGATTTGCAATCGAAGAGAATCGATTTACAGAATATAAAAAGAAGAAGCTTGAGTGTTATTAATTATAATAAAAGTATAAAGACGAGCGAAGTGCTTGCATAAGTAGAAAAATTTGTGTATGATAGGTTTATTGAAGTTTAGGAGGGAATAGCATGATTTTAGCAACAGGATCCGCAGGGATCATGGAAATGGGAAGTATAATACTGATATGGGGGGCAATGTTTGGAGGTCTATACTTTTTCTTGATACGTCCACAACGTAAAGAACAAAGAAGAGTTACGTCTATGATTACTTCTATGGAAGTTGGGGATACGGTACTTACTACAAGCGGTTTTTACGGTGTAGTAATTGATATTACAGGTGAAGATATTATTGTTGAATTTGGGAATAATAAAAACTGCCGTATACCAATGCAAAAGAAAGCTGTAGCACAAGTTGAAAAGGCGAATGCATAGTGAGAAAAAAGCTGAAGAGGCGTGGGATGAACCACGCTTCTTTTTTATATTTTTTCTGATGCATGCGTATGAAAGAAAAAATACGAAAACGTATTCTATACACGGACAAAAGTCTGTGCATAGAAGAATGAAAAGTCGAAACATACTACAAATAGTTGAAATATGATGTGAAATACGATATCATGTATAGCAGAGATATTGAAAGGATGAAAAAAAGCATGGATATGAAGATTGGTGTAATCAAAGGAGATGGAATCGGACCAGAAATAGTGTCAGAGGCTATCAAAGTGTTAAATAAAGTAGGAGAGGTATATGGACATTCTTATGAATACGACGAATTACTTCTAGGAGGAGCATCTATTGATGTACATGGAATTCCATTGACAGATGAGACAGTAGCACGTGCAAAAGAATGTGAAGCTGTCTTAATGGGATCGATAGGAGGAGATGTAAATACTTCGCCTTGGTATCAATTAGAGCCAAGTAAAAGGCCAGAAGCAGGACTTCTAAAGATTAGAAAAGAGCTGAATTTATTTGCGAACTTAAGACCAGCTGTACTATACGATGAGTTAAAAGGTGCTTGCCCGCTAAAAGAAGAGATTACAGAAGGCGGATTTGACATGATGATTATGAGAGAACTCACAGGAGGTCTTTACTTTGGAAAACGTTCAACGGAGGAAGTAGAAGGCGTTTTAACGGCTTGTGATTCCCTTGTATATAATGAGTTAGAAGTGCGCCGTATCGCAATCCGTGCATTTGATATAGCGAGAAAACGACAAAAAAAGGTTATTAGCGTGGATAAAGCGAATGTATTAGATACATCTAGACTTTGGAGAAAGGTAGTGGAAGAAGTTGCTAAAGGTTATCCCGATGTAACATTGGAACATATGTTGGTTGATAATTGTGCAATGCAACTTGTAAAAAATCCAAAGCAGTTCGATGTGATACTAACAGAGAATATGTTCGGTGATATTTTATCGGACGAAGCTAGTATGATAACAGGTTCAATAGGGATGTTGGCATCTGCAAGCCTTAATGACACAAAATTTGGTTTATATGAACCAAGTGGTGGTTCTGCACCTGATATCGCGGGTAAAGGGATCGCAAATCCGATTGCCACAATATTATCTGCGGCTATGATGCTTCGTTTTAGTTTTGATTTAGATAAAGAAGCAGATAGTATTGAAGCAGCGATTCAAAAGGTGCTTGAAGAGGGATATCGTACAGGGGATATCATGGCTCCTGGAAAAGAAGAAGTAAATACAGCACAGATTGGGAATCTGATCTGTGAGCGAATTAAATAAGACAAGAGGAGAAGAAAGAGACAATGAAGAGTAATCAAGTAAAAGAAGGAATACAGCAAGCGCCACACCGCTCACTTTTTAATGCATTGGGATATACAAAAGAAGAGATGGAACGTCCATTAGTAGGGATTGTAAGTTCTTATAATGAGATTGTACCAGGGCATATGAACTTAGATAAAATCACAGATGCGGTGAAGATGGGAGTGGCTATGAATGGTGGTACTCCGATTATGATACCAGCAATTGCAGTTTGTGATGGTATTGCAATGGGACATGAAGGAATGAAATACTCACTGGTAACGAGAGATTTGATTGCAGATTCTACAGAGGCTATGGCACTGGCGCATCAGTTTGATGCTCTGGTAATGATTCCAAACTGTGATAAAAACGTACCAGGACTTTTAATGGCAGCAGCACGAGTGAATGTACCGACTGTGTTCGTAAGCGGAGGTCCTATGCTTGCAGGGAAAGTGGATGGTCAAAAGACAAGTCTTTCAAGTATGTTTGAGGCTGTAGGTGCATTTGCAGCAGGGAAAATTAGTGAAGAAGATGTGTATGAACTAGAAGAAAAGGCATGTCCGACTTGCGGTTCTTGTTCAGGGATGTATACAGCAAATAGCATGAATTGTTTAACAGAAGTATTAGGGATGGGGCTAAAAGGAAATGGTACGATTCCAGCAGTTTATTCAGAGCGTATTAGACTTGCAAAACATGCAGGGATGCAAGTAATGGAATTATACAGAAAAAATATAAGACCAAGTGATATTATGACAAAAGAGGCTATGCTAAATGCGCTAACAGTTGATATGGCACTTGGGTGTTCGACAAATAGTATGTTGCATTTACCAGCTATAGCACATGAAATTGGAATGGATTTTGAAATTGATTTTGCAAATCCAATCAGTGCAAAAACGCCAAATCTATGCCACCTTGCTCCAGCAGGGCACACATACATTGAAGATTTAAACGAAGCAGGTGGAGTATATGCAGTGATGAAAGAATTGACAAAGAAAGATTTGATTCATACGGAGTGCATGACTGTCACAGGGAAAACAGTGGGAGAAAATATTAAAGATTGTATAAATATGAACCATGAGGTTATTCGTCCGATTGAAAATCCATATAGTGAAACAGGAGGGATTGCAGTACTAAAAGGAAATCTAGCCCCAGATGGAAGTGTTGTGAAGCGATCAGCTGTAGTTGATTCTATGCTTGTGCACAAAGGTCCAGCTCGTATTTTTGAAAGTGATGAAGATGCAACGAATGCGATTAAGACAGGCAAGATTAAGAGCGGAGATGTTATCGTTATTCGTTATGAAGGGCCAAAGGGTGGACCAGGTATGAGAGAAATGTTAAATCCTACTTCTGCAATAGCTGGATATGGACTAGGAGAGTCGGTTGCTTTAATTACAGATGGAAGATTTAGCGGAGCATCTAGGGGAGCATCGATAGGTCATGTGTCACCAGAGGCAGCAGTTGGTGGACCTATTGCATTAGTTGAGGAGGGTGATATCATCAAGATTGATATACCAAACTTAAGTTTAGAATTAGATGTTACAGAGGAAGAATTAGCGAAAAGAAAAGAAACATTTGTGCCAAAAGAACCAAAGGCTGCAAAAGGATACTTAGCTAGATATGCATCTATGGTGACTTCAGGGAATAGAGGGGCAGTGTTAGAAAGTCCAAAGTGGAATTAAGCTAGAGAATAAGAGGAGAAAAATCATGCAATTATCAGGAGCAGAAATAGTAATCGCTTGCCTAAAGGAGCAAGGAGTGGATACTGTATTTGGATATCCAGGTGGTGCGATCTTGAATGTATACGATGCACTTTATAAGCACAGTAATGAAATTAATCATATTTTAACATCCCATGAACAAGGAGCTTCACATGCAGCAGATGGGTATGCGAGAGCGACAGGAAAGGTAGGAGTGTGTTTTGCTACGAGTGGCCCAGGTGCGACAAATCTAGTAACTGGAATTGCAACAGCACATATCGATTCTATTCCCGTAGTAGCAATTACTTGTAATGTTAATGTACCATTACTTGGAAAAGACAGTTTTCAAGAAGTGGATATTACAGGAATTACAATGCCGATAACAAAGCATAATTTCATCGTGAAAAAGGTAGAAGAGCTACAAGAGACTATTCGTCGTGCCTTTGAGATAGCAATGGAAGGTCGAAAAGGGCCTGTACTAATCGATATACCAAAAGATGTTACAGCAATGATGACAGAATATAAAGAAGAGGCTACAACTAGAGTGAGAAAGTCAAAGCCTATTGATGAGAACGAAATAGAAGTGGCAGCAGCAATGATTAAGGAATCAAGCAAGCCATATATATTTGTAGGTGGTGGTGCTGTGTTATCAGATGCAGGTGATGAAGTGAATCGATTTGCACACTTAATTGATTCTCCAGTGGCAGACTCTTTGATGGGAAAAGGGGCTTTTGATGGAACAGATCCTCTTTATACAGGAATGTTAGGGATGCACGGGACGAAGTCTTCTAATTACGGAGTGAGCGAATGTGATCTTTTAGTAGTATTAGGGGCGAGATTTAGTGATCGTGTTACAGGAAATGCAAAGAAATTTGCGAGTAATGCTAAGATATTGCAGATAGATATCGATGCAGCAGAGGTAAATAAAAACATACTTACAACAGCAAGTGTATGTGGTGATATTAAAGAAATTTTGACTAGATTAATGGAAAAGATTACACAACAAGAAAATAAACAGTGGGTAGATAAGATCAAAGCATATAAGAAATCTTATCCTCTAACATATAATCAAGAAGTTCTTTGTGGTCCATTTGTAGTAGAAGAGATTTATAAGCAGACAGAAGGAGAGGCGGTTATTACAACTGAGGTAGGACAGCATCAGATGTGGGCAGCACAGTTTTATAAATACAAATACCCAAGAACATTTTTAACTTCTGGAGGTCTTGGAACTATGGGGTATGGGCTTGGCGCTTCCCTAGGAGCAAAGATGGGAATGCCTCATAAGACAGTGGTGAATATCGCAGGAGATGGTTGCTTCCGTATGAATATGAATGAGATTGCAACTGCTGTTCGCCACAACATTCCAATTATTCAAGTGGTGGTGAATAATCATGTACTTGGAATGGTTCGTCAGTGGCAGACCTTATTTTATGAAAAGCGATACTCTGCAACTATATTAAACGATGCGGTAGATTTTGTGAAGTTGGCAGAAGCTATGGGAGCTGTTGGTATTCGCGCTACAACTAGAGACGAGTTTAAAGAGGCTTTTAAAGAGGCATTGTCTCTTGGAAGGCCTGTAGTAATCGATTGTCATATCGATTCGGATGATAAAGTATGGCCAATGGTAGCGCCAGGAGCTGCAATTGATGAAGTGTTTAGTGAAGAAGATATAAAAGCAGAATAATAGCTATAGACGATACGAGAAAAGTGGAGGAATAGAAATGAGTAGAATTTACAATTTTTCAGCAGGACCTGCAGTATTACCAGAAGAAGTGCTAGCAAGTGCGGCAAAAGAGATGTTAGATTATGACAATACAGGGATGTCTGTAATGGAGATGAGTCACAGATCCAAAGCTTATGAGAAAATTATTAATGAGGCAGAAGCAGACTTACGAGAGCTCATGAATATTCCATCAAACTATAAAGTATTATTTTTACAAGGTGGTGCATCACAACAATTTGCTATGATTCCTATGAACCTTATGAAAGAAAAAGTAGGTGACTACATCGTAACTGGCCAGTGGGCGAAAAAAGCATGGCAAGAAGGACAAAAATATGGAACTGCAAACAAAATTGCAAGTTCCGAAGATAAGACATTTTCCTATATACCAGACTGCGAAAATTTAGAGATATCAGAGAATGCAGATTACGTTTATATCTGTGAAAATAACACAATATATGGGACGAAATTTAAAAAGTTGCCGAATACAAAAGGAAAGTTATTGATATCTGACATGTCTTCTTGTATTCTTTCAGAGCCAGTAGATGTCAGTAAGTACGGTGTGATTTTTGCAGGTGTACAAAAAAACATTGGACCAGCAGGCGTGGTAATTGTTATTATGCGTGAAGATTTGATTACCCAAGATGTATTAGAGGGAACACCGACAATGTTACAATATAAGATTCATTCAGATGCTAATTCTTTGTATAATACACCGCCTGCATATGGAATCTATATCTGTGGGAAAGTATTTAAATGGCTTAAAAACCGAGGTGGGCTTGAGTCTATGAAGATATACAATGAAAAGAAAGCTGCAATCTTATATGACTTTCTGGATAATAGCTCTATGTTTAAAGGGACAGTAGAGAAAACGCATCGCTCACTTATGAATGTACCATTTATCACAGGAAATGACGAATTAGATGCGAAGTTTATAAAAGAAGCAAGGGAAGCTGGTTTTGAAAACTTGAAAGGTCATCGTTCAGTTGGGGGTATGAGAGCTAGTATTTACAATGCTATGCCAATAGAAGGTGTAGAAAAGCTAGTAGATTTTATGGGCTGTTTTGAAAAGGAGAATAAGAATGTTTAATTATCAGTGTTTAAATCCAATTGCAGAAGTAGGATTATGCAAATTTACAAATCAATACATAGAGACGAAAGCTACAGATGAAGCAGATGCAGTATTAGTGAGAAGCGCATCGATGCATGGTATGGAATTTTCACAAAATTTAAAAGCGATTGCAAGAGCAGGGGCGGGGGTAAATAATATTCCACTAGATGAGGCAGCGGCGAAAGGAATAGTAGTATTTAATACACCAGGAGCAAATGCAAATGGTGTAAAAGAGCTTGTACTTGCTGGTCTTTTGATGGCAGCGAGAGATATTGTCGGAGGAATCAACTGGGTGCAAGACAATGTAGAAGATGAAAATATTGCTTCTACTGCTGAGGAAAAAAAGAAATTGTTTGCAGGTAGTGAATTAGAAGGAAAAAAATTAGGTGTAATTGGACTTGGAGCTATCGGAGTACTAGTGGCAAATGCAGCGGTGCATCTTGGGATGGAAGTATATGGATATGACCCTTATGTATCCGTAGATTCGGCATGGCAACTATCAAGAAGCATTAAACATATTCAACAAGCAGATGAAATTTATTCACAGTGTGACTATATAACATTGCATGTTCCGGCATTAGATGGTACGATAAATATGATAAATAAAGATTCTATATCATTGATGAAAAATGATACAGTGATATTAAATTTCTCAAGGGATTTACTTGTAAATACGGAAGACATCATCGATGCCTTAGAGTCAAATCGAATTAAGAAATACGTAACAGACTTTCCTACAAATGAGATTGTTGGTGTAACAAATACAATTATTATTCCGCACCTGGGTGCTTCTACAGAGGAGTCAGAGGATAACTGTGCGAAGATGGCTGTTAGACAAGTGAAGAACTTTTTGGAAAATGGAAATATTAAAAATTCGGTTAACTATCCAGATTGTGATATGGGAATATGTAATGAAGGCGTTAGAATCACAGTTATGCATCAAAATATTCCTAATATGCTAGGTCAGTTTACATCTATTTTAGCGAGTAAGGGATTAAATATTTCTAATATGACAAATAAGAGCCGAAAAGATTACGCGTATACGATGGTTGATGTACAAACAGTAGACAATGTAGAGGCGTGCAAAGAGAGTTTTGAATCAATCGAAGGAGTTTTGAAAGTTAGAATTATTACACGATAAAAGTCGTTTCCAGAAATAGGGTGTTGACAATGGAAAAGGAAAAGAAAAGCAGAGATGAAATAGTATATCTACAAAAAAGAATACTAGTTGCTTTCTTGGTTGGCATAGGGGTTACTCTTGCGACTTTAGGGGGTTTGTATGCTTCTGCCAGAGAAGGTGGAGTTATCAAATTAATCGTTCATGATGCCGAGATTATGCAAGGAGAACCACTTCCAACATTTACTGCTTCAGTGAAATTTGAAGGAAATGAAGAACGTGTATTAGATGAAGAAAACGATTATAAAATTCGTGATCTTCTCGAAGAATTGAATCAACAGACAGGATATACCATCACTGCAGAGGTCGATGGACAACTAGATGGTGAATTCAAAATTCAAGCGCAGCTAGTGGAAGAGTTAGAAGAAAATATGCTTGGAGAATGGTCAGACATTCTTGAGATAGATATTACCTCGGCAAAGCTAAAGGTGAAGAATCAATTCGGAAGATGGGAAGAGGATGTGTTTTATAGCTGGGAAGATCAAGTTCGGGCAAATCAATGGATAGTTGTGGAAGGGAAATCTTATTATCTAGATGATAATGGGAATAAGACTACAGGAGAAGTAATACTAGGGAACACGAAATACATATTAGCAGATACAGGTGAAATGATAGGTAAGGAAAACTGGTTGGATCCTGAGAAACCGATGATTGCAATTACATTAGATGATGGGCCAGATCAATATTTAAATGAGATTTTAGATATATTGGAAAAAAATAATGCAAGAGCTACGTTTTATTGGCAAGGCGTTCAAATATCTAAAGATAAAGAAGCAGCAATGCGACGAGTGGTGGAGCAAGGAAGTGAGATCGGGAACCATACAATGCATCATCCGAATTTGAATAAATTAGATGATAATTTGATACAAAATGAACTCAATGCAACAAATCAACTGATAGAAGAGTACACTGGAGTTGTGCCAAAGACGTTTCGTCCACCTTATGGAGCAGCAGATAGGAGAGTGGTAGTGCAAGCTGGGTTAGCTGCTATAAATTGGTCTGTGGATACCAGAGATTGGGTTAATGATTCAAAAGAACTAACACTACAAGAGATGACGACTAATATTAAAGATGGTGATATTATATTGGCTCATGAGACTAAACCTTGGACAGTGGAAGCTTTAGCAGAAGGGATTCCACTTCTACAGCAGCAAGGATTTCAAATTGTCACAGTAAGCGAGATGGCAGCAGCAAAAGGTGTCTCCTTAGAGCCGGGAAGCAGAATTTATTCAATGAAATAGAGGGGAAACAGTAGGGCTAGAATATCTCGAGATATTCTAGCCCTACTATTGTTATATATTAAATAATTTGATTTGTATTATGTCTTTCCAGTAGAGCTTTCAATCTCTCGGTAGGATTTAACACAGAATGAATGGATACTTCGTGGTTCATGCTATTGATGATATAAGCTAAATATTTGCTCATGTCAGCAGATACGAAGTAAGGCTTTTGAGAGATGTGCTCAGGTATGTAGGTTAAGTTTGTACAGATGACACGATCAATGTAGCCTTTATTATAATAATCGTCAAACATGTCCATTCCATTTGTAAATAAGCCAAAAGTGGTAAAGACAAAGACGCGATTTGCGCCACGCTCTTTTAGTTTTCTTGCAACCTCTAGCATACTCTCACCGGATGAAATCATGTCATCAATGACAATAACGTCCTTTCCACCTAAATCTGTTCCCAAAAACTCATGTGCCACAATAGGGTTTTTCCCATTTACAACAGTGGAATAATCCCTTCTTTTATAGAACATTCCCATATCAAGACCAAGTACATTTGAAAAATAAACAGCTCTAGGCATTGCTCCTTCATCAGGGCTTACAATTAAAATATGATCCTTATCAATTTTTATATCAGGTTCACTTCTTAATAAAGCTTTCATGAACTGATACGGTGGATTGAAATTATCGAAGCCCTTTAGTGGGATTGCGTTTTGCACCCTGGGGTCATGAGCATCAAAAGTGATAATATTACTAACACCCATTGCAGTTAGTTCATCTAATGCAAGGGCGCAGTCAAGAGATTCCCTCTTGCTTCTTTTATGCTGACGGCTTTCATAAAGAAACGGCATCACAACATTAATTCTGCGAGCTTTTCCTGTCGCGGCTGAGATAATTCTCTTCAAATTCTGGTAGTGGTCATCTGGCGACATGTGGTTCTCATATCCATTTACAGAGTAAGTCAAACTGTAGTTACATACATCAGTGAGAATGAATAAATCCATTCCGCGAATCGTACTTTTTATCATACCCTTTGCCTCACCAGAACCAAATCGAGGGCAACTGTGTTCGATTTGAAAACTCTCTTTAATGTGCGGTGCAAAAATATTTTCATGTTCAGGATCGAATTGGAATTGTTTTCTGAAATCAACAATATAATCATCTACCTTATTTCCAAGTGGTAGACAGCTTTCCATTACCGCCAAACGTAGTGGCGCAACTGGTAAAGTCTTTTCTAATAAATTTGTAATAGCCATATAAATTCTCCATATCTTTTATGTACATTTATTCTATACCATTTAAAGTATAGGGTCAAGCGTTGAAAAAATTGATTTTTCTTTAAATATCTAGTAAGATAAGATAGAAGTAGAAAACGAGGAGAGTTATGAGTAAAAAACATATTATAATAGATGTAAAAAAAGGAAGTATTGGCGAAGAGTTAGGAATTGAAAAAGGTGATGTGCTTTTAGAGATTAATGGAGAGCTGATCAAGGATATTTTTGATTATCAATTTTTAGTTCATGATGAAGAGCTAATGGTGCTAATCCAAAAGCCAGACGGAGAAGAGTGGGAACTTGATATAGAAAAAGAGTATGGTGAGGATTTAGGATTAGAATTTGAAGAAAGCCTGATGGATGATTATAGGTCATGTCGCAATAAGTGTGTGTTTTGCTTTATTGACCAGATGCCAAAGGGTATGCGAGAAACTTTATATTTTAAAGATGATGATGCAAGGCTATCATTTTTGCAAGGTAACTATATCACATTGACAAACATGGATGAGGAGGATGTTAAACGAATTGTAAAATACCATCTAGGTCCTATTAATATTTCGTTTCAGACTACAAATCCAAAGTTACGCTGTGAGATGTTAAATAATCGATTTGCAGGGGAAGCGCTAAAAAAAGTGGAAATTTTATATGAAGGTGGCATTGAGATGAATGGCCAGATTGTGCTTTGTAAAGGAATCAATGATGGAGAAGAGTTAGAGAGAAGTATCAAGGACTTGATAAATTATTTACCTTACTTAAAAAGTGTGTCTGTAGTGCCTGTAGGAATCTCAAAGTACAGAGAAGGTCTGTATCCGTTAGAGCCATTTGCCAAAGAAGATGCCAAAGAAGTGCTACAAATGATTCATAAGTGGCAAAAGACTGTACTAGAGAGTCATGGTACACATTTTATCCATGCTGGAGATGAATGGTATGTACTTGCAGGAGAAGAAATTCCAACAGAAGATTCTTACGATGGATATTTGCAGTTAGAAAATGGCGTAGGGATGCTTAGGCTACTAAAAGAGGAATTTTGTGATGCAATTGACAGCTGTAAAGGAGATGATAAGAAACGAAGAGTCCACATAGCCACTGGGGAGTTAAGTAAGTCTTTCCTAGAAGAGCTTATGAATCAACTAAAAGAGAAATATCCAAATACAGAAGTTTTTGTACATGAAATCCACAACGATTTCTTTGGAGAGAAGATTACAGTGACAGGCTTAATTACGGGAAAAGATTTAATGAAGCAGTTAAAAGATAAGAATATTGATGGACCACTGTTACTATCAGAGCACATGTTTCGTGATGGAGAAGAGGTGTTTTTAGATGATGTTAACCTAGCAGAAGTGAAAGAAGCTTTACAATGCCCTGTATATATTGTAAAATCAAGCGGGTACGATTTAAAAGATAGTATTCTAAATGATGAAAGATAAATGAGAGAAAAATAGGAGATAATAGATATGAGTAAACCAATTGTGGCCATAGTAGGAAGGCCAAATGTAGGGAAGTCAACTCTTTTTAATGTATTGGCAGGAGAGATGATTTCGATAGTAAAGGATACTCCTGGCGTAACAAGAGATAGAATTTACGCAGAAGTGAACTGGTTAAATAAAGAGTTTACATTGATCGATACAGGTGGTATCGAACCAGAGAGCAAAGATATCATTCTTTCTCAGATGAGAGAACAGGCGCAGATTGCGATTGATACAGCAGATGTAATTATGTTTATTACAGATGTGAGACAAGGTTTAATTGACTCTGACTCAAAAGTTGCAGACATGCTTAGAAGAAGTGGAAAACCAGTTGTTCTTGTAGTTAACAAGGTGGATAACTTTGATAAGTTTATGCCAGATGTATATGAGTTTTATAATTTGGGTATAGGAGAACCATATCCAATCTCAGCAGCGTCAAGACTTGGACTTGGGGATATGCTTGATCAGGTAACATCTTTGTTTCCAAATAATTTCTCGGAGGAAGCAGAAGAAGATGATAGACCAAGAATTGCTATAGTAGGAAAGCCGAATGTAGGAAAGTCTTCTATTGTAAATAAATTACTAGGAAAAGACCGTGTAATTGTTTCAGATATCGCTGGTACAACTAGAGATGCGATTGATACAACGATAAAAGCAAATGGGAAAGAGTATGTTTTTATAGATACAGCAGGTCTACGCAGAAAGAGTAAGATTAAAGAGGAATTAGAGCGCTTTAGTATTATTCGTACAGTAACTGCTGTGGAAAGAGCAGATGTAGTCCTTATGGTAATTGATGCAGTAGAAGGGATTACAGAACAAGATGCTAAGATTGCAGGGATTGCCCATGAGAGAGGAAAAGGGGTTATTATTGTCGTGAATAAATGGGATGCTATTGAAAAGCACGACAAGTCTGTGTATGAATATGAAAAAGATATAAGACAGGTACTGGCATATATGCCATATGCAGAGATTATGTTTGTATCAGCGGTGACAGGACAAAGACTGAATAAGCTGTATGATATGATCGATGTGGTAATTGAAAATGCTACACTACGTGTGCAAACAGGTGTATTAAATGAAATTATGGCAGAAGCAGTTGCATTGCAACAGCCACCATCGGATAAAGGAAAACGTTTGAAGTTGTACTATATCACGCAAGTATCTGTAAAACCACCAACCTTTGTTATTTTCGTAAACGATAAAGAGTTGATGCATTTCTCTTATACGAGATATCTAGAAAACAAAATACGTGAAGCGTTCGGATTTAAAGGGACATCTTTGAAGTTCTTCATTCGTGAGAGAAAGGAAAAGAAGTAAAATGGAGCGATTAATATGTTTGGGAATCGGCTATTTGTTCGGCTTGATTCAAAGCGGCTTTATTATGGGAAAACTGAATCATATAGACATCAGAGAGCATGGTAGCGGAAATGCAGGAAGTACCAATGCACTAAGAACACTAGGCTGGAAAGTTGGATTAATAACATTTATAGGAGACTGTTTTAAGTGTGTGGCAGCAGTACTGATATGTAGAGCTATCTTTAAAGAGAGCGCACCAGAGATGTTACCACTTCTTGGATTATATGGAGGAACTGGAGCTATTATAGGTCATAATTATCCATTTTATTTGGGATTTAAAGGAGGAAAGGGAATAGCAGCAACAGGTGGATTACTTTTTGCAGTTAATCCACTAATTGCATTGATTGCACTGACTATGTTCGTTTTAGTGGTTGCTATCACAAAATATGTATCAGTTGGATCAATTGTAGTAGTAATAACTTTTGCTACAGCGGTTATTATCGATGGTCAACTCGGTGGATTTGATATGGCTTCTAGGTTTTTGCCAGAGATGTACGGAGTTGCTATTTTCTTGATGTTATTAGCAATTTACAGGCATAAGGATAATATTGTGAGATTACATAGAGGAACTGAGAATAAAATCGGTTCGAAAAAGAAAGCGTAGGTAGTGGAGATGAGTAAAATAGGAGTATTGGGGGCAGGAAGCTGGGGAACAGCACTGGCACTATTATTACATGAGAACAGCCATGAAGTTACGATATGGTCTATCAGTCAAGAAGAGGTAGAGATGCTTGACAAAAAAAGAGAACATGAAGTGAAATTGCCAGGGATAAGTATTCCAGATGCTATTACCATCACTAATGTAATTCAAGAAGCAATTGAAGATAAGGATGTGCTTGTACTTGCGGTACCATCCCCATATACAAGAGCAACTGCAAAATCTATGAGTCCTTATGTAAAAGAAGGGCAGATCATTGTAGATGTTGCAAAAGGAATTGAAGATAATACGCTGTTGACGTTATCAAAGCAAATTGAAGAAGAGATACCACAAGCTGATGTAACCGTTTTATCGGGTCCAAGCCATGCAGAAGAGGTAGGAAGAAAATTACCGACTACTGTAGTAGTTGCGGCAAAAAAGAAAGAGACTGCTGAGTTTTTACAAGGAGTATTTATGAATGAATACTTCCGTGTATATACAAGCCCGGACATGATAGGCGTGGAGTTAGGAGGATCTCTTAAGAACGTAATAGCGCTTGCAGCTGGTGTGGCCGATGGACTTGGATGTGGTGATAATACAAAGGCGGCACTTATAACAAGAGGAATCGCAGAGATTACACGACTTGGAGTAAAGATGGGTGGAAAACCAGAGACCTTTGCGGGGCTTACAGGAATTGGAGATTTAATTGTAACGTGTGCGAGTATCCACAGTAGAAATAGAAAAGCAGGATATCTGATAGGACAAGGAATGACAGCAGACGAAGCAATGAAAGAAGTAAAAATGGTAGTAGAAGGGGTATATTCAGCTAAGGCAGCTAATAAATTGAGCAAAAAATATGGCGTGGAGATGCCAATCGTATCAGAAGTCACTGCAGTGCTATTTGAAGGGAAAAGCGGAAAAGAAGCACTTGCAGATTTGATGGAGAGAGATGGAAGGGTAGAGATTGCAAATACAGAGAATGATATTTGGCAATAAAGAGGTAAAATATGAGTGGAGAAAAATGTCAAGGTTCAAAAAATATTTTACTGATCGGTTTTATGGGAAGTGGTAAAACAGCCATCTCGAAATGTCTTCAAAGAAAGTATAGAAGGAATATCATCGATATTGATGAGGAAATTGTAAAACGTGAGAAGCGCACAATTCCAGAGATCTTTGAACGAGATGGAGAAGCGTATTTTAGAGACACAGAAACGACCATTTTAGGAGAGTTAGAGGCTAGAACTAATCTAGTGGTTTCCTGTGGTGGTGGGGCAGTGCTTAGAGAAGAAAATGTAGAGATCATGAAGCGAAGTGGAATTGTTGTCTACCTTGTTGCAACACCAGAAACGGTGTATGAGCGTGTAAAAGATTGTAAAAGTCGCCCGTTATTAAAAGAAAATAATAATGTAGAGTTTATTACCCGGTTAATGGAGAAAAGACGAAGTAATTACGAAAGTGCAGCAGACATAGTGATTCAAACAGACGATAAAAGTATTGAACAAATCTGTGAAGAGCTAATGAAAAAACTTTTCGAGTAGAGGTGAGAGGTAAGAGATATGTTGAGGAAATTTTTCCCAGATGAATATGAGATGTCAACTTATGTTATTTCATTTGAAAAACTGTATGAAGAGGGAATTAGAGGAGTTATTTTTGATGTGGATAACACACTAGTCCCGCATGATGCTCCAATTGATGATCGCGCGAAAGCGCTATTTGAGAGATTGAAGAAGTTAGGTATGGTTGTTTGCTTGATGTCAAACAATGGTGAAGAGCGGGTAAAGAAATTCGCAGATGCAGTAGGCGTTCGATACATCTATAAAGCACAAAAGCCTTTGATTAAGAATTATTTAAAGTCGGTTGGTATGCTTGGAACAACGAAAGAATCTACGATTTTTATTGGAGATCAATTATTTACTGATGTATGGGGAGCTAAGCGAGCCGGAATTAGGAATATTTTGGTAAAACCGATGGATAAAAGGGAAGAAATTCAGATTGTTATAAAGAGACGTTTAGAAAACATAGTGCTAAAAGCTTATCTGAAAGAAAAAGCTTGAAAAATATAAAGAACTATTATAAACTATAATAAGTTGAGGAAATTTAAGGAGGAATACAAATGATTTCAGCAGGAGATTTTAAAAATGGCGTAACACTTGAGATAGAAGGAAATATTTTCCAAATTCTAGAGTTTCAACATGTAAAACCAGGAAAAGGTGCAGCATTTGTTAGAACAAAGCTAAGAAACATTAAGTCAGGATCAGTAGTAGAAAGAACATTTAGGCCAACTGAGAAGTTCCCTAAAGCTCATATTGAGAGAAAAGATATGCAATACCTATATAATGACGGTGAATTATATCACTTCATGGATGGAGAGACTTTTGAGCAGATTGCATTGAACGAAGAGTCGATTGGAGATGCGCTTAAATTCGTAAAAGAGAATGATTCTGTAAAGATTTGTTCACACAACGGAAACGTATTTGCAGTAGAGCCACCACTATTTGTAGAACTTGCTATTGTTGAGACAGAGCCAGGATTTAAAGGAGACACAGCTCAAGGTGCTACTAAAGCAGCTGTAGTAGAGACAGGCGCAACAGTATATGTACCACTATTTTGTGAAACAGGCGATGTATTAAAGATTGATACTCGTACAGGCGATTATTTATCAAGAGCATAATAGAAAATGAAACCCTCTAAGTAAAACGCCTAGAGGGTTTTTCTCTACTAATAATTTCCTGAATTGACTTGATTTTTATTTGAATTGAGTTTATAATCAACACATAATATTCATTTTGGCAGAGTGTTCTGCCGTCAATTGCACAGTTCGTGCATTTTCCAATATCTGAAGAGAGCGTGTATAAATAAGGAGCGAGAATATGAATTATTCTGAATTTGTGTGCGCGATAGAAGAAAGAGTAAGAGAGCGAGTAGGTGATAGCACAAGGGTTGAAATCCACAAAAATACAAAGAACAATGGAAGAAAAAGAGTAGGACTAGTTATAAAAGAAGAAGGGATAAACATAGCACCTGCAATTTATCTAGAGGAATTCTATGATAAATGGACACTGGCCGATAATTTAGAGGGGATTGTCGATGAGATAATGTCCATTCAAAATGAAGTGAAATTAGAACAATCATTTGATAGTGATTTTTTAAAAAACTATGAACTAGTAAAAGAGAAGTTAGCGTTTAAAGTGGTTCATTATGAAAAAAATCAAAATCTGCTCAATGAGTTGCCGCACGTTAAATTTTTAGATTTAGCTATTGTATTTTACGTGTTAGTAGATGAGAACGAAAAAGGAATTGCTACGATGGTTGTAAGGAATTCTCATAAAAATAGTTGGAAGGTGGAATTGAGTGAGTTATATGATGATGCTTTAAAAAATGCGGAAGTGATGCTTCCATCAGATTTTCAACCGATGACTAGTGTAATCTCTGAGCTTTTAGTAGAGGAAAAAGAAGGAAAATCAAAGAATGATGAGAGCATGTTTGTACTTTCCAATAGAAATCGCAATTTAGGCGCTGCATGTATTCTTTACGAAGGGGTTCTAGAGACGATTGCTAAATTTTTGAGTGAAGATTACTATGTAATACCTAGTAGTATACATGAGGTTATAATTGTTCCATTTAGCAAGAGCCCTAAAAAGGAAGAGTTAGAGGAGATGATTCGAGAGATTAATGAGACCCAGCTCGAGGAAGAAGAAGTATTATCTGATTATGCGTATTTTTATAGTACGAGAGAACAAAGATTGCTTTACTAACGGCAAAGAATATGATATGATTACATGGTTTCATATGCACCCATAGCTCAGTGGATAGAGCGCTG
>CAYJHQ010000026.1:0-37281 GCA_964369775.1 uncultured Lachnospiraceae bacterium
AGGCACATAGATTAGAAGAGGAAGAAAGTTGTAAGAAAACATTTCCAAAAACAAAACTGGGCGTCAAAATTAGTGGAAATATTATTCGATGAGTATGATGTCAAAAGTGCTGAAGCAAGATCAGCAGATTCTAATGCAGTGTATAAGATTATTAATATTACTCACCCTTCCGCGAGAAACAGTAAGAAAATGATTGAGTTGGAGTTAGAAACTGTATTGAGAACTAGAGGGACATACAATCGTTAGAGGAGAGTAACTAATGGGGATTTTTGATAAAATTAAACAGTGCCAAGTATTAAAAGAATCAACAAATATAGAAGATGAAATATTAGAACTGAAAGCTATTCTTGAAATATGCGCTCAGAGTGAAAAAGCAGAACTTGAGCAGTTGATTCGTAAATTAGAATATGGAAAAAAAGGAGAAGACGCTATTTTATTTGAATTGAAAAATAGTGGATTTCCGATGTTAGTGCTACAAGATTTGTATTTCGAACATAACGGACTAAGTGGACAAATTGACTTTCTTGTTTTGACAAAAAACAAGAATTATGTACTAGAATGTAAAAATATGTATGGAGATGTGACTGTAACAGAGAGTGGAGAGTTTATGAGGAAAGTTGGGAAACAAACTAAGAAAATATACTCGCCAATTACGCAGTGTGAGCGACATACAGATTTAATTAGAAAAATTCGTTATGATAGCAAGCAGAATATATTGACAAAGGCATTATTTGAAAAATTCGGCTTCAAAAATTATGTATCGCTAGTAGTGATGGCAAATGCAGCAGGTAAAATTAACATAAGATATGCGCCAAAGGACATAAAGGATAAAATTATTAGTGGGGATCAATTGGTTAGGTATATCAAAAAAGAGCATAATTCTAAAGATGAAGGAGAAGAAAAGGATGTAATACAAGTAGCGGAATTCTTTCTAAGCCAGCATAAGGAAAACCCACAGAATTATCTTGAAAAATATAGAAAAATGAAAGACGAAGCAGTAAAAACGCAAATAGGAGATTCTAAACTAGCAACGGAAACGGATGAACAAGATAATCAAAAGCAACAATCGCTAATGTGTATGAAGTGTGGCAGTGAGATGGTTCTTAGAGTTGCTAAAAGAGGAAATAATATAGGGGAAGAATTTTATGGATGTTCAAATTTTCCAAAGTGCCGTAATATTGTGAAAAAGGAGTAGAGTTGTATCTAAAAACTGCTTCTGTTATCCCTAAAAAAAGAACAATATTGAAGCCAGGTATGCAATTTAAGCCCTTTAAACGACTTGTGTCATTAGCAGGTGTTGGATATAGTGGTGCTAGGAAGAATGTACCTAGTTAATAGGTGTATTTTTGCATAGCGCTCAGTTCTTTAAACACCTCGCCCATTCATGAATTGGAAAAGCCATTAGCAAGTCCCTTTATCCACCTGACATTATGAATATTGCAACATTATATATAAAGGAGAGGTAGATAAAATAATTATCAACCTCTCGCTTGTTTTTAATGTATTTTATTCTAAAACTTCGATAATAGAATATCCATCTTGGTTATCTAACATCAATTGCAAGTTATCTTCAGAGAGAGCCTTTTCATCCCAGAAGAAGCCGACTTTTGCAGTCATTACCTCATCTCCTGTGAGTTCAAAACTGTAGTATCCTTTTACACTTTTCCCGGCATTATCAAAGTATGCTATCTCAGTGTGTAATGGATTAGAGTAGCGTGTTGCTTCATCATCGTAGATAGTCCTTGCGGCAGGGGAAATATATGAAGAGATGAAGAAATTATTTTCACCTTCGTTATATTCAATACCTACAGCATTATTGTTATTAATTATAACATCAATAGTTACGAATTTTGCTCCTGGTTGACTGTCTGTACTGCTATCTAAAGTAGCACTTGGATCAATGCCCGCATCACTTATAGAGTCATATATTTGTAAGTTTGAGATTGTTAGAATCTGTGTGCCATCATCTACAGTAGTTACCTCGATTGGTTCATCTAGACCATATACGATTTCGTCAGCAGTACGATTTTCATAGGAATCACCTTCGTAAATTGCTAAAGCAGAAATATCAGGGATAAATGTAATTACGTCATTATTTATCACACTAGATGAATCCACATCTGTCTTTTCCTTATATCCGCCATTTGTAATAGGAACTGAGATTTTAGCGATAACCTCATTTTTATTGTCCATGTTAATAAACTCAAAACTAAGACTTTCAGTACCGGTGTAAAGAGGATGATATATCGAAAAAGAACGTTGAGGAATTATATTTTCGATAGTGTTTCCCATATTGTCCGTTACAAGCATCAACACATTATCCGGTATGTCCGCATCAATGAAAGTAGAGACAGGACTTGTTGTAATTGTATTAATTGTGCAGTCATTTTGTACTTCAGCTATATCATAAACTGTGAGATTATCGTTAGAAATGGTTACTTCATTGGATGAGGATAGCGCTGTGTCAAAATAAACAGGTGGGAGATTTTCATAAGATAAAGCTTGAAGTTCTCTTAAATCCCAATTTTCAAGTTCTTTTAATTGCTCATCAGGAGAAAGCCCTTGAAGTTCAGCAGTTTCAGATAATATTAACGTGTTCTCGTCAGTATATGACAGTTCAGTGACTTCCGTTTCAAGAGTAAAACTATTGGTATTAGCGGGAAGTATGTCTGATATTGGAATACTGAAAGCTCCTATAAATCCAGTGCCAGTGCTCGTTAGGCGCATAGAAGGGAGGTTATCGTTTGAGGCTAAGGCTATCTCACCGTTGATTTTGATTTGCATATTAGGGGTTATATAAGGTAAATGTGAAAATTCTTCTTCCATTGGTATGTTCAAAGAAAACACTAGTACATTACCGTCAGAGTATGTTTGTAGCACTGAGTAGGCGTCTGTAGTAGCATTACTACTTTCAGTGTTCTCGGCTAAATCAGATACTGGGGTGGTGGCCACAAAAGGGTCAGTTGCAGAGGTGGAACGATTGCCTAAAAACTCTAAAATGTTTTCTGCAAATGGTAAATTTTGTGCCAAAACTGGATTTGCATAGCAAACGCCTAGAAGTAGTACAAAAGAGGCAGCAACAGCTGAAATACTCTTCACAACAAGGGGGAGTATTTTTCGTCTATTTTTCGTGCCTCTCTCAAAGTCATCATTTAGCACCATATTCTTAGCTATATCCCATTTTTCATTTACTGTAGCGGGTATATCGGCAGTGGATTTGAAGTAATCTTTCAATTCTTTATCATTCATATGTTCAAAGTTCATTGTAACACCCTCCTTCCGAGTGGTTTATATAGTTTTCTTTCACTTTCTCTCTAGACCTTGATAGTCTAGATTTCACCGTTCCTTCGCGGATAGTTAATATCTCAGCAATTTCTTTTACAGAAAACTCCATACCATAGTATAGATTCAGTACTAACCTATCTTCATCTCGTATGCCAGGAAGTAAGTCATCGGGTAATTCGAATTTTTCTTTATTTGTTGAGAAGTAAGGTTCTTCATAGAAGCTTTCTTTATCTAAAGTAGCACTTTCTGTAAATTCAGCAATAGTTCGGTTATGTGCTAGAATATCAAAACATTTTCTTATGAGTATACGCGTGAGCCAAGTTTTGAAATATTTGGGATTTTTAAGTTTATTTAAGTTTTTATAGGCGGCTAAATAACATTCTTGCATGGCATCCGCTACGTCTTCAGTGTTGTGAAGAATAGCAGAAGCTGTTCGATACAGAGAAGATTTATGTAGCTCCATCAAATTTACAAAAGCTGTTTTATCGCCTTTAGTGATAGCGTTTAATAGATGTTTTTCAGTGGTATCTTCTTTCATAACTATCTCCTTCCTCCCGAATGTAAGGGTATTTTCTTTCGTTAACATTGATTCTCCGGATAATCAATACACTAATTAGACTGTGGTAGAACGAAATCGGTTCCCAAGTGGGAGATTTTTTTAGACTTTTATTATCATACCATAACTATTTAAAAATAATCTACAAAACAATTGGTTTATTGACATTCCAGAATGTCTGTACTACGATTACCAAAAGGAGTAATAGTTAAGAGAGGAGTAGGAGAATGCAATTAGAAAAGCTTTCTTTTGGGATCTATCCCACACCTATGCAAAAACATGAAAGACTCAGTGAGCGGTTCGGACGTGATATTTGGATAAAGAGAGATGATTTATGTGGTATTGCACTAGGAGGAAACAAGGTAAGAAAATTACAATATTTGTTAGCAGAGGCGAAGAGTCAAGGGTGTGATACTGTATTTACCACAGGAGGTACGCAATCAAATCATGCAATGCTAACGGCTGCATGTGCTGCTAGCTTAGATATGCGTACCACTTTGTTTCTTAAGCATAAGGGAAAGATAGAGAGAAAAGGAAATTTAATACTGAATGACATCTATGGTGCACAAGTAGAATTTGTAGATGTGGATTCCTATGAAGCTATTTATGAGGTGATGAAAGAAAAATGTGAAGAATTAAAGGTTAATGGTAGAAAAGGTTATATTATACCAATGGGTGGTTCTAATGCTCTAGGAAGTATTGGTTATATTTCGTGCGTAGAAGAGATAAGTGAGCATATGAAGAGTATTAATCATAAATGTGATTATCTGGTATCAGCCACTGGATCGGGAGGTACGACTGCTGGATTAGTTCTTGGAAGTAAGAAAAAACTAATGGATGCCAAAGTGGTTGGCATTGGAATAGCCACTGATGATTTCAAAAAAATAGTGATGAATCTGGTAGATGAAGCCAACAAATTACTAGGGATGGATTTTACGATACAAGAAGAGCAGTTGGAAATTGTCTACCACGTTGGAGAGGGGTATGCAATTCCAAACCCAGAAGATATTCCAGCTATGGATCAGATGGCGAAAGAATTAGGAATACTGCTTGATCCAGTTTATACAGGGAAGGCATTTAGCAAGTTTGTTACATTATTAGAAGAAGATTATTTTAAAGGAAAGAATGATATAGTATTTGTACATACAGGAGGTGCAGCTGCTATATTTGCAGTAGAAAAAAGAATTTAGTGTTTTTTATTATAGTAAGTATATTTTATATTATATCAAGAACAGTATATATTGTTATTTTGTTTGCTTTGTATTATAATCAATAATACAAAAGGAGGTGTGGTATATGATTTTGAAATTAGATATGAAGAGCGATACGCCTATTTATCTGCAATTACGAAATCAAATTGTCTTGAATATTGGTGAAGGGAATTACAAGATTGGGGAGAACTTACCAACAGTAAGGCAATTGGCAATTGATATCGGAGTCAATAATATGACAGTAAGTAAGGCATACGGAATTTTGAAGAAAGAGGGATTTATAGAGACTGATAGAAGAAATGGTGCTAAAATTCTGCTTACTCATGAAGGAGCGCAGGGGAACTACTTTGAAGAAAAAATTGAGGAAGATTTAAGACTACTGTTGACAGAGGCTAGATTGAAGGGGTGCTCTAATGAGTATTTGCTAGATGCGTGCGATAAGATGCTGGCTAGTTTACAGATTAGTTCCAATGAACTGTTAACCGAGATATAATAGGAGGAGAAGCGATGCTATTTTGGATATTACTTGTTTCAAATGTATTTATTTTATTGATTATACATTTTACCATGAAAGAAAATATGAGTCCCAATGGGAACAATATTTTAGGTGTAAAACTACATAAAGCACATTGGAATGATGATAGAGTGAAGGAAATCGTTGGGATATATGAGAAGAAAAGAAAAAAGAAGATATGGATATTCTTGTTATTGCTACTTGTAGGTTACCCTATAAGAGGATACTATTCATTTACAATGCTATGGTTTTGGATTTATATATTTGGAATGATTTTTGTATATACAGCTGAACTAAATCGACATTCAAATATGCTAGTAGAATTGAAAAAAACGGAAGGTTGGAATCTACCTAGTGAAGGCGTTATCCGTGTCGACACAGAAGTGAGTAGGAAAAAGAATTCTTTTTTGGTGAAATGGTATTACTTTCTTATTCCATTGGGAGTAATCGCCGTATCTTCGATATATATGATGCCAATGTCTATATGGAGTGAGGGTGGAATAAGTGTTTTTCTCATGGTAATTACATACCTATGTGGTATTATACTTTATATTATTTACCGTAATTTACCCACTGTAGTCTATAGTGAAGATACAGAAATTAACATTGCTGCAAACAGAATATATAGGCATGAATGGAGTAAGGTATGGCTAGTATTTTCGTGGAGTGCAATTATATATCTACCTGCACTGTTTATGCCGGCAAATGAGTTGTATTTTACAGATGAAATTCATCTTTCAATGCAGATAGGGTATATTCTTTTAGTATCTATTTTTATGCCGATATGTGTAGTAATATACTTGATTCGTACTCAGAAGAAAATAAAAGCGGAGCAAGAAAAAATCATCAATAATAACGAAAATGAACTCGATATAGAAGATGATGAATATTGGACGATGTTTATGTACTGTAATCCACATGATAAAAGAGTGTGGGTTCCTAAAAAGGTAGGAATTGGACTAACCATTAACTTGGGTCGTACTGCAGGGAAAATAATTATGATCGGAATAGCGGTAGCTACTGTTGGGGTGATTGTTTGGAGTACCTTGATTATGATGGCGGCTGATTTTTTTGTACCAGAGATGACCTTGAAAAAGGATACGATAATCATAGAGGGAATAGATGATACATTGTATATAGGATTAAAAGAGGTGGAAAGCGTGAAATTAATTACAGAGCTACCGCCTACACATAGAATAAAAGGAAGTTCAACAGAACGAGTGCGAGCAGGAGATTACCGAATAAGAGGAATAGGAAATGCAAAACTAGAGATATTATTGGACGTTCCACTATACATTGAGTTAGAGTTAAAAGATGAAACATATGTATATTTTAATGGACAGAGTGAAGAAATCACAGAAACTTATTATCAAGAGATTACAAAAGAAAGATAAAGCAAAGCTACTGGTAACAAAAGAAATGAGGGAGAAAGTCTATGGCATATATAGGAGGAGTTATAGGAATAGCAATCGTTTTACTTGTGGGTCCAATTCATTACTTGCTAACCGCAAAGAAAAGGACAAGAGCTTATTTGGAGGCATCATTTGGGCAAATTCCAGAAAGGCAAGACTATGATTTGGGGAGCATAAGGTCGTATTATGATTTTTGTCGACTATCTGTGAATGATAAGAGGCAAGTGGACGATATCACTTGGGATGACCTTGAAATGGATAAGGTATTTCGTAGAATGAACGCATGTCATACTTCAATAGGAGAGGAATATTTATACCAACTGTTACATACATCGGAATATGAGTCAGACAAATTGGAAAAGAGAGAAGCAGCAATTGCAGTTTTAGAGAAAAATAAAGAGTTACGACTAAAGATACAAGCGATTTTGTGTAAATTAGGGAAGAAAAACTATAACGGATTAACTATATTCTTTGAAGAAACAGAAGTTGAACCTATAAAAAATGCCTGGTTATATACAGTGTTAGGAGCATTACCTATCTTGAGCATTCTCACACTTTTTTTAAACTGGAATATAGGAGTTGGAATATTGATTTTAGCTACGATAATCAATATCTGTGTTTATTTTTACTCAAAGCAAAAAACTGAGTTGGGTCTATATACATTAGGATACTTTAGTTCAATGCTTCGCTGTTGCAATATGATTAAAAAAATTGATGATGTTGAAATTAGATTTAAGACCACAGAGTTACTTGAAAATTATGAGGTGTTTAAAAGTCTGAAGCGAAAAATACCAATGGTATCAAGTCGAGGTCTGACAGAGTTTGAATTTCTGACAGAGTATATCAAAATCCTTTTTCTGACAGAGGTTAGAAAGTATAACAAGGCGTTGAATTATATAAAAAAGAACAGAGAGAGATATCAAAAGTTATATGAATGTTTTGGTGAACTCGATGCTATGATAAGTATTCTTTCTTATAGAAAGAGTCTGCCGATTTACTGTAGACCTAAATTTGGAGTAAACAATATTTTTGAAATCAGTGATTTGTATCATCCTATGATTCAAGAGCCAGTTACAAATACGATAGATATCAAAAATAACTGTATTATTACAGGTTCGAATGCATCTGGGAAGTCAACATTTTTAAAAGCAGTTGCAATTAACGGTATATTGGCACAGAGTATTTATACTTGTACTGCAAGTAGTTATCAGTCAAGATTTTCATTAGTAATGACATCTATGGCAGTACGAGATCATATAACTGAAGGCGATAGCTATTTTGTGACAGAAATAAAGTCTTTGAAGCGGATTTTGGATACGATTGAAGAAACACCTTGTCTATGCTTTATTGATGAAATATTGAAAGGGACTAATACGATTGAGCGCATTGCAGCATCAGCAGCAGTATTGAAGCAATTAAGCCAAAAGGACTGTCTTTGTATGGTTGCTTCTCATGATATAGAGTTGACGGAGATTTTGAAGAATATCTATGATAATTATCATTTTTCGGAGCAGATTACAGATGATGGTATTTTCTTTGATTACTTGATAAAGAAGGGCCCTTCTCAGACTAGGAATGCAATTAAGCTATTACAATTTATGGAATTTGAAGATGATGTAGTAAAAACAGCAGAAGATATGGTTGGTACATTCATAAGTAAACGGAAATGGGAAAAGCTTGTCGAAAATAAAAGCTGAAAATAAAATATTAATCAATTTACAAATCTGTCAATATGACTTAAAATGAAAATAAGTTAGTTAATTCAAGAACTGAATAGAGGAGCAGGAGGGTTTTTTGATGGTTAGAAATGTAATTGTAGGACAATCAGGTGGGCCAACAGCGGCAATTAATTCAAGCTTGGCGGGTGTGTATCGTACAGCAAAAGACAGAGGTGCTAAAAAAGTATACGGTATGCTGTATGGAATTCAAGGGTTATTGGAAGAGCGTTATATCGATTTATCAGAGCATATCACAAGTGAGCTAGACGTGGAGTTACTTAAGAGAACACCAGCAGCTTTTTTAGGATCGTGTAGATACAAATTACCAGATATACATCAAGATATGAAACTGTACGAAAAAATTTTTGAGATACTAGATAAGCTAGACATAGAGGCATTTATTTATATTGGAGGAAATGACTCGATGGATACAATTAAAAAGTTGTCAGACTATGCAATTGTGACCGGTCACACTACTCGTTTTATTGGGTGTCCCAAAACAATTGATAATGATTTGGCATTGACGGATCACACTCCTGGATACGGAAGCGCGGCTAAGTATATAGGGACATCAGTAAAAGAGATTATCAGAGATGGTTTCTGCTTAGAGTATCCGAAAGGTCTTGTAAGTATTGTAGAGATTATGGGAAGGAACGCAGGATGGCTTACAGGGGCAGCAGCTTTAGCGTGTGGAGAAGATTGCACAGGCCCTGATCTTATGTATCTTCCAGAGCTGGACTTTGATTTAGATAGATTTTTAGAAAAAGTAAAAGCGCTCTTGGAAAAGAAAGCATCTGTGGTAGTTGCTGTATCAGAGGGAATTAAATTAGAAGATGGAAGATATGTATGTGAACTTGGTTCAAGTGTAGATTTTGTTGATGCATTTGGTCACAAGCAATTATCGGGAACTGCAAGCTATTTAGCTAGTTATGTAGCGGGTGAAATTGGTTGTAAGACAAGATCGATAGAATTAAGTACATTGCAGCGATCAGCATCTCATTTAGCATCTAGAGTGGATATCTTGGAAGGTTATCAAGTAGGTGGAGCTGCAGTAAAAGCAGCCGATGAGGGAGACACAGGGAAGATGGTAGTGATAGTAAGACTCTCAGATGACCCTTATCAAAGTGGAACAGAGCTGAAAGATGTTCATAAGATTGCGAATGATGAGAAGCTAGTACCTAGAGAATGGGTAAATGAAGAGGGAACATATGTGACAAATGAGTTTATTTCCTATGTAAAGCCTCTAATTCAGGGAGATGTTTCACCAGTTATGGTTGATGGGATACCACGACACTTGTATAGAAAAGTATAAATAAGTAGCAGGCGAAAAAGCCTGCTACTTTAATATGCAAAAATATCTCTAGAAAGGGAGGATGCCGGAGTGTCCCGCTGACATCCGGCATGTATTATGAAAAAGTTTTCCAAATATTAATATTCTTATTTGGTACCAAACACCGCTTGTTTGATATGTTTAAGTATAGATGATAAACGTGAATAGAAAATGTTTACCGAATGAATGTTTTTTGAAATAAATGTGAACAAAAAGTTAACAAGGCTGTTGGGAAATAAGATAATCTGAGTAGAAAGGACAGAAAGAAATGCTATACGTATCAATTTCCAAATGGAATCATTGATGCGTATAGCATTCCTTAAAAGTCTGTTTTTATTTTCTATAAGCAAATTGAGGTAGTCCATTTTCCATAGGTACTTCAACAGAACCTTGAACTAGTGGGCTTGCGTATGCAACAAATTCATCTGTAATATCAGAACCGTTATTGCAAATCCAATCTGTAGGTACACCCTTTTCTTGGTTGCAGATAAGATTTACATCTTGTGTTCCGTATTTCATTTCATAAGGACTAGTAGATACGCGCTCGAAGCTTATCATTTTTCCAGTTTCACCGTTAAGTGCAGCAAGTACACCGTGTGCACCACCACCGATTGATTCATTTAAATCGGTAGCTGAAAGACAAGCAGAAGAACACCTTTGGCTTACGTTAAGCTCTACAGAACGAACTTTTACACCAAGTTTATCTTTCACGAGATTTTCAAGATATTTACCAGAACCTGTTAACATTTTATGTCCGAAATTATCTACGCCGACTTCGCTAGCACGCTCACAGATGAATGTACCATTTCCATCATTAATACCTTCAGAAATACACACAACTAAATTAGGTGTAGTCTCTAGGTTAGCTTTTACACTTGCGATAAAGTCATCTTCGTTAAAAGCAACTTCAGGAAGATATATTAAGATAGGGTTGTCGCCTTTGAATTTACGAGCTAACACAGAACTTGCAGTTAACCATCCAGCATGTCTACCCATGATTTCAACGATAGTAACTGATTTTTTATTATCGTATACAGATGCATCGATTGCAATCTCTCTAACAGTAGTAGCAACATATTTAGAAGCACTACCAAATCCTGGTGTATGATCAGTCAATACTAAGTCATTATCGATAGTCTTTGGAACACCTATGAAACGGATAGGGCTATCAATCTTTTCGGCATAGCGGGAAAGTTTGCTTACTGTATCCATTGAATCATTACCACCTATATAAAAGAAGTATCCAATGTTATATTCATCGAAATTTTTAAATAGCTTGCTATATACCTCGTCGTTTAAATCTTCTGGTAATTTAAAACGGCAAGATCCTAAGTACGAACCTGGCGTCGTCTTAACAAATTCGAATTCTTCAGAATCCTCTTTGGTTATTTTCATAACATTTTTATTAAGAAACCCCTCGATTCCATTAATCATTCCATAAACTGTGTCAATAGCATCATTATGCTTTAACGCTTCCGTTACAACCCCGTATAAACTACCATTTATTACTGCGGTTGGTCCGCCTGATTGACCTACTAATACATTTTTTTTCATTGTTTGCCTCCTTGTTTAATTAATAATCAAGATAACTATAACGAATTCTGTAGAAAATGGCAATAAAATGTTCATATAAACTTGAACTTATCATGAGTGTATTATATGATAAGGGTACATTTCTAGTAGTATCTAACAATCTGATTCGACGAAAGGAGAATGTCTATGAGATTTCAAGGGAACTTCGAAACGTTATCCATATTAAAAAAAGGCAATCATTATCACATGGTAATGGACTTTACAAAAGGTCAGCTTTTAGAGAGGTGGTTAAGACAAGATAACAACCTAGACTGCAAAAAGGCAAAGCGAATTTTGCAAGAATTATGCTTGCTTATAAATGCATACCAAAGGAATAGTTTGCAGCAGTTTCGTTATATTAGCACTTATACGATTCTAATAGGAGAGATTGATGAAAAGTTATATCTAATTGACTTAGAGGCAGAGACGAACACCGAAATAAAAGAGTACCTAATCAAAATGCACGATTATAATAATCTATTAGATATCGATGGTGACTTTATCGATTTTTCTATTATAGCTAAAATTCTATTAGCAAATCCTTATAACCCAATCAAGTTAAGTAAAATCCAATCACACCGATTCCATAAAATAATAAAGAAATGTCAGAAAAACCCAGGTGAATTCCGCACTTTTCTAGAAATAGAGCAACGGTTAGCAGAAATAAAAGAATAGCAATACATACATAGAGCATACATTGTTTTTATAAAAGCAATAATAACTTGGAGATTTTGATGAACAGCCAAAAGATAGATAACTTATTAAATTTAGCATTTGATGCGACTGAAGAAGAGCGGGAAAAATCATTAAACTTGAATACTGGGTATAATTCACAAAATGATGTGTGGGATATTATTGTGAAATACTCAGGTGATATGTGGGAAAGTAAAGATGAAAATATTTCTGTGATAGACCTACTGAATGAATATGCAATTTTAACATTATCTAAAGATAAGATTATAGAGTTGGCTCAATTGGGAGAAGTGGAGTATATAGAAAACCCTAAATCACTATTTTTTGAAGAGTTTCTGAAAAAAGAAAGTGCACCAATTGATAGGCGTGTAGATCAATCCAGAGAATTGAATGGAGAAGGATGCATTATAGCTATATTGGATTCAGGAATTGATTATCGAAGTCAAGAGTTTAGGAACAAGGATGGGAGTTCTAGGATACTTAATCTATGGGATCAAACAATTCCAGGTAACCCACCACTAGGGTATATAATTGGTACAGAGTATACGAAAGATGAAATTGATTTGGCGCTAAATCAGTCGACATATATAGAAAGCAGTAAAATAGTTCCAAGTGTAGATATATCAGGGCATGGTACAGCTGTGGCAGGAATTGCTGTTGGAACAAAAGGGGTTGCACCAAACGCAGATATTATAGTTGTGAAATTGGGAGTTCCTCAAAAAGGTGGATTTCCTAGGACGATTGAACTTATGGAAGCGTTGAATTATGTGGTTTCCAAGGCGCTCGAATATGGAAAACCATTAGCTATTAATATAAGTTTTGGAAATACGTATGGTTCACATTCGGGTAGCAGTTTGTTAGAGCGATTTATAGATGATATTGCAAATTATTGGAAAACGACTATTTGTGTAGGTTCTGGAAACGAGGGAAATGTGGCAGGCCATGCAAGTGGTGTTTTAGAAGAATCGACAGAAAAGCAGATAGAGCTGGGGGTAGATGAAAATCAAACAGCGATTAGTGTTCAAATATGGAAATATTTTGAAGATAGTATAGAAATTGAAATGATTTCACCCTCTGGGGAGAAGATTGGACCTATAAATGAAAATATAGGTTCGCAACGATATAAGACAAATGAGACTGAGTTACTGATCTATTATGGGGAACCGACACCGAGTTCGATTGAGCAGGAGATATATATTGAGTTTTTGCCAGTGAAAGACTTTGTGCAAGCAGGAATATGGAGAATTATTATGACACCAATTAGATTGGTTACTGGAAAGTATGATTTATGGTTGCCAAGTTACAATGTTTTGAGCAAAGGGACTAGTTTTCTGGAACCATCCGAATTACAGACTCTAACAATTCCCTCTACAGCAAATCGAATCATAACTGTAGGGGCCTATGACCCTAGAACGCTTACTTATGCCAGCTTTTCGGGACGAGGAGAAGGAGAAACGCCATTGTTAGTAAAACCGGATATTGTAGCCCCAGGAGTTGATATTAGTACAGTTGGAGTAAATGGGAACAATGTAGTGGTGTCAGGTACGTCATTTGCAACACCGTTTGTAACAGGTAATGCAGCCTTATTAATGGAATGGGGAATTGTTAAAAAAAATGATAGATTTTTGTATGGTGAGAAAGTAAAAGCCTTTATCAGGAAAGGTGCAAAAGGTTTATTAGGCGAAACGAATATTCCTAATAATAGGGTTGGATATGGACGATTGAATGAAATAGGTTCATCTTTTGATGTAAAGGATTTGTGAGTGGTAAAAAGTGTCGAAGATTAGCATAAAAAAAATAAAATTATTCTATACGATTTCTAAAATCTCTGATATAATGATATTAGACTGTCGAAGGGGGACGCAAGAATGAAGATGGTAGTAAGAAAAGGTGTTGTTCATGGAAGGTTTCAAGTGCTGCACTTAAAAGAAATTGAGTATATTTTAGCAGCGAAAATGAGATGTAAAGTTTTGTATATAGGAATCACAAATCCTGACCATGCATATACACGTGAAACGATCAATGACATAGAGCGTTCTAAAAAGATTAATAATCCAATGACATATTTAGAGAGATATGAGATGATTGAATCGGCATTGACACAGTTTGGTGTGCCGAGAGATGAATTTAAGATTATTCCATTTCCAATAAATAGGCCAGATATATTATTAGGATACTCTCCAGAAGATGCGCGCTATTTTATGACGATACATGACTCGTGGGGAGAAGAAAAGTGTGAGATTTTAAGGGATTTAGGACTAGATGTAGAAGTACTTTGGAGACGCCCATTATCCGAGAAAGGAATTACTGGTGCAGAAGTTAGAAGAAAAATCGGCTTTTATAAACAGTGGGATCATTTAGTGCCAAGATCTGTATATGACTATGTCAGAGAGAATAAGATAGATGAGCGAATTATTAAAAATCTTACTGAAATTTTATAGAGTGTAGGTATTTGTTGTATCAACAAACCCATGAGTGAATTGCGATGTGCAATATCTCATGGGTTTTATTATACTGATTAAATGACTAGATTCTAGTCATTTTTATCCTCATTCAATTTGATATCCATAAAGTTATAATTACTTGCAGTGGTTTTCGCTGGATATGTTTCCAGTGAATAAAAGTTAAGAGCTAACTTGTGTTCAATTAACAATTCTTTAAAGACTGTAATTAGGATACCAGGTTTATTCTCTTTCTTTATGGAATTGATAGTGTATTCGATAAATGGATTGTTGTATAATTCTCCGCCCCAATTACCATCGTAAGTGTAATTGATTCCACTACTAGGACTGCCATCTACGCCCATAACTCCAATAATCTCAAAACGATTTGGGTATTTAGCATACTCCACTAGTTGTTCGACAATAGGGCGAAGTAAGTCTCTTGCTACAGTGCGAAAATGAACTGTGTCGAGTTGCGATGTGGTTTGTGCCCACCGATTAGCACCATAGATTGTGAATTCGGGGCAAGGTAGTTGAATGATGTCTACATCGTCCATAATCATCTTTTTGATAAAAGATCTCTTTGCAAGTCTTCTTTGTGCAAATTCATGTTCGTTTTCCCCTTTTGTGCGTACAGCATCATTTAGAAAGCTGTGACTGACGATAATAATTTTTTCTTTTTTGCTATTACTCATTTGTATACTCCCCTTAAATACAAAATTAATTATTGAATGATAGTACCTGTTTTACCGGCAATACATTCGCTCAACTTATCAAAACAAGTGATAAGTGCTTTTTTATTAGTGCCAGAAGATACAAAGTTTACACTGGCTTCCATTTTTGGCAACATAGTGTGAACTCCGAAATGACCTTCTGTCATATATTTTTTTACATCAGCAACAGAAACAGCCCCTAAATGAGTTTCGTTTTCACTTTTATAATTAAGACTTGCTTTTTCAACGCTGGTTAAGATTATTAATTCATCAGCGCCTACAAGTTCAGCCATTTTGCCTGCAGCTAAATCTTTCTCGATAACAGCACTGGCTCCTTTTAGGTGTGAACCTTGTTCGAGGACAGGGATGCCGCCACCACCGCAAGCTATAACGATTTGATTTGCGTCTAGGAGAGCTTTGATAGCATCGATTTCGATGATATCAGTTGGTTTTGGTGCAGCTACAATACGGCGATAGCCAGACTCGGTTGCTATTACATAGTTACCTTTAGATTCTTCAATGTCAGCTTCATCTTTAGTAAGTACACGACCGATTGTTTTTGAAGGAGTAGAAAAAGCTTCGTCATAAGGGTCTACCAAGACTTGCGTCACGATTGTAGATACGGTACGGAAGATACCGCGTTTAATCAATTCTTCCCGTATAGCATTTTGTAAATCGTACCCAATATAACCTTGACTCATAGCTGAGCAGATAGACATAGGGGCAGCAGTGTATGCTTCATGACTGATGCCAAACTCGTTCATGGCGGTATGGATCATTCCAACCTGTGGAGCGTTACTGTGAGTAATAATTACTTGATAGTCTTTTTCGATTAAGTCAACAATTACTACAGCGCTTTTTTTGACAGATTCTTTTTGTTCGGGTAAAGTAGTTCCTAGTGCGCGATGACCTAGGGCTACAACTGCTTTTTTCTTCATGGATAATGCCCACCTTTTCGTTTATTTTACATGGATTTAATATTAAATGTATTAATGAAATTATACTGAGTTTGTAAGAAAAAAGCAATGCTTTCTACAGATTGACTTTTAAGGAAAATAAAAATATAATAATACTGAGAAAAAGAAAGAGAGGGAATATTAATGATTTTAGTAACTACAGATTTTATAACAGGAAAAGAAATTCACACAATTGGGATGGTAAAAGGACAATGTATCCAATCTGTACATGTAGGAAAAGACTTGTTAAGTGGGTTTAAAACAATTGTAGGTGGAGAGTTGACAACTTACACAGAGATGATGGACAAGGCGAGAGATGTTGCAACACAAAGAATGTGCGCGGAAGCTGAAAAACTAGGAGCAGATGGAGTGGTAGCAGTTAGGTGTAGTTCAAGTGCGGTTACTCAAGGTGCTTCAGAAGTGATGCTTTATGGAACTGCGGTAAAATTCCTATAATAATCACTCCGAGCTATTGGGGAAATCTTTTTTTAATGTAAATATGTAATAAATGAATAAAGTAATACCTTTTAAAATGCTAGAAATGGTGATGCTCCACCAAATACCATTTAAGCCTAGTATAGTTGTAGTTAAATAGATCGCAAGTGGAATTCTTGCAGCCGTTAATGTTAGACTGATGATTGATGGTGGAACAGTACGACCGATTCCAGCAAAAGCTCCATTTGTGGCGATTTCTATACACATAAATAGTTGAGAAAAACTAAGGATGATAAGGTAATCGACTCCGAGCGAAATAATATTGTTGTCGTGGATGAAAAATCCATATATCTGCTCAGGGAAAAGTAAAAGAACAAGTGTAGTAAAGATTCCCCATAAAGATACAAGAATCATGGCACTTTTATAGCCTTGCTTTACACGTTTGTAATTTTTGGCACCGTAGTTTTGGGCGATAAATGAATTGACGGCAGCAGAAAAACCATCAGCAGCCATCCATGAAAGAGATTCTACTTGAGTTCCAACACGTTGTATTGCAATTGCCGCATCTCCATAACTGGCAATGAGTCGCGAGATAGTCATAGAGATTGCAGTGAATAACATACTTTGGAGAGAGGTTGGAAGTCCAACTTTTATAATAGGTAATAAGTAATCCTTTTTCATTTTGAAAGACAAAATATTACAGCCTCGAAAGAGATCATTTGACTTTGCGTTGATAATAAATAAAACAGTAACGATTGCTTGCGCGAAAACAGTAGCAATGGCGGCACCTATTACACCAAATCCAGGAAGCGGTCCGATTCCGAAAATTAGAAGTGGGTCTAGGATTAAGTTAATAAATAAGCCCACAAAAGTACAAGTCAAGATTGTGCGGCTAGAAGCTATCGCTGTGTAAATGCCAGTGAAAGTTTGGTTTATATAGGAAAAAATTACGATACCGCAGGTGATTCGTAAATAGCTTTGAGCATCATTTACTACTGTAGGCGAATTCAAATTAAACAAACCGATTAAGGCATCAGAAAATAATATGGAAAATATGCCATAGAGAACAGCTAATATGATATTGAGTTGAAAAGCATGTGTAATATAATTTTTAGCTAAATCTTTACGATTGGCACCTAGTTGTTGTCCTGTATGTACTTGACCACCTATCTTTGCGATTAAAGATAAGCCGTTTGCAAGCCACATGAACATTCCAGCAGCTCCGACTGAAGCCAAGGCATCGCTGCCTAGTCGACCGATCCAAGCCATATCTACCATATTATAAGCCATTTGGATTAAAGAGGTGCCCATAATTGGAAGTGCTAATTTTGTAAGTGACTTGGAAACATTACCTTCTAAAAGGTTAAGCTGTTTTTTCATTTGAAATCTCCTGAATTTTAAAATAATGATTGATTCTAACAATCGAATGTTGTATAATTATAGAACACTATAAAAAACTTAAAAAGACTTGAAATGACGACAAATGTATGTTATACTACTGGAGCGTATTGGAAGTTAGGTCTTTTTTTTATGCCTAAAATGATGAGGATAAGACCTTGTGATTTTAGAAAAAATGAGATTGAAACACGTGAACTAAGTATAAAATTAAAGCGAGGTGGAAGTTGTGCGCACAAGAATCACATTAGAATGTACAGATTGTAAGCAACGTAATTACAACATGACGAAGGATAAGAAGAATCATCCTGATCGTATGGAAACAAAGAAGTATTGTAAGTTCTGCAAATCACACACATTGCACAAAGAGACAAAATAATCGTGGAAGGAAGAGAATGTTATGGGCGAATTGAAAACAGATAAGACTCAAAAAACCAGTTGGTTTAAAGGGTTGAAAACAGAGTTTAAGAAGATTATTTGGCCAAACAAAGCATTGGTTGCAAAAGAAGCAACAGCGGTTATTATTGTTTCTGTATTACTAGGTGGGATAATAGCGATTATTGACTATTTAGTACAAATGGGAATTGACTTTATTATTACTCGTTAGTAAGTAGAAAAGCAATATGGAAGGTGATTGTATGGCAGAAGCAAAATGGTATGTAGTTCATACCTATTCAGGGTATGAAAACAAAGTGAAAGCCAACATTGATAAGGCGATTGAGAACAGGCACTTAGAAGACCAGATTTTAGAGGTTCGTGTTCCTATGCAAGAAGTTGTAGAGGTTCGTAACGGAGCGAAAAAAGCGGTTCAAAAGAAACTGTTTCCAGGGTATGTTATGCTTCATATGATTATGAATGATGACACTTGGTATGTAGTGAGAAACACTAGAGGGGTTACAGGATTTGTAGGCCCAGGATCAAAGCCAGTACCACTGACAGAGGCAGAGATGGTTCCGCTTGGAATTAATCAGTCGAGTGTTGTTGTGGCATTTGAGATAGGTGATGTTGTTACTGTCACAGATGGAACTTGGATTGGAACAGTTGGCGCAGTTAAGAGCGTGAACGAATCTAAGCAAAGTTTAGAAATCAATGTAGAGCTATTTGGTCGCGAAACACCAGTAGAATTAAGTTTCGCAGATGTAAAAAAGATGGATTAGTATTCAAATTCAAAAAAGTGGGAGGGAAATCCCCGTTAAACACCACGAGGAGGTAAATTGAAATGGCAAAAAAAGTCGAAGGTTATATTAAGTTACAAATTCCTGCTGGAAAGGCAACACCAGCACCACCAGTTGGACCAGCTCTAGGACAACACGGTGTAAACATTGTAGAGTTTACAAAACAATTTAACGCGAAAACAGCAGATCAAGGAGATATGATTATCCCTGTTGTTATCACAGTTTACAATGACAGAAGCTTTAGCTTCATTACAAAAACTCCACCAGCAGCAGTTCTTATTAAGAAAGCTTGTAACATTAAGTCTGGTTCGGGAGTACCACAAAAAGATAAAGTTGCAAAAATCACAAAAGAGCAAGTGAGACAAATCGCAGAAACAAAAATGCCTGATTTGAATGCAGCTACAATTGAATCAGCTATGAGCATGATCGCAGGAACATGCCGTTCTATGGGTGTAGTAGTAGAAGAGTAATTTGTAAATGAAGAAACGTGGGAGGGAATTCCCGTGATTACCACTAGGAGGTTTTTAGAATGAAAAGAGGAAAAAAATATACAGAAACTGCTAAATTGGTTGAAAGAGGAAATCTTTACGACTCAAGCGAAGCAGTTGCGTTAGTAAAAAAAGTTGCAGTAGCAAAATTTGATGAGACAATCGAAGCTCATATCAGAACTGGTTGTGATGGACGTCACGCAGATCAACAGATTCGTGGGGCAGTTGTACTACCACACGGAACAGGAAAGAAGGTTCGTATCCTTGTATTTGCTAAGGATGCTAAAGCAGAAGAAGCGAAAGCAGCAGGAGCAGATTACGTAGGTGGAGACGAGTTGATTCCGAAGATTCAAAACGAAGGTTGGTTTGAATTTGATGTAGTTGTTGCTACACCAGATATGATGGGTGTTGTTGGTCGTCTTGGACGTGTTCTTGGACCAAAAGGTTTAATGCCAAACCCTAAAGCAGGAACAGTTACAATGGATGTTACAAAAGCTATCGAAGACATTAAAGCAGGTAAAATTGAGTACAGATTGGATAAGACAAACATTATTCACGTACCAGTTGGAAAAGCATCTTTTACAGAAGAGCAATTAGCGGACAACTTCCAAACGCTTATGGACGCTATTAATAAAGCTAAACCAGCAGCTGTTAAAGGACAGTTCTTGAAGAGTGTTACTTTAACATCTACAATGGGACCTGGAATCAAAATTAATACAGCGAAATTATAAGAAACATAAAAAACAAGGTCAAAAGGCCTTGTTTTTTATTGTGGATTCTGGTTGAACCAAAGAAAAATGCTATAATGAATGAAAAATCCTTGACACAAAAAGAAAAATTTGTTATTATGTTATTCGGAACTGCCGAAGACAGTAGGTGCCGTATGGCGTAAAGTGAAACTGCCTACCGAGGAGATTACGATTTTATTTATAGCAAATGAATGCTTGTAAATATCTATGGAATTGTAAACCTCTGTGTCTGAATGGCATAGAGGTTTTTTATATGGCAAATAGCTATGATACAAACCTTATGTAATCGGTAGTAAATCTATAAGGAGGTATAAAGATGGCAAAAGTTGAATTAAAACAACCTATCGTTCAAAGCATTGTTGAAGATGTGAAAGATGCGCAATCTGTCGTATTGGTAGATTACCGTGGGATCACAGTTGAGCAAGATACTAAGTTACGTAAAGAGCTTAGAGAAGCAGGAATTGTGTATAAAGTTTACAAAAACACAATGATGAAAAGAGCGTTTGAAGGTACAGCGTTCGCAGGTTTAGAAGAGTATCTTGAAGGACCAAGCGCAATTGCAATCTCTAATGAAGATGCAACTGCACCAGCAAGAATTATCTGCAAATTTGCAAAAGAAGCGAAAGCGTTAGAAGTGAAAGCAGGTGTTGTAGAAGGTGCTGTATACGACGCTGACGGAATGATTGAGATTTCAAAAGTTCCTTCAAGAGAAGAGTTACTTTCGAAATTACTTGGAAGTATCCAGTCTCCGATTACGAATTTTGCACGTGTGCTTAATCAAATCGCTGAAAAAGGTGGAGAGCCTGTAGAGGCTGAGGCGCCAGCAGAAGAAGTAGCGACAGAAGAAGTTGCAACAGAAGAAGCAACAACAGAAGAAGTTGTAGCAGAGTAATTCATGTAGAATGAATGCAAAAGAATATTAAATAATAATTATCTATGGAGGTAGAAAAAATGGCAAAGTTAACAACAGCTGAAATGATCGAAGCGATCAAAGAATTATCAGTATTAGAATTAAATGAATTAGTAAAAGCATGTGAAGAAGAATTTGGTGTATCTGCAGCAGCAGGTGTAGTGGTTGCAGCAGCAGGTGGAGATGCTGGAGCAGCAGAAGAGAAAGATGAGTTTGATGTAATCTTAGCATCAGCAGGTTCATCAAAAGTTAAAGTGATCAAAGTTGTTCGTGAAATCACAGGACTTGGATTGAAAGAAGCTAAAGAAGTTGTAGATTCAGCTCCTAAAGCAGTTAAAGAAGGAGTTACTAAAGCAGAAGCGGAAGAAATCAAAGCTAAATTAGAAGGCGAAGGCGCTGTAGTAGAGCTTAAGTAATCTAAATAAAGAGACTATAGAGGCAAATCTTAGGATTTGTCTCTTTTTTGCAGTGGTAGATGACGAGTGTTTAAACTGGCAACCACACAAGTTAGTGATAAACCTGAATAAGTTTGAAAAAGATGAAAATATGATTGACAAGCATAAAGCTTTGTGTTACAGTTAAAAATGCACTATTGTGGAGAAATATGCCATGTGGTGTGTGTAATGTAGGTAACACAAAGCTTTTTGTGTTCAATAAATAAGCAAGGAGTGAAACGTTAATGGAGAAAAACAGAATTCGTCCTGTCACAACCGGAAAAAGTTCTCGTATGAGCTATTCAAGACAAAAAGAAGTACTTCAAATGCCTAATTTGATCGAAGTACAAAAAGATTCCTACCAGTGGTTTTTAAAGGAGGGATTAAAGGAAGTATTTGAAGATATTTCCCCAATCTCAGACTACAGTGGAATTTTAAGTTTGAAGTTTGTAGATTTTACATTGTGCAAAAATGATGTAAAGTATACCATCGAGGAATGCAAAGAACGTGATGCAACATATGCAGCACCTCTAAAAGTAAAGGTAAGACTGTATAATAAAGAAACGGATGAAATCAACGAACATGAAATTTTCATGGGAGATTTACCTTTGATGACAGAAACAGGGACATTTGTAATCAATGGTGCAGAGCGTGTAATTGTAAGTCAGCTTGTTCGTTCACCAGGGATTTATTATGCAATTGCGCACGATAAAATAGGGAAAGAGTTATACTCGTCTACAGTAATACCAAATCGTGGTGCTTGGTTAGAGTACGAAACTGACTCCAATGACGTTTTCTACGTGCGTGTAGATAGAACGAGAAAAGTGCCAATCACAGTGTTGATTCGTGCACTAGGAATTGGAACAAATCCAGAAATTATCGAGTTGTTCGGAGAAGAACCAAAAATCATGGCGAGTTTTGGGAAAGATACTTCTGAAAATTATCAAGAAGGTCTATTAGAGTTATACAAAAAAATTCGTCCAGGTGAGCCGCTTGCAGTTGACTCAGCAGAGAGTTTAATCACAAGCATGTTCTTTGATTCAAGAAGATATGACTTGGCTAAAGTAGGGCGTTACAAGTTCAATAAGAAATTAGCGTTAAAATATAGAATAGTAGATCAGGTACTAGCAGAGGATGTGGTTAGTGCTGTGACTGGAGAAGTGGTAGCTACTGCGGGAACTGAAGTTACTAGAGAATTAGCAGAAGCGATTCAAAACTCTGGAGCGCCACACGTAGTATTGTTAAATCCACTAGGAGAAGAGCGTAATGTAAAAGTTCTTTCAAACCTTATGGTAGATATCGAGGCTGTTACAGGGATTGCAAAAGCAGAACTACAGATTAATGAAGCTGTTTATTTCCCAGCAATTATGGAAATTATTAACCAGACTGCAGGAGATGTGGATGAGTTAAAAGAAGAAATCAAGAAGAATATTGCTGAATTAATTCCAAAGCACGTGACAAAAGAAGATATTTTAGCATCGATTAACTACAATATCCATTTAGAATATGATATGGGACATAAAGATGATATAGATCATTTAGGGAACCGACGTATTCGTGCAGTAGGAGAATTGTTGCAAAACCAATATAGAATTGGACTTTCGAGATTGGAGAGAGTGGTTCGTGAGAGAATGACTACTCAAGATATGGAGGGGATTTCGCCACAATCGCTGATTAATATTAAGCCTGTTACAGCAGCGGTGAAAGAGTTCTTTGGTTCATCTCAATTATCACAGTTCATGGATCAGAACAATCCTCTAGGAGAATTGACACATAAGAGACGTCTTTCGGCGCTTGGTCCAGGAGGTCTTTCTAGAGATCGTGCAGGATTCGAGGTGCGTGACGTTCATTATTCTCATTATGGAAGAATGTGTCCAATTGAAACGCCAGAGGGACCAAATATCGGACTGATTAACTCTCTTGCGACTTATGCGAGAATTAATGAGTATGGGTTTATAGAGGCGCCATACAGAAAAATAGATAAAACTGATGCGAAGAATCCAAGAGTAACAGAAGATGTTGTTTATATGACAGCAGACGAAGAAGAGAACTATCACGTAGCCCAAGCCAATGAGGCACTTGATGGAGAAGGATACTTTGTACACAAAAATGTTTCAGGTAGATTTAGAGAAGAAACACAGGAATATGAAAAAACAGCATTTGATTATATGGATGTGTCGCCAAAGATGGTGTTTTCGGTAGCGACAGCATTAATCCCATTCCTTGAGAATGATGATGCGAACCGTGCTCTTATGGGATCGAACATGCAACGTCAAGCAGTACCGTTATTAACAACAGAAGCACCAGTTGTAGGAACGGGAATGGAGACAAAAGCAGCTGTCGATTCAGGAGTATGTATTGTTTCTGAAGGAGAGGGTATTGTTGAGCGCGCAACTTCAAAAGAAATCATTGTAAAATACGATGATGGTGAGAAGAAGAAATATAAATTGACAAAATTCTTAAGAAGTAACCAAAGCAACTGCTACAATCAAAGACCAATTGTAATAAAAGGCGAAAGAGTTACAAAAGGAATGGTTATTGCAGATGGACCATCTACAGCAAATGGAGAAATGGCTCTTGGGAAAAACCCATTAATCGGATTTATGACATGGGAAGGTTACAACTATGAGGATGCTGTACTACTTAGCGAAAGATTAGTTCAAGATGATGTATATACATCGATTCACATAGAAGAATACGAGGCAGAGTCTCGTGATACAAAATTAGGACCAGAAGAGATTACTAGAGATATACCAGGTGTAGGAGATGATGCTCTTAAGAACTTAGATGATAGAGGTATTATTAGAATCGGAGCTGAAGTTCGTGCAGGTGATATCCTTGTTGGTAAAGTAACTCCAAAAGGAGAGACGGAATTAACAGCTGAAGAGCGACTTCTTCGTGCTATCTTTGGAGAAAAAGCGAGAGAAGTAAGAGATAATTCATTGAAGGTACCTCATGGAGAGTACGGAATCGTTGTAGATGCTAAAGTGTTTACAAGAGAAAACGGAGATGAGTTATCACCAGGTGTAAACCAAGCGGTCAGAATTTATATCGCACAAAAGAGAAAAATTTCAGTAGGGGATAAGATGGCTGGACGTCATGGTAACAAAGGGGTTGTATCTCGTGTGTTACCAGTAGAAGATATGCCGTTTTTACCAAATGGTCGCCCTCTAGATATCGTACTAAATCCATTAGGGGTACCATCGCGTATGAATATTGGGCAGGTACTAGAAATTCACTTAAGCCTTGCTTCAAGAGCATTAGGATTTAATGTGGCAACACCTGTATTTGATGGAGCGCATGAGAATGATATCATGGATACACTTGATTTAGCTAATGATTATGTAAATCTTGAGTGGGAAGAGTTTAAATCAAAATATGAGCAAGAATTATTACCAGAAGTGGTAGACTATCTATATGAGAACCGTGCGCATAGAGCATTATGGAAGGGTGTACCGCTTTCAAGAGATGGAAAGGTACGTCTAAGAGATGGAAGAAGTGGAGAATACTTTGATAGTGCTGTTACAATTGGGCACATGCATTATTTGAAGCTTCATCACTTAGTAGATGATAAGATCCATGCTCGTTCGACTGGACCATACTCACTAGTTACACAACAACCACTAGGAGGAAAAGCACAGTTTGGTGGTCAAAGATTTGGAGAGATGGAAGTATGGGCCTTAGAGGCTTATGGCGCATCGTATACACTTCAAGAAATCTTAACAGTGAAATCTGATGATGTTGTAGGGCGTGTAAAAACATACGAGGCAATTATCAAAGGAGATAATATACCGGAACCAGGTATTCCAGAATCATTTAAAGTACTTTTGAAAGAGTTGCAATCACTAGGACTAGATGTAAGAGTCTTAAGAGAAGATAATTCAGAAGTAGAGATTATGGAAACTGTTGACTTAGGAGAGACAGACTATCGCTCTGTAATAGAAGGAGACAGAAGGCAAACTACACAAGAAGAGCCTTACGAAAAATTTGGTTTTACTCAACAAACATTTGAAGATGGAGAGTTAGTTAGTGTTGAGAGCGAAACAGATGAAATGGAGAGTTTCGATTTCAAAGACGAAGACGAAACTATGATAGAAGAGTAGAAGGGAGTGCCATTAATGACAGGTACAAATAATGAAACGTCATATCAACCAATGAGTTTTGATGCCATTAAAATTGGCTTGGCTTCACCGGAGAAAATAAGAGAATGGTCAAAAGGGGAGGTTACCAAACCTGAGACCATCAACTATAGAACGTTAAAACCAGAAAAAGATGGATTGTTCTGCGAGAAGATTTTCGGACCTAGTAAGGACTGGGAGTGTCACTGTGGGAAATATAAAAAAGTACGCTATAGAGGAGTAGTATGTGATCGTTGTGGAGTAGAGGTGACTAAAGCGTCTGTTAGACGTGAGAGAATGGCTCATATCGAGTTAGCGGCTCCAGTATCGCATATTTGGTATTTTAAAGGAATTCCAAGTAGAATGGGATTAATCCTTGATTTATCACCAAGAACTTTGGAAAAAGTATTATATTTTGCATCGTATATTGTAATAGATAAAGGAGAGACAAGTCTACAGTATAAGCAAGTTCTTTCAGAAGCAGAATATCAAGAGGCTCGTGAACAATGGGGAGATACATTCCGAGTTGGCATGGGTGCAGAATCGATTAAAGAATTATTAGGGCAGATCAATTTGGAAAAAGAATGTGAAGAGTTGACAGAAGGTCTTAAGACAGCGACTGGACAAAAACGTGCAAGAATCGTTAAGCGTCTAGAAGTAGTAGAGGCATTTAGAACCTCAGGAAATAATCCAGAGTGGGTAGTGTTGGATGTGGTTCCAGTAATTCCACCAGACCTGCGTCCTATGGTTCAATTAGATGGTGGGCGTTTTGCAACATCAGATTTGAATGACTTATATAGAAGAATTATCAATAGAAATAACCGTTTGAAGCGTCTTTTAGAACTTGGAGCACCAGATATCATTGTTAGAAACGAAAAGAGAATGTTACAAGAAGCTGTAGACGCATTAATTGATAATGGTCGTCGTGGTAGACCGGTAACCGGACCTGGAAACAGAGCGTTGAAATCTCTTTCAGATATGTTGAAAGGAAAATCAGGACGTTTTCGTCAGAACCTACTAGGAAAGCGTGTTGACTATTCAGGGCGTTCGGTTATTGTTGTAGGACCAGAGCTTAAGATTTATCAATGTGGTCTTCCAAAAGAAATGGCTATCGAGTTATTTAAGCCATTCGTTATGAAAGAGTTAGTTGGAAATGGCACAGCTCATAATATCAAGAATGCGAAAAAGATGGTAGAGAGATTGCAACCAGAGGTATGGGATGTGTTAGAAGATGTTATTAAAGAGCATCCGGTAATGCTAAACCGTGCCCCTACACTTCACAGACTTGGAATTCAAGCGTTTGAACCAATTTTGGTAGAAGGTAAGGCGATTAAACTACATCCACTTGTGTGTACAGCATACAATGCTGACTTTGATGGTGACCAAATGGCGGTTCACTTGCCGTTGTCAGTAGAAGCACAAGCGGAATGCCGTTTCTTACTATTATCACCAAACAACTTACTGAAGCCATCGGATGGTGGTCCAGTTGCCGTGCCTTCACAGGATATGGTACTTGGAATTTATTACTTAACTCAAGAAAGACCAGGAGCCAAAGGGGAAGGTAAATTCTTTAAGAGTGTAAATGAAGCAATTCTAGCATATGAGAATGAGGCGATTACACTTCATTCAAGAATTAAAGTAAGAGTTGTTAAAACAATGGCTGATGGAACTGAAAAAGAAGCTATTGTTGAATCAACAATGGGAAGATTCATTTTCAATGAGATTATCCCTCAAGATTTAGGTTTTGTAGATCGTACAGTAGAAGGAAATGAACTATTGCTTGAAGTTGATTTCCATGTTATGAAAAAGCAGTGTAAGCAAATCCTTGAAAAAGTTATCAATACTCACGGTGCGACAAAGACTGCTGAAGTATTAGACTATATAAAAGCAATTGGATATAAATATTCAACAAGAGCAGCGATGACTGTTTCAATTTCAGATATGACAGTACCACCAGAAAAACCAGAACTTATTCAAAAGGCGCAAGACACTGTGGATAAGATCACAAAGAACTACAAGCGTGGTATGATTACTGAAGAAGAGAGATATAAAGAGGTTGTTGAGACTTGGAAAGAGACAGATGATGTTTTGACAAAGGCACTTCTTGACGGGCTAGATGCTTATAACAATATCTTTATGATGGCACACTCAGGAGCCCGTGGTTCTGATAAGCAGATTAAGCAGCTTGCAGGTATGCGTGGACTGATGGCAGATACAACTGGACGTACAATCGAGTTACCAATCAAGTCAAACTTCCGTGAAGGTCTCGACGTACTTGAGTACTTTATGTCAGCGCATGGAGCTCGTAAAGGACTTTCAGATACAGCACTTCGTACAGCCGATTCAGGATATTTGACTAGACGTCTAGTTGATGTATCGCAAGATTTGATTATTCGTGAAATTGACTGTTGCGAAGGTGAAGAGATGCCAGGAATGGTAGTGAGTGCGTTTATGGATGGGAATGAAGTGATCGAAAGCTTACAAGAGCGTATCACTGGTCGTTTCTCATGTGTAACTGTATGCGATAAAGACGGAAATGTATTAATAAAAGAAAATCATATGATTACACCTAGACGTGCAGAATTGATTATGAAACATGGAGTCAACGAAAAAGGTGGAGAAATCACAGAGTTAAAGATTAGAAATATTCTATCTTGTAAATCACATGTAGGAGTGTGTGCGAAGTGTTATGGTTCAAACATGGCAACAGGTGAGCCAGTTCAAGTAGGTGAAGCAGTAGGTATTATTGCAGCACAATCGATTGGAGAGCCGGGAACACAGCTTACAATGCGTACCTTCCATACAGGTGGGGTTGCGGGAGATGATATCACTCAAGGTCTTCCTCGTGTCGAGGAATTATTTGAGGCAAGAAAGCCAAAAGGTCTTGCGATTATAACAGAATTTGGTGGAATTGCTACAATTAATGATACAAAGAAGAAGAGAGAAATCATTGTAACTAATAGTGAAACAGGTGAGTCAAAAGCTTATTTGATTCCTTATGGATCTAGAATAAAGATTCAAGATGGTGTTGAACTTGGAGCTGGAGATGAACTTACAGAAGGTAGTGTTAACCCACATGATATCTTGAAGATTAAAGGGCTTCGTGCAGTGCAAGATTATATGTTGCAAGAGGTACAAAGAGTTTATCGTCTACAGGGTGTTGAAATCAATGATAAGCACATTGAAGTTATTGTGCGTCAGATGCTTAAGAAGATTCGTATTGAAGAAAATGGAGATGCAGAATTCTTACCAGGAACAATGGTAGATATACTTGAATTTGAAGATAAAAATGCGGAATTAGCTGCGGAAGGTAAAGAGCCAGCAGTTGGAGAGCAGGTAATGCTTGGAATTACGAAGGCATCCCTTGCAACAAATTCATTCTTATCAGCAGCGTCATTCCAAGAGACTACAAAAGTTCTTACAGAAGCAGCGATTAAAGGTAAAAAAGATCCATTGATTGGTCTGAAAGAGAATGTTATCATCGGTAAACTTATACCAGCTGGTACAGGAATGAGAAAATATCGCGATGTAAAACTTGATACAGAAATAGAGTTGTTAGATGAGTTCACAATTGAAGATGAAGGATTAATCGGATTTGAAGAAATTAATGAATTGGATGACGATTTCGAAACTGTAGGGATTGATATTGACGAATTTGAAGAAGTATAAATAATTTTTGATAGAGTTAACGGATTGCCGCACATTTATGTGTGAGCAGTCCGTCTTTTGAATGAAGTGTAGAATATAAAAGCGGAGGCGATTATGAGTAATATTACAAAGGCAAGAGCAGATGAAATACTAGCAAAGTATATGGTGGGAGTTCCGTACTTGCAACATTCTTATTCGGTTGGGGCGATTATGAAAAAACTTGCAGAAAAATTAGAACCAGGCAATGAAGAATTTTGGGAGTGTGTAGGATTACTACATGATTTAGATGAGGAACATTGTGATTGGAAAAATGATCCTGCAGTGCACGGTCCGACGTCTATTGAGATATTAAAGAAAGAAGGAATTGAAGATCAAGTATTGTTTGAAGCAATCAAAGCACATAATCCATTATGTGGGAAAAAAGCAAAGACAAAATTAGAGTATGCAATTCTAGCAGCTGATCCGATGAGTGGATTTTGTAAAGCAGTAGCTCAAATTTACCCAGATAAAAAAATTAATAGTGTAAAACCGAAGTCAGTAAGAAAAAGATTTGGAGAAGCACGATTTGCAGCAGGAGCTAATAGAATGTATATGGAATCTATAGAGTTTACTGGAATGGATTTTAATGAATTTGTAGATTTATCGTTAGAAGCAATGTGTGAAATTTCGGATGAAATCGGATTGTAAAATCATAATATAATAATTATTGTGAATAGTAAAAAATCATGGTAAAATTAAGTTGTAGAAAAGAGATGCAGAGGACTTTTATTTGTTTGTTTTATTAGGAGAGGATGTGATACTAGTGAGTTTTCCTACAAAAAAACGAAGGAATTCTATATGGCTGCAAGTAATAGGATGGGTCATATTGTTAAGCGGAGTGTCTATATTTCTGTTTACAAAAGAAACAACGATTTATATTAGAATACTATCATTTTTAAGTTGTTTTGTATCACTTCTGCTCTTTATTATTTCTAAAAGGTGCAGAAGTTGACAAGATGAATACTGATTTTAAAAAAGGTGATGTAGCATCAATGTGCTATATCACCTTTTTACTTATGTTACAATCTTAAAGTGCTTTTTCACCACGTTCCTTTGTACGAATTCTTACTGCATCTACCACATCATACACAAAGATTTTCCCATCTCCATGTCTTCCGGTAGCAGCAGTCTCACAGATACAATTGATTACATTATCTACATCTTTGTCCTCGACGATAACATCAACTCTATATTTAGATAGAATACGTACATTTTTAGACATATCTGTTTTAATCTCAAGCCCTTCTATATCTGATAGTGCATTTAGTTTTCCACAACCAAATGCATCACAGACGGTCATGCCACAGCCACCATATTCCAATAACACTCTTTTAACATCATCAAGCTTCTCTTTGCGGATAATTATCATTAATCCTTTCACAAAACGTCCTCCTCACTGTTGAATTATAGTGATAGTATAACGGAGAAACGAAAAAAATAAAAGTATTTGTAAAAAGAAATATGATAATGTTAGAAAGTGTGGTAAAATTTTGTAGTATATAGGGTTGTTTTGGCAACTAAGAGGATTATGGAGGAATGAATGATGAGAGTAGTTGAACATCCAGTGTTAGACACGTTAGATATGAGTAATACCGTAACGATTTATTATAATGAGCAAGCGATAGAAGCTTTAGAAGGTGAGATGGTTGCATCAGCTCTTCTAAATGCAGGAATAAAAGCATTTAGAACAACTCCTAAACTGCATGAGCCTAGAGGGATTTTTTGTGCGATAGGAAGATGTACAGATTGTATGATGATTGTAAATGGTGTACCAAACACAAGGACTTGTATGACGAAAGTAGAGAATGGTATGAAAGTAGAATTTCAGGAAGGTCTTGGAAATATAAAAGGATAAGGGGAAGAGAATGAAGCAGATAGAGATAGATGTTGCGATTATAGGTGCAGGGTCAGCAGGGCTAAGTGCTGCATATCAGAGTGCGAAAGCAGGAGCGAGAGTATTGGTATTAGATGAAAATCATTTACCAGGTGGACAGCTGTTTAAACAGATTCATAAATTTTTTGGATCACGAGCTCATTTAGCAGGAGTGAGAGGATATGATATAGGTCAAACACTGCTTGATAAAGTGGAAGCTAGTGGAGCAGAGGTATGGCTAAATGCTGTAGTATACGGTATGCAAAAGGACAAAAGTCTAGGCGTGATATATGAAGGTGAACACCATGTTATAAAAGCAAAGAAAGTGATTGTTGCAACAGGAGCTAAGGAAAATTATTTGGCATTTCCAGGTAGTACTTTGCCGGGAGTTATGGGAGCTGGTGCAGCCCAGACAATGATTAATGTCAATCGTGTACTGCCAGGAGAAAAAGTGTTGATGCTTGGATCTGGGAATGTAGGGCTAATCGTTGCATATCAGCTGCTACAGGCAGGTGCAGAAGTGGTTGGATTAGTAGAAGCTGCACCATCTATAGGAGGATATGGCGTGCATGCGGGCAAAATAAAGAGAGCAGGAGTGCCGATTTACGTAGGACATACAATAAAGCAAGTAATTGGAAAAGATGTTGTCGAGGCAGTTGAGATTGTAGCAGTAGACGAGAAATTTCAACATATAGAGGGTAGCGAGCAAACGTTTGATGTGGACACAGTCTGTCTAGCAGTAGGATTGAATCCGATGACAGAATTACTTTGGATGACAGGCTGTGAGTTTACATTTATTCCAATGTTTGGAGGGCATATTCCATTACATAACGACAAGATGGAGACTACAGTCGAAGGTCTATACGTGGCAGGAGATGTGACAGGTGTAGAAGAAGCATCTTCGGCAATGGAGGAAGGAAACCTCGCAGGAGTTTCGGTAGCACACTCCCTCGGTTTACTTTTAGATGAAGAAGCGCAAATTTTAACAGAAGAGATTAAGGGTAGATTAGGAATCTTACGTTCTGGTATGTTTGGAGAAAAAAGAAGAGTATCCAAAGAACAACAGCTAGAGGCTATGAAAAACTATAAAAAAGGAGGAACGAATTAAAGATGGATGGAGTAAAGTATACAGGAGTTCCTTCAAAAAAAGAGTTGGAACAGTCTTTTGGGATACCAAGTGAAAAGAGAATGAACGAAGGAAGAGTAGCTTATATTGAATGTGTACAAGAGATACCTTGTAACCCATGTGAAGGGATTTGTAAATTTGGAGCAATCGCTGTAGGGGAAAACATTACGGATTTACCTAAGTTATATGAGGATAGGTGTACGGGGTGTGGTTTATGTGTGGCGAATTGTCCGGGGCTTGCGATTACAATGATAGATAAAAGTTATTCGGAAAAAGAGGCGACAATAGATTTTCCATTTGAATATATCCCTTTGCCAAGTGAAGGGACTGAAGTGGACGCTGTAAATCGAAGTGGAAAAGTCGTCTGTAAGGGAAAAATAATTGGAGTGAAAAAAATCAAAGCATACGGTGGAACAACTGTGGTGCGTATGAGTGTAGAGAAAACATATATCGATGATGTGCGAAGCATGAAGCGGTTAGAAAGATAGAAAGGGAGTAGATTATGCAAGATGATATTATAGTCTGTCGCTGTCAAGAAGTGACACAAGGTGAAATAATACAAGCGATAAAAGATGGCGCAGATACAGTCGACGGGGTAAAGAGAAGAACAAGAGCTTGTATGGGATTGTGTCAAGGTAAGACTTGTGGAAGATTGATAGAGCGAATCATAGCGCAAGAGACTGGGAAAAATTCCAAAGACATATATCCACAGAAAAGTCGTATGCCAGTTCGTCCGGTAAAAATCGGTAAATTTGAAGGAGGCCAAGATGAATAAAGATGTAATTATTGTAGGCGGTGGAATTATAGGGTGTTCCATTGCATGGCAGCTTTCGAAAAAGGGACAAAAAGTACTTGTAATCGAACGAAAAGATATGGCTAGTGGAGCAGCGGGAGCAACAGATGGTGTTGTAGGTTACCACACTAAAAAACCAGGAAAGCAGATGGATCTAGCGGTAAGGTCGATAGAGATGTTTGGAACCCTATCTAAAGAACTGGGTGAAGATATTGAGTTTGAAAAAAATGCAGGTGGTATGCAGCCGGTTGAAAATGAAATAGAATGGAATATGCTTAATGAAATCGTAGAAGAGCAGAAAAAAAGCGGTGTTGATATCCAAATGATATCGAAAGATGAAGCAAAAAAGATAGAGCCACAATTGGCGGATAATATCTATGGAGCACTATATTCTCCAACTGGAGGGAAAGTAAATCCATTAAAATTAACTATGGCATTTGCAAATGCAGCAAAAAGATTAGGTGCAGAAATTTTAATAGATACGGAAGTTACAGGTTTTATTCTAGAAGATAAAATAGTAAAAGGAGTAAAGACGTCAAGAGGCGAGTTCTTTGCAGAAAAAGTAGTAGTTTCATCAGGTGCGTGGTCAGGAGAAGTTGCATCTTTAGCAGGTCTAAATTTTCCTATAAAACCAAGAAAAGGGCAGCTTGCAGTAACAGAGCCGATAGGCCCCTTTATGAAGGCAACTCTACAATGCGCAAGATACAATATTATCAAATTCAAGCCAGAAATGATCGATGACGAGGCGATTTTAAGAGTAGGTGCATCTTTGAGTATTGAACAAACAGAAGAAGGTGGACTCATTATTGGAGGCACAAGAGAATTTGTGGACTATGAGGAGGAAAATACTTTTGAAGCAATAGAGATGATGATGAGGCGAGCGATTCGTTTTTTCCCTTCGTTAGCAGATGTAAGTGTGATTCGATACTTTGCAGGGTTTAGACCTTTTACACCAGACGGGATGCCGCTTCTAGGGAAGGTGGATGGATTAGACGGGTTCTATATGGCGGCAGGTCATGAAGGTGATGGAATTGCACTAGCGCCGATTACTGGATTGTTGATGAGTGAGCTTATTGTCGATGGAAGTTGTTCGTTTGATTTGACATCTTTTTCTCCAAACAGATTTGGAGAAGCATAAATAAACGATAGGAGATAAGATTATGATAAATGTAATAATACCGATAATAGTGCTGCTTGCAATAGTATTGGTGAAAAAAATCCCTATTATCGGTGGGAATATTAATGTGGCGCTCTTGGTGACTGGCGCACTTACATTGATACTAGGAGGTCTTGTTAATCCAGGAGAGTGGATTGCAGCATGGGTTGATGGACTGGATCGACTTGCGTGGATTATCGCACTTTCTATAATGGGAAGTATTTTTGCAGAAATATCGTTGAGACTTGGGACGATTGATACAATTATAGGGATGTTGACAGCAAAGTTTGGAAAAAGGCCAAGAGCGATGACATTTTGCGTGCTACTAGCCTTGACATTGGCAGGCTCTCTATTAGGAGATGCAATTGCGGCAGCTACAGTAATAGGAATGTTAACAGTTGGGGTATTCGTTTCCATGAATATTGCATTTGAAAAAATATCGGCAATGATAGTTATGGGAGCTTGTATAGGATCAATTATGCCTCCGATGACACAAGGTCTTGCACTTTCTTCGTCACTAGTAGGTGCAGAAGTAGATCCAGTAATCAACATTGGATATATAACGACCAGTATTATATTTTTATTAGTAGCATTTTATTCATGTTTTTTCTTGGTGAAGAAAGATAATCTACCTGGAAGCAACAAAGCAGTAGATGTGCCGGTTTCTACTAAGACTGCTAGTGAGATTTTTAAAGAGGGGTGGAAATCCTTAATCCCGGTTGCAATTTTAATTATAATCATATTGCTTCGAACACTTCCAATTCCATATATTTCAGTAGATTTAGGTGTGGAGATATTAAAATCTATTAACTTTATAAAAATAGGCGAAGATCAGGTGATTTCCCTTTATGATTTTATCAGCAATATTTCGATACTAAAAGGGTTATCAAATGGAATTGTTCTTTCTATATTATGTGCGATATTGGCTTCGTTTTCGTTTAAAACAGTCAGTATGAATGCAGGGGATATCCTTGAAACAGCATTTGCAAAAGTAAAAACAACAGTAGGTCTTCAAGTCTGTTGTGCCTTTATGCTTGGAAGCTTTTATGCTGCAGGCGCAATTGAGCAAGTTACAACATTTGCAACGGGATTAGATAACAATGTATTGATTATAGGTGGAGCATTAGCGATGATTTTAATAGGAATGCTAACAGGATCACAATCAACAGCACAAAATGTCGTGTTTTCATTTCTAGGACCGGCTCTAGTTGCTTCAGGTGTGACACCAGTGTTTGCAGCAATAGCAGGAGCGAACTTGGCATCGGCAGGGCAAGGGATGCCACCAGCTGATTTAACAACATTTGTAGTAGTAGGGATTATTTCAGCACAGTACGGAAAGAAGGTGGATCCTTTAAAATCGATGATGTATTCAATACCAATGTGTATATTTATGGGAGTTGTCGGTATTATATTTTGTTACCTATAGGAGTATAAAAATGAAAAAATTGGGAATTATTATGCTAGACACTACTTTCGAACGAATTGTGGGAGATGTGGGAAATGAAGAGAGTTTTGACTATCCTATTATCAAAAAGGTTGTAAAAGGGGCTGACCCAAAGCGAGTAGTATTAAAAGGTGATAGAAACTTGTTAAAGCCATTTATTCAAGCCGCAAAAGAATTAGAGCTAGAAGGAGCAACGGCGATAACCACTAGTTGTGGTTTTTTGGCAATCTTTCAAAAAGAAATAGCTGATGCAGTGGATATACCTGTGATTGCATCGTCTCTATTGCAATGTAAGATGATAGAGGGGATGTTGAAAAAAAATGAGATAATAGGTGTATTAACAGCTAATGGAAAATCGTTAAGTAACAAACATTTTAAAGGTGTAGGAATTGAAGAAGTTTCAAAGGTTGTATACGGAATGGAAGATACTGGATTTGGGAAGATGTTTGTAGAACAAAGTGTGGCTGTAAATAAAGTAGAAGCGGAAAAGGCTATGGTTGAAGTTGCTAGGAAGATGGTAAATGAAAATCCGAACATAGGTGCAGTAGTCTTAGAGTGCACCAACATGCCCCCGTATTCTAAAAGCATAGAAGCAGCAATTCAACGCCCTGTATTTGATATTCTTACGCTTTGTAATTTTGTTATGAAATAACTCTTGACTTTTGAAATGAGATATACTAGAATTATAGGGCACGCAAACAATGCGTTGTTTTTGCGTGCAAAAATGATTATAATAATCAGCAACCAAAAAAAACAGGAGGTGAAAGGAATGCCAACATTTAATCAGTTAGTAAGAAAAGGACGTCAAACATCTGTAAAGAAGTCTACAGCACCAGCATTACAAAAAGGATATAACTCTTTACACAAGAAATCAACTGACGTTTCAGCACCACACAAAAGAGGTGTTTGTACAGCAGTTAAAACTGCTACACCTAAGAAGCCTAACTCAGCGCTTAGAAAAATCGCCAGAGTTCGTCTTTCTAACGGAATCGAAGTAACAAGCTACATTCCAGGAGAAGGTCACAATCTTCAAGAGCATAGTGTTGTTCTTATCCGTGGTGGTAGAGTAAAAGACTTGCCAGGTACAAGATATCACA
>CAYJHQ010000027.1:0-36653 GCA_964369775.1 uncultured Lachnospiraceae bacterium
GCAAAATTTTCTGCCTCTTCTAAATTTAATCCTGCTACTGCATATAATTCGATTCCTTCCATATGCTTTACTGTATTTGACATTTTAATCGCGATTGGTCCTGCTCCTACTAATGCTAATTTAAACATAATTTCCTCCATTATTCATTTCTAATTTTTAAAATGTGACCACGCTGACTGTAGTCCATCTATCACTGCACGATATCTCGTATATTTTTCTTGATAGATTGCTTCATATTCTTTTCGTGGATTAATTGTTTTTGTAATTGTTACAGTACGCTCTACCGCATCCTTGTAATCTTTATATATTCCTGCTGCAATTCCCGCTGCCATAGCTGCACCTTGTGCACCGATTTCTTTATCCTCAATCATATCAATTGGAATCTGCAGCGCATCCGCAAATATTTGAACCCAAACTTCTGAATTCGCTGCTCCACCTGACAGGCGAATACTTTTTGGAATATCTCTGTTTTTCAATAATTTTTTCACGTGCGTAACGTGAGAAAATACTATTCCTTCATAAACAGCTCGCAACATATGTTTTTTCTTATGAAATGCTGTTAATCCTACAAAAGTCCCTTTCGCCAATGGATCTTCATTTGACCCATTTAAGAATGGTAAGAAGATAACATTTGACTCTTCTGGCTCTATAGATGCAACCCACTCATTTGTAATATCATATACAGACTTTCCTTCTTTCCCTGCTTCTAATTTTTCATAATCCATCATATTGCGGATGAACCATTCCAAATTTCCTGCTGATGTAGGGCTACTTTCTTCTACTAAGAAGTAATCTGGTATACAAAAGAACGAGTTTAAATCTACTGAACCATCTTTTACTGGTTCTTTTTTAATAAATTCATTGATACTCCAAGTTCCTGCTATCATGCACATCTGCTCCTCATCTGAAAGACCTGATGCTATTCCACACGCATTGACATCAAACATTCCTGCTGCAACCGGAATTCCTTCTGGAAGTGAGGTTTTTTCACTTGCTTCCTTTGTGATACACCCACAGATATCTGCGGAATACTTTAGAGGAGGTAACTTATCGTAGCACTCTTCTAGATCAAATAACTTCATAAGCTCTTTATCATGAGAAGCTGTGTTTAGATTTACAAGGTTTGATCCTGAACAATCTGTATACTCGCTGTAAGCTTCACCAGTTAACATATATCTGATATAATCTTTTACTGCAAAGATATATTTTGTCTTTTCTAACACTTCTGGTTGATTCTCTTTAAACCAAGCAAGTAAACTCACTGGTTGTACTGCTAGTATCTCTTGATAAGTTTTTTCATAAACTTTTTTATTCGTACCTTCTTTGTACCATTTTTCTACTTGCGCCCATGCTCTTGTGTCTGTAGATACAATTCCATTGTAGGATGGCTTTCCATCTTCACCAACCATGTACAAACCTTTTCCATGACCAGAAAAAGAAATACCTGCAATATCTAAAGGATTAATTTCGCTCTTTTCAATCGCACTCTTAATTGCTTGTGCATTCACTTCCCAAAGGTCGTTCATATCTCTTTCTGTATAACCTGGTTTTGGAGTGATTGTTACAGTTGGAACACTTGCAACTGCAATCTGCTTTCCATCCTCATCAAAAATTGCTGCCTTTGAAAATGTTCCTCCATTATCCACACCTACTAAATATCTCATACTACTACCTCCTAAAATTTTTTACACTTCTTGAGGTACACCTGGGCAGTTTGGTCCAAAGTGCTTTAATACTACCAAAGGTTCTACCTTACTTAAGTTTGTAATTGTTACACCTTCTGTAGCTGCTTTTTCCGATACAAAGAACTCATCTGTGCTTTGCTCTCCGAATTTGATTAATGTTGCAGCTTCACAATCGTACACTCCAAATTTACCATGACCTTGTACAAAAATGCAACCATATGCTGCTCCATCTTTAATTGTTACTGTCTGACCTGGATTTACTGTCAATTCTTTAGCTGCCATATATGGATTTGCATAGGTAATCCATTTTTGTGTGTATTCTTTCACTTCAGTTTCAACAATTGGTCTACGGAAATAATTTTTTCTATAGTGTGGATCTACATTTTTCTCCCAATCTAATAGATTGAATACTGCATCAACCCCATTATCATCCTCTGGACACTCTTCATTTAACATCTCTGGTGGGTAAACCTCTCCTGAAACAATGTTTTCGTATACAGAGTTTACGTCTGAGTTCCATTGTGGTTCATATGTAAGTACAGATGCTGGGGCATGGATTACTCCTGCTGGTGTATACCATCCAGTTCCAAGTTCAATTCTGTAAGCTCTTGATAAATCTGTAATTCTTGTATCATCATCTTTGTAATGTCTGATTCTATCTTTGATTTCTTCTGGATCTACATCTGGATCAAATCCAAAGTATGTATAGTCAGATTCTCCAAAATGATTATTCAATTGTTTTGGGAAATAATAGCATTCTGGCTTTCCTAATTTTCCAACTTTCGCTGCATCTTCAAATGTCAAATGGATGTGATGGAATAATGGATTCTCATTATCAAAGTATTTTGAATACATTGGCCAACCATTGTATTTTTCCATTAACTCTTCACCAACAATTTCTTCTTTTAATACTTTTACAGCATCTTTAAGTGAAAACTTTACATCTGAGTTGTAATCCGCACATACATAAGCTAGACCTTCATCTGCTTTTGCTAACCTTCCGTTTTGTGCAGCTATAGTTGATGAAAACCATCTTTCTGTTATTGATCCTCTTTCCATCCCAAATGCAAAATAATCGTCTGGATGAAGTTTTAATCTACGTCCTGCTTTTCCGAATCTTCTTGGTACAAACGAAGGGAATAATCGAAGAATTCCTTCTCCTTTTTCAAATGTCTCACGAATCACTTCTTCGCTATCTGTTGCATCCATTACTACTAAGTTTCCTTCTGCTTTCGCCTTTGCAAGTCTTTCATCTAATTCATTACTCGCTTTGATTATCAGTTCTTTCTCTGTCATTTTTTATGCCTCCTTGAATTTGTTTTATTTGTCAAATTTTTGTTTGATAGAATCCATTTCTTCTCTTCCATTTAATATATAAAAGGTTAAAGAATGCTCGATACACTCTCCTGGTTGAATATATTTCATAGAGCCGTTCTCGACTGCATCTTCAATTCCATCAATCGTAGAATTGCTTGGCTCTAATCCCATTACATACTCACCAGCACCCATCATTTTCCACTGCACAAGATGATCTAGCGTTTCTGTGTTGTATTCAATTGCTATCCCCATATCTAATTCATCGTTAAAGATAGCTACTGTAGTCAAGTTATTCTCATCTTTTTTCAATGTGTGATAATAACACATCTCTTCATAATTAGGATTTGGTAGTTCAGCCTTCATCCATTTATCAATTCCTGTTTTGGCATGCTCTGTTCTTGGTATCACTTTTTCAGATGGAATGAATACTTCACATTCCGGCGATAGGATTGGATATCCGATATTGCAGTGATACACAATCATATGTTTCGATTCTTTGAATCCTTCATTCACTACTTTATCTTTAATTGAAATTTTTCTTTCTTTGTAACCGCATGTAATCTCTCTATTAAGCACTAGCTTATCACCAAAAAATGCAGCATCTCTTACTTTACCCGATATTTTCACTACTGGGTTTTCACTTGCTTCTTCAACTACACAACACACCTCTTCAGCTGGTGTATTCGACACATTTCCGTGAAGTCCATATGATTGTCCTTTGAATTCACAAGGTGCACCTGTCATTTTCAAGCCGCAAGTAGTTAAAAAACCTGCTGTAAAACTTTTTAGAAACCCAAGACCTTTATCGTCAAAATACTCTGGTGCCACAATCCCTGTAGGGGAAATAAATCCTATATTTTGACCAAGAAAATCAAGATTTGTAATATCTAACCCTCGACTAGTATTTACATCAAAATGCATCCCTGATCGATTGTGAACATCAATCATGGAAGACCCTGCTGCCTTCCCTTCTTGCAACACCACTCTATCTGCACGAATCAATTGTTGTCTATGACCTACGTATTTTTTTTCATCATTATATGTCATCATTTTCACCTAAACACATACGCCTTTCTGCAAAATAATATTACCATATCTAGAAGTATCTCCCGTTTGAACTATTAAAAAAGCTTTTTCTGCTTCTTTATAAAAATCAAGTCGCTCAATTTGAACAAAATCTTTAAACGCTTCATCTTTATCATGTTTGTTAATAATATCTCTATACGTCTCCCAGATTGTCACCTCCGGTTCATGTGGCAACTTTGCCATCACTCGAACAGAGTCATCTACGAAGTTATCTAATGGGAAAAACGGTAGGATTGCTTCTAATAACTCTGGAATTTCTACGCTATCCATTCTGATCATTCTTTTTGCGTATGCTGTCCCTGGAAATCCTGCGTCTGCAATTACAATGAAATCTGCATGCCCCATCTCCATCATATACTTCACCAAGTCTGGTGGTAATATTTTAGGTATATTTCTTAACATCGTTACCCCTCCTACTTTTGAAAGTGGCACTATTGCAAAATTCAATATATTATATTTTGCAATAGTGCCGTGTTTTTACTACTTTTTTTATAATAGATTAATCAGTGATTGCATCTACTCCACCTTCAAGATAAGCGTCTACGTTCTCTAATGTAATTCCTCTGTATGGAATACGTGTATCTGCTTCGAAATCTTCACCATTGATGATTTGAAGTGCTACTTCGATAGAACCTTTTCCTTGCCCTGCTGAATCTTGAAGTACAGAGATCCCCATCTCTTCGTTCTTAACTGCATCTACTGCATCATCAAGCCCATCTACACCTCCGATAATGATATCGTCTCTTCCTGCCGCTTTACAAGCTGAAAGTGCTCCAAGTGCCATGTCATCGTTCTCGCAAACGATAGCCTTTAATTCATCACCATAAGTTGTTAACCAGTCTTCTGTTAGTGCCATTGCTTCGTCACGTTTCCAGTTTGCAGTTTGTACAGAAAGTACGTCAAAGTTATCAAGCATTCCTACTTCTCCAAATCCTGCATAACGTCCAACTTGTCCTGATTGTCCCATTGGACCTTCGATAATTGCAATTCCTGATCCATGCTCTACATTGTCATTTATCCATGTTCCTAAGATTTCTCCAGATTCTTGATCTGTACAACCAACGAATGCTGTGTATTCTTTATCTGATACATCTCCGTTACAAATGATGATTGGTATTCCTGCTTCGTTAGCCATTGATACTACTGGTGCACTACCTTCAACGTCTTGTGGGATTACAACAATAGCATCTACTTGTTGCGCAATCATTGTCTCAACATCACTGATTTGCTTGTTAACATCACCTTCAGCATCTGCCATGATTAATTCAATTCCTGCTGCATCTGCTTCCTCTTGTGCTGCATCTGCAATTGCCTTTACAAAAGTATCTGAGTTTGTCTTAGATGAAAATCCAATAGTAACTGTATCTTCTGACGACTCTGTCTCTCCACCTTCTGTCGAGTCCGATCCTCCGCACCCGATAATCATTGATGCTACCATTCCTGTTGTTAGTAATACTGCTAATAACTTTTTCTTCATTTTTGCTTCCTCCCTTTATTTGGATATTTATATTTAATATCAAACAATGATATTAATATCGATTTACTAGTTGCCTTTTCTCTTAGAAGACATATCTAAGAATACCGCTAAAATAATTAAGATACCTTTTGCAATTTGCTGATAGAATGAATTTATATTCAATAAGTTCATTGAGTTAGTCATTAATCCTAAGATAATAAATCCAAATATTGTACCAGTAAGTGATCCCATTCCTCCTGACATACTTGTTCCACCAATTGCTGTAGCTGCAATCGCATCTAGTTCATACCCGGTTCCAGCTGTAGGTTGTCCTGAACTAATTCTTGCCGAAAGAATCATTCCTGCTACCGATGCACAAAGTGCCGATATTACATATACCATTAATTCAACTCTACGAGTTCTTACTCCTGATAACTTAGCTGCATTTTTATTTCCACCAATTGCAAATACATATCTTCCAAATGTAGTAGTCTTTAAGATAATCAACCCAATTGCAACTACGATTACAAGAATGATAATAGGTGTTGGAATCGGTCCTACATACCCCTGTCCAATCTCCAGAAATGCTTCATCTTTGATTGTATATGGTTTCCCGTCTGAAAATGCAAGTGCAATACCACTTCCCATCGTAACTGTTGCCAATGTTGCAATAAATGGTTGGAATCCGATATATGCTACCATTGCACCATTAAAAGCTCCAAACAAAATCGCAATAACAGCTGCTAATACACAAGCTAAAACCCAATTCATTCCGCTTTCTAATGCATATCCACAAACCACGCTTGTAATTGCTACCACAGAACCTACTGATAAATCGATCCCTCCTGTTAGGATTACAAATGTCATTCCAACTGCAATAATTCCGTTAATAGATATCTGTCTAAAAATATTTAATATATTTTGTTCTGTCATAAATACTGGTGATGCAAAGCTCATTGCGATTGCAATTGCGATGATTACAAATACTAGTGCAAAACTTCTAAGTGATATTCCTTTTTCCTTACCAAATTTCATCTTACTTTCCTCCCAATGCTAGTTTTAATATTGTTTGTTGAGATTTTGCTTCTTCTCCTTTTAGCTCGCCTGTAACTTTACCACCAGCCATTACCATTACTCTATCACTCATACCAATTAATTCTGGCATTTCTGAAGATATCATTATAATTGCAATCCCTTGTTTTGCCATGTCTAACATAAGATTGTAAATCTTTGCTTTAGCTCCTACATCTATTCCCCTTGTAGGTTCGTCTAATATCAATACTTGAGGATCTGAAAGCATGCACTTAGCTAAAACTACCTTCTGCTGATTTCCACCTGACAAACTAGATGCCAAATCATCAATTCCATTCATCTTTGTTGTCATGTCTTTTGCATATTTATCGCATAATTCATTCTCTTTTAATTGATTAACAAATCCTGTCTTTGCTAATTTATCAAAGTTTTGAATCGATATATTTTCTTTTATACTTCTTTGAAGTACTAAACCGAGAGATTTTCTATCCTCTGAAGCCATTACAATTCTATGTCTAATCGCCTCTTTTGGATGTTTGATTGTTATACTCTCTCCATTTAGTATAATCTCTCCTGCGTCTAACTTGTCATACCCTACTAGCGCTCTCATCACTTCGCTTCGTCCTGCTCCTACTAGCCCTGATAATCCAAGTATTTCTCCTGCGTGAACTTTTAGATTTACACCTTCAAAGGCACCTTTTCTTGTAAAATTCTTTAGTTCTAAAACCACGTTTCCTTTATTTGCAGTGTTCTCTGGAAAACCACCTTCTAGCTCTCTACCAACCATCATATTTATCAATTCTTCAGGTGTGGCGTCTTTTACGTTTACGCATCCGATAAATTTACCATCTCGAAGCACAGATACTCTATCCGCTAATTCGAACACCTCGTCCATACGATGTGATATGTAAATAATTCCAACTTTCTTTGCCTTTAAACTATCTATAATTCTAAATAATATTGTTGATTCCTTATCTGATAGAGAAGACGTCGGCTCATCCATAATAATTACCTTCGAATCATAAGAAACAGCTTTTATAATTTCCATCATCTGAATCTGTGCTATATTTAAATCTTTCATTTTCATTTCAGGTTTGATAAACTCTGAAAGCTCATATTCTTCGAGAAGCAATTGAGTTTTTTTATTTAGTTCCTTCTTGTTTACAAAGGGTAACCCCTTCACCATCTTTTCTTCTCTTCCAAGATATACATTCTCTGCAACTGTCATCTCCGGTATCGGACTTAATTCTTGATGTATCATAGATATTCCTATGTCAAGTGCATCTCTTGCGGATGTAAGGCTTACTTCTTGCCCATCAAAATGAACTGTACCTGCATCTTTAGTGTAAATTCCCATGATAATCTTCATTAAAGTAGACTTACCTGCACCATTCTCACCCATTAAGGCATGTAGCTCTCCTGGAACAATTGAAAGCTCTGCCCCACTCAAAACTGTTACTCCTGAAAAAGATTTTCCAATCCCTTTCGCTTCTAATACATAATTACCTTCTTTCATTTTGTTCCTCCTCCCTAATTATTGTTTCTATTTACCTTTCTTCCATGTTTGTAGCTCGCTATTTTCTGCAAAGTGTTTTAGCATAACCAAAGGCTCTGTTTCAGAATAATTCGAAATAACAACTCCTTTTTTTGCTGCTTTTTCAGTAATAAAAAACTCATCGCTTGTTAATTCCCCGTATCTGATCAATGTAGGTGTGGAAATTTTATAATCTCCCATCTTTCCAAATCCTTGGATTAATATCATCCCATATGCAGCCTCATCTGTGATGGTTACTGTTTGATTAGGAAGTACTGTTAGTCGTTTAGCACACACTGCATTGCATTTATAACAAATCCACTCCTCTATATATCCTGTGCTCTTCATTTTTTCCAAATCACTTACAGGTAAAGGTGGCATAAATCGGTTTTCGTAAAAATGTGAATCGATATTAGCTTCCCAATCTATTACATCAACAAGATAATCGAAATTCTCATACTTACACTCTGGAGTGTTCTTCCATAACAACTCTTTAGGAACACAGTGGTCAAAATATAGTACCGACTGATACATTGCATATACATCCGAAGCAAACTGTGGTTCATAAGTACAAAGACTGCCGGGAGCATGAAGTACACCGGGAGGTACATCCCATCCAGTATCTAGTGCAAGTTTGTACGCCCTTGACAATTCAAGGATTTTATTATCGCCTTTAACGAAATTCTCAAGTGCTTCTTTCACTTGCTCCTTTTTAGTTTCAGGATTCAATCCAAAAAATGTAAAAGGAAATTCTCCACCATGATTATTCATCTGAGAAGGGAAGAAATACATTTCAGGTTTCCCAGCTTGTTCAACCAATGAAGCATGTTCATCTCTATGATGAATATGATGCGGCAACGGACCTAGATTATCGAAAAACTTTGAAAACATCGGCCATTTCCCATACTTTTCATAGAGTTTCTCTCCTATAATTTCACCTTTATACTCTTCTACTAAATCTTTCAACAACACTTTGGCTAAACCTTCATCGTCAAAAACAACGTAGCTAAGTCCTTCATCCTTAGGCGTCATTGGCCCATTATCCGCAGGAGTTGTCGAGGCCAACCATCTCTCATCAATTCCTCCACGCTCTAGACCTAGCACATAATAATCATCAGGATGTAACTTTATACGCTTTCCTGGCCTACAAAAAGACCGCGGAACCCATGCAGGGGCTAATCTAAAAATCCCTGTTCCATTTTTAACCATCTCATTTACGTCTTTATTATTCATCCTGCTCACCTTTCGTAAATCGTTTTTCTGTGATTTGAATTCTACTACCTCTGTCTTCTCGTGTCAATATTTTCTTATTTATTTTATTTTTTTCGTACAATTTGCACCTCTTCAGCTAGCTATATTTGGTTATTTTGTATATTCTCTTCTTGTTTCAAGCATGGTTCTTTCTATATTTTCCAATGATTATTCTGCTTTCTTTTCTAAAAAATCGTTTTTCTATTTCTTCGTAAATCGTTTTTCTTTCGCTTTTTAAATTTATTTTTATAGAGAATTAAACATTTTATACAATTTAAAAATTTGACATTTCGCACTTTTAGTTATAATATACCAATATAAAGAGTTACAACTCACAACGTATACTATATTTAAATTAGATTTGGAAGTGATCAAAATGAATGGAATTAAAGATGTGGCCAAATTAGCAGGTGTATCTATTTCCACTGTTTCAAACGTACTAAACAGTACTAAATATGTAAGCCCAGAATTAGTTAGTAGAGTAGAGCAAGCTGTAAATGATTTGAAATATCAAGTAAATCCTATTGCTGCAAGTATGAAGACACAAAAATCCTATACCATAGGAGTAATAACAGAAGATATGTGTGGACTCTTCTATCCTTACGTCGTACGAGGAATTGAGGAAATCGCATCCCAAAAAGGATATAAGCTAATTATCTGTGATGTAAGCGCTAATTCAAATGAAAAAAACACAAAAGAGCATGAGAAAGAATTGTTTAAAGGACTTGTCTCTAGTCGTGTAGATGGAATTATCTTCACCTCTTATATGTCTGTAGATGAAAAAGACAAGTATTTCGTAGAACTAAAAAAACTAGCCGGTACTCAAAATAAAAAAATACCCATTGTGAGCCTAGAGCGAGATCTCACGTCTTTGGGTATTGATTCTGTCTATTTTGATGGTTTCACTAACGCAAAGAAGGCAGTCCAACACCTGATTGATAGTGGTTGTAAAAAAATCGGACATATCGCCGGACCTCAAGAACTGTATATCGCTCGTGAACGTATTGAAGGTTACGAAAAATGTCTTACTGATAACGATCATAGCTATAGTACAAAGAAGTTGATCACTTATGGTGATTATACACACAAAAGTGGATACATTCGTATGAAGGAACTCTATGAAAAGAATCCTGATATAGATGGAGTTTTTTGTAGCAATGACCAGATGGCTGTTGGAGCACTTAAGTTTCTAAAAAAACAGGGCGTAGCTGTCCCTTCACAAATAAAGTTGATTGGCTATGATGATGTATTTATCTCTAGTATTGTAGAACCTTCACTTTCTACCATACACATTCAAAAAAACAATGCAGGTAAAAAAGCTGCTGATGTTCTTTTTGACAGAATAGACAATCCAGATGATGATGAATTCGCAGTAGGCATCAAACTCGAAAGCCGTTTGATTATTCGCGAATCCACTTCAGAAGAATACATTGAAGATTGGACCATTAATGATTGGTAATGACTTTCAAAAACTACTTTGACTTATATCAGAGTAGTTTTTTTAATTTTATACACATTTCTTCTTGACAAATAAAGTTGTCAGCCGTATGCTATTTATGACAACTTTATTTGTCACGGAAATTTAGCGAAAGAAGGAGTCAACTATGCCTCTTGATAATCATTTGAAAGAATATCGTTCAAAATTGAATTTAAACCAGCATGATTTAGGCAAGCTTGTCCAAGTTTCTAGACAGACAATCAGTCTTATAGAGCGCGGAGATTATAACCCTTCTGTCACACTTGCTCTAAAGTTAGCAACATTATTTCAGTGCACTGTAGAGGATTTATTTTATTACACGGAGGATAATACGGATGAAAAAGATTTGGAATAAAAATAAGGCTAAGACCAAAAAGCAATACTGGATACATTTAGTTCTACTCATGGTACTTGGCGGCGTAGTTGGATTAGTGACTTCTTTTCTTTTCCACACCACAGACGTTTCTCTCTCAATTTCTATTGACTGGAATTTTGTTTTTCATAGTCTCTCCCTTTTTCTACTTGGTATATCTATCGCTTTGACTATACTTTCTAAAGTTTTTTTAAGCAAATGTCGTCACTATCAAGTAGATTTGGAAAGCGATGAAGATTTTGTGTCAGCCAATAAGTTTTACGACTTATCCACTGCTGCTAACTCACTAGTGGTACCACCACTGTTTGCACATATGGGACTGCTCACCTTTATTGAGACTAACGGTTTTCTATATTTTACATTACTTATAGTTTTCCTTGTAATTTTTATTCTCACTATTATTCAATCCCATAACATCGTTAAGGAAATTTCTTACTTTACTTCACTTAACAATATCAATCCTTACGATGAGAAAGCCGTCAAGACGTTACCTATGCAATTAGATGAAGGGGCAAAATCCATTGCCTATGAAGCTTCTTTTCTTTCATACCGTAAGCTATTAACTTTATTTTACGCATTAACAACAGGATTTTCGTTTTTAACTTTAATGAACATTGCACCACCCGGTTATTTGTTATTGGTTATGTCACTCACTGTCATTGCCTCCATCATTCACTTTATTGAAGGTTGGAAATTAGAATATGGAAAGGAAAAACACAAAAATGAAACTAACAGTATCTAATATTCACAAAAGCTTTGGACCAAAACATGTCCTAAAGGGGATTAATTTTACTGCTTCTAGCGGTAGAGCCCTTGCAATTCTCGGGCGAAATGGAGCCGGAAAAACCACCACTATTCGCATTATTATGAATGTATTCTCTGGAGATGAGGGGAAGGTATTAATTGATGATAAGAAGCCTCAATACAACAAACTTCGCATCGGCTACCTTCCAGAAGAGCGCGGGTTATACCCAAAGAAAAAAATCATTGACCAAATCGTTTATTTAGCTGAACTAAAAGGAATGCAAAAAAAAGAAGCCGTTCAATCTGCAGACTATTGGTTAGATCGTCTTGGAATGATGGAATACCGTAACAAATTACTAGAAACACTGTCAAAAGGGAACCAACAAAAGATACAACTAATTGCAACTATCGCCTGTAATCCAGAGATTGTCATCTTAGATGAACCCTTCTCAGGTCTTGATCCTGTAAATTCTATGCTCTTAAAAGAGGTTGTACAAGAATTAATTTCAGATGGAAAAATTGTATTGTTCTCTAGTCATCAAATGAATTATATCGAAGAATTTTGCGACGATATCTTAATTTTACAAAATGGTGAAATCACTTTATCTGGCTCAATTAAAGAAATAATCAAATCTTATCCGAGAGACTGTATAGAAATAATTTCAAGGGATGCTTCCTTAATCCTGGCAAATGAAAACTACTCTATTCGGGAAGAAAATGAGCGGTTATATCTTCAGTTAGAGAACGAAGGTGATCGTCAATCTGTTATGCAGTATCTCTGTGAACGATATGATATAGATTCTATAAAGGTCCATGAACCTACACTCAACGAAATCTTTGTTGAATATACGACGAAAGGAGACAACTAATGAAACAGTTTTTTATTATATTAAAATTTGAACTTAGCTCTTACTTGAAGAATAAAAGCTTTATTGGCCTCACTCTTCTCCTTGTAGCACTTATGGGACTTTATCTATTTTCACCACGATTTCTACCACTTATTACTTCTCAATTTGAAGATAAGGCAGAAGAAACACAAGAAATTTTGATAAATGGTGATTTCACATTACCTGCTGGTTACCTTGAATCCCTTAACCAAGTGCTAAGCGAGTATAACGCTGTCGCCTCTCTTTCTGATTACTCTATTGAAGAGATGGAATCTGCTGTAAAAAACCAAGAAGTCGCTCGAGGACTCTTCCTCACTTCTATGAATTCATATACAGAAATTGTAGATGATGTTAGCTTAACCGACGAGCTTACTTCAGCAATCTATAGTGTTGTCACTATAAACTATCAATCAGATTTATTGCTAACTAGTGGACTTTCTGCTAGTGAAGCGAGTACTATTTTGATACCAGATATTCAAGTAGATCAAGTTCAAACTGGTGTTAATCAGGTAGAAAATTTCCTTTACACTTATATTCTAATCTTTCTTTTATACATAGGAATATTAGTTTATGGACAATTTGTAGTGTCAAGCATTGTAACAGAAAAAACTTCACGAGCTATGGAGGTATTAGTAACCAGTGCAAAACCCACTTCATTTATATTTGCTAAAGTAATCGGATCTGGACTTGCTGGAATCTCCCAAATGGTTTTAATTCTAAGCTCTGCATTTATTTTCTATAATCTAAATGCCTCTTATTGGAGTGATAATGCATTAGTTGCGTCTTTGTTTAATATACCATTGTATCTTATTGGTTATATTTTACTGTTTTTCTTACTTGGCTTCTTTTTATATGCATTTATGTTTGGAGCTGCTGGTTCCCTCGCCTCTAGGATTGAGGATATGAATTCATTGATTACACCTATTACAATGCTATTTATCATATCCTTCTTCATCACATCCTTCTCTTTGACCTCTGGAAATATAGATAGCACGCTTATGGTAGTCAGCTCATTGATACCATTTACCTCTCCTATGTCTATGTTTACTAGAATCGCCATGAGTGATGTCCCTACAGTCGAAATCGTCATTTCCATTGTAATCCTCTTCGCAACAACAGGATTTATCGGATGGATAGCTGCTAAAATCTATCGCTATGGTGTATTCTTCTACGGGAATAAACCTAGTATTTTCAAAGCGATAAAATTGATAATTCTGGATGCAAAAAGAAAATAATTTTAACATCTATCAATATAAGTACAAAACAAGGGGTAATGAAGATATATCTTATACATCTTCATTACCCCTTATTATTTATACTTCTTCATATAACACGTAATTATTTTTACCACTTCGTTTCGCTTTATAAAGTGCCATGTCCGCTTTATCTATCAGCACATGGTGAGAATCTGTTGCTCTTGGCTTCATACTATATATCCCAGCACTGATTGTTACAATCCCATCTCTTGTGATATGGGGCAACTCCAGCTCTTCTACTGCTTTTATGATTCGCTCTGCAATCACACATGCGCCTTTGCTCTCTGATCTTGACAGAAGTACGATAAATTCCTCTCCGCCATATCGAAACAATTGATCTCCATTCCTTTTCAAACACCCTTCAATTCCTTTTGCAACATCTATCAAACACTGGTCGCCTTGCAGATGCCCATAATGGTCATTGTACTGTTTAAAATCATCGATATCTATCATAATAACTGCTATCGGTTCATCCGATGTAATTGCGTACTGAAAACTGTTATAAAGCAATTTATTAAACAAGAATCTATTTGCAACTCCTGTTAAAGCATCCGTCTCCGCTGTTTCTTTTAATTGTAAATTCAACTGTTCTAGTTGAGTATTTGCGTTTATCAATTTTCTATTTTGTTGTTCAATGTACTTCTTTTGATTAAACATCGCCACTCTCTCGTTATAAAACGGTATGGAAATCGCAGCACATATCGCACAGACAAAGGTTAAGTTTAATACAACTGACATTTTCATTTCATAACTTTCAATGCTAACAAAAGCAACTAACAATAACGTAACTAGCCCTAGCATCATCAAAAAATTAATATAAAGAAGATCAAAATGTGCCATTGTCGCAACAAAAAAGATAAATGCAATAAACACAATGCTCGTATTTTCATTGTATAAAAGCTCTAACCACGCTGTTCCAACAGCAATGACTAATAATGAAAACATATACAGTTTTTGAACTACTAACATATCTAATTTAATACAATTATTTTTCTTATAAGCTACAAATATTCCACCAAAAAGCACAGATACTATAACAGCACCTAAATAGATGTAAAAATAATCTAACTTAAATAGATCTGTTCCAAACCTTAGAAACTGAAATAAAATAATCAAAATTTCTGTTCCACCAATCGCTACAGAAATAGGAAGAAGCCTCTGTTGATTTCTCTTTATACATGTTCTTCTATACTCTTTCTCATACTCTACTTCTACTTTTTCTAAACTATACATTTTTCCTCCATCTACTCTCTCCCACATATCCACAGTATACTCGCTCTCTCATCTTATTTCAAGACTTGCTTGAAATAATTAACCCCACTGTCGTAAGTGCCGCCCCTATAAATGTGACTACCGTCATCGGCTCTTGCAACACTATAGCTGAAGCCATCATAGTAATAATTGGAGATAGGTATAGGTATATAGATGATTTGACTGTACCTATTTTCTTTATTGCTATATTCCAAACCACAAAACAAATTGCTGACGCTCCAAATCCGAGATAGAAGATATTACCTAAATATATCGGATTTAAAAAGCGTTCCAGATTCCACTGAAAAGGAAAAGCAAAAGTTGCTGGTATCATGAATAAAATTCCGTAGAAAAATATCCTTCTTGTACATAAAAGCATCGGATAACCAAACTCACCTATTTTCTTAATGTAATTCGAATAAAATGCCCAAGTAATAGCTGCCAGTATTGTGAGGATATCTCCTAGCGGATTTAGCGACAACTCACTTACATTATTATAACTAATAGCTAAAATTCCTATCATCGCTATGATAAATCCAAGCACAAACTGTTTTGTTAATTTCTTTCCCTTAAAAAATATCATCGTTACGATTCCTGTAAAAAATGGAACTGTGGAGATAATAACTCCTACATTTGCTGCTGTCGTATAAGAAAGCGCTATATTCTCTAACAGAAAATATAACGTAACACCCATAAGACCTGCTGCTATAAAATATTTTTCCTTTTGAATATCCCCGACTTTCAATCGTTTCGGTTTTATTATATTTAAAAAAGCAAATGCTAATATAAAGCGAAACATAGCAATCTCTATTGCTAAAAAATCATTTAGCATTACTTTTGTTACTACAAAAGTCGTCCCCCAAACTGCTACACAAACAAATGCCATAAGATGTCCTACATAATTCTTTCTTACATTTTCTATCTTCATATAGCGCCTCCTTACTCTTTTTTCACACGTATTTTTAATCATATCACACTTCAACATATTTTGTCATTTTTTTCATTGACTTTTTAATTATGTCGCGTTACAATCCGAAGTATATTAGGATATATTTGGAGGATTATATGTTAAAAAAAATAAAAAACTTTAGTTTGATGACATTGTCTACAATACTTTTGGCATTTGGAATCTACTACTTTAAATTTGCAAATAACTTTAACTTTGGAGGCGTCAGCGGGCTCTCAGTAATCATCGGTGAAATAGGGATAATCTCTGCAAGTACATTTAACTTAATCACAAACTTACTGCTTCTAGTTATTGGTGTTTTTACACTTGGGAAGTCTGTAATTGGTATGACAGCGTATTGCAGTATTTTACTCTCCCTTACCATCTCATTTTTTGAAAGATTTTTTCCGCTGTATCACCCATTAACCGATGAACCTGTTTTGGAATTTTGCTTTGCAATCATTTTACCAGCTGTAGGCTCTGGCATTCTCTTTAATATTGGTGCATCTAGTGGTGGTCTTGATATCTTAGCAATGATTTTACGAAAATATACAAAGTATAATATTGGAACTGCACTATTAATCATTAATTCTATAGTTACATTTTCCAGTTTTTTCTTCTTTGACATAGAGACAACCTTGTATTCCGTTTTAGGATTAGCCGTTTCTTCTCTTATGATTGACAGTGTAATCGAGAATATTAACTTATGCAAATATTTTAATGTAGTCTGTACAGAACCAAAACCGATTTGTGATTATATCACTAAAGAGTTACATAGAAGTGCTACCACAATTAAAGGTACTGGTGCTTTTACTGGCAAAGATAAATATGTTATATTTACTGCAATGAATCGCGTGGAGGCAATTAAACTCAGAAACTTTATCAAGATTCAAGAACCCGGTTCTTTTATATTGATTTCAAACACAAGTCAAATCGTTGGAAAAGGCTTCCACAGTGCTTAAATTTTCAATCTCCAAACAAGCTATAGACAAATCACTGTCTATAGCTTGTTTTTTATCAGTGCATGTGGTATTATAAGAATGATATTTTTTTAACGATATTTTTTTATCTATTTCAACATTTAGGAGGTCTAATATGAAAGTAACAATATGTATAGGTAGTTCCTGTCATTTAAAAGGCTCTCGACAAGTAGTAGAGCAACTCCGGACATTAATAAGTGAAAACAATCTAGATGATAAAATAGAGCTGACTGGTACTTTTTGTCTCTCCAAGTGTCAAGAAGGGGTTTGCACTAAAATTGATGATGAATTCTTTTCTGTAAAACCCGAAAAAACCGCACACTTTTTTCAATCTGAAATATTATCAAGATTATAGGAGCTTTATATGGCTGATTATTTAAAATTAAAAAAATCTAACTGCAAAAATTGTTATAAATGTATTCGTAATTGCCCTGTAAAATCAATTCGTTTTTCAGGTGGGCAAGCTTATATTATAGGTAATGAATGTATTTTGTGTGGAGAGTGCTTTGTTTCCTGTCCACAAAATGCCAAGCAAATCGCTAGTAGCATAGAAAACGTTACATACCTACTCTCCTCTCATACTCCTGTGATTGCTAGTGTCGCACCTTCTTTTATCGCTAACTTTGATGGAGTTGGAATCAACTCTCTTCGTACTGCTCTACAACAACTCGGTTTTCATGCTGTTGAAGAGACTGCTATTGGCGCAACTGTAGTAAAAAATGAGTATAGACGCATGTTAGTTGAAGAGAATCGCAATATTTTGATTACCTCTTCTTGTCACTCTGTCAATTTACTAATCCAGAAACATTATCCTCATCTCCTCCATCACCTCGCAGATACACTTTCACCGATGCAAGTGCATGCAAAACTACTTAAAGAGCAGTATGGTGATTGCAAAGTTGTTTTTATTGGACCTTGTGCAGCTAAAAAAGATGAGGCTAATTATTATGATGGATTTGTAGATGATGTACTTACATTTGAAGAGATCGAAAAGATGCTTAAGACGAATAACATCTCCATAGATCAAAATAGTGATTCCTCAGACTATAGCAGAGCCCGTTTTTTTCCTATTACGGGCGGAATTCTGGAAAGTATTACTGATAAACCCTCTAATTATACCTATTTGGCTGTAGATGGAGTAGAAAACTGTATGCAAATATTATCTGATTTAGCCAATGGAAGCATTGATAATTGCATGATTGAGATGTCAGCTTGTGTCGGTAGTTGTATTGGCGGTCCCGGGATTGAACGTGGTGGAAAAACCCCTCTCCGAGATAAAATCGCTGTTTCAAAATATTCGGGAGAATATGACTTCAAAGTCTCCACTCCTCTTCATAATGAATTAAAGAAGAATTTTACACCTATTGAGATTCGAAATAGGCCGCCTTCGGAGTTTGAGATTAATTCTCTACTTGCAGAGCTAGGAAAACATACCAAAGAGCAAGAATTAGATTGTGGTTCCTGCGGCTATAACTCATGCCGCGAAAAAGCGATTGCAGTTATTCATGGAAATGCAGATTTAACTATGTGCCTACCATTTTTAATGGAAAAATCTGAGAGTATGTCTGACAATGTGATTAATAACTCACCAAATGCTATTCTTGTATTAAACGAAATGCTTGAAGTACAAAAAATCAATACTTCCGCACTTCGATTGTTAAATATAAGAAGCCAATCTTCTGTGCTTGGTGAGCAAGTGGTTCGAATTCTTGATCCCATTGATTTCCTAACTGTAAAAACTACAAAAAAAAGCATACAAAATAAGCGCACTTATCTCTCTGAATATTCTAGATACGTTGATGAAACTATTACATATGACAATCAGTTTAATATCTTTGTCTGTATTATGAGAGATGTCACCGATGAGGAAATGCAACGCCAACAAAAAGAATTAATTGCTAAAAAAACTGTTGAAACGACAGACAAAGTCATTGAAAAGCAAATGAGGGTTGTTCAAGAAATCGCCTCATTATTAGGGGAAACAACAGCGGAAACTAAGATAGCCTTAACAAAATTAAAGGAGTCTATAAGCGATGATTGATTTATGTTGCGATATCGGATATGGAAGTATTTATAAACATGGCGAAGAACTCTGCGGTGACCATGTAGAAGTAATTGAAACTCCCTCTGGATCAACTACTATTGTCTTGGCTGATGGAATGGGAAGTGGTGTAAAGGCTAATATTTTAGCAACTCTGACTGCAAAAATGTTTTCGACTATGGTTTCTCAAGGTCTAGAAATTAGGGATTGTGTGCAGACAGTCGCCAAAACACTGCCGATATGCAAAGTGCGAAATGTAGCATATTCTACCTTTACAATTCTCAATATTGCTAAAGATAGCAAAAGTGCTGAGATTATTCAGTTTGATAATCCAAGCGTCATCTTATTTCGAGATGGTGAAAGCGTAGAAATTCCTTATATAGCATTAGAAATTGATAACAAAAAAATTCTCACATCTAAAATTCAACTTTATGATGGAGACCTATTCATCCTTATGAGCGATGGTTGCGTGCATGCGGGCGTTGGTAAGACATACAATTTCGGATGGCAACATGCTGAAATTGTAGACTATATGCACCCGCTTACACTCTGTGATTTCAGTTCTAAAATGTTAAATAGTATTCTAATCAATCAGTGCAATAAGCTTTATGGAAATATGCCCGGTGATGATGCTACTGCTTGCACCATAAAAATCAAAAAAAGGCAGCAGCTCAACTTGATATTCGGCCCTCCTTCTCAAAGAGATGATTGTGATAAAATGATGTCACTTTTCTTTGCAAAAAATGGTAAACACATCATCTGTGGAGGCACAACATCTTCTATTGCTGCAGAGTTCCTTAGAAAGCCATTGATTCCAAGCCTCACCTTTTATGATGATGAGATTCCACCTATAGCAACTTTGGATGGCGCTGATCTTGTAACAGAAGGTGTGATTACTATTAATAAGGTTTTAGCTTATGCACAAGATTACATGTCAGCCAATACCTTATATGAAAAATGGAGTACTGGAAAAGATGGCGCTTCTCTTATCTCTAGGTTATTATTTGAGGAATCAACTGATATTAACTTTTTTGTTGGCCGTGCTATCAACCCTGCACACCAAAATCCAGATCTTCCTATTAATTTTAATATAAAAATGCAATTGATTGAAGAATTAGCTGATTGTTTAAAAAAAATCGGGAAAAGGCTAAAAATTAGTTACTTCTAAATCTATCGAAAGAAAGGATTGACAAGATGAAAAAATTCGACACTAAAGTTCAGCATCTAAAATATCAAGTATTAAAAGAAGTTGCTACTCACGCTTGGAATGATACACTCCTTGAAAACATGCACACTATTCCAAAAACTATAATTTCTGGCAAAGAAGCAACTATGCGCTGTTGCGTCTACAAGGAACGTGCTATTCTAACTGAGCGAATACAGATCGCCATGGGTGGTGATAAGATGAATGATAACGTTGTAGAAGTAATTGAAATCGCTTGCGACGAATGCCCTTCTAGCGGTCTTCTAGTCACACCTGCATGTAGAGGTTGTCTAGCTCATCGTTGTAAGGATGTCTGTAAAAAAGACGCTATCAACTATGATTCCAATCATGTTGCCTATATTGATAATGAGAAATGCATAGGTTGTGGTGCATGCGCAAAAGTATGTCCATATCATGCTATCATTAGTTTGAAACGTCCCTGTGAAACTGCTTGTAAAGTAAAGGCCATACGTAAATCTGATACCAGTAATGCTGCAAAGATCAACAATGACAAATGTATTTCATGTGGAGCTTGTATCTATCAATGTCCTTTTGGCTCCATTTCAGATAAATCTTTTATACTAGATGCTATCAAGTTGTTGAAAAATAGTTCTTTCGAACAATACAAGGTTTATGCAGTAGTTGCACCTTCTATCTCAGGGCAATTTCAATACGCACGATTAGGTCAAGTTATTACAGGTATTAAAAAACTTGGGTTTCACACTGTAGTTGAAGCAGCTCTTGGAGCTGATATCGTAGCCCTTTCTGAAGCAGAAGAGCTATCAGAGAAGGAATTCCTAACCAGTTCCTGTTGCCCTGCTTTTGTAAAATATATAGAAAACGACTTTCCAGCTTTGCAGCAACATGTATCTCATAATCTATCACCTATGGGCGCAATTGCAAAATACATCAAGGACAATGACCCATCAGCTAAAATAATTTTCATAGGTCCTTGCACTGCTAAAAAAATGGAACTCCAAAAGGATACAATTCGCAACCTTGTGGATACTGTATTGACATTCGAAGAGCTTCAAGCATTATTTGATAGCAAATCCTTAGACATCAATTCTTTAGAAGATGATGTACTTGATAATGCTTCTTTTTACGGCCGAATCTTTGCTAGAAGTGGTGGCTTAAGTGAAGCTGTAAAACAAGCTCTAAATGAACAAAACCTCAATTTTGAATTAAACGCAATTGCTTGCGATGGAATTGAAGCAGCTAAAATTGCTTTGCTAAAAAAGTCAAAGGGCGTGCTAAAAGAAAACTTTATAGAAGGTATGGCCTGTGTAAATGGATGTATCGGTGGCGCTGGATGCCTTACCCACGGACCAAAAAACAAATCACTAGTAGATAGTTATGGAAAAGAAGCTTATGAAAAAACCCTTCTTGACGCTGTCAGCTTACTATAAAGAAAACTAAATTATAGTTAGAATCTATTCTTCATTTTTGCACACATTAAAACATGTAACCAAACAATGACATAATACTTTCCTTTGACATTTCCATATAATGACCAACCGGAAGATTAATAGGTATTTCACATGTCCCAATAGCCGTACGTTTTAAGTAAATAACAGGACAGCCCATTTTTCGTAGCATGCGCTTTACTTGGTGCTTTTTACCTTCTATAATCGTAATCTCACCAAGAAAAGCAATTTGATTATCTGGTTGTTTTTTTATATCCTTCATTTTCTCTTTCCCAATTTCTTGAGATAAATCCTTATACAAACCTGTTTTTATCACATGTATACGAGCAGGTTTTGTTATAGAATTGAAACCAATATCCGTTCCCGTCTCCAATTCTTCGATTTCTTCACCACTTAAATTCCCAAGGCAAAGGAAAAAGTACGTCTTTTCAATATGGTGGTCTGGATTCATTAAGGTATGACTAAATTCTCCATCATTAGTTAAAAATAACAAACCCTCCGTATCTTTATCAAGACGGCCAACAGCAAAGAGTCCTTTGGTATCTACACTTTGCAAGCAATCAAATACTGTGTAATTATAAATATCTCTAGCTGTAATACAGTTTTGAGGTTTATTCAAAATATAGTATACTGGACAACGTTTAACAATCTGATTCTGATAACAAATGATATCTATATCTTCTCGTATAATGGTGGCAGGAATTAAGCAAGGTACCCCATTTAAGGTCACCTTGCCTTCATATATATATTCTTTTACTTTTTTTCTTGTACCTATAGAGGCCTGAGAAAGAAATTGATCTAGACGCATATTTGTCTCCTTCTCATAAATTGCGTTTTATAATCATCTTGTTTTCGAACATACATTTATCAAGATGATTAAGATAATTCCTTATATCAGGGTAGTCGTTTTTATCATAATGTGCATATCCGACTGCAACACCTGCCATCTTACTATCATCAAATGTTTTAAACTTATCTTGAATAAGAAGTAATCGATTCTCTAATGTATCAAATGGCACATTATATAGAATTGCTGAAAACTCGTCTCCGCCCACACGATAACAACTTCCATATTCTCCCAAATACTTCTGTGCTAATTCAGCAAAAAAAGTCAAATAATTATCACCCGTTTGATGCCCAATAGTATCATTAAAATACTTCAAATTATTCAAATCAAAGGTAATTATTATTTTTGTTGAATCCTCACTTTCTTTAAAATCTTCTAAGTCTCTTTCAAATGCGTGTCTATTAAATAATGATGTCAATATATCCGTATATGCAATTTTACTTAAATATTCTGTGTGCATACTCTCAACCCAGATGTTTCTTAACTTTAGAGATGTTGATATTATACAAGTTAGCAAATACACTAACATTCCCGTCTGAAGACTTGCGCCTATTGATTTCATAGTGTCTCCAATATAAAAAACTGCTAATTCCCCTAATGCTGCAAGAATCAAACATGATATTTGTAATAGTAACACTTTTGCATCCTTACTCTTTTTCGCAAAAGTTTCAAACAACAAAGAACCTATAAAATATAACAATGTAATTACCATAATCACATGCACTATCCATAATGTGTTATAGTAGGGAGCTATTTCTGTCACATGGAGTAAAGTAGCCACAACAAAATTTATAACAAATGCAATGCAAAAATACTTTGCTAATGATTTGTGAGATGGTGTATACATGCTATCAACATAGAATACAAAAGGTATTAGTAACACTTGTATTGACCAATACGGCAGATTTCCCAGTATAAACGAATTGCCTATAACAAATTGAAGTAAATTACATTCGCTAAGTAGCCAAATAGCTATAATTATTGACAAGAATGCAAGATACAATATTAAATTATTGTTTTTAAGCCCTTTTGAAATAAACGCTTGCGCAACTAAAAGAGTAATTCCTATAATCAGTATTATCGAAGATATAAGTAACTTTGCAGCATTTTCTCTAACTAAGAACAAAACTGCTTCACTTTTTTCAGCTAAATATATTTCACTTATTCCGATTGAGGTTTTGTCATTACTCGGCACAATATCTATCCTTATGGTGCTCTCTTCTTGATTGTCTGGTAAGTCAACAATATGCCAAATCCCTCCAATTGGAGCAGAAAAAATACTACTATTATCTTCTCCAAACTCATAAACAATTTCCGAATCTATACTTACAGAAAATGCTTGATGCATACTTTCAAACATAATAACCGGATTTTTATACTCAAGCGTTGATGTCGTAGTTGTAATACTATACGGCATAAAGTTAGTGTCTTGTGGTTCAAAGCTAGTCATCTCTATCTGCGCATGTGTTCCTTCACTTTCCAATACCCATTGATTAAGCTCTGTTAAGCTTGTTTCATCATAAGATATCAGTACATCTTTTTCACTACTAGAAAAAGACGAAACAATGCATAAAATTAATACTATCCCCACACATCCAATAAACAAATTGAATAATCTTCTACTCATAATTTTTCACCATCCACAAATACAAGTTTTATACTTTCCTACTTTTTAATATACTCTAATTAATCGCAATTTCGACCTATAAAACAAAGAGCCTCTGGAAGAGGAGTTGGGTTTGAGAAAAAATACCCTTGTATATAATCGCATTTACAAGAAATACACAAATCTTTCTGCTTTAACTGTTCTATTCCTTCGACAATAATTTTCTTATTGGTAGCCTTAATTCCCAATATAAGAAATTCAAAAAACTTTCTGTTTTCTTCTGATTTAGTAGCAGAAAGTAGAAGGCTTCTGTCAATTTTAATTATATCAAGCGGCAAATCTAAAAAGACACTCATATTTGAGTACTCAATTCCAAAATCGTCAAGCTCGAAAATAAATCCTTTCCCTTGCATTTCTTTCATAATGCTTTTCATGTTAAAGGCATCAGAGATAAGAACTCTTTCCGTAATCTCAATCTTAATCATGGATGGCTCAATATTGTACTTTGATAATATTGCTGAAACGTCTTCAATCATATCTGGCAGACTAAATTGATAGTATGGGAAGTTTATTGAAACTGACTCAAACTGTGCTCCTAGTTGATCGCGATCTAATAATTCTCGCAAGTCCCTACATACAATCTCCAAAACCTTGTAGGTGATTTTTGTAATAAGACCGGTTTTTTCAGCTAACTTAATGAAGCTATTTGGATACAATAATTCGCCATTATCAAGCATTCTCACCAATGCTTCTGCATTAGTGAATGTATTCTTTTCAATAGAAAAAATTGGCTGATAGTGAACTATAAAATCATCATTAGCAAGAGCATCTTTGATTTTCTGCGTCATCAAATTTTTTTCAGACATTTTTTGCATAATAGAAACATCGTATAAGTACCTTGAATTTCCACTTTTTTCTTTCAAGGTGCGCACCGAATAATCTGCCGCTGAAATTAAATCTTTCGAGTTCTTTGAAAAAGCAGGATAATCAACCCTAACAAAAATCAAATCCAATACAACATCTAAACCTTCTATAGAAATTGGGTGATTAAGTTCGTCTATCGCAGCATCTACCCTCATCAAATATTCTTCACTTAAGTCTTTTGTAAGAATAGCAAACTCATCTCCACTATATCTAAATATTTTATTTATCGAAAACTTTTTCGACAGATTTCCCGAAACAAATCTTAGTAGTTTATCACCTATATTAAGACCGTATCGCTCATTCACACTTTTAAAATTCCGTAAACTTATTATGTATAATGAAAACTCTTCGTTATTCTTAATATTCTCATTTATTTTGTGCGTTAAAGCAATTCTGTTATATACACCTGTTAAATGATCCGCCGCTTTTCGTACGTTTTGAATATACAGATGTACGATTAAGACACCCATCGTATAGCTTGCGCCAGTAAGGATAACATCGTCCATAAAATATTGAAGTAAAATCAAACTTAAAGATAAACCAAAAGTGAAGCTTAATACTTGCATTATTTCTTTATATACTGTTTTCATATTTTTAATCGCAAGATAAAATAACATCAGCACATAAAATCCATTAACAACAAAAGGCGCTTGATACCAATCTCCTCTTATGTAATAGTTATTCTCGTCAATTACAAAGACTTTATCGGTAAACCCGTTTGACAATATAACAATTATATAGATTAGGTATGGAACACAATATAGGAATAGCTTTTTATAATGATCTTTTTCATTCGAGTTATAATCAGTTAAAGTAATCGAGTATAGTATAAACATCACTGGTAAGCACGGTAGAAACAAAAAGTATAAAAGTATTAAAGTATAAGATATAAAGTAATTTGAATAGGCAGAAAGGTTGGTAGTACTAAGAATAGATGTAATGGTTAGCACAACACTAATAAAGGCTGAGTAATACATAGCCTTTAAAAATCTAAATTTTAAATTTCTCGCCTCATAATCTCTTCTAAAGCTAATTATGATGGCTGCCAAAATAAATAGTGATGTGTATTCTGACAATAAATTATATTCTATCATTTATTCTTCTCTATTGCTTGGCTCGTTATAACTTTTTAAGTTTTTCACTTTACCGAAACAACCTTTCTGTGTTTATTATTCCTTCTTTTCAACTCATACATACGCGCATCTGCTATTGCTATAAGTCCTGATGCCGTGATAACTTCATTTGCTTGTTTGAACGCAACACCGTAACTTATTGAGGTCTTATATTTTTTACGGTAAAGTGTCGGAATATTGATAACTGCTTTGTAGCTTTGGATTAGTCTCTTTGTTACCTCCTCTTCCGTGTTGCACTTTCCAACAACGATAATTTCATCACCGCCATAGCGACACACCATATCACTCTTGAAGTAGTCTTGCAGTGTTTCAGCAACAGTTTTTATATAAAAATCTCCCTCATCATGGCCATGGTTATCATTAACTGTTTTAAGGCCATCTAGATCTACAAAAGCAACAAAAATTAAAACTTTTTCGCCAATCATCTTCTGAATAAACCTATCTGCATACTCTCTTGTGTATAGATGTGTCAGCGTATCTTTTATTGCAACTTGTTCAAGATCTTTAATTTCTTCTAAGTCTTCGGTGTTTTTTAGGCTAAGTCTCTTATATGTCTCGGTTTGTATTCTAAGTTCGGCTAAGCTGTAAGCAAAAATAATAAACACCGCAAAAGCACTTATAACAACAAACCCAAAAACAACATAGTGCAGTAGCAACCTTTCTCCACCATCCACTCCTATTGTCAAGAAAAAGGCAATCAATGTTCCAAAAAGAATAGAGAAGGCAGTTGTTAAAAATGCAAGGTTTTTATTATCTGAACAAATCGTATCAAGCGAGTTTCTCGGTATCATCTTTCTCGAAAAACTTATTGTCGTAATAGATACTGTAAAACATATCATAGCAACTATGACCGAAAGTTTAATGTCATCCAGAGCATAAGCAGCCGTAGTATGGTTAATCATTGCTGTTGTAGCTAGTACCGCCAATCGTTTTGCAAATAAATTGATGGTAAATGTTACTGTTATAAACAACATTTGAACTAAGCGTACTTTAAATATCACTCTCGTTTCAACAAATAAAATAACCGCATAAAGTGTCATAGCTATAGCTTCATAATTTGAAGATGCCCCAAAAATATATACTAGCCAGAAAGATAAATTAATAATTCCACTTAGAATGCATGCCACCTTTGGATACTTATTAACATTGAATATATATGCACAATATGAGAAAAATGTAAAGTGATACCCTATAAAGGATACAATTAGAAGAATATATAATAAAATCATAATGTTTCCTCCTCTCTCCTTTGGTAAAACAGTGCTTTATTTTTTCTCATGTTTTCATCAGCGATCGATAAAATATGGCTAACCCCCTGCTTTTTTACCTCCTTATCCACATAAGTAAAACCGATACTTGCTGAAAGCATAATCTCGTCTGTTTCGTTTTGTCGCTCAATGCACTGTGTTATACGTTCAATGACTTTATTACAGTGTTCATCTTGCACATTAGGCATTACAACTAAAAATTCATCTCCACCAATGCGGGCTACAATATCGTTTTCACGAACTGTAGTCAAAATAGCATGTGTAATTTTAACTATCAATCTGTCTCCTGCTTTATGCCCATAGGTGTCGTTTGTGTATTTTAGGGCATTTATATCTATAAACAAAACATAAAATGAGCCGTTTTCTTCTTCGCACATTCTCTCAAGCTCGTCCATTATGTATCTGCGGTTAAACACTCCAGTTAGGTCATCTCTTTCAATCTTTGCTATTAGTGTTTTTTTCTGTTCCAAGATTGTTTGTTGTTCACCTTTAACCTTGTCCGAATACCTCTTATAGAGACTCGCATCAATTAGATTTATTGCATATAGGAAAAAGAGGTAAAATATAAATAACGAAGCAAGCGAAATTGCAATCGAAAGTATTATCTGCTCCGAATAAAAGACTTCTGTCATCATCGTCAACGAATGATCGATTTGTAATATAACAATTAAAACAATCGAGCAGAGAAGTATAATTGAATGCTTACTCTTTACAGTTACCCTCTGGATAGAGGTGTTATCAATGTATTTCTTAACAAGCTCATGCGCAAGAGTCAAACCAACACAAGTAACAATTATGATAATATGGTCATAAATAGTATCTCTAATAAGCTTTGCTGGTGCAATATCAACTATACTACTCACTATAATAATCAAAGGTGTTACTAGCGCGGATATGTGCAAAACAAATATCGCAGCGCCACAGAATACCTGAACATAATCAGTTTTAGATATCAGTTTAAATTCTATTGTAAGAGCAAACATGAATGCCATGACTATTGCGTAAAGCTCTAATTGTACATACTGAGTAAATGCAAAGACTGTAGTATTTATAAACGCCAACCCTGCAAATGCCCAATTATTTTTTGTTCCACCTACCAACAACTTCGATGAATATGAAAAAGTTGAAAACTGATAGATAAACATAGTTGCTAAAGAAATCAAAAATAAAGTGTTGTTTAATTCTAGGTTCATCTATATTCTATACCTCCTTATTAGTGCTTAATTCTATGACAAAATAAAACTGCCTGACCAACATAATATAAATATTATACCATGTTAGTCAAGCAGTTTTCTATAATACCTGTTAATATTTTTTGAATATTCTTCTAGCTAGTAGCTTTTAATACCTAAATAATAATAATTTCTTTAGTCGCCGTATTAAAGTTCTCAAATCCATCTTCGGTAACTACTAAAATATCTTCAATTCTTATACCATATTCACCCAATCTATAGATTCCTGGTTCTATTGAAAATACCATGCCTTTTTCTAAATTTCTCTTGTTACTTTGCTTAATATCTGGAGCTTCATGCCCCGAATAACCAAGTCCATGTCCTAATCTAGTTACAAATGTTTTTCCGTATCCTGATTCTTCGATAATATCTCTTGCAGCCTTATCAATATCAGGTATATAAGCCCCTATTTTTACTTTACTTTCAGCCACTTCAACTGCCTCTAGTACATAATTATACATTTTTCTTTGCTCTTCTGTTATGCCACCCACAAACACTGTTCTTGTCATATCTGAGCACATACCGTTCCACGTACATCCAAAATCTAACATTACTACATCTGTTTCTTGAACGACACCTTGATTTCCTCCATAATGTGGATATGCTCCATTAGGTCCAACACAAATCAACGTAAATCCAAGACCAGCCCCTTTCTTGAGAAATGAATCATTTATAAAATTAGCTATATCTGCTTCGGACACACCCGGTTTGATAAATTCTAATGTTTCCAAAAATACATCTTCTGTAATCTTTCCAGCCATTCTTAAATTCTCAATATCTGTTTCGTCCTTAATAATTCTAACATCTTCAAGTAGTGGTTTCCCATTCACAAAATCAACATCCATTTCTTTGACTATGTCAAGAATAATACATGCTCTTTCTGTCGAATTCACACCAATTGTCTTCCCTAACAGATTGAAATCAGTAAAAGCCTGTTTCACTGTATCCATAAATCCATCACCATCAAACCAACCATATACTTTAATATCTAAACCCAGCTTTTCTTGCATCTCATCCTTTGTTAATAAATTGCAAATATAAAAATATGTACCATCCGCTTTAACAATTAAAGCTTGAAACCGCTCACAAAGTCGAGGTGAAAAACCAATTAAAAATTCCATTTCTTCTGAGGGAGCAATTAAAACAGCCTCCAAGTTATTACTTTTTATTATATCTGTGAGTCTCTTTAAATAATCTAGTCTCATGCTATTATTCTCCTTCTCCATTTAATTTTAGGTATTCATTTTAAAACAAAGTCTTAGGGTCTACATAATATAGCTGGAAGCTATCTGCTACATTTTTACACGTAAGACTTCCGTCATAAGTATTAATTGCGGAGAATATAACATCATTATCTTTGCAAGCTTTTTCTAAACCTTTATTAGCAATCTCCAAACCATATCGAAGCGTAGCATTTGTCAATGCAATCGTAGATGTTCTTGGTACTGCCCCTGGCATATTCCCTACACAGTAGTGAACTACACCGTCTACCTCATAGATAGGATCGTTATGATAAGTTACTTTTGTCGTTTCACAACATCCACCTTGATCCACTGCAACGTCAACAATTACAGCACCTGGCTTCATAGTTTTCAAGTATTCTTTTTTCATCAATTTTGGAGCTGCTTTTCCAGGAATTAGCACTGATCCGATTACAAGATCCGCCTCTTTCACTATCTTTGCAATTGTTGCATCAGTACTATAAAGCGTTTGAATTTGAACTCCAAATATATCATCTAAATATGCAAGTCTTTCCAAGTTGATATCTGTAATTGTAACATTCGCTCCCATCCCTACTGCAATTTTGCAGGCATTCGTCCCAACAACACCTGCACCTAGAATAACCACTTTTGCTTTTTCAGTGCCTGGCACTCCCGAGAGCAAAACTCCCAAACCGCCAAATGGTTTCTCTAGATATTTTGCTCCTTCTTGCACACTTAGTCTCCCTGCAATTTGACTCATTGGTGCCAATAAAGGAAGTGTTCCATTTCGTTCCATCAACGTTTCGTACGCTACACCTTTTACCTTCTTTTCTAGCAAAGCCTCCATTTGTGGTCGATCTGCTGCAATATGAAGGTACGTATATAGAATCAATCCTTCCCGGAACAGGCCATATTCTTCTGGCAATGGTTCTTTGACTTTTATAAGCATATCAACTCCATCCCACACTTCTTTTGCAGTATCAAAAACTTTAGCTCCTGCATCTTCGTATTCTAAAGTAGCAAATCCTGAACCTTCTCCCAAATCTCTTTCTACCCACACTTCATGACCTGCCGCGACATAACTTGCTACATTTCCAGGTGTCATTCCGACTCTATACTCTTGTTCTTTAATTTCTTTGACGCATCCTACTTTCATTATTTTCTCCTTATACATTTAATCGTTTGATTTTTGACTCTTATATCATTAACTCCATTACATATAGATGATAATACTTATCTTCTATCAACGTTTGATTCTCTAGTTTTCCTACTTTAACGAATCCAAATTTTTCATATAATTTCACTGCTGATTCATTATCAGTTCTGACGTCTAGTTGGATGCGTTTGGTAACTTCGTTACTTCTGCACCATTCACATAACCAACCTATAATATAGTTGCCGATGCCTTTGCCTTGATACTGCGCTTCCACCACAATTCCCAGTTCACCATTATGCTTACTCTTAATTTTTTGGTTGGACGCAATCGTTCCTATTGCGATTATATTATTATCTACTAACGCAAGAATCATTACTGCGTTATCTTGTTCTTTTGTATTATTAATATAATCAATCTGTGTTTCTACATTGAGTGGATACTCATTTCCACCGAAACTAAGATATGTTGTTTCGCCTCCTACTCTATTATAGAAATCGACAATACTTTGTGCATCCGAATCCGTAGGTTCCCTATATACTACTTTTTCCATAGTCTATTTTATCTCTCCTCTCTCTAATTTTCTTGAATTCTATATAAATAGAGCTTTCTAACTAATCATATTATACAAATATTTCAACTCTCATTCAATTTTCATTCGTTTTCTTGACACGAAAACTTTTATTATGTTATTATCTTCTTGTGAAAATTTCACAAAATATCAAATGAATTTCCTTTCAATTTATTTGTTTTTGATGATTTTTAAACTGCAATTTGATTTTAAAGAAAACGGAGAATAAAACACTATGGACATTAATAGACAACTTGGCAATAACATTCGTAAATATAGACTTATCTATGGTTTTTCATTAAAAGATTTGGCTAAGAAAATCAATAAAAGTATTTCTACTGTCTCCAAATATGAAAACGGAGCTATTGCTCTTGATATTCCAACATTTATAGAACTAGCTAAAATCTTCAATGTTCCACCTGACGTGTTATTAGAATCACGCTCTCTCCAAACAGTTGAAAAAAGTTCCTTTCCTTCATCAACAAATGTTAATATTTCTTATATGTATTACTACAATAAACGTATTGTGAAATCCCTTATTGAGACTTATACTACAAGCACTGACGATTATGATAAGGTGCAAATGTTTTGCGATTTTTCAGAATATAATAATTTAGATGATTGTTCTTGCATATACCTAGGAACTTGCACAAAAAAAGGCGGATTCAGTAATTATGTTTTACACAACCAAATCTCACCTTTAGAAACCGTTATGATTTCATGTATAGATGCAATAGCGACTCCTCTCCGAGCAAGTGGTGTTCTATTAGGCCTTTCTAACAACAACATGCTACCCACTGCATTTAAAGCTATTATTTCTCCATCAAAAATAACAGACTTAAATTACCTGGAGAGTCTTTTAAAATTATCAAAGGAAGACTTGAAACAGATAAAAGATAATCACTATTTTAGTATTTACAATTGTGAATTAAAGAAATAATATTTGCTTTTCTTCCTCAATTCTCTAACCAATAAACTCTTCAAAAGGATATATAGTTCCCTCTTCTATATTAACAACTGATAGACTTATCTGTTGTGATACTTCGTCTCTGATTGGTACAAAATAGAAATTCTCAAATACGGACCCGACATTGGCACTACCTAATGAACCAGTGTAAAACACTTCAAGTTCTTTTGTCTTTCTATCAATTCTGGCTAACTTTCCTACGTCTATCATAGGGAAACTACCATTCATATTTACATGTCCATAGAAGTAATTTTCATCAAATGACTTAGGAATAAATTCTTCACCACTAGCGATGTATGGATCTAGTATTAAATCACTACTTTTTTCTTCAAAAAAATAAAAATGTAGTTGCTGATCTATGCCCTTGTACAATATTCCTTCTGGAGTAAGATAATATATAGTTTCATAATCAAACAGCACTTCTTCACTTGATTTTGAAGTCACTGATAAAGCTGCTTGATTATTATCAATGGATTCCGAATATAAATATTCACCGTCTGTACATTTTAATAAATATGCCGTATCTGCAATCGTCGTCCTATTCCCCTCTAGTTGGGTATACATATCAGAGCCATATATGTAACTAGTATCCATTTCTTGTATTTCTTCTCCAAATGCACCAGATTCAACTGAGTATCCCTCTACTGTCATCAATTGTGTTTTCATATATGCTTGGTCGTTATAAAACGATAAATCATACGCTTCTGTTTCTTCAAGAACTACCTCTGCGGTTAATGTCTTCAAATCAAGCTTCATTAAATTTCCCCTTAAATCTCCTATATTTGTCTCAAAAAAATACAATGAATTATCTTGTTCTTCTAAATCCCACAAAGTCTTTCCTTCGATTGAATATAATGTTTCCCATGATTTTGCCGTAGCATCATATGAGGCTATAGATTGATAACTATTAACATATAAAGTTTCATCTATTACAGCTGTATGCACATTGTAGGGATTATTTTGAGTCAAATATTCTGCATTATACTTAGATGTAATCTTATCACTTTCTTTTTGTTCTACATTTGGCGATTCCACGGGCTGTGTATCTGGGGAATTCCCTTTATTATCTGAGCAACTACAAAGTATAAAAATAGCGCCGACTATACAAATTATGTATTTTAATTTTTTTCTCATATCTATATGCTCCTTATCTGTTCTCTCATATTTCGTTATATATACACGGAAAACTCAGATGCTTTTATGTAGTTTTCTGTGTCTAAATCCATTTTATCAACGAATTTATTAAAGGAATTCATGACTTCTTCAAATTTTGTATATTCTTTGTACTCTTCTCCATAGTTTATTTTCAACAAATTGTATGTAGAAGATTTAGTAGTTCCAAAAAAATTCCCAAGCGAGTTTCCTTTATATCTATAACTTTCACCAGAGCGGTCTTCTTTTAATTCGTTAGCTTTTGTAGCATATCTTATCCCTTCTTTATATGATTTTGAAGCGTCCCTTGTGTTTTTATAGCTATTTATCACCATATCTATTACCCTTTGAATGGATTCTTTATCTAAAGCAGGGAACTGACCCACTATAAAAATATCAAAAAGATTTAGTGGGTTTAAGGATCGCCAAGCGTGTTCATCCCTCCTATTTTAAGATTTACATATATGACCTTATACTTTCTGAAATCGTTCTCTCTATCTTGAGTATCGACTGTTATTGTTAAAAATTTAGCTTTTTACTATCTCTTTGATAATCACACTTCCAAAGTCTCCCTCTATTTGCTACAATAAAACAATAAAATTATTAGGAGATGCGTATAAAATGAAATTAGACGATAATGATTTAAAAAACATTCCGGGTATTGGAAAAAATATTGAAAAACATCTGTTTAATATTGGTATCTATACCATCGTAGATTTAAAAAATCAAGATGCAGAGGATTTATATATAAAAGATGCTTTCTATAAAGGTTTTAAAGATGATAGATGTTTGTTATATGTTTATCGCTTAGCAGTTGATTATGCAAATGGAAATAATCTAAAGACGCTTAAGTGGTGGGATTATAAGGATTAACAGAATTATATAGTATGGCTTAAACTAAAGCAATATCAAATTAGAATAACTGTTTTCCTCCATTAGGACCTGCACTCTCATCATAAATTTTATCAACAGTAAATGTCCAAACAGCTTTAATTTGCATATTCATTTTTGCAAAGTTCTCAGCAACAGCATCAAATAATGCTCCATCAGTAAAACGTGCCCCAACAGTAGCATTAACTAAGTATGATTCCATTCCTTTAACTGCCAATAATGCAGCTTTATTGTTTACTTCTAAATTTGCACAAGTAGTATTCATAAATACTTCAGCAACAGCCATTGTATTGTCATCAACAACCATAATACTCCCAGCTACGATTGAATGAACTTCACCTTCTCTAGATACTGTACTAATCACTTTAACACTTGCTTGATCTTTGAATAAATTGCTTACATTTTCTAAATTTTTCATTGCGAAATCTCCTTAAGATAAGTTTTTTTTATTGACTTTGTTTTTCTTAGTTAGTATGATAATAGCATATAAAAAAATCATAATCAATAACGCAAATAAATATGAGGAGGTAAGAAAAATATGAGTGAATGTAAATCTAACCATTGTCCTTGTGGTGACGAATGCCCATTACAAATGGCTCTAAAAAAAATCGGTGGCAAATGGAAAATTCCAATTATTTGTGTCCTTTCATCTGGCGAAGGTATTCGCTATAATGAACTTATGAAAAAAGTGAGCGGGATTACAAATACAATGCTTGCTTCTTCTCTGAAGGATTTAGAAAAAGATGGATTAATTACAAGAGTTCAATATAATGAAATGCCAATTCGAGTAGAGTATTTTATTACAGAAAAATCAAAAAAACTAATTCCAACGATGCAATCACTTGCGAAATGGGTACTGTCCTCCAACTAATGTTTACATAAGTTTTTATTGTTTTCAAGTGTCATAGTTGAAATGTTACCTTCTAGCTCCATTGGTTGTATTACCAAAGCATCAAGGAACTGGTGTCGGACGAGAATTGATGAATGAGGCTATCAAACATCTACAATTGATAGGTACCGATGCAATATTTGTTTTAGGTGTACCCACCTTTTACCCTAAATTCGGATTTGTTGTTTCTGATAAACAAACTCCTTATCCTGCATTTACTACCGGTGAAGATTGGATGGCACTTGAGTTAACTGGAGGTATCTTACAAAACTTGAACGGCAAAACGATCGCAGTAGAACCCTTTATGAAACCTGTTTTTGGGATACCTCGCAGTGGGTTGATTAAATTCTAAAACAACATATGCCAAAGATTGTGACCACAATCTTTGGCATAATAGTTTATAATTTAATTATTTCATAGCACTTAACATCACATAATTTATCTGAACCAAATTTTTCTTGGGCTTTTGTATTATGTGTATATTTCATTCCACATTTCTCCATAACTCTACCAGAACCTGCATTATCAACATGATGTTTCGCAATAATCTTCGAAAAATTTTCATTAAACAAATTTTCAATAACAGCATTGTAGGCTTCTGTAACAATACCTGTATTCCAATATTGATATGATAGAACATAACCTATTTCTGCTGTTTTATTATTATCACAAATATCAACAACATCTATCGCACCTATAGGGTCATCATTACCTTTTAGAGTTATTGCCCACCGATATTTTGAACTTTCATTTAGATACATATCTAACAGACCTTTTGTTTCGTCAATATCTTTATGTGGATACCACCGGCAATACTTTGCTACACGTTCATCATATGTCCAATTTTCAAACATTGCTTTAGAATCACTTG
>CAYJHQ010000028.1:0-33362 GCA_964369775.1 uncultured Lachnospiraceae bacterium
AAGGGATTCCGAGGTTCTGCTATTAAATTAAATTTGAGGAAGTGTCAAACTCCCGATTTCATGCGATGATAGTATCTGTATTTTCTATTGTGATGTTCACAACCGTTGTTCAAGGGCTCACGGTTGAAAAACATTATAGGAGTTTGAAAAAACGCTTGACACACAAGGGATAGTGTACTATAATAACTCGGTACGAGAGATAGCAAACGAAATGCACCAATGCCCCGGAGCAGATGTTTGATCTCGAAAAATATTGACTGAAACAAAACAAGAATAACATTAATATAGGAGGTATGACCATGAAAACTTTTATGGCTAATCCAGATAAGATTGAAAGAAAATGGTATGTAGTAGATGCTGAAGGATGTACATTAGGACGTTTGACTTCAGAGATTGCAAAAGTATTAAGAGGAAAGAATAAAGCAGAATATACACCACACGTTGACACAGGTGATTATGTAGTTGTAATCAATGCAGAAAAGATTAAAGTAACAGGTAAGAAATTAGATCAAAAGATTTATTACAATCACTCTGATTATGTAGGTGGAATGAGAGAGACTACATTAAAAGAAATGATGGCTAAAAAACCTGAGAGAGTAATCGAACTTGCTGTTAAAGGAATGCTTCCAAAAGGACCTTTGGGAAGACAAATGTACAAAAAATTACACGTATACGCTGGACCAGAGCATAATCAAGCAGCTCAAAAACCAGAAGTATTGACATTTTAGGAAAGGTTGAAAGGAGGAAATTTAAATGGCTAGCACAAAATTCTACGGAACTGGAAGAAGAAAGAAATCAATTGCAAGAGTATACTTAGTACCTGGAACAGGTAAAGTTACAATAAATAAAAGAGATATCGATGAGTATTTAGGGTTAGAAACTTTAAAAGTTGTTGTACGTCAACCACTTGTTGCGACAGAAACAAATGATAAGTATGATGTAATCGTTAACGTTCACGGAGGTGGATACACTGGACAAGCTGGTGCAATCCGTCACGGAATCGCAAGAGCGTTACTTCAAGCAGATGGAGAGTTCAGACCAACACTTAAGAAAGCTGGATACCTAACTCGTGATCCACGTATGAAAGAGCGTAAGAAATACGGTCTTAAAGCAGCTCGTAGAGCACCTCAGTTCTCTAAGAGATAATATGTATTTAAAAGGCTTCCAGCAATGGAAGTCTTTTGGTTTATACAGGAGTGAATTAATGTTAATAATAGAGGTTGGTTATGAGAAAAAAAGTGGCAGTTTTAAGTATGTATATCGCTCTTGGTATCATATTCAGCTACCTAGAACTTCTGATTCCCTTTCATATAGGGATTCCGGGGGTTAAACTAGGACTTGCTAATATAGTAGTGCTTCTAGCGCTTTATCAGTTGGGTGAGAAAGAAGCTTTAACAATATCATTGTTGAGGGTGTTGTTAGTTGGCTTGATGTTTGGGAATTTATTTATTATATTGTATAGTATGGCAGGATGCTGCCTAAGTTTTCTAGTTATGAAAATATTGTATAAGAGTAAACAGATAAGCGTCATAGGTGTTAGCATGGCTGGGGCAGTATCTCACAATGTAGGGCAGTTGGTAGTTGCTATGTTAGTGATGGAAAGCCTAAACCTTCTCTATTACTTTTCTGTGTTGTTGATAGCAGGACTAATAACAGGGGCGGTAACGGGTGTGATTGTAAAAGAGACGAAAAAGAGATTGAAATTCACGCTATTTTTTCTTTTATTAATGATAACAGGGTGTGGGAGTTCGACTGAGGAAATTGAACCTAGTGCTGAAGAACAAACGACTTTTTTTGCGATGAATACAGTTATGAATGTAAAGCTAGGCGAAGAAAATCAAGAGTTGCTAAGTGAGATTGAAGATACAGTGGTGGATTTAGAGAAGGAATTATCTGTTACAGATTCGAACAGTGCAATATATATATTGAATAAAGAGAAAAAGTCAGTGCTACCAGATGAAGCGTTGAATGTTCTAGAATATGCTATCGAATTGGCAAAATTGACAGAGGGAAATTATGATCCTACTATTTACCCGATTGTAAAGTTGTGGGGGTTTACAACAGATGACTACAAAGTGCCAAAGCAGGCAGAGATAGAAGAACTGCTTTATTATGTTAATTTTAGTCATGTAAATATTCAAGGAAGTGAAGTTACACTAGAAGGAAACGCAGAAGTTGATTTTGGAGGTGTGGCAAAGGGATATGTATCAGATCTGATTGTGGAGGAAATCGAAAAAGCAGAAGTAGAGAGCGCATTAATAGAACTAGGTGGAAATGTTTATGCACATGGGAAAAAGGCTGATGGAAGCAAGTGGACAATCGGAGTTAAAAGCCCAGTAAAAGGAGATGTTTTAGGCGCATTGCAAATTGAGGATAAAGCGGTGGTTACTTCTGGTGGATATGAGCGATATTTTGAAGGAGAAGATGAAGAGATATATTGGCATATCATGAATCCTATGACAGGGCATCCGGCTAAGAATGAATTGCAATCTGTTACGATAGTCAGTGATTCGGGCGCGTATGCAGATGGATTATCAACAGCACTTTTTGTGATGGGGAAAGAGAAGGCAATTCAGTTTTGGGAAAATCACAAAGATTTTGATGTGATATTAGTCACAGAGGAGGATGTATATATCACTGAGGGAATTAAATCTACATTTGCATTAGAAAGTGAATATAATCACATGAGACTGACTGTGATAGATAAATAAAAAGATGCTTTTGCTACAAAAATGTAACAGAAGCATCTTTTGTATTATAAAGAAGTTATTGTATAAATGCTAAAATCTCTTCTTTTGAGATTACGCCGATAGACGTTTTTGCGACTCCTCCATCTTTAAATAAAGCAAGTGTTGGTACGCTTAATACCCTGTATTTTCTAGCTAACTCAGGTTCTGCTGAAATATCGATTTTTCCAATTTTTACACCTTCAGCTACTTTAGCTACTTCGTCTACTACTGGAGAAAGCATCTTACAAGGTCCGCACCAATCAGCCCAAAAGTCAATGAGTACTGGAGTGTCAGATTGAATCACCTCTTGTTCAAAATTATCCTTAGTTATAGTTATGATAGACATAAAGTCCTCCTTCCAAATGAATACAATAAAGTAATATGTGCTAATTGTAATAAAAAAAACTAGGAATGTCAATGGATGCGCATACAATACTGAGGAGATATGTGATATACTAATTTTGTTAAAATTGAACTTGTTGGGATGAGGTTGTTAGATAATGGATAAAAAGAAGATTGTAGTGGGGATATTGGCGCATGTAGATGCAGGAAAAACTACACTTGCAGAAAATATACTGTTTGAGACAGGTGCAATTCGTACCGTCGGACGAGTAGATAATAGAGATACATTTCTGGATACCCATGAAATAGAAAGGGAGAGAGGGATTACGGTATTTTCAAAGCAAGCGGTATTGCAGATTGGAGAGTATCAAATTACACTCTTAGATACGCCGGGACACATAGATTTTTCCACAGAGATGGAACGAACATTGCGAGTAATGGATTATGCAATTTTGGTAATTAGTGCAACGGATGGTGTGCAGAGCCATGTGCAGACTCTTTGGAGATTACTAAAAGCTTATTGTATTCCTGTATTTATTTTTGTAAACAAGATGGATCAGAATAGAATAGGGAAAGAAGAAGTCATCAAACAATTGAAAGAGAGGTTGGGTGAGGGGTGCATATCTTTTGATACTTCCAGTGAAACAGTGGAGACATTGGAAGAAATTTCTCTATTAGATGAAAACTATTTGGAATATTTTTTGGAACACAATGAACTGAAAACGGAAATGATTAGTAAAGCTATTCAAAAGCGTAAGTTATTTCCATGCTTTTTTGGATCTGCCTTAAAGAGGGATGGGGTGAAAGTGTTCATAGAGGGAGTGGCAAAATATGTAGAGTTGCCTAAGGCTAAAGAAGCCTTTGGTGCGGTTGTATTTAAGGTGTCAAGAGATGAAAGAGGTGGAAGGCTGACACATATAAAAATCACAGGAGGGCGATTAACAGTTAAACAAGTGATAAACCATCAAAGTGGTGGTGAGGATTATGAGGAGAAAGTTGATCAGATTCGAATATATAATGGGAACTCATACGAGATGGTAAAAGAGCTAGAAGCGGGTGGAGTGTGTGCTGTTACAGGTCTCGAACATACGTGGATAGGAGAAGGGCTGGGAAAAGAAGATGATTGGGAGATGTCATTGATTGAACCGGTTTTGAATTATAATATTATATTGCCTGCAGATGTGAATATATATGAATTTTATTTGAAATTAAAAAAGCTAGAAGAGGAAGAACCTCATTTAAAGACGCTGTGGAAAGAGCGCGAATTTAAGATAAATGTGAAAGTAATGGGAGAGATACAGCTTGAGATTCTGAAAAGAGAGATATTTGACAGATATCAAGTTGAAGTTGAGTTTGGTGAAGAGAAAATCACTTATAAAGAATCTATAGCAGATACAGTGGTGGGGATAGGTCATTTTGAACCACTTAGACACTATGCGGAAGTTCATTTATTGATAGAACCAGGAGAGAGAGGTTCTGGAATTAAAGTAGGGACTAATTGTAGTGAAGAAATACTAGGAAAGAATTGGCAACATTTGATTATGCATCACATTCAAGAAAAAAATCATAAAGGCGCTTTGCTAGGAGAAGTATTAACGGATGTTGAGATAACGGTGGTAGCAGGAAAGTCCCATTTAAAACATACAGAAGGAGGCGACTTCCGCCAAGCGACATATCGTGCGATTAGACAAGGGGTGATGCAAGCAGAGGGAATGATACTTGAACCCGTTTATCGATTTGAGATAGAAGTGCCAACAGAGCTGACTGGGCGAGTGTTGACAGATATTCAACGAATGAAAGGGCGATTTGATGATCCGATTATAGAAGGTGAAAGTGTTTGTATAAAAGGGGTAGCGCCTGTAGCAACTATGCGGTTTTACCATCGAGAGGTAGTGTCGTTTAGCAAAGGATTTGGTAGATTGAATTGTGTGCTAGCAGGGTATGAAAAGTGTCATAATCCAGAAGGAATTATTAAGCAATATGGATACAATCCAGAAGAAGATATAGAAAATCCTGCAGATTCAATCTTTTGTGCAAATGGAGCCGGTTACAATGTGAATTGGAAAGAGGTGAGGAATTGTGCGCATGTCGAGTACAAAATTGAAGGAGAGTTGGAATTGCCTCAGGAATATTTAGGGGGAGAAAATTTTCTTGAGGATGAACTGTGGATAGATGAAGAAGAGATAGAAGAAATAATGATGAGAACCTTCGCGTCAAATAAGAAGACAACACGAAAATATATAAAGAAGAAGACTATTCAAGCCATATCCCCGTCTTATAGCACGAGTAAACGGGTAGTGGAAAAAACGAAGAAGGACAAGTATCTGTTGGTAGACGGATATAATATCATTTTTGCATGGGATGAGTTAAAAGAATTAGCGAAGATTAATATTGATGCAGCTCGCGATCGTCTAATTGATATGATGAGTGATTATAGAGGGTATAATCAAACAAATCTTATCATCGTGTTTGATGGTTATAAAGTAAAGGGGAATTTAGGTAGTGTGTATCAGTATCACAATATTCATGTGATTTATACGAAAGAAGCTGAAACGGCTGATACTTATATCGAACGAACTGTCCAAAAAATAGGGAGAGATAATGATGTGACTGTAGCTACTTCTGATGCGATGGAGCAGATGATAATCATGGGGCAAGGGGCAAAAAGATTATCTGCGAATAATCTGTGGGAGGAATTACAAAGACTTAAAAAAGAAGCTAAAGAGGTATATGATAAGAACATGAAAAAGGAAAAAATGAATATTTTAGGAGATTATTTATAATATTTATTGAAAAGTAGTGAATAACGTGCATATTCTTAAGGAAAAAGTAGTTGAATAAGATGAAATGATGTATAATTACGTGTTATAATAAGCAATCAAATAAAATGTGTGACAAGATTAATTCTTGTAGGAAAAGGATGAGGATTCTATGAAATATTATTGTGCCCCGATGGAAGGTGTGAATGTTGCCCTCTATAGAAATATTCATAAAGAGATGTTTAGTGGAGTAGACAAATACTTTGCGCCGTTTATAGTGCCAAATGACGGTATGAAGTCAAAAAAGAAGCAATTACAAGATGTATGGCCAGAGAGGAATAAGGATATTCCGCTAATACCGCAGATTATGACTAATAAAGCGGAAGATTTTATAAGAACAGCATATGAGATGAAAGAATTAGGGTATGATGAAGTGAATTTGAACCTAGGTTGCCCATCGGGAACAGTTGTTTCAAAAAAAAGAGGTTCGGGATTTTTAGCCTATCCAGAAGAGCTGGATCAATTTTTATATGAGGTTTTTGAGAAAGTAGATATTAAGGTGTCGGTGAAGACTAGATTAGGTGTAGAAGAGCCAGAAGAGTTTTACCGGTTGTTTGAAATTTTGAATCAGTATGAGATGGAAGAGTTGATTGTCCATCCACGAACCAGGAAAGATATGTATAAATTACCGCCAAATGGTGTGATTTTGGGTGAGGTTATTGAGAAAAGTAAAAATAAGGTGTGTTATAACGGCGATGTGTTTACACCGGAATCTTTTGAGACTGTAAAGGGGAAGTATCCAAGTGCTCATGCGGTGATGTTTGGGCGAGGGCTTATAGCGAATCCTGCATTGATTCGAGAAGTGAAGGAACAAAGAGTATTACAAAAATGGGAACTTCGATTGTTGCACGATAAAATACTGGAAGCTTATGAAGAAAGATTATCTGGAGAGACACATGTGCTTTATCGTATGAAAGAGTACTGGTACTATATGGTTCATAGTTTCATTCATCATAAGTATTATAGTAAGAAGATTAAAAAGACGCAAAGGCTTCATGCGTATAAAGAATTGATGAAGGAAGTCTTTGGGGAGTTAGAAGTTGGAGGGTACTTCCAACCTTATAAGGATGTTAAAGAAGAAAGAGAGAGTATTTGGTTTGAGGGAACGGCTAACTGAGAATGATATAGAAAAAATCCGTGAAGAAATTGAATATCGCAAGTTGGTAGTGAGAAAAGAGGCAATAGCAGCGGTGCAAGAAGCGAGAGCGCATGGAGATTTAAGTGAGAATTTTGAGTATAAGGCTGCTAAGAAAGATAAGAATGCTAACGATAGTAGAATAAGGTATCTAGAGCGGATGTTGAAGAATTGCATTGTGATTTCTAGTGAGTCTAATATAGGAGAAGTAGGGCTTAATAAAAAGGTTACAGTCTACATTGAAGAAGATGAGGAAGAGGAAACTTATAAGATAGTTACATCTATAAGAGGTAATTCTAGAGAGAATATGATTAGTATAGAGTCGCCTTTAGGGCGGGCGCTGTGCGGTAAAAAAATCGGTGATAGAGTATTTGTTAAAATTAGAGAAAATGTAGGCTATTACGTGGTGATTAGAAGTATAAGCCAAGCAGAAGATGAAGAAAAAGATCAAATAAGAAAGTTTTGAAAAGTATACCAAATCCGCTAGCGAGTTTAGATATAAGTCCTCGTTAGCGGTTGTTTTTTGTGGCTATTATATTTTATAAACAATCCCTTGTAGCAGAAGAGTTGCGAAAACATAAAAAATACGTTATACTGACGAAAGATTAATAAAGAAATTTTAGAGGAGACTATATAAATGGGAAAATATTTTGGAACAGATGGGTTTCGTGGAGAGGCAAATAAGGTATTGACAGTAGAACATGCTTTTAAAGTAGGTCGTTTTTTGGGGTGGTATTATGGGAAGAAAACACCAGCTAAGATTGTAATAGGAAAAGATACGAGACGTAGTAGTTATATGTTTGAGTATGCATTGTCAGCAGGTTTGACTGCTTCGGGCGCAGACGTTTGTTTGCTTCATGTTACATCTACACCGAGTGTATCTTATGTTACTAGAACAGAAGATTTTGATTGTGGAATTATGATTTCTGCTAGTCACAATCCTTTCTATGATAATGGGATAAAAATCATCAATGGTATGGGGCATAAATTAGAAGCAACGGTAGAAGAAAAGATTGAGGCATATATCGATGGAGAAATTGAGGAGATTCCATTAGCTGTAGGAGAAAAAATAGGGAAAATTTCAGATTACTCAGTTGGGAAGAATCGATATGTAGGGCATTTGATTTCTCTTGCAACGCGATCTTTTAAAGATATGAGAATTGGTCTGGATTGTTCAAATGGTAGTGCGTTTAGTATTGCCAAGAATGTGTTTGATACATTAGGTGCAAAAACATTTGTGATTAATTGTGAGCCAAATGGTGTTAATATTAATGAAAAGTGTGGATCGACACATATTGAAATTTTGCAAGATTTCGTGAAAGAAAAGAACTTAGATGTTGCATTTGCGTACGACGGAGATGCGGATCGCTGTATTGCAGTTGATGAATTAGGACGAGTAGTAGATGGTGATTTGATTTTATACGTATGCGGTAAATATCTAAAAGAGCAAGGTAGATTAAATAAAGACACAATTGTAACGACAGTAATGTCTAATTTGGGGCTTTATAAAGCTTGTGATAAAATTGGATTAAAATACGAAAAAACTGCAGTTGGAGATAAATATGTTCACGAGAATATGATTGCAAATGATTACGCTCTTGGAGGAGAGCAATCGGGACACATTATTTTCAGCAAATACGCTACAACAGGCGATGGGATTCTCACTTCTTTGATGGTGATGGAAGTGATTCTTGAGAGTAAGAAGTCACTTGGAACATTGATAGAAGAGGTGAAGATTTATCCGCAATTATTGAAAAATGTTCGTGTTACAGATAAAAAGACTGCAAGAGAAAACAAAGCAGTTCAAGAAGCAGTAGAAAAAGTGGAAGAAGCATTAGGTGATGATGGGCGAATACTAGTTAGAGAAAGTGGAACAGAACCTGTGATACGTGTAATGGTAGAAGCCTCTACGGATGCTCTTTGTTATCAGTATGTAAAACAGGTGACGGAAGTGTTGGAACGTGAAGGGTTGACAGTATAGAAAAATAGATTGATGAGACCGTATGAAATCTTGAACATTCATACGGTCTTTTGTTGACATATAATACTATACGATGTATAATATAGAGAAATAAATAATATTATATCTAGAGAAAGGAGAGATGAAATGGTATTTAATACAGGTGCGGCATTGTTAGATGCGATTGTTTTAAAAGCAGTTTCGATAGAACAAACAGGAACTTATGGATATCGGATTACACAAGATGTGCGAAAAGCAATTGAAGTATCGGAATCCACTCTTTATCCAGTCCTTAGAAGGTTGCAAAAGGATGAATGTTTAGAAGTGTATGATCAGCAGATAGATGGTAGAAATAGGAGATACTATAAGATAACAGAAAAGGGGGAGGCACAATTAAGCCTCTATAAGGCAGAGTGGAAGATTTACGTGAAAAAAATTAGTGAAATGTTTGAAGGGAGTGAGAACAAATGAATCGTATCGAATTTATGAGGCAATTAGAAGTATTACTAAGCGGTATTACTAAAGATGATCAAGTAGATGCGCTGCAGTATTATAATGATTATTTTGATGAGGCAGGAACTGAAAATGAATCTGATGTGATTCAAGAGCTGGGGAGCCCTGAGAAAGTGGCTAAGATAATTAGAGAATCACTTGGGCAAGATGGCGAGAATAATAGCGAGTACTCAGAGCGAGGATATAGTGATACAAGGTTTGAAGAAAAGGATGAGTTGTTGTCAAAGAATAGAGAAAAGAATAAAATTCCGATTCTTTTATTGATACTTGGGGTTCTCTTTATTGGAATTCCAGTTGTTTTACCATTAGGTTTAAGTGGAATTAGTGTAGTGTTTGCAATAATAGTCACAATACTATCATTGATATTTGCTGTACTGATAGCTGGTGTAGCCTTGGTAGTTAGTGGAGTAGCGATCATTATATACGGATTGATCAATGTAGCTGCATCAGTAGCGCAATCTTTTATTGTAATAGGAACAGGACTTTTGTTAATTGTTTTTGGAGCACTAGTATCATACGCGGGTTATGGCGTGATGAGGTGGAGTGTGAACTTAATAAAGAAGGGAATTCTATCTATTAAAGGAAAGATTCTTTCAAGAAAGGTGGTGTAAGATGAATAATACAAAAAAGATATTTTTTATAGTGCTAGCGATAATTGCAGCGTTGGGAGTTGTTTTTCTAACTATAGGTGGAGTAATGGGAGGATTTTCGATTGGGTTAAATCGGCTGAACTTTGGAGAGTGGAATGGTTCGATGGAAACTATAGAGTTGACGGAAAAAGCAAAAGTTATTGATATAGACGGAGAACGTGTTGATATTAATATAGAAGAAAAAGAAATAGAGTCTATAGAAATAGAAGTAAGTGAGAACATAAAATCATATGCAAACCCAGAGGGAAATACAATTAAAGTTGATTTAGATGGGAAACGATGGAAATACAATGAATGTGGGAGGATTGATATATTCCTACCAAAGGATTATGAGTTAGATGAGTTGAAAATTGATTTGGGAGTTGGAAAACTCGACGTGCAAGGAATTCTAGCAACAGAACTCGATATAGAGGTAGGCGTTGGAGAAGGGAAGTTAGAAAATGTTCAAGCGACAAATATAGAAGGCAATGTTTCTGTTGGCTCATTGGAAATTAGTGGAGATTTTACAGGCGATGTAAAATTGGAATGCGGTGTGGGTGATTTGATGTTTTCGGATGAGGCTTCACTAGATGAGTTTCATAGAGTGGTTGAAATTGGACTTGGGTCAGTGGATATCAATGGAGAAAAGCATATGGGATCAATGTCTACAAGTGAAAGTGCAAAGGGAGCTAGGTTGTTGGAAGTTGAGTGTGGTTTGGGAAGAGTAGAGATAGAATTGGAGGAATAGAGATGGCTGGAAAAAAGGTGTATCGATCAAGAAGCAATCGCATGGTAGCAGGTGTATGTGGTGGGATTGGAGAGTATTTTAATATAGATGCTACAATAATCAGATTAGTAATGGCATTTTTAGGATTGACAGGCTCGGGGTTATTATTCTATATAGTGGCAGCAATTTTGATACCTGATGAATATTAAATGTTAGCTGGGCTATACTTCCATATATAGGAGGGTAGTCTAATGAAAGATAAGAAAAGAATAGTGTGGGAAGAACTAGATGACATTGAAAGAATGAAGTATGAGATAGCGGAGGAATTAGGACTGCTTGATAAAGTGTTAAATGAAGGATGGAAGACACTAACGGCAAAAGAAACAGGGAAAATTGGTGGAATTGTAACAAAAAGGAAGCGTCAAAAATGTGAAAATAGTAGTGAAATGTGAATAAATTATTAAATAATTGAGGAAATGCATAAAAAAATGACATTTCCTCTTTATTTTTTTGGCGTTTTGGATTAATATAAAAGTTGGATATAATTATATAATAAAAAACGAGTTGAAAATTTGTGAATTATGTATAAGAAAAGTAAAAGGAGTGAACTAGATGATTTCAAGTCAAATATTGCAGAACACGATTGATGGATTGAGAAGTATTACGAGGGTTGAACTTTGTGTTATGGATACCGAAGGAAAGGTGATCGCAAGCACCTTGTCAAATGATGAGGATTATGAGGAGGCTGTACTTTCGTTTGTTGGGTCGCCAGCAGATAGCCAAGTGGTACAAGGGAATCAGTTTTTTAAGATCTTTGATGAACATCAATTAGAGTATGTGTTACTTGTTAGCGGCGGAGCAGATGATGTATATATGATAGGAAAGATTGCAGTATTTCAAATTCAAAATTTGATTGTTGCATATAAAGAGCGTTTTGATAAAGATAACTTTATAAAAAATTTATTATTAGATAATTTGCTGTTAGTGGATATATATAACAGGGCTAAAAAACTACATATAGATACAGATGCTAGAAGAGTCGTATTTGTAGTGGAAACAAATAAAGAAAAAGACACCACGATGATAAAAAATGTAAGGACTGCATTAGGAGGAAATTCTAAAGATTTTATAACAGCGGTTGACGAGAAGCATATAATTGTGGTAAAAGAGATAGAGGCGAATGAAGTTTATGAGGATTTGGAATCTACTGCTAGAGAAATTTTAGCAGAACTTAATTCTGAAGAAGATCAAGAAGGGCATATCGCCTACGGAACAATTGTAAGTGACATTAAAGAGGTATCTAAGTCATACAAAGAAGCAAAGCTTGCTTTAGACGTAGGTAAAATATTCTATAGCGAGAGAGATGTAATTGCTTATAGCACGCTAGGGATAGGAAGATTGATTTATCAATTGCCTATATCACTATGTAAGATGTTTATTCGAGAAATCTTCGAAGGAAAATCACCAGATGATTTCGATGAAGAAACATTGACTACGATTAATAAGTTTTTTGATAATAGTTTAAATGTATCTGAAACATCTAGGCAGTTGTACATACATAGAAATACACTAGTTTATCGCCTAGATAAGTTGCAAAAGAGCACAGGATTAGATTTGCGAGTTTTCGAAGATGCCATTACATTTAAAATCGCACTGATGGTTGTGAAGTACATGAAATACATGGAGAGCTTGGAGTATTAAGATAAAAAGTTTTTGGAGTATTAAAATTAGGAGGGTTATATGATAGAACTTAAAGATGTCAAAAAAGAGTATTCAAAAGGGAATGCTGCTTTAAATGGCGTAAGTTTGAAAATCGAACAAGGGGAATTTGTATTTATTGTAGGGGATAGTGGATCGGGGAAATCTACGCTGATTCGTTTAATGCTTAAAGAATTAGAACCTACATCAGGATCAATTGTAATCAATGGTTCTAATCTAGGAAAGATGAAGCATAGACAGATTCATAAGTTTAGAAGAGGTCTTGGGGTGGTGTTTCAAGATTTTAGATTATTACAAGACAGAAATATCTATGAAAATGTTGCTTTTGCACAACGTGTAATACAGACACCAAGTAGAGTAATCAAACAGAAAGTGCCTGCAGCCTTATCACAAGTAGGACTAGCACAAAAGTATAAGTCATTTCCAAAAGAGTTATCTGGAGGGGAGCAGCAAAGGGTTGCCATTGCAAGAGCAGTGGTCAATGAGCCTGCCATCTTGTTAGCAGATGAGCCAACAGGAAACTTGGATCCGACAAACTCATGGGAGATTATGAGTCTGTTAGAAGAAGCGAATCAGATGGGAACAACTGTAGTAGTAGTTACGCATAATCAAGAAATTGTGACAGAGATGAACAAAAGAGTAATCACGATGAAGCAAGGATTGATACAAAGTGATGTGCGAGAAGGTGGGATGATTAATGAGAATTAGTACGTTTTTTTACATATTAAAACAAGGGATAGTGAATATTTATAGAAATAAAATGTTCTCCTTGGCATCGATTTTAACAATGTCGGCAAGTATATTTTTATTTGGACTGTTTTTTGCTATTTTGATGAATTTTCAAAACATCGTAGAAAGCGCACAAGATGGTGTTGCAGTTACGGTATTATTCGAGGAAGCAACGGAAGAAAGTGCTATTTTAGATGTACAAGACCAGATTAAAGATAGAACTGGAGTAACAGAAGTAATATATGTATCGGCAGAACAAGCATGGGAAGAATATAAAGAAGACTATTTTGGAGAACAAGAGTTTCTTGCAGAAGGCTTTAAAGATAATCCATTAGCTAATTCGGCAAACTTAGAAGTGTACATGACTGATGTTTCTACACAAGAGGAATTAGTTACATTTATCGAAGGGTTACCGAACGTTAGAAAAGTAAATAAATCAGAAGTTGTTGCAGATACATTATCAAGCATTAATGTATTGGTAGGATATGTGTCAATTGCGATCATCGTGATTCTACTGATTGTATCATTATTCTTGATTAACAATACAGTAACTATTGGAATTAATATTCGTCGAGAAGAGATTGCGATTATGAAGTACATAGGGGCTAAAGATAGTTTCGTGCGAGCACCTTTCGTGATCGAGGGGCTATTAATAGGAATTATTGGAGCAGTGATACCACTTGCGATATTATACTTCTCATATGAGCAAGCGACAGAATACATTTTAGTAAACTTTCAACTGCTAGAGAATATATTAGAATTCCTACCAGTAATCGATGTGTATAGAATATTACTTCCTGTAGGATTAGCATTGGGAGTTGGAATTGGATTTGTTGGAAGTTTCTTCACAATTAGAAAACATCTAAGAGTGTAGATATAGGAGAATCGAAAGATGAACAGATGGAAAAAACTATATTGCGTATTGATTGTTTTATGTTTGAATGTTGCATTTGTGGGAAACATGACTGTTGTAGCTACAACAGTTGATGAGGCTACAGACCAAGTAGAAGATTTAGAAGAACAAAAGGCGGAAGCGGAAGCAAAGCAGAGTGATTTGCAGACCCAAATGGATGTATTAATTGCAGAAGTTGAAGAGACGAGATTAGCTATCGATAATAAGTATCACGAAATAGAAGAGGTTGAAAAACAGCTCGTAGATGCTCAGATTGAAGTGGATGAACAATATGAAGCGATGAAATTACGTATACAATTTATGTATGAGAATGATGATGCTAATATCTTAGAACTTATATTTGCGGCAGAGAGTATGGGGGATTTCTTGAACAAGGTAGAATACTTGACGGAAATTAGTACTTATGATAGAGATATGTTGACTACATACCAAGATGCATTAGAAGTTGTGCAAGCACACGAAAAGCAATTGAACGAAGAACTTCAAGAACTTACAGAGTTACAAACGAGATTAGAAACGAAAAAAACAGAGCTAGAAAGTCTTTTGGTACAAGTGGCTGGTGAGATAGGAACTCTAGATGGTGAAATCAGCGAAAGTAAGGAAAAATTAGAAGAATTGATTAAGGCAGCAGAGGAAGAGGCTAGAAGGCAAGAAGAGGCAAGGCAACAAGCAGCCAATTCAGGTGGCTCTGGCGGAAGCGCAGGAGAAAGCGTGGTGGTAGGAAATGGTCAGTTTGCACACCCAATGCCTAATTCATATATTTCGAGCAATTTTGGATATCGAATACATCCAATTTTTGGAACTAGTACGATGCATAATGGAACCGATTTTGCAGCACCAGCAGGAACACCGATATATGCAGCGGACAGTGGAACAGTTGCGATAGCAGGATATAGCTCTAGTGCTGGGAACTGGATTGTAATTAACCATGGGAATGGATTGACAACGACATATATGCATTGTACAAGTTTATTTGTTCAAACGGGACAGACGGTCTCAAAAGGACAAAACATAGCAACTTGTGGAAATACAGGCTATTCAACAGGAGCACACCTACATTTTCAAGTTGAGTTGAATGGGACACCTGTTAATCCAATGGGATACCTGTAATAGAGATAGCAAATACTACATATAATAGCAAAAAAGGTAGATGTTAATGAACGATAATAGAAAAGTATTTATAAAGGGGGCTCTTTTAGGAGCCCTCGTAGTATGTATAATCGGTGCGTGTGGGTTTCTGGTTTGGCAAGAAAGTCTCATCATTGATATGGAGAGTCAATCAAAATTAAAAGAGATAGAAAGTGTTATTGATCAGTATGCCTTGTATGATGTTGATGAAGAGCTGATGGAAGAGTATGCAATTCGAGGGTATGTGGCAGGGACGGAAGATCCATATACTGTCTATTATAGTGAGGAAGAAGCAAGTGATCTTTTAGACTCTATCGCAGGCGAGTATTCAGGTATAGGAGCACTTCTCTCGCAGAATATAGAGACCGGAGAAATCATAGTTATGAATGTTTACCCTGATACACCGGCAAAAGAGAGTGGCCTACAAGAAGGCGATATTATCGATACGGTTGAAGGGAACTCAGTTACAAGAGAAGATCTTACCAATGTTGTTACTGAAATAAAAGGAGAAGAAGGAACTTTTGTAAATTTAGGTATAATTAGAGGTGAAGAACGAGAAGCCATTGAAATTAAAGTGGAGCGACGAATTATAGAGACACCAACAGTTAGCTATGAAATGAAAGAAGACAATGTAGGCTATTTACAAATAGTTCAATTTGATGGTGTGACATACAATCAGTTTGTAGAAGCGATAGAAGCACTACAAAAAGAAGGTATGGAACGATTAGTGATTGACTTGAGAAATAATCCAGGAGGGAATTTGGATACGGTTTGCCAGATGTTAGAATTACTTCTTCCAGAAGGAAGTACAATTGTATCGATGAAGGATAAGTATGGGACGGAAGAAGTACTAAAAAGCGAAGGAGAACCTGTTTTAGACATTCCTTTTGTTCTGCTAGTTAATGAATATAGCGCGAGTGCTTCAGAAATTTTTGCGGGAGCAGTGAAAGATTATGAACTTGGTGATATTGTAGGTGCGACTACGTACGGAAAGGGTCTAGTGCAGCAAACAATAGGCTTGAGTGATGGTAGTATATTGAAAGTTACGATATCGGAATATTTTTCGCCGACAGGAAAGGAAATCAATGAAGTAGGTGTAGAACCAGATTACGTTGTAGAAGAGAATGTAGATGAAGAAGGGAATGACTTACAATTGGAAAAGGCATTGGAAATATTAAGGGGAAAATAAAATAAAGATGGAATGTGACGTTTCGATGAATTATTGAAACGGTGCATTCCTTTTTTGTGAACTCTGTGATAGAATAGGTACAGTATCAGAGAGTGGAAAGGAAGTTGGAATGAAAGTTTTGCTGAAAAATGGGTGTGTAGTAGACCCAAAGAGTAATACAATGGAAATTTTAGATGTGTTAATTGAGCAGGATAGAATTCTCAAGGTGGCAAAAGAGATAGAAAGCGATGCCACGATAATTGATGTGTCAGGAAAGTATGTACTGCCTGGATTTATTGATTTACACGTTCATTTAAGGGATCCTGGATTGGAGTATAAAGAGACATTGTCAACTGGTGGAGATGCAGCTGTCAGAGGAGGCGTTACAACTGTATGTGCAATGCCAAACACAAGTCCAGTTATCGATAGCGAAGAAGGGGTAAAAGATGTCCATGATAGAGCACTTAAACAATCAAAGGCAAGAGTGATTCAGATTGGGGCAATTACAAAAGGACAAGCAGGTGAGGAATTAGCGGATATAAAGGGAATGGCAAAAGCAGGAAGTCTTGCTATTAGTGAGGACGGAAAGTCGGTGATGAACGCATCTCTTTATAGGAAGGCGATGAAACAAGCAGTAGAAGAAAATGTTGCAATATTTGCACACTGTGAAGATATTACGATGGTGGAAAAAGGTGCTATGAATGCAGGAATTCGAGCTGAGGAATTAGGAGTACGGGGGATTACAAACAGCGTAGAAGATGTAATAGTGGCTAGAGATATCTTGTTAGCTAAAGAGACCGGCGTGAGATTGCATCTGTGTCACTGCTCGACAAAAGATAGTGTATATATGGTTCGAGAAGCGAAAGAGAAGGGTTTACCTGTATCGGCAGAAGTATGCCCACACCATTTTATATTAACGACAGAGGACATTGAAGAAAATCATGGTAGATATAAGATGAACCCACCGATTCGAGAAAGAGAAGATGTGGAAGCCTTGATTGGAGGTTTAAAAGACGGAACGATGGAAGTGATTGCGACGGATCATGCACCTCATGCGGAATCAGAGAAGGAAAAGCCGATGGAAAGTTCAGCATTTGGAATAGTAGGACTTGAAACCATGGCCAGTTTAACATATACTACATTAGTAGAGACAGGTCATTTGAATATGAAGCAGATGGTGGAGAAGATGAGTTATAATCCTGCTAAGATTCTAGGACTTACAGATAGAGGCGCTATAGAAGAAGGAATGTTAGCGGACATCGTGATTTTTAACACGGGAGTTTCGTATAAAATAGATAAAAGTACCTTCTTGTCAAAAGGCAAGAACACGCCTTTTGACGGTTACGAAGTAAAAGGACTTGTAGAAAAAACATTTGTGGGCGGAAAGCTCGTATGGGAGGAAGCACAATGATAAATAAATTAGTGAAGAACATCAAAAAAACGAATGCACCAATCGTGGTAGGTCTTGATCCAATGCTTGACTATATTCCACAAGGTGTGAAAGAAAAAGCATACAAAGAACTAGGTGAAACACTAGAAGGGGCTGCGGAAGCGATTTGGCAGTTTAATAAAGAAATTGTAGATAAAACTTACGATTTGATTCCAGCGGTAAAGCCACAGATTGCAATGTATGAGCAGTTTGGAATACCAGGAATGATTGCATTTAAAAAGACAGTAGACTACTGTAAAGAAAAAGATTTAGTTGTAATCGGTGATATAAAGCGTGGCGACATCGGTTCAACGTCAGCTGCTTATGCAGTAGGTCATATTGGTACAGTAAAAGTAGGAACAAATACATTTACACCGTTTAATGAAGATTTTGTAACGCTAAATCCATATATGGGATCGGACGGAATTAATCCCTTTATCGATGTGTGTAAAGAAGAGAATAAAGGTGCATTTATTCTAGTAAAAACTTCAAACCCATCTAGTGGTGAGTTTCAAGATCGTTTAGTTGATGGTAGACCATTATACGAACATGTAGGAGAGCAAGTTGCAAAATGGGGAGAGTCCTGTATGGGAGATGAGTACAGCAATATTGGTGCTGTAGTAGGTGCAACATACCCTGAGATGGGAAAGATATTACGTGAGATTATGCCTAAAAATTATATATTAGTTCCAGGATATGGAGCGCAAGGAGGAAAAGGGAAAGATTTACTTCATTTCTTTAATGACGATGGACTTGGAGCAATCGTTAACTCTTCGCGTGGAATTATAGCTGCGTATAAGCAAGGACAGTATGCCCAATTCGGAGCAGAAAACTATGGAGATGCAGCTAGAAAAGCAGTAGAAGATATGATCGCTGATATCAAAGGCGCGATGGAATCAAGGTAAGGTAGGGGAACATCATGAAAAATAAATTTAAAGAGATGGGAAAAGTGCTCTCACAAGAATGCATTGCTAAAGATATTTATAGTATGTGGATTCAGACAGATGAGGTTGCAGGCTATGCAAAAGCAGGGCAATTTATTTCAGTGTATACGAATGACAATGGCAAGCTATTGCCGAGACCAATTAGTATTTGTGAGATTGATAAAAACAATAAAAGTCTGAGAATTGTATATAGAGTTACAGGAGCAGGAACAGGTACGGAGCAATTTTCTAAACTAGGAAAAGGGGATGCAATTTCTATTTTAGGACCACTTGGAAATGGATTTACACTATCAAACAAAAAAGCGATTTTAATAGGGGGAGGAATTGGAGTGCCACCTATGTTAGAAGTCGCTAAGCAACTTGATTGCGAAAAAATTATGGTTATGGGATATCGAGATGAGGTATTTCTAAAGGAAGATTTAAAACAGCAAGGGTCTCTTTATATTGCGACAGAAGATGGTAGTTCTGGAACGAGAGGGAATGTACTAGATGCAATTAAAGAAAATGATATTGCTGCAGACGTGATTTATGCATGTGGACCAACGCCGATGCTTCGTGCAATTAAAGAGTATGCGATTGAGCAAAAAATAGAATGTTTTGTCTCGATGGAAGAAAAGATGGCATGTGGAATTGGGGCTTGTCTTGCTTGCGTTTGTAAGACGAAAGACAAAGATGTACACAGTAATGTAAACAATACAAGAATATGCAAAGATGGTCCAGTATTTCTTGCAACGGAGGTGGAGTTGTAATGAATACAAAAATAAATTTAGCAGGTGTAGAACTGAATAATCCAGTGATGACGGCATCGGGAACATTTGGTTCGGGAAAAGAGTATAGTGAGTTTGTAGATCTAAATAGATTAGGTGCAGTTGTGACAAAGGGAGTTGCAAATATTCCATGGTCAGGAAATGACACACCGAGAATTGCAGAGATTCAAGGAGGCATGATGAATGCAATCGGTCTTCAAAATCCGGGAATCGATGTTTTTTGTGAGAGAGACTTACCGTTTCTAGCAAAATACGACACAAAAGTGATTGTAAATGTGTGCGGCAAAACAACAGAGGATTACTGTGCAGTGGTTGAACGCTTAGCGAATGAACCTGTAGATCTTTTAGAAATCAATGTTTCTTGCCCGAATGTAAAAGAAGGTGGTATTGCATTTGGTCAAAATCCAAAAGCTCTAGAAGAGATTACAAAAGAAGTGAAGCGATACGCGAAACAGCCTGTCATCATGAAACTAAGCCCTAATGTAACGGATATTACAGAAATGGCAAAAGCTGCACAAGCAGGCGGAGCGGACGTGCTTTCGCTAATAAACACATTAACTGGAATGAAAATTGATATTCAAAAACAAAAATTTGCGATTGCAAATAAGACGGCAGGAGTTTCAGGACCAGCGATTAAGCCGATTGCACTTAGAATGGTATATCAGGTTGCAAATGCGGTTAGTCTTCCGATTATAGGGATGGGAGGAATTGCAACTTACGAAGATGCTATTGAGTTTATCTTAGCAGGAGCGACAGCGGTATCGATTGGGACAGCCAACTTTTATAACCCTATGGCAACGGTTGAAGTTGTAGAGGGAATAGAAAGATACATGAAAGAAAATAAAATAACAGATATTAATGATATTATAGGATTGGTGAAATAGGAGAGATTATGGAAAACTACAAAAAAGAATTTATTGAATTTATGATTGACTGTGAAGTGTTAAAATTTGGAGATTTCGTAACTAAAAGTGGAAGGAATACACCTTTTTTTGTTAATACGGGATTCTATAGAACAGGTGCACAATTAAGAAAATTAGGCGAGTATTATGCAAAAGCGATTGAAAACAAATTTGGTCTAGAGTTTGATGTATTATTTGGACCAGCATACAAAGGGATTCCACTTACCGTAGCTACAACTATGGCGATTAGTGAACAATATGATAAAGATATTCGCTATTGTTCAAACCGTAAGGAAGTAAAAGATCATGGGGATACCGGAATCTTATTGGGGAGTCCAATCAATGATGGAGATAAAGTAGTTATCATCGAAGATGTTACAACAGCAGGGACATCGATTGAGGAAACATTGCCAATCATTAAAGCCCAAGGAGATGTTAAAGCGTTAGGATTAGTTGTGTCGGTAGATCGAATGGAGAGGGGACAAGGCACAAAGAGTGCACTTTGCGAGATTCAAGAAAAGTACGGACTTTCAACTACTGCAATCGTAACAATGGAAGAAGTAGTGGAGCATTTATACAATAAAGAGTATAAAGGAAAAGTTATTATTGATGATACATTAAAAGCTGCGATTGATGCTTACTATGAAACATATGGAGCAGAAAACTAGGAGGTTTGCATGTCAGAGAAGATATATAAAACAATGAGTTTGTGTGGAAAAGGAAATATCGCATTAGGAATTATAGTTTTAGTGGTAGGTATTTCTACAGGGATTCTTTCTATTGTGTGCGGAATAAAGATGTTAAAAGACAAGAACAACATAATGTTTTAGAATGTAGGTATAAAATTGAAAGCAAAACAAAGTAAGCAAATTCGTATTTTAGGAAAGATTTTGTTTGTTGCATATATGGGATTTATTTTGTATTTTCTCTGGTTTTCAGATTGGTATGGAAGAGCGGAGAGTACTCTGGGATATAGATATAATCTAGAGTTATTCAAAGAGATAAAGCGTTTTTGGAATAATAGAGATATACTAGGCGATTATGTGGTATATACGAATTTGTTGGGTAATGTATTGATATTCGTTCCATTTGGTTTTTTTCTGCCGATGGCAAGTAAGTTTCGCAGTTTTTTTAATGCGTTTTCACATAGCTTCCTTTTGTCACTATGTGTTGAACTTGTTCAACTAATGACTCAGATTGGAAGTTTTGATGTGGATGACTTGTTCCTTAACACGGTAGGAGGATGTATAGGATACATAATTTTTGCAATATGCAATCAAATCAGGAGAGGGTATGCTTCGAATAAAAAGAAAAAATAAACAGAATATTAGTAATCGAAAGTATGGACAGGTAAAGATGCGTCACTCTAGGAGGGGCGTATATTCCTGTCTGTTTGCATTTAGTGCATTGATAATACAAGTATTGCTTGTATATGCGGCGTATACGTCTCATGGCCAAGCACCAGACATAATAGGTGGGCTTGGATTTATGAGTATACTTGTTACCGGAATAGGTATCATGCAAGGAATTAAAGGATTTCGCGAACGCGAGAAAAATTATATTATGTGTAAAGTAGGTATAATAGGAAATTCTTTGATAATCCTGTTATACATAGGATTGTTTGTAAGGGGGTTGATGTAAAATGGATCAAGAGTTAGTATCGAAAGAATTATTAATGGAGAGATACGAATTGTGTATTGAGCGGATTCGAAAGATTGAAAATGAAGAGAGTGTTTCGGAAAAATACAGACAGTATTTTATCGATGTTGCTAACTTCATTACATTAATAGATCGTGTTAAAGCCGATTTGGAAACAGATAGATGGGGAAGCTATAGTGAAGAGCAAAAAAAATCAATAAACCATCAGTTGTATGAAGAGATTATTGGAGATAGATACGAGAGTAGCTATTTAAATCCTAGTTATGCGGTGAAAGAGTTAGGCGATGAAGCAGGAGGACTTTTAACAGCGATGTACGCGGAGATTCGAGGTGAAATCGCATATGTTTATGAAAGAAAGCTAGAGAATCTAACTGTTTGTAATGAATTATTTTTGCAAATTTATAACTATTTTGAAAATAATGAAAACGTAGATATAAAAGAAGTTAAAACAATTATTTATTGGTATGCAAGCGATTATTGCGACCTTTACGTGGCGGATAAGATTTGCGAGCAGATTGATCCAGCACGTTCTTTTGTAGTCGCGAAGTTGAGAGAAATTGATAGCGAGGATTTATCGTACCTATATGACTTTGGGGAATATGTTTCTGGAAATGAGTATAAAGTAGCTGAATTTTTAAATGAGCAATCAGAGGAAACAATCGAAAAAATCGCTCGCACTTACGTGGAAGGTTATGAGAGAGGATTCCTAGCAACAGGAAAAGATTTGTCAAAAAAAAGTACCGTTAATATTGAGTACTCGTTAGGGTTTGAACGAGTGGTGATTAAAGCGATAGAACTTTTTGCGAAAATAGGATTAAAACCAACTATATTCAGAAATTCATATAGTTTTGTAACAAAGAGAAAAAATTTAAAAAGAGGATTTTTTGGAGCGAGTGCTAATAAGCAATATGAATATGACCACAAAGATGATCAAGGGATTTTTCTCGATAAAAAGTATATTGAGCGAAAATTAGACGTGATGAAAAATGTGTTTGAAAAACATAAGGACCTTGCAAATAGACATGCGGGACCAGCACTGATAGAAGTGTTTGGAGAAGTTCCATTTTCGCCAGAACAAAAAGAGTGCGTGATTAAATTGAGTAAAAAGCAAGAAGAGTTATCCTTGCTGTTTGCGAATAAATCTAGTCAGTTGATTAATAAGTATATCATTGGTGAGGAGAGGAGCTACACGATTGTTGCTTATCCGATGCCGGAAATCGGAGAAGATTTTACTGAAATATTCTCAGAGGTTATTAAGATTAACACCTTAGATGCAAGTCTTTATGAGATGACGCAACAGACGATTATCGATGTATTAGACCAAGGAGAATATGTGCATGTGGTTGGAAAAGGTGGAAATAAAACAAATTTGAAAATTGCCCTTGCGAAGTTGAAAGACCCAACGAAAGAGACTTTGTTTGAGAACTGTGTCGCTGATGTCAACATACCAGTAGGAGAAGTATTCACATCGCCAAAGCTAGAGGGAACAAACGGAGTGCTTCATGTTAGTAAGGTGTACTTGAATGAGTTGCAATATAAAGATTTGTGCTTGTCGTTTATAGATGGGAAAATAGCGGAGTATAACTGTGCGAATTATGAAGAGACAGAACAATCTAAGTCTTATATCAAGGAGAACCTTTTGTTAAATCACGAGACATTACCCCTTGGTGAATTTGCAATAGGAACAAATACAACTGCTTATGCAGTTGCGAAGAAGTACGATATCTTAGAAAAGTTACCAATATTAATTGTGGAAAAGATGGGGCCTCACTTTGCAATAGGAGATACTTGTTACTCATGGGAAGAAGATTGCAAGCTATATAATCCGAATGGAAAAGAGATTGTAGCAAAAGATAATGAAGTTTCAATCTTGCGAAAAGAAGATGTGAGCAAAGCTTATACAAATTGCCACACAGATATTACAATTCCTTACGAAGAAATTGGAGAAATAGCTGTGTTGTCCGCGGATGGGCGAAGAATTGAAGTGATAAAGAATGGACAATTCGTACTTGAAGGAACAGAACTTTTAAATGAACCTTTGAAACACTTATAAGTGATATAAGTATATATAATCACTGAGAAGGATTGCAATTGTTGACAATTAATGAGGTAATTAGTAAAATAACTTATAAATAGGGATATATTTATATGGGTTACTTATAAATGAAATATCGAATATTAAAGAACAAAGGAGATTAAAATTATGCCAAAAGTAGGAATAGTAATGGGTAGTGATTCAGATATGAAAGTAATGAGCAAAGTAGCAGATACTTTCGAGAAATTAGGGGTTGATTATGAGATGACAATTATCTCGGCTCACAGAATGCCAGATGTATTTTATGATTATGCAACAAAAGCAGAAGAGAATGATTATAAAGTAATTGTAGCAGGAGCAGGGATGGCAGCTCACCTTCCAGGAATGTGTGCAGCGATTTTCCCAATGCCAGTTGTAGGGATTCCGTTGTCTTCAAAGAACCTTGATGGTGTAGATGCACTTCATTCAATCGTACAGATGCCACCAGGAGTACCAGTTGCAACAGTTGCAATCGATGGTGGAGTGAATGCGGCAGTACTTGCAGCCAAGATTCTAGCTACATCAAATCCAGAGTTACTAGAGAGATTAAAAGAATACTCTAAAGAAATGAAAGAGATGGTTTCGGCAAAATCAGCAAAACTAGATGAGTTGGGATATAAAGAGTATTTAAAACAAATGTAGAGATAAGTACGTAGGAGGAAGTAAGATGGATTATAAAAAAGCTGGCGTAGATATAGAAGCGGGATATCGCTCTGTAGAGCTGATGAAAGAACATGTAAAGCAAACGATGAGACCAGAGGTGTTAACAAACATTGGAGGATTTTCGGGAGCTTTTTCAATGGAAAAGTTTAAAGATATGGAAAAGCCTACTCTTGTTTCAGGAACTGATGGGGTTGGAACAAAGTTAAAGTTAGCATTTATAATGGATAAGCATGATACAATCGGAATTGATTGTGTCGCTATGTGTGTAAATGATATTGCTTGTGCAGGTGGAGAGCCGCTGTTCTTCTTAGATTATATTGCTTGTGGGAAAAACTTTCCAGAAAAAATAGCTACAATTGTAAGTGGTGTAGCTGAAGGGTGTAAGCAATCGAATGCTGCACTAATCGGAGGCGAGACAGCAGAGATGCCAGGCTTTTATCCAGAGAACGAATATGATCTTGCAGGGTTTGCAGTTGGTGTTGTAGACGAAAAAGACTTAATCACAGGAAAAGAACTAAAGCCAAGTGATGTGTTGATCGGTATCGCATCATCAGGAGTTCATAGCAATGGATTTTCACTTGTGAGAAAAGTATTTGATATGACTGAAGAATCTTTGAGCACTCATTATGATGAGTTGGGAACAACGCTTGGAGAAGCATTACTTGTACCTACAAAAATTTATGTAAAAGCACTTCGTTCAATAAAAGAAGCAGGAGTTCGAATAAAAGCATGTAGTCATATTACAGGTGGAGGATTTTATGAAAATATTCCACGTATGCTTTGCGATGGAACACATGCGGTAGTGAATAAGGATAGTTATGAAGTACTTCCGATATTTAAGTTACTGGCGAAAGAAGGAAACATCGATGAAGAGATGATGTACAATACTTATAATATGGGACTAGGAATGATGGTTGCTGTAGATAAAGATAATGTTGATAAAACAATGGAAGCTTTAAAACAAGCAGGAGAAACTCCATACATAGTAGGAGAAATCCAAGCAGGAGAAAAGGGAGTTACTTTATGCTAAGAGTTGTTGTAATGGTATCTGGTGGAGGTACGAATTTACAAGCGATTATAGATGCAGTTCAAGAAAAAGAAATCACAAACACAGAAATTGTGGGTGTGATTTCTAATAATAAGAACGCATATGCGCTAGATAGAGTAAAAAAAGCAGGGATTGAAGGTGTTTGCTGTTCGCCGAAAGACTACGAAAATAGAGATGAGTTCAATTGCGCTTTACTTGAAAAAGTCAATGAGATGAAACCAGATCTTATCGTGCTTGCAGGTTTTTTGGTTGTGATACCAAAAGATATGATAAAGGAGTACACAAATAAGATTATTAATGTACATCCATCTCTTATTCCAGCCTTTTGTGGAACTGGTTATTATGGATTAAAAGTTCATGAAGCTGCTCTTGCACGAGGAGTTAAAATAGCAGGAGCTACGGTACATTTTGTAGATGAAGGTACAGATACTGGTCCCATTATTTTTCAACAAGTAGTGAATGTAAATGAAGGTGATACTGCAGATATCTTGCAAAGACGAGTAATGGAAGAGGCAGAGTGGAAAATATTGCCAAAAGCAATTGACTATATCGCGAATAACCGTGTTGAGATCGTAGGGAATCATGCGATTACAAGATAAAAGATGGAGGTTTCTATGAAAGTATTGATTGTTGGTAGTGGAGGAAGAGAGCATACACTTGCATGGAGTGTTGCAAAAAGTCCAAAGGTAGATAAAGTGTATTGTGCGCCAGGGAATGCTGGAATTGCAGAATATGCTACATGTGTGCCGATTGGGGCAATGGAATTTGAAAAGTTAACTACATTTGCAAAAGAAGAGGGAATTGATTTAACGATTATAGGAATGGATGACCCACTAGTTGCAGGTATAGTAGATGCATTTGAAAAAGAAGGTCTTCGCGTATTTGGGCCAGATAAAAAAGCGGCGGTATTAGAAGGGTCAAAAGCGTTTTCTAAGGATTTAATGATGAAGTATGAGATTCCTACAGCTGGATATAAAAATTTTGAAGACTCTAAAGAGGCGCTTGTATACTTGAAAACAGCAGAGTATCCTTTGGTTTTGAAAGCGGATGGACTAGCTCTAGGGAAGGGTGTTTTAATTTGTGAGAACGTAGAAGATGCTGTAGCAGGTGTAAAAGAAATTATGGAAGATAAAAAGTTTGGTACGGCTGGAAATACTATGGTAGTAGAAGAATTCATGGTAGGTAGAGAAGTATCGGTGTTATCATTTGTGGACGGAAATACCGTAAAAACAATGACATCAGCACAAGATCATAAACGTGCAAAAGATGGAGATCAGGGGTTAAATACAGGGGGAATGGGAACATTTTCGCCAAGTCCTTTTTACACTAAAGAAGTAGAGGAATTCTGCGATAAATATATTTTTCAAAAGACGGTAGATGCTATGAAATCAGAAGGACGACCTTTTAAAGGAATTATCTTCTTCGGGTTGATGCTTACGAAAGAGGGGCCAAAAGTCTTAGAATATAATGCGAGATTTGGAGACCCAGAAGCGCAAGTTGTACTACCTAGAATGAAGAATGATATCATTGATGTTATTGAAGCATGTATAGATGGAACTTTAAATCAGGTGGAATTAGACTTCGAAGACAATGCAGCAGTTTGTGTAGTACTTGCATCAAATGGATACCCAGAAGCCTATGAAAAAGGAATACCGATGAAGGGGTTTGAAAAGTTCAATGATAGAGATGGTTATTATTGTTTCCATGCAGGAACAGCGTTTAAAGATGAGCAAATAGTAACGAATGGCGGACGTGTAGTAGGAATTACAGCTAAGGGAGCAGATTTGAAAGAAGCTAGAGCAAATGCATATGAAGCTACGAGTTGGATTGAGTTTGAGAACAAATATATGAGAACGGATATTGGGAAAGCAATAGACGAGGCATAAAGAATAAGAAAAAACAATCAGATTTCAGGTCTAAGGACTTGAAGTCTGATTTTTTGAATTAAGTATTGTAATTATCAGGAAATAATGTTAGATTTGAAATATAAATAAATTTCAAGAAGTAGGAGGCAAAGTATGAGGGATTTAAAGGGAACTAAAACAGAACAAAATTTAGCTGAAGCATTTGCAGGAGAAAGTCAAGCGCGTAATAAATATAGTTATTACGGATCAAAAGCAAAAAAAGAAGGGTATGAGCAAATTGCAGCATTTTTTGAAGAAACAGCCAACAATGAAAAAGAACATGCTAAAATGTGGTTTAAACTTCTATGTGGTGGTGCTGTGAAAAGTACAGTAGAGAATTTAAAGGATGCAGCAGCAGGTGAACATGGAGAGTGGACTGATATGTATGCTCGCATGGCGAAAGAAGCGAAGGAGGAAGGTTTTGAGGATATCGCCTTTCTTTTTGAAGAAGTTGCGAAAATTGAAAAATCTCACGAGGAGCGTTATTTGAAACTGCTTGCTAATATTGAAGATGGATCAGTGTTTAAAAAAGAGACAAAAGAAGTATGGATTTGCAGAAACTGTGGACATCTTCATGATAGCGAAACAGCGCCAGATGTCTGTCCTGTATGCGCACATCCAAAAGCGTATTTTGAGGTGAGGGCAATAAATTATTAAATTTCATGAAAACAAGGTTGTAAAAAAGGTACAACCTTGTTTTTTTGTTGAAATGATACTATAATAGTTTTATTAGACGTAAGATAGAATAATGGAAATACCTAATGGACATATAACATGGAGGCGAATATGAAATTGAGTTATACAAAACAGGCACAAGAAGCATTAAAAAAAGCAAAAATGGCCGCCAAAGAATTAGGGCATCCTTACATTGGTACGGAACATTTACTGCTGGGCTTAAGAAAGGTTTTTACTGGGGTAGCAAGTCAGGTGCTTGCAGCGAACAATGTAGATGATGTGGAAATAATAAAGATAATCAATGAATTAGTATCACCGAGTGAGGTGATTGATATAAAAGCAGAATACAGCCCTCGACTTGAATATTTACTTGATAATAGTGATAAGGAAGCGGGAAAATTAAAAAGTGAAAAAATTGGTACAGAGCATATGTTGATTGCGATGATGAAAGATATTGACTGCGTAGCAACTCGTGTTTTGACAACTATGAATGTAAACTTGAAAAAAGTATATGAAGATATTATTGTTGGAATTGGTTTAGAGTTAAAAGATCATCCTATAGAGGAGGAAGAAAAGAATGGGAATGCTTTTCTAGCGCAGTATAGCCGAGACTTAACCGCGCTAGCAGCAGAAGGCAAATTAGACCCAGTGATAGGTAGAGAAAAAGAGATAAACAGATTGATGGAGATTTTGAGTCGACGTACAAAGAATAATCCATGCTTGATAGGAGAGCCGGGAGTAGGGAAAACAGCAATTGTAGAATGTCTAGCTATTCAAGTGGCATCAGGTATCGTGCCAAACGAGATGAAAGACAAGAGGATATTAACGTTGGATTTGTCTGGGATGCTTGCAGGTTCGAAGTATAGAGGCGAATTTGAAGAGCGAATGAAACGTTTAGTAGCTGAAGTGAAAAGTGCTGCAGATATTATCTTGTTTATGGATGAAGTGCACACGATGGTGGGAGCCGGCGGCGCAGAGGGCGCAATAGATGCGTCAAATATACTAAAACCTTCATTAGCGAGGGGTGAAATTCAATTAATAGGTGCTACAACAATATCCGAATATCGAAAACATATTGAAAAAGATGCGGCTCTTGAAAGACGTTTTCAACCAATTCAAGTAGAAGAGCCAGATGAAGAACAATGTTTGTTGATATTAGAAGGACTAAGAGAAAGCTATGAAAGGCATCACGGATTAAAAATTGCAGAAAGTGCACTGCGCTCAGCGGTTACCTTGTCGTCACGTTATATCAATGATAGATTTTTGCCAGATAAGGCAATTGACGTTTTGGATGAAGCGTGCTCAAAGGTAAGATTAAGAGGATTTAGAATGCCAGATTCAATGAAGTCATTAGAAGTATCTATTAAAGATTTGATGATGGAAAAAGAAGAAAAGATCATAGAAGGCGACTTTGAAGAAGCATCAAGATTAAACAAACTACAAAGTGATAGCGAAGATAAGCTAGAAAATCTTAAAAAGCAATTTGAAAGAAGAAATGCTAAAAAAGAGCTGTCAGTGGAAGAAAATGATATTGAAGAGGTGGTATCTGTATGGACAAAAGTGCCTGTACAAAAGCTGGGAGAGACAGAAAGCGCAAGATTACAAAAGTTAGAATCTACTTTGCATAGACGTGTAATCGGACAAGAAGAGGCAGTAAGTGCAGTTGCAAGAGCCGTCAAAAGAGGTAGGGTAGGACTAAAAGATCCTAGCAGACCAGTGGGATCATTTTTATTCTTAGGGCCAACAGGTGTTGGGAAGACTGAATTGTCAAAAGCGCTAGCTGAGTCGCTTTTTGGGAAAGATGACTCTATGATTCGAATTGATATGTCTGAGTATATGGAAAAGCATAGTGTTTCAAAACTAATCGGATCGCCACCAGGGTATGTGGGGCATGAAGATGGAGGTCAGTTGAGTGAGAAAGTTAGAAGAAATCCGTACTCAGTTATTTTGTTTGATGAGATAGAAAAAGCACATCCGGATGTATTTAATATATTGTTGCAAGTCTTAGATGATGGTCATATAACAGACTCCCAAGGGCGAAAAGTAGATTTTAAAAATGCAGTGATTATTATGACATCCAATGCAGGTGCAAAAACAATTATTGAACCTAAAAAGCTTGGTTTTTCTGCAAAAGAAGATGCGGTAGCGGATTATAATAAGATGAAATCAAATGTGATGGAAGAAGTAAAGAAAATTTTCAGACCAGAATTTCTCAATCGTATAGATGAAGTAATCGTATTTCATCCATTAAACAAAGAACATTTAGGTAAAATTGTAACACTGCTTTGTAATGAATTCACTAAACGAGTAAAAGAGCAGATGAATATCAAAGTTGTAATTAGAAAATCAGTAAAAGATAGAATTGTAGTAAAGGGAACAGATAATAAATATGGGGCAAGACCACTTAAAAGAGCGGTTCAAAGTCAGTTAGAAGATACTTTAGCAGATGAGGTTCTTTCTGGTGAGATTAAAGGTGGAATGACTATAGAAGCGGGAGTACAAAAAGATACTATAAAGTTTTATATAAAAAACTAGAAAAGAGTGTATGGATAGATTATAATATAAGAAACACAAGGCAAAATCTATTTATAGGAGGAATAAGATGTCGGTTACAAAAGAAATACTAGTAGTGGATGACAAAGGATTATTAAATTTTGGAGACTACACACTACCTAAAAAGACAAAAAAAGAGAATTTTGAGTTTGAAGGTGATATCTATAAAGTGAAAACTTTTAAAGAAATTACAAAACTAGAAAAAAACGGAATGCTTGTATATGAATCAGTTCCAGGTTCGAGTGTTATGGGCTTTAAACAAGCTAGCGAAAGCGTGACATTTCAGGTGGAATCTCAAAATGATGTACAGATAACATTGGAATTAGAACCAAGTCAATCGTATGAAGTACATATTGACGGTGGTTTGACGAGTGAAGTTACAACAAACTTAGGCGGGAAGATGAGTGTTAATGTAGAGTTGAATGATAAGATCCCAGCAAATATTGAAGTGATTAAGAAGTAGGTAAGAGATGGCAAAAGTTAAAAGCGTGTATTTCTGCCAAAGTTGCGGGCACGAAGAGAGTAAGTGGCTAGGGCAATGTCCGATGTGCAAAGAGTGGAATTCTTTTGTAGAAGAAAGAATAAAAGGGAGCACAACAAAAGCTACAGCAGGAACAATGAGAGGCGGAAGTGAAATTGTATCATTGGCGAGTGTTGAGACTGGTAATGAAGAGCGGATTTTAACAAAGATAGGAGAACTCGATAGAGTGCTGGGTGGCGGAATTGTACCCGGCTCTCTTATTTTAGTAGGGGGGGATCCTGGAATTGGAAAATCCACTTTGCTGCTGCAAGTGTGTAAAGAGTTGTCGAATGAAAACAAGAAAGTTCTTTACATATCGGGAGAGGAGTCGTTAAAGCAGATAAAGTTACGAGCGAATAGGATGGGAGAGTTTAATCAATCGCTCCTATTATTATGCGAGACAAATCTGCAAAGCATTGAAGGTGTCATTCGTAAAAATCTTCCTGAAATCGTAATCATTGATTCGATCCAGACAATGTATAACGAAGAGATAAGTTCAGCACCAGGAAGTGTATCGCAAGTAAGAGAGTCCACAAACACCTTTATGCAACTAGCAAAAGGATTGGGAATATCTATTATTATAGTAGGTCATGTTACCAAAGAGGGAACAGTGGCAGGGCCAAGAGTTCTTGAACATATGGTGGATACAGTTCTTTACTTTGAAGGGGATAGGCATGCGTCATATCGAATCTTAAGAGGAGTAAAAAATCGATTTGGTTCTACGAATGAAATTGGTGTATTTCAGATGCAACACAATGGGTTGAAAGAGGTAGAAAATCCATCTGAATTTATGTTGAGTGGAAAACCAGAAAATGCATCTGGATCAGTAGTGGCTTGTTCTATGGAAGGAACAAGACCGATACTATTGGAGGTACAGGCGCTGGTGTGTCAGACGAATTTTGGTATGCCTAGACGTACAGCAGCAGGAACAGATTACAATCGTGTTAATCTGCTAATGGCTGTGTTGGAAAAGAGAGCAGGGTTACAGTTATCTAGTTGTGATGCATATGTAAATATAGCAGGTGGAATTAAAATGAACGAACCTGCAATAGATCTAGGGATTATAATGGCTTTAGTTTCAAGCTATAAAAACAAGCCGATAGATGAAAGTGTGATTGTATTCGGCGAAGTAGGGCTAAGTGGCGAAGTGAGAGCGGTTAATATGCCAGAGCAGAGAGTAAACGAAGCAAAAAAACTAGGATTCAAAACATGTATTCTTCCAGAAGTAGCAAAAAGTGGGTTGGATAAAATACAAGGTATTAATCTCATAGGGGTAAAAGATATAAGAGAAGCGATAAGATATATGGCATAGCGATCCAATTTAAGAAAATAGCAGATGACTCTAGTAAGAAGTCTGCTATTTTTTTGCTTCTCTTTGTTCTAGAAGTGAGTTTAAGCAGTTGGTGTGTGTAAAAAAATAGTGCTAAAATTAAAATATACATGTAGTGAAATTAAGGAAAATAGGAAGTGAAATAAAAAAAACAGTACAAAATAAAAAAAGGTGTTGACACATAGGAATAGCTGTGATATCCTAATCAAGTCGCTTCGGTGAGGAATACACAAGCAAGCAACAAAGAAAAAAATAAATTAAAAAAGTTGTTGACAAAAGATGATGGATGTGCTAATCTAATATAGCTGTCGCTTGAAACGGCAACAACAAAAAGAACCTTGATAATTGAACAATAAACAACGAACCCTGAAAATTCTTTAAAG
>CAYJHQ010000029.1:0-32779 GCA_964369775.1 uncultured Lachnospiraceae bacterium
ATGATACTGATTTCCTATAGCCGTACTTATCATAATTTTTTAATGAAAGCAGATAAAGGTTATACTGTAAAGTATAATGAAAAGCAAGTGTTGATGCTAGAATTTATCTCTGCATTATTGGTAAATGGAAAGAGACTTCATGAATTAATTATCTTAAAAAGTCTTATGGATAAAACCGAAATAGATAAAAATGAAATCATTCACAAGCTAAAGTGTGAAAATGTGACATTCCGAGAAGCAGATTATAAATCTGCAATTAGTGTATTAAATAAAGAATTTCTAAATGAGCCAAATGAAAAGAGACGTTATCAAGAGATTGAATTTATTTCAATACAGGATACTGAACACAAATTTTTTGAGGTTGTAAGTAGATATCAAGATGAAATAAACAAAAAATTATTTTGTCAAGAAATGAGGAGATTGATCGATTTTGGAATTCAAAGATTTCGCGATTATTTTGCACAACAAGATGATGATAATCTGGTGTTATATCAAAAGTATTCTAGGAAGGATGTGTGCCGCATCTTAAATTGGGAAAAGGATAGTAGCTCTACTATGTATGGATATAGAATAAAGAATAACACTTGTCCTATTTTTGTAACATATAAAAAACAGGAAGATATCTCAACTAGTACTAAGTATAAAGATGAATTTATTAATAATAAGATGTTTAGTTGGATGACTAGAAATAAGGTGCGTGAATCAAGTAGGGAAGCTCAAATGCTAAATAACTACAAGGAAAATGGATTGAAAATATATTTATTTATCAAGAAAAGTGATGGAGAGGGATCAGATTTCTATTATATGGGAAGGGTTACACCTATTAACTGGAAGCAAACTATAATATTAAACGATTTAGGAAAGCAATTGCCAATTATGAATTATCAAATGGAATTGGAACATGCTGTAAGGACGGATATTTATGATTATTTTATAAGGTAGGAAGAATGGATGAAGACAATACAAGTAGTAGTAGCTATAATTCGAGATGAGGAGCATCAAAGATGAATTTCGTACGTTTTTTGGAATCGGTAAACATAATATTAGAAACGATGGATAAGAAGCAGAGGGGGATTGCTTTATATGATATAGCTAGACAACTATCAGAGGATGAAAGATCAAGTTTTTTAGCAAGACTAAATAAAATAGTTGATAATAAAGCTAATGTGTACACAGAATTGGTCAATGAACCGATGCAAGATCATAAAGAATGGTATGAAAAAATAAAATATAATCTTAGTAAAATCGAGAGCGAAGAATATTATTTAGTGGGTCATTTCAATGAGGAATACAGTCATTGGTATGATGATGGAAAAGAGTATTTTTTTCAAGATATTCAGGGGATAGGAAGTATTGTGGAGGACGCATGCAGGTTTATTCATGAATGCATGGAATTAAAGCTTTATGAAAAGGCAGGCCAAATTAGTTCTAGATTACTTCAATTAAATATTACAGTAGAAGGTGATTATGGGGAATATATGGAATCAACTTTCACTTTAGCTGATTTAAAGCAACATGACATAGGAGAACTTGATTACAAACAGTTTCTTTTAGAATCGTTATACGTAGCATATTACAATCATTCAACAGACGAAAGAGTGAGTGTTTTATATGGAATGATGAATGATTTTAGAGGTTATAACCTTACATTAGAATCAATTATGCAATGCCAAGAAGAATTGCCAGAGCTTCGAGTTTTTCTTTATAAATGGATTGAATTTCTTGGAAGTAAGAAGACACAACTATCGCATATTCTCTTAAGTGAAGCTGTAGTATATTTGGGTGATGCAGATTTTCTTCTTCAAATTGCTAGGACTAATTATTTGAATCATCCAGAATTATATGAAAAATATATTAATGAGCAGAGAGATAAAGTGGATGTAGAATCTATAGTACTAGTTGGAAAAGAAGCACTTGAACGAATTAATGTAAAATACATTATTAGAAGTAGAATTGCGTTGTTATTGGCAGAAATTTTGTTGAAAGGTGAAGGGGATGTTACAAACGAGATAGAGCATTTGTGGGTAGAAGCATTTCGCTCAGAGAGTTGTACAGCTAATTTTCTTCGTATTTTAAGAGATAGCAGAGAATTTTCGGCTTGGAAAAAGGAACTCGAATATATAAACCATGAGAAACTTCGAGAAAAACCACAAAAGTTTTATCCAGTAGACGAATCGCATGCGTTACGAGAGAATATTGTATCCAGGTCAGAAAGTTATTTTATTGCTTTTTTAAATGGGGAATATGAATTTGTAAAAAATAATGGGATGGGACATGGTCAAACATTAGGATGGACTAATAGTTATATGAAGCAAGGAGTAGCAGCTTTTATTCTTGTGCTTTTAAATACGGAACAATTATCGAATGGTGGAAAGGCAATGCAATCAATGTTGATGCCTTCTGATTATTTGATTGCGGAATCTTTGGACAAAGAATATAGTAAGCTACAAGATATAGATAAGGAGCTTCTTTGGGAATCTTTTGTAATTGCGAAAAAGAAAAATCAAATCTCACAAGATTTGAAAGAGCAGTATATTTCTTGGATTATGAATTTGATTGAAAAGCGAGTAGATAGTATTATGCAAGGTGATTTTAGAAATTATTATGGAGAATGTGCAGCCTATATAGCAGCGATTGGAGAAATGCTTGAATCAAAAGGCGTTATAAATGCGAAACAATGTATTATGAATGAATACAAAGCGAAATATCCAAGGCGACGTAATTTTATTGCTGAGTTGAAGCGATATGGCATGCATTAACTTCTTGCGGAAATATAAGTTGGGTGAAAATTAAAACAGAGACAGAATGTGGAGAGGCATTAGTTGAATTCAAAAGAAGAATGAATAAAATATGTGATGAAGAGATTCAACCCCTTGACACGAGAGGGGAACTGGAAGACCTATGCAACAGCATGAGATGCAATTACAGCAAGCATGAGAAGAAGAAATGCTTGGTCTATTCATTGTTTCGTAGTATCAGAACTAATAATTGAAAAATACGGATAAAACAGCGGTTGAGATTGAATGGATTCTAGAAACGCCAGTCCGTGAAGATGTGTATAAATATATTGTGAGTGAGTAAGGAATTAAAAGATGAAGACAATAGAAGTAGTAGCTGCAATTATACGTAAAGAAGATAAGATTCTAGCAACCCAAAGAGGATATGGAGAGTTTGCAGGTGGCTGGGAATTCCCAGGCGGAAAAATGGAGTCGGGAGAAAGTCAAAAAGAAGCATTAGTCAGAGAGATATGGGAAGAATTAAAAGTAAGGATTGAAGTGCAGGAATTTGTATATACAGTGGAATATGATTATCCCACATTTCATTTGACGATGCATTGTTATTTTGCGAAAGTATTAGAGGGAAATATTGAGCTGACAGAGCATCAAGACGCGAAGTGGTTGGATAGAGAAACGTTGATGAGTGTGGAGTGGTTACCAGCCGATGTTGATTTAATTAAGAGATTAATAAAAATTTTATAGCCATAAGTGACAGAATTTGAGATAATATTTAGCATGGAAGGTGAAATTCAAGGATTATTTAGAACAGGAGGCAACTATGACTAAAAAATCAAAGTTATGGATTATTATCACATGTATCATAATTGGCTTAGTGTTAGTAGTTGGAGCTATTTATATTCTAATTGTTAAATCACCTAAGGAAACTATGCCATTACTTACAACTCCTTTGAAGGAATCTGAAGTGCAGGCTGTTAAAGTTGTTATTGTAGATGTTAAGAAAAATCAAGATGAGATAAGAAAAACGATAATAAGTGAAGAAGAGATTAAAAAGTTTGTAGAAAGTGCAAATGCAGCAGTGATAGAAGATGTAAATAAAGTAGAAGATGCAGATAGTGAAGTGACGGCAAGTTATACCTTCGAAGTGGGAGATGAATATGTGGAATTACTATCGCTAGTTAGCGATGATACAATTATGATGACATCGGGTGGCTGGAGGAAAGTGGATTTTAAAGATATGCTGACACTATACGAATGCTTTGAAACTTCCAAAGAAGAATCTGTAGCGGTTGCAATAGATGCGGATGGGACGGAAGTTTATGAAGTGACGCGAAAAATAGTAGATACAGAGACAGATGCATTGATTCAAGGGATAGACGTATCAGAACATCAAGGGAATATTAATTGGGATGAAGTAGCAGCATCAGGAGTTGATTATGCGATTATTCGTATTGGAACTAGATATATCGTAAGTGGAGAGATAGCAGAAGATGCAACAGCGCGATACAATTTACAAGAAGTAACAGCCAGTGGAATACCAGTTGGCGCATATTTTTTCTCGGCAGCAACAACAGAGGAGGAGGCTATAGAAGAGGCTCAATTTGTGCTTTCTATTATTGATGGATATCCGATCACCTATCCTGTGGTTTATAACTGTGAACAGTTTGATGAAGAAGATAGTAGGCAGTCTTCATTGACAGTGGAGGAGCGAAGTCGCCTTGCAGATGTATTTCTTACGGAGATTGAAAATCAAGGATATACAGGAATGTTCTACGCAGCACAGTCAGAACTAGAAGGAAATGCAAAATGGAATACATCTTTTTTAGAGTCCAAATATCGTATATGGGTAGCACAATACAAAGAATCTCCGGATATAGAGATAGAGACAGAAAAAACAGAATACAGTGGAATACATGAGATGTGGCAATACACAGCAAATGGAACTGTGGCTGGTATTAAAGCACCTGTAGATATGAATGTGAGTTACATAGCATATAGTAAATTAGCAGAGGCTAAAACACCAGAAGTAGCTGTGGCTGTAGAGCAAGATGTAGAAGTAGGTGTTGTATTTGAAGAAGTCAATGATCAAGTGACAGCCAAAGATGAAGTTAATGTTAGAAGCACGATGGAACAAGGCGATGATAGTAATATTATTGGACGAGTATACAACGGAGAAGTTGTATCACGAACAGGTATCGGCATAAATGGGTGGTCTAGAATTCAATATAATGGTGAAGTTGGTTATGTAGTATCTAGCTATGTGACCTCTGATACAGGATATGTTACTCCTTGAAAAAGTCTGATAATAGTTAAAAGTGTTGACAATAAGAATCATTACTGATATAATTACTTCGATGTCGAAATAATTTAAAGATTAAGAGGGGTATTGAAAACATGAAAAGAATAATAACCAGTATTTTATTAATTGCAACTATATTAACATTTACGGCATGTAATGCATCAGAAACAGAGGTGGAGACGGAAAAAGAGGTTTTGCGTGTAGGCATGGATTTGAAATTCCCACCTTTTTCATATTTAGATGATGATGGTGAGGCAGCAGGTTTTGAACCGATTATCTCAGAGGCATTTGGAGAATATTTAGGGATGGAAGTAGAAATAGTCAACACGGATTTCTCATTATTGATTCCAGCACTTGATACAGGTGATGTAGATATTTTAATTGCAGATATGTCACACACTGAGGAACGCGCAGAAAAAGCTGATTTCTCTGATCCGTATCGATATACAAGTACGCTTGCCTTAGTTAATAAAGATTTTGCAAGTGAACAAGGGATAACAGATGATATGGATGAAAGTGATTTTTTTGCAATTGAAGGAGCAAAATTCACAGGGTTATCAGGTACAATAGGAGTCTTATATCCACAAAGTTTTGGAGTGGATGTTACAGAAGTTACTGAAATTGGAACTGGTATAGTTGAGGTTAGCACGGGACTAGCTGATGTATTGGTAGCATCAAATGAAATATATGGTTTCCAAGCAGCAAATCCAGATACTACCATTGTTTATGCAGGTATGACGGAACAAGTAGGATCTACTTTTGTAGTGAAAAAAGGAAATACAGAACTGTTAGAGAAAGCTAATGAATTTATAGCTACTATGTATGAAGAAGGTGGTCTATATGATCAAATTAGAGAAGAATACGATCCAATAATTGCCGAGTTTATGCAAAATGATTCACTAGGATTGGACTTTATCACAGTCCCTGTTGATAAACAGTAAAGGAAAAGAAGTCATGAAAAAAGGTATTGATAGATTACAGTATGCGATAGTTATCATCATTTTTGCATTGATTATTGCATCAGCATTATTTTTTACTATAGAAAACCCTAGATATGACCTAATTTTTGAAAATTCTAGTTTGTTGATAGAAAGTTTCTTTTCTACAATTTTTATCAGTCTTGTAACCTTGATAGGGGCACTTGTTTTAGGATTTGTGTTATTTATTATGATACGTTCAAAAATAACAGTAGTGCGAGCTTGCGCTACTGTTTTCAGTGAAATTATTATGGGAACACCATTACTAGTGATGATATTTTTGGTGGTTTATCCTTTTGGTCAGCTTGTAGATAATAACAACAAATTATTATTAGGGATTGTGGCAATGATTTTATATAACAGTCCATACGTAGCAAATGCTTATGAAAGCACAGCTGCGGTTGTCGATTCAGAGCAATATACTGTTATGTCGCTCTATCATTTCAAATGGTATCAGAAATATCGATATATTATACTACCTCAGATGGTAAAACCGTTTATTCCATCGTTAGTTAATAACTTGTCTAGCGTTATAAAAGGGTCAGCATTATTAAATATAATTTCTGTGACGGAAATTACATATATTGTTACGGCTATTTCAAATAAGAATTTTGCAATTATTGAGGGGTATTATGTGATGTGGTTGATGTATTTAGTAGTTACAATACCACTTTCTTTATTAGCAAAGTATATTTCAAAGAGGGTTTCAAAATGAAGATAACTATACAGAATTTAAATAAGGCATATGGGAATGCTGTTATTCTTGATGATATTTGCATGAGTTTAGAAGGTAAACACTCAATAGGAATAATTGGAGAATCGGGTTGTGGAAAAAGTACACTATTGCGCATGCTTTCAGGGATAGAAAGACCAGAAAGTGGAGAGATAGAAATCAATGGTCAATCGCCGATTATAAATACTAAGAATTTTCAAGAGCACATAGCAGTTGTTTTTCAAAAACACAACTTATTTCCTCATTTAAGCGTAAAAGAAAATATTACACTTTTATTACACAAAATAAAAAAATGGGATAAAAATGCTGCTAATGACAAAGCAGATACACTTTTAAAACAACTCCACATTGAAAAAGAAGCAAATAAAAAACCTCATGAGGTTTCAGGTGGTCAAGCACAGCGTGCTTCTATAGCAAGAGCACTTGCATCAAATCCAAATTTGATTTTTCTAGATGAACCAACAGCTGCACTCGACCCACTTATGACGAATGAAGTGTTAAAGAGTATCAGAGCATTAAAGTCAGAGGGGCGAGAGTTCATATTTGTGACACATGAGATAGAGTTTTTAAAAAACTTTGCTGATTATGTATTGTTTATGAAAGATGGAGTAATATGTGAACAAGGTGATATAAGTTGTTTGTATGAGCCAAAAACAGAAGAGCTTTCAAGATTTTTAAACGTGCATCATAGCGCAGGGGAAAATACAAAAGTGGAGTAGAGTATGATTGATAACACATTTACAATTATTAGTAGATTGCAAAATAAAATGAGCGAGATGCTTACTGCAGAAATGGAAAAATTAGGATTGAAAAATTTTGCACCTTCATATGGAAAGATTTTTTTGATTTTAAAAAATGATGAGCCGATTTCTATGAAGACAATAGCGACATTGATAGATAAAACGCCTCAAACGGTAACAACTTTAGTTGCAAATTTAGAAAGACAGGGCTTTGTTACGCAAAAGTCTTGCCAAACTGACAAACGTACAAAATACGTTATCATAACAGAAAAAGGACTTGAAGTTATACCGATGCTAGAGGAAATTTCGTATAAATTATATGATAAACAGTATGAGAATTTTAACAAAGATGAAGTTGAAAGCTTAAGAAAATTGCTTTTGAAAATGTTAGATAATTTCGTGAATTAACGAAGTGGGAAATGAAAAAAACTTGAAAAAGTCTTAAAATGAAGTTATAATACACTAAATGTCAGAAAATTAAAAGGAGAGTGTATGGACAAAAAAATGTCAAGTTTTGGATTTTATGCAATTACCTCTGCTATGGTGATGTCAGTGTATGTATATGCGACATTTGCGACAGCAGGGCTATCTCTTGTATTTTTTCTATTGTTTAGTGGTTTTATATGGTTCCTTCCAACAGCATTATGTGCAGCAGAAATGGCAACAGTCGAAGGATGGGGCGATGGTGGAATTTATACTTGGGTTGAAAAGACATTTAACAAAAAATGGGCTTTTGCAGCAGTGTTTTTTCAGTGGTTTCAGGTAACTATAGGTTTTGTGACCATGCTTTACTTTATAGTAGGAATGCTATCAAAAGCATTGTCAATTACAGAATTAGTAGATAATCCGTATATTAAGTTAGGTGCAATGTTATTCATTTTTTGGACCATTACACTGTTGCAGTTGTTTGGAAATCGCACAACTTCGCTACTTTCTTATCTAGGATTTGGACTAGGTGTTATTACACCAGTTATTCTACTAGTTATACTTACAGGGATTTACATAGCAAAAGGAGAGCCTTTAGCAATTACTTTTAGCGTGAAGGATTTAATTCCAAATCTTGAATCGGTTAATAGTCTTGTTGTATTTTCATCATTTATATTAGCATATTTAGGTATTGAAGCATCCGCAAATGAAATACATAACTTGAAAAATAGTAATAAGACATATCCGAGAGTCATTATGATTTTTTGTGTAACATCTGTTATTATCAATACTGTTGCAGGATTATCAATTGCTATATTGGTAAAAGATATAAATTTAAGCACAGGTATTGTTGAAGCTTTTGAGATAGGCATTTCGGCAGTAGCGCCATCTCTAAGGTGGGGATCAGTAGTGATAGCATGTATATTAACACTGAGCACCATTGCAAAAATCAGTACATGGATTGTTGCACCAGCTGCAGGGATTTTTAAAACTGCAAAAGAAGGGATTTTGCCTGAGTTTTTTGCAAAGACTAATAAAAAGGGAATTCCCTATCATATTATAATTTTACAAGGTGTAATTGCTAGCGTATGGTGCATACTTTTGACCCTGTCATCCACCCATGGGAATATGGCATTCTTACTATCTTTGGCATTGACTGTACTTATCTATTTACTAGCATATTTCTTTATGTATATGGCTTATTTCAAGTTAACATTAAAGATGGAAAAACAAAAGCGAAGCTACCGAGTAGCGAAGAAAAAAAGCATGAGAATTGTAGTGGCAAGCATGGGATTAGCAACCACTATTTTTACATTTATTGTAACACTCTTTCCGCCAGATGGGCTGAAAAAATCTGAAGAAAGTATTTATTTTATTGTTTTGGTTATTAGTTTTCTTGTAACGACAGCAACTCCGTTTTTTATTTATAAGATTAGAAAAGTGGAGAAGTAGAGGGAGGGAAATATGGATAAGTATAGTAGCGCAATACCTTTTTATGGAATGGATGAAGAAAATAGAGGACTAGCTAAACATGAATTACCAAAGGATGTGATAGAACCGAGATTGGCTAAAAGAATGGTTGAAGATTTTTTGTTGGATGAAGGAAATGCCAGGATGAATTTAGCGACTTTTTGCCAGACATACATGGAGGAAGAAGCCGTAGAGCTAATGGCGAGAACTTTAGAAAAAAATGCAATTGATAAATCAGAATACCCTAAGACGGCAAAGTTAGAGCAATATTGCATAGAAATGTTGGCAAATCTTTGGTCCTTGCCAGAAGGTAATGAATTTATTGGAACATCCACAGTAGGATCCTCAGAAGCCTGTATGTTAGCAGGAATGGCGTTAAAGTTTCGTTGGAGAACTCATGCTAAAAAAGCAGGAGTCGATGTCACTGCAAGAAAACCAAATCTAATCATCTCATCAGGGATGCAGGTATGCTGGGAAAAATTCTGTGTGTATTGGGATATTGAGATGCGCGAGATACCTATTTCAAAAGATGAGATGTGCTTGAGTATCAAAAAAACGATAGAGGCAATTGATGAATACACAATAGGGGTAGTAGGAATACTAGGGATTACATATACAGGTAAGTATGACGATATTAAAGGATTAGATTTAGCGCTGAGTGAGTACAATAAGGAGCGGTTCTATAAAGTACCAATCCATGTTGATGGAGCATCGGGAGCTATGTTTGCCCCATTTGTGCACCCTGATTTGAAGTGGGATTTCCAGTTAGAGAATGTAGTTTCCATCAGCACATCTGGTCATAAATATGGACTTGTCTATCCAGGTGTAGGATGGGTGATTTGGAAAGCGAAAGAGTATCTTCCAAAAGAGTTGGTGTTTGAAGTGAGCTATCTCGGAGGAGAGTTACCGACTATTGCAATTAATTTCTCGCGCAGTGCAAGCCAAATTGTAGGACAGTATTATGCCTTTGTACGGTATGGGCAATTAGGATATCAGCGTATCCAGGAACATTCAAGAAGAATGGCCCTTTATATATCTAAGTCACTAGATGAAATGGGAGAGTTCGAAATAATTAATGATGGTGATAATTTGCCAATTGTATGCTATACGTTGATAGAGAGAGTGGACAGAGGGTGGAGCCTATATGATTTATCGGACCGATTGCTTATGAGAGGATGGCAGGTACCAAGTTATCCGCTACCAGCAAATTTAGATGAAGTAATTATTCAAAGGATAGTGTGCAGAGCAGACTTAGGAATGGATATGGCAGAACAGCTAATTGCAGATATTAAGGAGGCAATTGAGGCATTAGAAGAAAAAATAAAAGGAAATGAAATAAGACCTATAAAACATGGGTTTACACATTAATGTGGGTGCTTCTGCCTATTTGTAAAAGGGGATCTTTGTAAAATGTCGGGGTGTGATTCGTAAGAATCATGTCCCGTTCTTTATGTTCAAGTGAAAGTCTGAAGAGAAGAGATTTTTAGGTTAAAATTAAAAAATGATACCTATATAAAAAAGAAAGCACTTTAATTCTTATAATAATCATTTATGCTAAGAAATGTAAAGATTAGTGTGAAGGAGTAGAGAAATGGAAGCAAGTGAAAAGTTTGTATTTGAAGACTATGCAAAAAAAACCACATTTAGTAGTTTTCTACCTGGCATAAGTGGTGTAAAAGGAATTCCAATCTGGTGTTATTATGTAAATAGAGGGCAAGCCGTGGTGAGTTTTGGAGTGGAGGATAAGGATCATTCTATTATGGAATTTTACCCAGCACATCAAGCATATCAAAATGTGAAGACAACAGGGTTTCGGACTTTTTTAAAGCAAGGCGGCAAGTACTTTGAGGCTTTTGCGAATGAAAAAAATCCACATAAAATGAGCATTGAGATGAATCGATTGACGATAGTGGAAACGAATATGAATCAAGGGATTGAAACAAGTGTTGAATATACTACATTACCGATGGAAGCAATAGGAGGATTGATACGTAAAGTAACCTTTAAGAATATATCAAAGGAGCCAACTGTAATTGAAGTGCTAGATGGGATGCCAGCGATTATTCCTTATGGTATCGGCTTAGAGGCTATGAAAGAAATGGGACAGACAGTAAAAGCTTGGATGCAAGTAGAGCATGTAGAATCAAAGGTTCCCTATTTTAAGGCGAGAGCAAGTTCTGATGATACAGCTACGGTTACACCGGTGTTCGGAGGGAATTATTCATTGTGTATTACGTCCGATGACCAACAGCTTACACCAATTGTAGATCCAGAGGTGGTGTTTGAACATGATAATTCCATGCAAGTTGCACACGGTTTTGAAATGTTGAGTATAGATGAGTTATGTAAAAAAGAGCAAGTACATTCAAACCAATTGTTTTGCAGTTTTTATGGAACTAAAAAAGAATTGAAAAGTGGCGAAGAATTTTCAATGTATCATTTGATTGGACAAGTGGACAGGAGAGAAAGCCTTGAAAGGTTCTTGGGAAAAGGTATCAATGTGGAATTCTTTGAAGAGAAAAACAAGGTTGTATCACAACTAACAGAAGAAATAAGCGAACCAATTCTTACCAAAACAGCGCATAAAGATTTTGATGCATACTGTAAATACACTTATATGGATAATGTTCTAAGAGGTGGGTATCCAATTGAACTGCCAGGTGGTAAGATATTCTATGTGTACTCTCGAAAACATGGGGATATTGAGAGAGATTATAATTATTTCCGCATGCTCCCAGAGTATTACTCTCAAGGGAATGGGAATTTCCGTGATGTAAATCAAAATCGAAGAATGGATAACTTTTTTACGCCACAGGTGCAAAAAGAAAATATCAATAAATTTTATAGCATGATTCAATTAGATGGATATAATCCATTAGCGGTAGAAAAGGTAACATATACACTAGAGAAAAAAGTAGCAGAGAAAGTCTTAGAAGAGCTAGATTATATCTGCATTCAAAGTGTACTAGAGTATGTAACAAAGCCATTTACGCCAGGAGGATTTTTCAAGATATTAGAATCTAATGGTATTATTGATGAAAAAGTTCAAGAGGAATTATTTTCAAAAGTGATTGAACAGGCAACAGAGAATTTTAATTGTGATTTTGGAGAAGGATATTGGTCAGATCATTGGACCTACAATCTAGATTTGGTAGAAAATTATTTAGCGATTTATCCGGAACGAACACAAGAAATGTTACATGGAGAGGAGTATACCTATTTTAATTCATGTGTATCAATTCTTCCGAGAGCAAAGAGGTATGTAATCACTGAAAATGGAGTGAGGCAATATAATTTCCTAGGAGAAGAAGTTGAGCATGAAGTGGAGAATAAATTGGTGCGTAGCGAATACGGTACAGGAGAGATTGTAAAGGTATCGTTATTAGAAAAATTAATGCTCTTAAATGTTACAAAATTTACAGCCCTTGATGCTTATGGGATGGGAGTTGAGATGGAAGGTGGCAAACCAGGATGGTATGATGCACTGAATGGACTGCCAGGATTATTTGGGTCTTCTATGGCTGAAACATATGAACTTTATAGAAACTTACGATTTACACAAAATATATTAAAAGAAAAATCAAGTGTATCTTTAACGAGAGAAGTAGCAAAATATATCAGAGATATAGCAAGTATAACCCTTGATTATATAGAAAAGAATGAGCAAGATAACGAGGCTAATTTTGAGTTTTGGAATTGCAGAAATGAACTGAAAGAAGTATATATAAAAGAGAGTTCGCGAGGGATTCTAGGAAACAAAGAAGTGTGTGATTCTTCAGAAATTTTGAAAGTAGTTGAATATATGATTCTTGTTGTAGAGCAGGGGATTGAGAGAGCTACATCCTACACAGATGAGATTGTGCCTACATATTTTGCTTATGATTTAGTGGACTACGAAGAAACAGAGGAAGGTATTATTGCAAAAAAATTCGATGTTATCATACTTCCAAAATTTCTAGAAGGTCCTGTGAGATATATGAAGCTAGATATTCCGATGGAGAAAAAAGAGAAGTTATATAAGGCTGTAAAAAATAGTGACTTGTATGATGAAAAGTTAAAGATGTACAAAGTGAATGCATCACTTCAAGCAGCTTCCTTTGAACTTGGGAGGGCAAAAGCATTTACTCCAGGGTGGTTAGAGAATGAATCAATCTGGCTTCATATGGAATATAAGTATCTGTTAGAATTAATCAAAAATGGTCTTTATGATGAATTTTTAGAAGATTTTGAAAATGCAGCTATTCCATTTTTGGATCCAGAGGTATATGGAAGGAGTATCTATGAGAACTCTTCATTTATCGCTACAAGCGTAAATCCAAATCCAAGTTATCATGGGAAAGGGTTTGTGGCTAGACTTAGTGGATCTACTGTAGAATTTTTACAGATATGGAAATTAATGATGTTTGGAGAAAACAATTTCACATATAAAGAAGGAAGGCTAGAATTACAGTTTCATCCAACTTTATCTAAGGTACTAATAGGAGAAGAGAAGAAAGTAGAAGCAAAGTTTTTAGGTCATACTATTGTTCATTATGAATTTGCAGAAGATAAAGATTATATTGCAGGAGAGTATGTGATTAAGAAAATTGAAGTTATCTATAAGTCGGGTGAAATATATTCTACAGAAGAATCTACATTGAATGAAGAAGTAGCGTACGCTGTAAGAGAGAAAAAAGTTGAAAAAATTATTATTGAAATAGAGTAGAAGTGGAGAAGCAGTATGAAGAATTATAAAGTTACAAGTTATACAACAAATTATCGTGAAAGTGTTTACTTTGAAAAGAAAGAAGAAAAGCTGATAGACGCAGATGAATGCATGCATGTTATTAACGTGTACAGTGATTTACTGGGACAAGAGATTGAGGGATTTGGAGGCGCTTTTACAGAAGCGACAGCCCACACTTATGCAGGGATGGCTGCAGAATCACAAAAAGAATTTGTGGGAAGTTATTTTGGAAATGAGGGATTAAATTATAACCTGTGTAGAATTCCGATTCACAGTTGCGACTTTTCACTCGGAAATTATACTTACATAGAAGAAGGGGATGCTAGTTTAGAAACATTTAGTATCAACCACGATGAAAATGAGATTATTCCTCTAATAAAAGAGGCACAGGCGAAATCTGAGGAGGAGATTTTATTTCTTTCGTCACCATGGTCGCCACCGGCCTTTATGAAAGATTCTAGTGCAATGAATGGTGGAGGGAAATTACTTGAAGAGCATTATCAAAATTGGGCAAATTATTTTGTGAAGTTTATTAAAGAGTATGAAAAAAGAGGGATTGATATTTCGTATATCACAGTACAGAATGAGCCATTAGCGACTCAGACTTGGGAATCTTGCATTTTTGAAGCAAATGAAGAAGCACAATTTGTAAAAGAGTATTTGGTTCCAACTTTAGAAAAAGCTAGCTTAGGACACGTACAGATTTTCATATGGGATCACAATAAAGAAGAGATGTATCATAGAGTAAAGGCTACATTTGAAGTAGAAGGATGTGAAGAGTTGGTTACTGGAGTTGCAATGCATTGGTATACAGGTGATCATTTTGGCGCAATAGAAGCAACTAGAAGAGCCTTTCCAGATAAAAAAATATTCTTTACAGAAGGATGTGTAGAATATTCTAGATTTAGTGGTACTAGCGATATAGAGAATGCAGAAATGTACGCACATGATATATTAGGCGACTTAAACGCAGGCGCTAATGCCTTTATCGACTGGAATATGCTGTTAGATGCAAAAGGTGGTCCAAACCACGTAGGGAACTTGTGTGCATCACCTATTATGGCAACAGAAGGTGAGACATTTGAAAAGCGATTATCATATTATTATATAGGACATTTCAGTAAATTTATCAAAAGAGGAGCAAAGCAGTGTTTAACTTCAACGTATACAGATAAAATTGAAACACTTGCTTGTGTAAATCCAGATGGAAGTAAGGTTGTAGTAGTATTGAATAAATCAGATGAGGCAGTAGAAACCACCTTGAGAATGGACGAGGGGAAAGTATGCGGTAAGTGCGAAAGTCATAGTATTGTAACTTATGTAATAGAGAACTAAAAAAAGAACACCTAACTAAAAAAAACAACATTAAAATAATGATATAGATTCGGTACAATTAAAATGTAAAATAAAAGAAGTCACGGAGGAAAGAAAATGAAAAAGCGTTTATTAGCACTCCTTTTAGCAGGGGTAATGGTATTTTCAGTAGCAGGTTGTGGAGGTAGCGACAGTGAAGGTGGAGAGAGTGGAGAAGGTTCAAGTGAGAAATTAGTAATCTGGACACTTGCTGAAGACTTAGTAACATTTGGAGAGAAGTTTGCAGAAGAAAAAGGTGTAGAAGTCGAGACTGTTGTAATTGCGCCAGCTGACTATCCTACTAAGATTCAAACAGCGATTATGGGACAATCAACAGAACCAGATATCATCGTTGGAGAGCCACAGATGTTAGAGACAATGTATGAAGCAGAGTATTTTGAAGATTTGAATCAAGAGCCGTACAATGCACAAGATTATGCAGATCAGATTGTTGATTATGTTTGGGACGTAGGACAAGATTCAGAAGGAATCCAAAGAGCGATTTCTTACCAGATTACACCAGCAGGCTTCTATTATAGAAGAGATATCGCAACAGAAGTATTTGGAACAGATGATCCAGTAGAAGTAAGCAAATTATTTGCTGATTACTCTACAATTGTTGAAACTGCTAGAACATTAGACGAAGCAGGATATAAGATATTTGCATCAGATGCAGAGACAAACTATTTCTCAGGAAATACACCATGGGTTGTTGATGGAAAGTTAAATGTAGATCAAGCTAGATATGATTACAAAGATTTATGTGTACAATTATATCAAGAAGATTTGACAGCGTATGCGAGTCAATGGTCAGCACCTTGGTACCAAGCAATGAACGGAGAAGTGCCAGTTCTTACAGCTGAGACACAATGGGGAACTGATGAGATGGATATCTGGAATGAAGAATCATTTGATGAGGCAACAGAAGGGTATGACACAACAGAAGTATTCGCGTTTGGACTTCCATCTTGGGGAACTTTGATTCTTAGAGATAATGCACCTGACACATCAGGATTATGGGGTGTTGCAGAAGGACCAGCAGCTGGATTTGGTGGTGGTACTTATATCGGAATTAGTGCGTTATCAGAGAACAAAGACTTAGCTTGGGAATTCCTACAATTTACTACATTGGATGAAGAAGTATCTAAGTGGTGGGTTGAAGAATCAGAAGGTGATGTAGTGTCTCTAGTGTCAGTACTTGAGGAAAATGCAACAGTTCAAAACGAAGTGTTTGGTGGACAAGAGCTATACAGTTTTTGGTTAGCGCAAGCTGAAGAGATTGATTATTCAGTTGTAACAAAATACGATACAGAAATAGCAAATGCGTGGGGAGCAGCAATTTCTTCCATCAAGACAGGAGAAATGACAGAAGAAGAGGCAATCACAACATTCTATGACACAGTAGAATCTACTTATCCAGAAATTGAAATTGAAAGATAAATTAGTAGATTATAATTTGTGAGACAGGGGGAAAGAATTTGCCCCTGTCTCACAGTATAAAGCATCCGAAATGGTTGTGAGTAAGAGTGGAGGAAAGGTATGTCACAAGAGGTTATAAAGCAGAAAAAAAAGAAAAATATAAATAACATTGCATATTTCTTTTTAATACCATTTGTTGTTGTATTTTTAGTGTTTAGTGTTTATCCGGTATTGCGTACATTATATTTGAGCTTTACGGATTTTAAAGGATATGGCGATGCGGATTTCGTAATGTTTGAAAACTATCTCAGAGTATTTCAAGATAGATTTTTTTGGGAAGCACTATTGAATACGATTCAAATTTGGAGCGTGAATATTGTACTACAATTAGGACTGGCGTTTTTGCTTACAATTGTATTTAGCGATATTAAATACAAAATGAAGGGACTTGGTATCTATAGAGCACTATACTATTTACCAAATCTAATTGCAGCTACATCAATTGCATTTTTATTTAAGACTTTATTAGATTGGAGATTTGGTACATTTAACCAAATACTTATGACCCTAGGTCTTGTAGATACACCAGTGAACTGGTTAGGGGAATCTTCGATGGCACCATATGTAATTGCAGTAATCGGCGCATGGATGTGGTTTGGTAACTCGTTTATTATGTTGATGGCTGGAGTGCAAGGAATTCCAAAAGATTATTTTGAAGCAGCAGCTATAGATGGCGCTGGGCGTTGGAGAGTATTTGCAAGTATTACAGTTCCATTATTAAAGCCAATCCTGTTATATGTGTCAATTACGTCACTGATTGGTGGTTTGCAAATGTTTGACTTACCATTCTTAATCAGTGGTGGAACGGATGGAGCTCCTTCAGGCTCAACACAAACAGTAGTAATGTATTTGTATAAATTCGGTTTTGAGGCTGGACAAGTTGGCTATGCATCAGCAGTTGCATACGTATTGTTTATGCTTATTCTAATTGTATCTATTATACAATTCAAAGCATTTAATCGTAAGGAGGCCTAGGACATGATTTTGACAAAAATTAAAAAAGCAATTTTGTATATTGCTATGACATTGCTTGCAATCCTTTGCTTGCTACCATTCTTATTAATGATTGTAAATGCAACGAGAAGCGGACAAGAAATTATGACATCATTTACGCTTGTGCCAGGCTCAAGTTTGCAAGAAAACTGGGAAATTGTATCAGGATATTTCAATCTGTTTCAGGGATTCTTAAACTCAATGATTATTGCAATACCAACTACATTGTTATCAGCGTATTTTTCAGCGCTTACAGCATTTGCATTGGCAATATATAAGTTTAAAGGAAGAAGTGTTGTATTTTATACAATCGTAGTATTTATGATGATTCCAGGGCAATTAGGACTTATCGGATTTTATAACTTGGTAACTACATTAGGGTTGATTGATTCTTATATACCACTTATAGTGCCAGCAATTGCGTCAACAGGAACGGTATTCTTCCTACGACAATACTTATTATCAATTTTATCACCTGCATTATTAGAGGCAGCTAGGATAGATGGGGCAAACGAACTACATATCTTCCACAGGATAGTAATGCCACTAATGGCACCTGGTATTGCAACTATGTCAATTGGAGCATTCATTGGAAGTTGGAACTCGTACCTTGTACCATTGGTGTTATTAAATACACCAGAGAAATTCCCATTACCAGTTATGATTGCTTCGTTGAATTCATCAACAGATATCGCATCAAATCAAGGGGCGATTTATCTAGCAGTAGCAATTTCAGTAATACCAATTTTAATAGTATTCACATTCTGTTCGAAGTACATCATCAGCAGTATTTCAGCAGGTGGGGTAAAGGAATAAAAAAGATTAGATATAATATGATAAAAGAAATGAAGGTAAACAAAATTGCGTTTGCCTTCATTTTTTGTGAAAATAACATAGTATAATTGTAAAATGAAGGCAGCCTAGAAACTCCTAAGACATTCGTCTTTTGGTTTCTAGGCTGCCTTTCTAAGAAGTACTGAGCAGTTGTTATAATTCGATTTGAATTTCTTTGATCATGCTATTTCTTTGGAATATTTCTTTGCTAATATCTTTATCTAGCTTTCCGTTAGTAAAGGTTTTTATTTGTCCATCTGTATATAATACAGAAATTGTAGGGATACAATTTTCAACCTTATCCGTAGAAGTTGTTGTAAAAACATATTTAGTAGGGATTCCATATATAGTAAATTCAAGTAACTGCTTTTCATCTATCTCTAAGTCACTTAAAAACCATGGGTCAAATGAAAGAATACCATCTTCTACAAATACACCTAGCTCCATTCTTCGCATAATTACAGATTCTTTTACTTGTCCAGTCATACCAGGTTGTTCGCTTGTTCGGTTGAATGAAGTATGTGAGTAAGGTTCAATTGGAATCGCATTACATTCAGTTGGTGTTTTACGATATATAAATCCATCCATTAAGTTTTTATATGCTTTGTATAGTGCAGAAGCATCTTGACCAGATTTTCTAGCTCGTGATACACCTTCTAATACGGCAAGGGCAAGCTTGGCATTTTGATGCCAGTAGACACAACCAATACCTTCGAACTTATACATTACCTGGCTTCTGCCAGTAAATGACTTGTGAGCAAATACACGATCAAACTCAGTGAGTAATAATTCTTTTAGGTCAGATGTTACATCAGCAATTTCGAGCGCTTCAATCAAGTGTTGTTCAGTGATAATAGTAGGTGCAAAGTGAAGGACTCCATTTGTATCTTTTTGAGTGATTCCATCGATGATAGGTAAGTTTGCTGTTAAAATGTTTTTATCTAAGAATCTAGAGGTCTTTACTACAGGATATAAAGTGTGATACTTTGCTTTTTCGTCATACAATTCAGATTTCATCGAAGTAAGTAGATTGCAGATACCACTATCATCTAAACATTCACTTCCAATAGCTGCAGTTTGCCCTTCTAACATTGCGCGCATAGGTAGAATATCGAAATCGGAAGATAGAAGGTTATAAGTACTGTATACATTGCCCTTGTTTTGCTCAATGGTATAATCGATAGCACTCTCAAATGCAGCAAGGGAATCTAAAATTGATGTAACATCCACAGTTTCTTTGCTTGTAAATCCATTATGATAGGTAAGAGTGCGATAATCAGAGAACACTTGTCCCATCTCATCTAAAATCTCTTTTTCTTTGCCGTTATAAGACTTGTTATACTTTGTTAAAATAGTTGCAAGGCTCTGCATCCAACCAGCCACTTCTTTTGAAAGTTGATAAGAGCTATCTTGTGATGTATAAATTTTGTTCAAGAAGATGAGGTATGCTTTTAAGTGGTATACAGTAACCATAGATAAACCAATACCTACAATCGCATTATTGGCATCATTCCACTCTGGACGTTGTGTATTCATCCAAATTCCTCCGCCAACTACAAGGTTACTTATTTTACTTAAAAGTGGAACTAATAATTTTTCAGTTAAGTTGACCATGTATACTTCAGAATTTTTCTGAACTAACTTACCATCACTTCCAATGCGCTCGCAGAGAGCTTCGACAGCTTCATCTCTTTCAAAATCAAAAAGGATTGTGTCCTTACTGTCATTTAATAGTTCATCATAAGATTTGATAACATAAGGTACATTTGCATAGGTGAAAATATCTAAGGATAAAAAATCATTCAATTGTGCAGGGAAATGTTCCATCAAACCTTTTAATAAGCGAAGCAGATAGATAATTTGGTGATCCCCCCAATATCCATATCCGCCAAAAGGATTATCTTCTTCAGGTTTTTCCCAATCGATTCCTTGTGAGTTGATACGATATGGATTAAAGCCATCTATTGTTGATGCATTTACAAACTTTGCAATCATATTTTCATAGTAGCAAGGGTAGGATAGACCAAGAGCCTCCCAGTTCTGAAAAATATCTCTCCAGTTTCCTTCATAAAAACTAATCTTATTACCATTATCGTCTTTTAGCGCGATGTTGAACTTATTCCAAGGTCTAGAGGGATCACCATGTCTCCTTGAAAATGAAAGTGGTAGATATTCTAGTGCTAAACGATAGATTGTTTTATCTTTTGTAGCTATTTCTTTTAATTCGTGTATTGTTGTACAGGCTTTTAATTCATCTAATAATACTTTATTTTCCAAAGCTCCTTTGTTACGAAGCGTAAGGAAGTGATAGAAGTCATCATATGAGAAAGCATATTCAGATTCAAAAGTACCGCCGCGCATTACGTTATACAATGTGTTTAAGTAATGAGCTGCACAAGCAACTTGATCACCAGTGCTTTGCAATCCGTCAGCATCGCCTACAAGTTTCTTTAATTTCTCAGTACCATTTTTTATATCTGAATAAATAGAAGAAAAATCTTGTTCATCTATAAAGGTGATAATAGAAGAAAGTTTAGTATGGTCATAGCCAATATCAAGTATTGTGGAGTATGAATAAGAATTCTTTAATTCAGTGCTAAAATGAACAAAGTAGGCAGATTTTTTCCCATAGCATTCCTGTGACAGCTCACAAAGAGTACCGTCATAAAAGGCTTTTACGGCGTGTGGATCTAGATAAACGGTACAGTCATCCAAAGTTGTGTATGCAATGTTTGCTTTCAAAACTTCAATGGGATTTGGAGTATCATTAATTTGTGTTGTTAAAGAAAAAATTCCTAGCTTATCAACAGCTAATTCAGAAGCTTTATAAGCGTCGACTAAAGTGCTTTTTGTTGCTTGAAGGACTTCATTTACCCCGTAAGGTAACAAATTGCCAACTCCATCTAAAACTTCGATGTTTAGAGGAGTAGCAGTTAAGTTGGTGTACTTTGATGTTTTTACGAGACCGTATTTCTCACTACTTTCATATTTATAGGAAAAACTGATTCCTAAATCATGGTTGATTTCCTCCATCATAATGCTGTCACCATAATAGCCTTTGTAAATATTTCTAGTAATATCATATTTTTGAACACCATTTACTTCAAATGGTTGCCAAAAAGATGAGCCGATTTTGAGGATTGTTTTCGAGCACGATTCATAATTTGAATGAAGTTTGTCATCAGTCTCATAAGGGAAGATTGAGTTTTGTGCGTTTTCTCGCCCTGCAGTTACTCCACCATTAGAGGACATAAAAAGCCAGATATCACTAGAGGAAGCTGCTTGAATGAAGAATGGTAAAAGTTTTTGTGAATCATTGATTTTGTAATAAGGGATGGAATCAATGGTAATAAAATTATTTGTTGTATTCATATTCTCTCCTTTTCTATTTCGTAGAAACTTAATTTCTATTTGATATAAATCTCCAATCATAGTATATTGTGTATAAAGAATGTTAAAAAGGAAAGATATTTTATTTAGGTGTGGATTTTTTATTTACAGTGGATATAGAGGAGAGCATATAGAAGTGAAGACATTATTAATTGTAGAAAATAATAAAAAAGAGCGTCAAGAATTACGCAAAATCATACAGGAAAGCAAAGTTTCAATTGACAGTATTTTAGAGTGTGCAAGCGGAGAAGAGGCGTTACATTTATTAAATAACCAAAAAATTGATGTGATATTCACTGATATTTATACACCAGGAATTGATGATTTGTCATTGATTATGCAAGCGAGTAAGTTGGATCATCAACCCAAGATAGTGGTGGTGAGTAGTGCAGATGATTTTATATGTGTTGTAAAATTACTTCGCTTAGGTGTTAGAGAATATTTACTAAAGCCTGCTCAAAAATCTGCAGTATGGGAAATCTTAGAAAGACTCAATATAGAAATAGAAAAGACTTTTGAAAAAAAAGAAGCACAAAGTACAATACAAGGGCAGTATTTAAAGCAATTAGTTATGAATATGAACTCTTCTCTAGGAGAGTTAGAATCTATACGTGTTCAGATTGACTCCAAGTTATTTCAAGAAGAGTATATTGTGTGCTGTCTTGATAATATGGGATTAGATTCTTATATGTGGGACGACAGAGGATACGTGGGCAATGTAGGTCAATGCGAGTTGTTTGTGCTAAAGAAAGAACTGCTAGATCAGGTGCGGATGCAGGAATGGCGTAGGCGCTTTGTAGGAGTTAGTAAAGCATACAGAGGAGTCGAAAATTTTCAAATCGCTTATTTAGAATCCTTTCGCGCAAGAGTCGAAGCATTTTACCAGGAAAAGCCTTTAATAAAAGCAGAAAAACTAGGTGAGGCTCCTTCAAGTAGTGAAGATGAGGTGCAAAATCCAGACCAAGAGTTGAAAGTGAAGATAGAAACTCTTGTGAATAAATTAGGGACAACAAAAGCGGAGCAAGCAGTGAAAGAAGTGAGAAAGATGCTCTGGGAGAATAAGCGTGAGAAGAATATAGCATGCCTGCAACGCTGTTCTGAGGAGTTTTTTGCACAGATAGAGTGTGTATATTCTAGTGTGGCAACAGCAGATGAATATGATATCAAGAACTTGAAAAGTCCCATGTCGTATGCGAATAACAGTATCTATGAATTTATGTTAATAAAATGGTTAGAGAGTTTCGTTGAAAAAATTCAGATTCAATCAGAAGCAGCAAAAAACGGAAACAAAATGGAAGAAGCGATAGAATTTATTGCAAAAAACTATAATAAAGATTTCAATATGGCAGTGGTTTCCAATGAGGTGTCAATGAATTACTCTTTGTTCTCACTCGCATTTAAGCAGTACACAGGTATGAATTTTGTAAATTATCTGAAGGATATTCGAATGAGAAAAGCGAAAGAATATTTACAAAATACAAATCTGCGTATTGGTGAGATTAGTCAAAATATAGGATATGACAATGAAAAACACTTTATGAAGACATTTAAAGCACTGTATGGGGTTTCTCCAACTGAATATCGAAAAAATCATCGAATAAACAATTAAATCGTATTCTTGTGGGTGTGTACCGACATTAAAGCTTCAAATAGGTTATCTTCACTATAGCCGCTTAGAGGCGTGTAAGAATAAGTGAATGATATCAAATAGTCTTTGTTGTAGAGGTTTCTATAGTTTTTTAAGTATGTCTGTATAGAATGCAGCAAATCATGGAGTGCTAATTCAGATTCTAGAGGGAGTAGTATTTGAAAGTTAGCGCCTCTATATCGAGCAGCAACAATTTCGCTATCGAGAGCTTTTTGCAATGCTTTTGCCAAAGTTTTTAATGCAAAATTACTTTCATCTAATCCATAATCTGAATTCATTTTTTGGAAGTCGTTGATTTCCAATGAAAGCAGAGAGACTTTGGAATTCATACAAGAATATTGTGCTAATGCCAAAAGAGCATGATGTTGAAAGCCGTGACGATTGTACAAACCAGTCAAGTCATCTCGGTAGTTTAAGTCCTGGAGATATTCCTTGATTAATATAATGTTTTGCTTGTCGCTTAGATTCTTCAGTGTCATATTTAAGTTCTGCAACCAAGTTACAAATGTAAAAGGGTAGTAAAATTCAGCGCTTGGGTAAGAAAAGCATAAGAAACCAAAGGAAGTTTCTTCAAAGTATAGAGGAACGAATAAACGCATAAATCCACTATAAGAATCCAAAAATTCTGTAATTGCATCTTTATTGGAAAACGTGTGACCAGAGAGAAACTGCCCATTAGTTTTCCCTAATTTCAACTCAATATTTTGTGATTTGAAAGTGGTATCAGCAGGGAGTAAATCAGAGAAATTTGAGTCAGTCTCATGCCAATTTGAATATAGGAAAAAGTAAAATTCAGTTACTTCAGGATAGTTTTCTAAAGATAGTTTTAAGGTGTCCACCAATTGGTCCAAATTTTCACAGCGTTGTAAAAGTCCACGCATATGGATATTTTCCAAAATTTTAGCCTCTAGGTGAGCGACTTTAGAAGCTAATTGATTGCTTAGTATTATAGGAAAATCTTGTTTGTGGTGAGGACAACCACACGAGCCTTTAATCACGGGCTCTGCGTTTACTTGAATTGGGAATTCTAACGATTGATGATCCATAAGTGTAAGTAGTGATTCAAAAGCAACAACACCTAAATCTTTTGCAGGAAAGCTGATGGTAGTAAGAGCAGGATTAATCTGATCGCCGTAATAAAGATTATCACATCCAGTTACAGCAATATCCTCGGGGATGCGATAACCTCGTTTTGTCAATTCTTCAATTACAACAAAGGCAAGTTCGTCATTGTAACAAACGATTCCTTCAGGAGCAGAATCACAATTAGTATCTTTAAAGAAGTAATCAAGTGCATTACTGACAGAGGTATTATCAAAGCTGCTATTATATATAGAGTGAGAATCGTGAGTCAAATGATACTGATCCATGCCTTTTAGGAATGCAACCTGTCTACAGGATGAAATATCAGGAAAAATAGAAGACCCCAAATAACACAATCTAGTAAGATTATGTTCGGTATATAAATGTTTGACCAAAGCCTGTATAACAGATGAATTATTTAAGTTCACAGTAGGAAATGGTGAATGACTGTTATTGATGTCGATAATAGGGCAAGTTGCTTCAGCAAGGAAATCAAACAGTGCTGTTTGAATACGTTTAACTAAGTAAGTGCCAGACGAAATCAATATACCAGAGTATGAGTGGATATCAGGCACTTGAAATAAAGATTCTTCGCCAATACCATAGTCTTCGATAACGATTTCATCATTTGAAACATAAAAATCTATTGTATATCCATATTCGTTAGCTTTGTCAAGAATTCCTTGGCAAAGCTTACTTTGGAAATTACCATAAATATGCGAAATGAAAACGGCTATTTTTTGTGTTTGATTCATAAAATTTCTCCTTTGGGTTGTGTAATATCATATGAAGATATCGCTTCATTACTTATATAAGTTTCACGGTAGACACGAAGTGTCATTCCAGTTATCCTCTTAAATTGTCGGCCTAAATGGCTCTGAGAAGAAAAACTCAGATTAGATGCGATTTCGCTGAAGGAATAAGTTGAATAAATCAGCAGATTTCGAGCTAATTTTATCTTTTCTTCTAAAATAAATTCACCAATTGTAATTCCTTCAGAGCGTTTAAATATCTGGGATAGATATGTAGGGCAGATGTATAAGGAATCCGCAATATCTTTTATCACAATCTTATCATAGATATGTTCATAGATATAATTTTTGCAACGACGTACTCGTGAGTCTCCAGCAAGTGGTGCTGGTGCAAGATCTGTGGATTTTTTTAAATCCCTTACAAGCGTAGTATAATAAAATTGTGCCTCTCTTGCAAGTAGATAGACTTCATCCACTGTTTTTAATTCTTCGATTTTATTAATAAGACAATCACTTAAAGAGTATGCCAACTCAAAATGTAACCCTCCGTCTACAGCTGCGCGACAAGAAAATGCTATAGTGATAATCGAGAGGTTTTTTGCATTTCTAAGAGGATCTTTTGAGGTGACGCCAGATTGCCCACGATGTTTTTCGCTTAATGTGATTTGTAATTGGTGAAGATCGCCATTTCGAACACAGGCAAATTCGCGAACTTCTTGGTCATGAGGATTGTGGTGTTTGTTATGCTCGCGAGAATTAAAAAATTCAATTGTGAAATCTCGCTTAATATCTTCTAAAAATTTATGATTCATGAGAATACCTTCCCTTTGCTTAGGCTAACAATAGTGTAACACAATAATGCTAAGATTGTGCTATAAATATAAAAAATGTGATATAAAGTGTATTACTAGAAGGAGTAAACTAGGGGAAATATTGAATATTCTTGTGAGAGGAGAGGAAAGTGAAGGATATAAGGATAAGAGATATAAAGGTATTTGTGACGGCACCAAGAGGAATTAATTTGGTGGTTGTAAAGGTAGAAACATCAGAACCAGAATTATTTGGGGTAGGGTGTGCTACTTTTACGTGGAGACATAAAGTGGTTGTGTCGGCTATCGAAGAATATTTGACACCTATGTTAAAGGGAAAATCAGTACATGAGATTGAGGATATTTGGCAAATGGCAATGGGGAGTTCCTATTGGAGAAATGGGCCTGTTTTAAATAATGCCATCTCAGGTGTGGATGAAGCATTATGGGATATTAAAGGAAAACTTGCGGACATGCCTTTATACAGTTTGCTGGGTGGGAAATCGAGAGAAGGTGTTGCGGTATATCGTCATGCAGATGGAAGTTGCATTGAAGAAGTGAAAGAGAACATTAATAAGTACATGGAGGAAGGGGTGCAATACATTAGGTGCCATATGGGAACCTACGGAGGGAATTTTGATGGTAAATCTCAACAGATTATATCACCCAAGAATGCACCTTCAGGATCTTATTATCATCCTAAAAAATATATGAGAAGTGTAGTAGAATTATTTGATAAGGTACGCTCTGATATAGGGTGGGAAGTAGAATTATTGCACGATGTTCATGAACGGTTATCAATCGCTGATACATTGACATTTGCAAAAGAGATGGAGGCGTTTAAGTTGTTCTTCCTTGAAGATAGCTTGCCACCGGAATTTGTGGAGTATTTCAAAACATTAAAACATCACACAACTACACCTTTAGCAATGGGAGAATTATTTACAAATCCAGTGGAGTGGAAAACAGTGGTGCAAAATCAATGGGTTGATTACATACGAATACATATAAGTGATATTGGGGGAATAACGCCTGCAAGGAAAGTAGCAAATTTTTGTGAGGCATTTAATGTGAATACTGCATGGCATGGACCAAGTGATCTTTCGCCAATTGGAATGGCAGCACAAATCCACCTAGATATGAATGTGCATAATTTTGGCATTCAAGAATTTCAAGGGTATGATGAACGAGAATTAGAAGTCTTTCCAGGTGCCCCTTATTTAGAAAATGGATATGCATACTTAAATGATTTACCTGGTATTGGGGTGACATTTGATGAAGAAAAATCAAAAAAATACCCACCTGTTGAGATGGATTATAACTGGGCACTAAGTCGACTGCCTGATGGAACTGCAGTACGCCCTTAAAAATAAAAAAAGAAAGTAAAAGTTTTGAATGGAGATAAGTTAGAATGAAAAAAATATTAGATTGGAAAGAATATGCAAAAATTGCAAGAAAAGCAGTAGCAGAAAGTTGTGTAATGGTACGAAATGAAGGAGGAACACTACCGTTAAAAAAAGGAACCAAAGTATCGATTTTTGGACGTATGCAATTCCATTATATAAAAAGCGGAACAGGATCGGGTGGATTGGTTAATGCACCCTATGTTGTGGGATGTCTAGAGGCATTTGAATCGAATGAAGAAGTGGTATTAAATACAGAACTGCTAGAGATTTATAAAGAGTGGGTAGAAGAAAATCCGTTTGATAGAGGCATTGGATGGGCACAGGAACCGTGGTGTCAAAAAGAGATGGAACTTACAGATGAGATTGTGAAAAAGGCTTGCGATTGTTCAGATGTAGCAATTGTTGTAATCGGGCGTCAGGCAGGAGAAGATAGGGACAATGATAACTCCGAAGGAAGTTATTTGTTGACAGATAAAGAAGAAGAAATGATAGCTTTGGTGACAAAATATTTTGCAAAAGTAGTGGTACTGCTAAATGTAGGAAATATTATGGATATGAGGTGGGTAGATAAATACCAACCACAATCAGTACTATACATATGGCAAGGAGGATGTGAAGGTGGAAATGGAGTGTATGATGTTCTTATGGGACATACATCACCTAGTGGAAAGCTGACAGATACTATTGCATATGAAATTGAAGATTATCCGTCTACTAAAAACTTTGGAAACAAAGATGATAATGTGTATGAAGAAGATATCTACGTAGGCTATCGATATTTTGAGACGTTTAGAAAAGAAAGAGTGCAGTACCCTTTTGGATATGGACTGTCCTATACCAAGTTTGAATTGCAAGATATTAAATTAGAGCATGTAAGTGATTTTAAATATCAGATTGCAACAAAGGTAGAAAATGGTGGAGATAGAACGGGGAAAGAGGTAGTTCAAGTTTACCTGAATCCGCCACAAGGTAAGTTAGGGAAACCGTTAAGAAACTTAATTGCATTTGGAAAGACAAATGAGTTAAGTAAAGGAGAAGCAGAACAGATAACGCTACAATTTGATTTAAAAGACTTTGCATCTTATGATGATAGTGGAGTAACAGGATTTCAACACTCGTACGTACTAGAGAAAGGACAATATGAAATTTATGTAGGAACAGATGTTAGAAATTCAATTAATATAGGTGAAATTGCAATTGAGAAGACTATGCAGGTAGAACAGTTGCAACAAGCATGTGCTCCGATTCAAGCATTTGAGAGAATTAAGCCTATGATAAAAGAGGGGAATATTGAACAGGCAACAGAAGACGTACCACTAAGAGCAGATGATTATATACATTTTGGAAATAATAACTTGTTGAAAGCAGAAAAATATAATGATGAGAGTAGATTTCAATTAAAGGATGTGAAGTCTGGTAATATTGATTTAGATACTTTCTTAGAGCAACTATCATTAGATGAATTAGTTTATATGACGAGAGGAGAAGGGATGTGTTCACCAAAAGTCACACCAGGAACAGCGGGTGCAATTGGAGGTGTCACAGAAAGTCTTTTGGCGCATGGGATTCCACTTGCTTGCTGCGCAGATGGGCCATCAGGAATCCGAATGGATTGCGGAGCAATGGCATACTCGTTGCCAAATGGGACTGCTTTAGCGTCTACATTTAATGAAAAGTTAAACACAGAATTATTTGAATATCTAGGAATGGAGATGTCGTTAAATCAAATAGATGCTCTTTTGGGACCAGGAATTAATATTCACAGAAACCCACTAAATGGAAGAAATTTCGAATATTTCTCAGAAGATCCCTTGTTAACAGGGAGAATGGCATCAGCTCAATTAAAAGGGCTGCATAAATATAAAGTTACAGGAACGATTAAACACTTCGCATGCAATAATCAAGAGTATGCACGGTCAATTTCTAATAGTGTTATATCAGAAAGAGCATTGCGTGAAATTTATTTAAAAGGGTATGAAATGGCTGTAAAAGAAGCAGGAGCTTACAGTATTATGAGTAGTTACGGTGCATTAAATGGCGTATGGACTGCTAGTAATTATAGCCTTCTTACAACAATCCTACGTGAGGAATGGGGATTTGAAGGAATTGTTATGACAGATTGGTGGGCGAAGATGAATGAAGAAGGAAAAGAAGCTAGCGTCACAAACACACCTGCTATGATCCGTGCACAAAATGATGTGTATATGGTAGTAGATTGCGCAGAAAAGAACAGTATGAATGATGAAACTCCACAAGGTATTCAAGAAGGGTCGGTAACCCGAGAACTCTTAGTAAGAAACGCAAAAAATATTTGTAACTTTTTAATGAAGTCTACAGCAATTGAGCGAATGAATGGAGAAGTTTCACTGGTATCAGAAGAAATAAATCGCTTCCAAATGGATGAAACAAGATGTACAAAATTACCGGAGATAGAACAATTTAGCGACATGATTGAGGTGGATTGCAGTGGGCTAGATACGAGTAAAGGTGCTAGTGCTAAATTCTATATTAATGTAGAGGGTGAGTATACGATGAAACTGAAACTATCAGCAAATGTATCAGGGATTGCTCAAGTGCCAATAGCGATTTATCTAGGAAATAAAGCTGTCAAAATGATCACTTTAAATAGTCAAAATTGCAAGAATGTAGAGACTGAGATTAAGAATCTAAACATTTACGTTAATGAAAAAGAAGAGAACTACATTAAGCTATTTTTTGCAGAAGGCGGAATGGAAATACAAGAATTGAAAATTATGAGTGCATGGAGACAATAGGATGAGAAATTCATATGAGTATGCAAAAGAACTCGTTTCAAAGATGACTATAGAAGAAAAAATGAGTCAGATGGTGTATCAATCACCAGCAATAGAACGCTTAGGTATTCCAACCTACAACTGGTGGAATGAATCTTTACATGGAGTAGCAAGGGCTGGCGTGGCAACTATGTTTCCGCAAGCAATTGCACTCGCTGCAACATTTGATGAAACTTTTATAGAAGAAATCGCAAATACGATTGCTACTGAAGGCCGAGCAAAGTTTCAGGCATATTCGAATAAAGGGGATAGAGGGATTTACAAAGGAATTACCTTTTGGGCTCCTAATATTAACATCTTTAGAGACCCTAGATGGGGGAGAGGGCATGAAACATTCGGAGAAGATCCAGTTTTAACAGCATTACTAGGCGTTGCATATGTAAAGGGGCTTCAAGGGAAGGACTCGTCCCATCTATTGTCAGCAGCTTGTGCAAAACACTTCGCGGTACATAGCGGTCCAGAGGAGCTAAGACATGAATTTGATGCAGTGGTTAGCAAGAAAGATTTGTATGAAACCTATTTATATGCTTTTAAACGATTAGTTAAAGATGGAAAAGTTGAAGCAGTGATGGGGGCGTACAACAGAGTAAATGGAGAGCCAGCTTGCGGTAGTAAAACTTTACTAAAAGACATTTTAAGAAATGAGTGGGGATTTAATGGACATGTAGTATCTGATTGTTGGGCGATTATAGATTTTCATGAACACCACGGCATTACAAATACTGTAGCTGAGTCAGCAGCATTAGCAGTGAACACTGGTTGTGACTTGAATTGTGGTAGTGCATTTTTGCATTTGCCAGAGGCATATAGACAAGGACTAATTACAGAAAAAGTGATAGATGAAAGCGTGATACGATTAATAGACACAAGAATACGTTTGGGAATGCTTGAAGAATATCCGTCACCATACGAAGATACTCCATATGAGTTGATAGAGTGTAAAGAACATATTGAACAGTCTCTTGAGGCGGCAAGGAGGAGTATGGTGTTGCTGAAAAATAATGGGATTTTACCACTAAATAAAGAGGAAATAAAGACAATCGGCGTAATTGGGCCCAATGGAGATTCGAGAGAAGGCTTAATCGGGAATTACACAGGAACCTCATCAGAGTATGTTACTCCACTAGAAGGAATCCGAAGAAGCAGTGGGGAAGCAACAAGGGTATTATATGCTGAAGGTGCACATCTGTACAAAGATAAAACAGAGTTCCTTGCTGAAAAGAAGGATCGACTTGCAGAAGCGTTGTGTGTGGCAGAGATGTCGGATGTAGTTATTATGTGTCTTGGTTTAGATGCTACCATTGAAGGCGAAGAGGGTGATATTGGAAATGCGTATGTAGGAGGAGATAAAGCAGATTTATTTCTACCAGGATTTCAACAGCAACTACTAGAAGAAGTTGCTAAAGTTGGAAAACCTATAATACTTTTACTTTCTACAGGAAGTGCAATGGATATTGGATTTGCAGACCAGTATACGGATGCAATCATACAGACTTGGTATTCGGGTGCAAGAGGTGGGATTGCAATTGGAGACATTTTGTTTGGGAAAGTTTCACCTTCAGGGAAATTGCCGATAACATTCTATGATTCTAGCCACGAATTACCAGAATTCACTGATTACTCGATGAAGAATAGAACGTATAGATTTATGGAAAAGGAAGCATTATATCCATTTGGATTCGGATTACATTATGGGAAAATAGAATATAACAATGCTACTATGCTGAATAAGATGGATGATATGAAAGGGGAAGTTGTATTAACTACAGAAGTGAGAAATAATAGTAATTATAGCAATTATGAGAGTATACAAGTCTATGTGAGTAGAAAAGATGAATATCTAGAAGATGCTAGATGGCAATTAAAGAATATAAAATCTATCTACTTACAACCAATGGAAGAAAAGACGGTTACAATCAGATTGGATGTGCGTGATTTTGCAAGGATAAATAACGATGGAAGATGTATCGTAGAGCCTGGCGAATATACAGTGTACGTCGGTGGACAACAACCAGATAGGAGAAGTAAAGAACTTACTGGCATGAGTGTAGATGAATTTGTTATTAAATTAGATGGAAAAGAAACAGAAGTAGAATACTAGTATTTAGGATAT
>CAYJHQ010000030.1:0-31806 GCA_964369775.1 uncultured Lachnospiraceae bacterium
CCCGTTGCACTCAATAGCAAAGCACAATTTTCCCCACTATTCCTTAGCTCTATAACATTCCTCACAAATTCTATTTGCATTTTGTTTGGCTCTAACCTATATTGCTGAATATCAGTAACTACTTGAGCCTTTGCAATTCTTTTTTGCTCTTTTATAAGCTTATATTTTGTCTCATATTCATCTATTATTTCGGTAATAGGTTTTGCCTTTTCGCTATTCCAAAACGAAGAATATTCACTGATAATCTCTTTGCTTATCGCTCCATCTTTTGTCGAAATCAGCTTCGTATTCCATTCACGATTTACCGTAATTGCACTACCAGTCATATTGGAACTTCCTATAATGATTCTATAAACATCCTCTTCTCGGAATATATAGCCTTTTGTATGAAAACCTTCTCGTTCTCCCTGTGTACAAAACATTTTCACTTCTATATTTGATAGGCTATTGAGTTTTTTCAACGCTTCTGGTTCTGTAAACATCAGATAATCTGTTGTAAGAATTCTTCCTGGTATTTTGCGCTGTTCAAGTTCTTCTAATACTTGAAGCAGTGGCGTGATTCCACTCGATGTGATAAAAGCTACACTAATTGAAAATTCATCACATCTTCGCAGTTCATCTTCAATCGAGGATAATACTTTTTTTCCAGTTTTATAATCATTCGAAACAAATTCTGGTCTATATGCTAGATTAGAATTCCAAGAACTATCGATGTATGCTGTTTTCAATCCATCTTCTAGCTCATTTTGAATCATTTTCATATGATTTACTCCTCTTTCTATTTGATAAATACATAGCTGTTTTCTGACGATTCCGTTTCCATATAACGGTATCCGAGATGGTTGAACTTTTTAATATCTTCTGGATTTTCCACCTTATTCTCTGCCATAAATCGCACCATCTCTCCTCTAGCCATTTTGGCGTAAGTTCCTTTTTGTACCACTTTGCCATTCGCATGTTCTCCAAACACACACGTAATATACTTCTGATTTGGATTCAAATATTTTCCGATGCATTTTGAATATTCTTTCGATGCTAGATTAATGATAGTCTCATTTTCCTCTATCATTTCTTCATAGATTTTTTTATTCCAAAACTCATACAAGTTCTTAACCTTCTCAATTTCTATTTTGGCTTGCATTTCTAAACGGTATGGTGTTACTCCATCTAAAGGTTTTAAGACTCCATAGAATCCAGACAATATTCTCAGATGACTTTGGACGTATTCTAACATGCTTTCTTCAAATACTGTGGGTGCCATATATTGATATTGTATTCCCTCGTAAGACAACAGTGCTGGTGTTAATCCAGATTGTAAATCCATGGACTTTAGCCTCTGCAAATTTTGTTCTGCAATTTTTTCATTGCACCCCCACAAGTTTTTCAACTCAGAAAAACTTAACGATCTCATCCATTCCATCAACTCTGTAGTCTCGCCTAGAAATGGAGGTAGACTAATGGGTTCAATACTTATATCTTTAGCTTTCATCTGCTTTGCTGGAGATATAATAATTTTCATTTTAAATTTGCTCCCATTCTTTTTCGCGAAATCCTACTCTTACAAATGTATCGCCTATCAACAATGGTCTTTTTACCAACATTCCATCTGTTGCCAAAAGGGCATACTGTTCTTCATCTGACATATTTGGTAATTTGTCTTTTAATTCTAACTCTCTATATTTCATTCCGCTTGTATTGAAAAATCTTTTTAATGGTAATCCACTCATTTCTACCCACGCCTTTATCTCTTTTGCTGTTGGGTTCTCCTCTATAATATGTCTTGCTTCATACTGTTTCTCATTCTCATTTAACCACTTTTTAGCCTTCTGGCAAGTACTACACTTTGGATATTCTAAAAATAACATATTTCGTCCTCCTCTACTTTTATCTTTTTTATTATTCTATCACCTTATTGACTAATTTTATAGCGAAATTGCTATTAACGCAATCTCTCTTAAGTGAATAGGTTTATTATATTTCTATTTTCTGTCTCTGTGACAAATTAATATGTAAACTGTATATCATTCCGTTAAAATTAATGTTAAAATAAATATTATTCTACGAAAAACATTTTCATTAAACAAGGAGAACCATGATAAATCAACTTTTACAAAATATCTTAGCCGGAATAGATACCAGACAAAACTTAAGTTCTTTACGAAAAGAGATAAAAGAACCACAGAACAAAGCCGATTTAAGCAAATTGATAACTACTTGCACAGTGGACATTATAAAATTACTTAACTCAAGCGATGCTAAGACTCGAAAAAACACTGCTCTCTTAATGGGTGATATTCCTATGCCCGATTTTTTACCTGTACTATTAAAACATTATCAAAAAGAAGAGCAACGTTTTGTTAAAACTGCCTACCTAACTGCACTTCAGTCTTATGATTGCAGTACAGTTATCCCACAGTTGAAGGAAGAATTAGAAGCACTGATGAGTATTACCTTAACCATAGAAAACACCAAGCATATTCAAGAGGAAATTCGTGCACTGTCTAAATTAATTGTTCAAGAGGATGGTATTCAAACACATACTTTTGTTGGCGCTGCTTATCCATTAGATTGTATCTTTACAACTAATCCTTTCCACAAAGAGGTATTAGAAACTGAAATATTAAACCAGCTATCTGTTTCTAATCCGAATGATGATAGCAAATTTCTACCTTTTTCTGCAGGCGTTCGCATCATAACTGATAACTTAAACTCACTGCTACCTTTACGAACTTATAACGAATTGTTTATCGTAATACCTGGTCTGACTACTGTTGAAATGGATCCTATTCAAGCCTCCCATGCTATAGCCAAATCTAACTTGTTGATATTACTTAAGAGCACGCATCAGGAAAAAACTCCATTTCATTTTAGAATAGAGCTAAAGTCAAAAATGACACTAAATGAAAAAAGTAAATTTGCTAAAAAATTCGCAAGTGAACTAGAGCGTCTGACTGACCGATTTTTGTTGAATTCTACCTCTAACTACGAAATTGAACTCCGCCTAATTGAAAATAAATTTGGCACATATAATGTTTTGTTAAAGCTTTTCACCATTAATGATTCGCGTTTTGCTTATCGCAAAGAAGCCATCGCTTCTAGTATTCGTCCTTCTAGTGCTGCTCAGCTCGTAGCTCTAGCAAAAAAATACATGATTCCTGACTCTAGGACTTTGGATCCTTTCTGCGGTGTCGGAACTATGTTAATAGAACGCCAGAAAATAGTAAAGGGAAATACCTCATATGGAATTGACTTTTATTCCCCTGCGATTACCAAAGCAAAAATCAATACCGATGAAGCCGGACAGATTATTCATTTTGTTAATCGTAACTTCTTTGATTTTACTCATGAATATAAGTTTGATGAAATCTTTACCAACATGCCCTATGAAACTGGTCATAAATCTTTAGATGAAATTGAAACATTGTATCGCGACTTCTTTCCTAAATCTAAGGAGATGCTTACGGAATCAGGTACGATTATCATGTACTCGCACAATCCTGAACTGGTAAAATCTTTAGCTCCAAGATATGGATATCAAATCAAAGAGGCTTTTGAGATCATGCGACGTGAAAATACATGGTTATTTATTTTAAAATAAAATATAATATTTTCTCTGAAAGGATGTTTATTATGAAATATGAATTGAAAGATGATTTATTAACAGGGAACGCAATGATTGATACACAACACAAGGAACTTTTTGCTGCTGTAAACAATTTGCTAGAAGCTTGTTCCTCTGGGCGAGGGCGTGACCACTTAGCAACTACTGTATCATTTTTACAAAATTACATCACAAAGCATTTTAATGATGAGGAGCAACTACAAGCTTCTGTTTCCTATCCAGAACTTATGTCACATAAGCACTTTCACGCTTCTTACAAGCAGACCATACAAAAGATAAGTCAATCCCTCCTCTTAAATGGTCCTACTATCAGTGTACTTGCTGATTTAAACCGTGAGCTTTCGGTTCTTCTCAACCATATTCGGACTGAGGATAAAAAAATAGCTACTTTTATAAAAAGTTCTTAAATAGCAATACAGCAGCATCCCTATCAAAGATACTGCTGTATTAATTATCGATACATTCTTTTTAAGCTGCAAACGTCCCTGTACAAGTAGCCGCTAGCTTACCTTCTTTTGTATACAATTCTGCTCCAACGAAGATAATTCTTCTTCCTAACTTTGCTATTTTAGCATGAATAAAATAATCATCCTCTTTCATAATTCCTCTCATAAAATCGATTGAGAAATGTATCGTAGGCGTGTGAAATGTCTGATTGACAAAGCGAATCAATAAACTGATTGTTGCATCTGCTGCTGACAACATTATCCCACCTTGTAATGTTCCTGCTGGATTTAAGAGGTAATCTCTAGCATTTCCTTTTAAAATCAACTTCTTCTCTTCCCAGGAACAAGATTCAAAGCTTAATCCTAATAACTCTGTAATTTGCTTTTCTCCTTCTTTTCCCTCTTCTCTAAAACAAGTTCTAAAAATACGTTCCATATATACTTGATCTGTTTCTTCTTTTTGCTTACAATACGCTTCTTCTTGCAGTTTCGTAAAAATCGAATAATTCATACTTTACCTCACTATTTATTTTTTTATCTCTTATAAAGTTGTACTAGCTTTATCACGATGCTATAATGACAATATAGTAACAAAAACACACTAAAAATTAAGGAGAGCCTTTATATGTTAAGAGATTTAGTATTATCAAATAGAAGCTATCGCGGTTATGATGAAACTCGAAAAATCACGAAGGAAGAACTTTTATCTTTCGTAGAATTAGCTCGACTATCACCATCCAGTGTTAATGTACAACCTTTTAAATATTATCTTGCTTATGAAAACGATGTGGTTGCAAAACTCCAAGCAACTACCAAATGGGCGAAAGCTCTTCCTACATTAGAGTTACCCCATCTTGGTGCATACCCCACAGCCTTCATCGTTATCTGTCAAGATTTGAACATTTCCAATTCTATACCTAGATTTCAAAAAGATGTAGGTATCGTAGCTCAAACTATGTTGTTGGGTGCTACTGAAATAGGACTTGGTGGCTGCATGATTGGAAACTACTCTGCAAAAGAAGTAGTTAACGCACTTTCGCTCACGGAAAACCTTCAACCTGTTTTGATTGTTGCTTTTGGAAAACCTACCGAAAAGATTATCTTGACAGAAATTACAAGTGAAGAAAATACAACCTACTACCGTGATGCCCAAGATACACATTATGTTCCTAAGAGAAAATTATCAGACCTCATTATATAAATGAATATATTTTCCTCTGAATTTCACTTTAACAAATGAAGTCTATTTACAATACATTGTATTTCACTCTGCTTGAAATATCAATCCCTTTGCTAAATAGTACTTGAAAAATATCGTATTTCATGCTAAAATACGAAAAAGCAATGACAGGAAGAAAACAATAGTAATCCTCTCAGAGAGTCGATGGTTGGTGCGAATCGACGTGTGATACTACTGTATATACTCATCCTCGAGCTGTCAATCTGAACCATTATACATAGGATTGAACGTATCCACCACGTTATAGGTGATAACCTTTATTTTCAATTAGAGGTTCTGAGGGTTTTTGAATAATCAAAAACCGAATTCGAGGTGGTACCGTGTGATTTCACACCCTTGGCTTATTTTATAAGCTGAGGGTTTTTTATTTTCATTAATAGCTTTAATATAAAGTCATAATGATTACCGTAAGTCATATAACAATAAAAAGAGAAAACAACCAAAGGAGGAATTAGTAATGAAAAAAGGATTCGATAAATATATCCCATTTAACCCACAAACTATCAAAAATAGAACTTGGCCGAGTAAACAAGTGACAGAAGCACCTATTTGGTGCGCTGTCGATTTACGTGATGGAAATCAGGCTTTAATTGATCCTATGAATTTCGAAGAAAAATTAGAGTACTTTCGCACTTTAGTAGAAATTGGGGTCAAGGAAATTGAAATTGGATTTCCATCTGCTTCTGATACAGATTTTGAAATTTGTCGTGCTCTTATCGAAGGAGGCCATATTCCTGATGATGTAACAATTCAAGTTCTTGTTCAAGCTCGAGAACACTTAATTCGACGTACTTTTGAAGCAATAGATGGTGCAAAGAATGTAATCCTACATTTTTATAATTCTACTTCTACAATTCAGAGAAAAGTTGTATTTAAAATGGATCAAGCACAGATTACAAAGATTGCGACTGACGCAGCTGATTTGATTTATGAAATGAGTCAACCGATGCTTGCAAAAGGTATGAATCTTAGAATCGAATATTCTCCTGAATCATTTATGGGAACTGAGATGGATTTTGCAGTGGATATCTGCCATCAAGTAATGGTACATCTTCATGCTTCTTCAGATAACAAGACTATTTTGAATCTTCCTAGTACAGTAGAAAACTGTATGCCTAATCAGTTTGCTGATTTAGTTGAATACTTCTGCTCACAATTGCCAAATCGTGAAAATGCTATCATTTCCATCCACCCTCACAATGACCGTGGAACCGGAGTTGCTACAGCTGAACTAAGCTTACTTGCAGGTGCTGATCGTATCGAAGCGACTCTTTTTGGAAATGGAGAACGTACTGGAAATGTTGACATTGTTACTCTTGCCATGAACATGCACACACAAGGCATCGACTCCAAACTTAACTTTAAAAATATCAATAACATTCGTGATATGTTTGAACGATGCACAAAAATGCAGGTTAGTGATCGTCATCCTTACGCCGGAAAGCTTGTATTTACAGCTTTCTCTGGTTCTCATCAAGATGCGATTAATAAAGGGTTCCAGTATATGAAAACTTCTGGTGGAGATTACTGGGAAATTCCTTACCTTCCTATTGATCCAGCTGATTTGGGCAGAGAATATGAGCCAATCGTTCGTATTAACTCTCAATCTGGAAAAGGTGGTTCTGCATTTATAATGTCAACAAATTTCGGCTATGATTTACCAAAGAAAATGCATCCAGAGTTTGGTTCTATCGTACAAAGAGAAACTGATAAAATCGGAAAAGAGATTGAACCAAAACGCATCTTTGAGCTTTTCCAAGAGGAATACTTAAATGATATCGTTCCATACAGCATGCTCGACCATACTTTTACAGAATCTCAAGTAGATGGGCATTCCCATGTTAACTTTAAAGGCACCCTCAAACATTCTGATACAGTATTTGAAGTAAAAGGCGATGGAAATGGTCCTATAGATGCATTCTTCAATGCAATTAAAAATGAAAAAATGGATAAGTTTGACTTTATAGACTACAGTTCACATTCTATTTCAGATGGTTCGAATTCAGTAAGTGTAGCATATATCTTACTTGAAAATCGGATAACTAAAAAACAGTATTACGGTGTTGGAACATCTCACAACATCAACTTATCTCCTCTTAGAGGTATTTTATCCGCTATTAATCGCGCAATAAAAGATAAATAATTCTACCCTTATCCCCCTCTCTATGTTACACTAATGTAAGAAAGAGAGGGGGATACTATTCATGAAAAATAACGATTTCAAATCTCATAATCCAGTTAGTAAATATGATATTGAGCAAGAACTAAAGTCTGCTCCTATTTTAACAGCAATGATGAATGCCTCCCCCATAGCTTTGAACCTATGGGATACAAATAGGACAAATATTTTTTGCAATAAATATGTATTAAATATTTTCAACATTGATAATGAGGCAGATTATCTAAATAACTTCCTTGCATTTTCACCAAAGTATCAGCCAAATGGCGTTTCTTCTGCCGAGATGGCAAGGCGTAATTTCAAAAAAGCTTGTACTGACGGAAAGTATATTTTTCATTGGATGCATTGCACTCCTACTGGCGAGCTGATTCCTAGTGAAATCACCCTAGTACGACTTGATACTGAGAGTGACCCTGACTTTATTGTGGGTTTCATACGGGATTTGAGGACTGAGTTTTCTCGTACAACAAACGCTACCTATGATTTCTATTTTACTGATGAAATTCCTACCAGTATCTTGTTAAAAGAGATTTCAAAACTTTCGGATGAATGGTTTTTTAGTATTGACTTACGTACAGGAAATATTATACAACACATGAATTCATCACCAGTTAAAATCCACCAAGAAGATTCTATGTTCCTAACCTATAACACATTTAAAGATGGAGTCGTTCATAAAGATGATGTTGTAATATTTGAAAATTCAATCAAGAATTTAAAAAAAGGGATTTTAGAACCTTGTGATGTTCGATTTCTAAGCGTAAATGATGAATACCGCTACAATAGAATTATCTATAAACTCCTCTGCGATAACTCAGATAATCCTATATTTGTGATTGCTAAGGTAATAGATATTCAGGAGCATAAAATACTTGAAGAGCGTGCAAAAAAAGATTTGCTCACAAACTGCTATAACAAAGTCAGTGCCGAACTGATTATCGCCGAAAAACTTAGGTCTTTATCCGATGGAACACATGCTCTATTTATGATTGACATCGATAATTTCAAGGGAATTAATGATAATTTAGGTCATTTTTTTGGCGACGAAGTACTAAAAGAGATAGCTGCTGGTCTTCATACAGTCTTTAGAGATTCTGATCTTATTGCTAGAATCGGCGGAGATGAATTTGTTGTTTTTCTAGAAGGCGTGAATGATTCCAAAATTATTTCTAGAAAAGCCACTCGCATTTTAGAGGTTTACGAAAAGACGTACTCTGGTGAATATAAAGACTACTCTATTTCGGGTAGTATCGGAATTGCTATGTATCCTCACGATGGAACTACATATGAAGATCTCTACAAGAATGCCGATACTGCATTGTATCAAGCAAAACTCTCTGGAAAAAATCGATACGTCTCTTATTCTGAGGATTTACAGATTGGAACTATGCGCAATATTACGAAGATTGAAAATGCTGATAAAATTGCAAGCTCATATTTTGATTATGATCTTATCTCAACTGTATTTAATCTCCTCTATGAACGAAATGGCGATAGTATTTCTATCAATGCTGCTATAAAATATATCTGTAAAAAATACGGTGCTGACAGGAGTTATATTTTTGAATCTCTCGATAATGGTGCAACTTATGATAACACTTTTGAATATTGTAAAAAAGGGATAAGCAGTGAAATTGATAATTTACAACAATTACCTTCTGAAATATTTGTAGATTTTACTGAAAAGGCTCATAATGGAATTATTTATTCTAATGACTTACGAGAAACTCTACAATACGATTCTGCATACGAAGTAATGAACAGTCAAGGGATCTTATCATTTATTCATGCCCAAGTAAAAAAAGATGATGTTATGGCCTTTTTCATTGGGCTTGATGATTGTACCAAAACACGGATTTGGAGCGAAAAAGAAATTAATAGCCTTCAATATATTGGAAAGATGCTCTCTATTATACTCCAAGGAACTCGTTTCCGCGAAAAAGCAGATATACTTACTGAGAGTAATAAAAACGCTACCCAGATACTAGATAGCACTGATGAAATTGTATACATCTCTAATCCTGAAACATATGAGTTGCTTTACTTGAATAAAACAGCAATTCAAGCCGTTGGTAACCCCTCTGAAAAAAATTGGCGCTCTCAATCATGCTATAAACTTTTACAAGGAAAAAATGAACCTTGTGATTTTTGTACGAATCATTTATTAACCAAAGATAAATTTTACGAATGGTCTTACTACAATCCCATACTAGATAAAACATTTTTATTAAAAGACAAATTAATCACATTTAACGGAAATCTAGCAAGACTTGAAATTGCGACTGATATTTCTCAAATTCTTGCTCTCGAACACGAGTTACAAGAAAAACTCAATGATGAACTCTTTTTATCTAGTTGTGTCGAGATGTTGCACTCTGGTAGCGAACCAAGTGTCGCAATCTACAAATTGCTTGAAAGCCTATCTTGCCACTATCATGCAGAGCGAAGCTATATTTTTGAGATGTCTGATTGCGGTGAATTTGTAACTAATACCTATGAATGGTGCCAAAATGATGTTACCTCTTATAAAAAAGCATTGCAAAAAGTTCCGGTGACAAAACTCGGCACCTTATTTGAACGTTGCAATGAACTTATCACATTTTCACTTTCCATCGACGACCCAACTCTTGCAAAGGATTCGCTTGAATACAAGCTAATGAATAAAGAAAATATAACCACATTGATTATCAGTCCAATTATTTCTTCAAATAATCAAGTGACTGGATTTATAGGCGTTGACAATCCTCGTGAACACCTTGAGAAGATATCGGTTGTGCAGTCTGTTGCAAAAATTATTGCAAACTTCCTTGATGAAACTGAATTCATTGCTAGATTGAACCACCTAAGCTACTATGATACTCTAACTACAGTTAAAAATAGACAGAGCTATAACGATACAATTCAATCTCTGAATAAAAGAGACGTCGAAAGCCTCGGTGTAATTTATGCAGATATCAATGGTCTTCGTGCTCTAAATGATGAAAATGGAAATTTATTTGGAGATAGTGTTATAAAGCGATTATCAGTTATCCTATCAAATATATTTGGTTCTGATGTTTATCGTGTTGGTGGTGATGAATTTATTGTTCTCAAAGTAGATGATAGTGAGGAAACTTTTGAGAATAGCATTTCTACTTTAAAAGAAATGCTATCTAAAGAAAATGACTTCACTACAACTATCGGATACACTTGGAATAGAAATTTCAATCAAATTTCGGATAATTTAATGTATCACGATGGAAATGATAAGTACACTCATATCCTTTCTAATAACTTAGATTTAGAAATTGCTAATGGAAAATTTGTTGTTTTCCTACAACCACAAGTGGATTTAGCAAGTGGTGAAACACGAAGTGCAGAGGCTTTAATTCGTAGAGTTGGTGCTGGCAATACACTTCAACCACCAATTGCATTTATTCCATTTTATGAAAAAGAAGGCATTATCTCAAAGATTGACATATTTGTATTAGAGACTGTTTGTAAATCACTTAAATCTTGGCGAGATGCTGGCTATTCACAGATTGAATCGATCGCGGTTAATTGCTCTAGAATGACCATTGCTAGACACGATATCGTCCATGATTTTTCTAAGATATGTGATAGGTATGGTATAGACCACTCACAAATCGTAATAGAGATTACAGAGACAACCAATGAAATCAGTGAACCTGTACTCAAATCCATCATTCAGAATTTTTCTGATGCAGGTTTTGCTGTATCTCTGGATGATTTCGGTAGTGGGTACTCCAACTTAACCTCTCTTGTAATTTCTGATTATGATGAAGTTAAAATTGATATGCGTTTAATAAATGATATTCACCACAATGAAAAATCTAAAGCATTAACTGAAGTTGTACTCATCCTTTGCCAAAAACTAAACGGTTTAGTCTCTGTTGCAGAAGGTATTGAACTCCTAGAACAATCAGATATCTTAAAAGAGATGGGATGTTCTAAAGGACAAGGCTACTATTTCCACAAGCCGATGCCTATTGATCATTTTAGTGAATTATTTCATAAGTAAATTATATTTTAAGGCTCTCAAACTAATAAACTAGTTCAAGAGCCTTTTTATTTTTTCTTATACGAATTCTAATACTCCTCTAATGTCTCTAATTACAGCATCTGCTCCTGCATCGAGAAATCTCTGTCTTACCACTTCATCTTTACTTGCTCTCTCTACTTCTGAAAGTGCTTCGTATTCCTCAATAGTCAGCCCCATTTCTGAACTTCCTTCGATAATTCCGATTGCAAATGCTCCTGCATTTTTTCCCTCTTTGATATCTGAAATGGTATCTCCTACTTTAATTACTTCTCTTACATTCTGTACTTTAAGTTCCATCATGTTTTTATGCACCATATAAGGATTCGGTCTTCCAATTCCATTTACATCATCAGGACTACACCAGAAATCTGGGGCATATCCTTGCTCTTTGGCTACTTTCGTGATGATTGCCATCATTTCATTTGTATACCCAGTCGTTCCGCCAATTTTAATTCCTCTATTTCTAAGCTCTGTCATCGTCTCTACTACATAAGGTTTCAAATCTGCATTTTGGTCTAAAATTGCAAATAGTGACGCCTCAAACTTATCATAAATTGCATCCACATCTTTTTCTTCTGATTCTCTTGAATATTTCGCTACAAATGCTTCACGAATTCTATCCATTTGAAGCATAATTCTAATATGCTCTTTTTTTAAAGCTCCCATTGGTTTTCTCACTTCATCAGTTGTCACTTCAATTCCATAACTTGCAAATGCTCCTGCAAATGCTTGCACTGGTGCAAAGCATCCGTAATCCACTGTTGTACCTGCCCAATCAAATATTACTGTATTATACTTACTCATCATTATTTCCCTCTCATTTCTTCAAAAAATTTTCTAAATATTTCGCATAATTCTACCATATCTTCTAAATATATCTCTCCAATATTTCCTATTCTAAAAGTATCTGCTCCAGTTACTTTTCCTGGATAGATAGCATATCCTCTTTCTTTTATGTATTGATACATTTCTACAAAAGAGAAGTTATGATTATCTGGATATAAGAATGTTGTAATAATAGGCGATTGATTCTCTCCTCCTATATAAGTTTCAATTCCCATTTCCTTCATTTTTGTAATTAGATATTCATTATTGTCTCGATATCTCTTTTCACGTGCTACTACGCCACCTTCTATCTGCAACTCTTCCATCGCCTGTCTAAACGCGAGTACTACATGTGTTGGTGATGTAAATCTCCACTTTCCATCTACATCCATCTCTTTCCACTGTGCATAAATATCAAGCGATAAACTTCTCGACTGCCCTTCACACTCCATTAATTTTTCACGATTGCAGACGATAAATGAAAATCCTGGTACTCCTTGGATGCATTTATTAGCGCTGCTGATAATAAAATCAATCCCCCATTCTTCTACTGGAATCTCAATTCCCCCTAAGCTTGACATCGCATCTACCAACATTGTTCTTCCAGCTTCTTTTACCGTTTTACTCACAGACTCAATATCATTAAGAATGCCTGATGTCGTCTCACAATGAATCATAATTACATGTGTTATTGCATCATCGTTTTTCAATATCTCTTCTACTTTTTTAGCTGAAGGAATTTCAGAATAATGGACTTCATATATCTCGTGTGCAATTCTTGCTTGCTTCGCTGTTTTTATAATCCTTTCACCATATGCACCATTAGAGATAATTAGGATTTTATCCTCTTCTCCAACTACGCTAGTGAGCACGGCTTCCACACCAAAACTTCCACTTCCTTGCATCAAAACTGTTGTGTAATTCTCTTCAGATACTTGTGCTATTTCTAACAATCCTTTTCTTATTTCCTGCGTAATTTCTTTGTAGTCATCATCCCACGTACAGTGGTCCACCATCATTTTTTCTTTTACAGCTTTTGATGTTGTAAGTGGCCCAGGTGTTAATAATTTGTAATTCATTTCTAATATCTCCTCATATTTTTTATTTTGCATCTTCTGATAATGCTTCGTGTTCTTTTAACAAATCTACTGTCAATGTTTCACTATATGTTTTAGGGTTTGTAGATTTGTTTCCTTCATCTACTGATTCTCCTTCATAAATAGCATTTGGATAGTTTACTTGAATAGATTCTCGTCCTTCATTTACAATACATTCTGCCATTTCTTTAGCTAAATCATTTGTCTCTTCGCCTTTATCTACTACAGCTATCGATTCTGCTAATGCATAATTCCCTTCTGTAGGATCTACAAAATCAATTGGTAGTCCATCTTCTTTATCTGCTACTGCCTGATGTCTTAGCCCAAATCCAATTGCTACTTCACCTGCCCTAACTTTTTTGATTGGACCTGAACCAGATGTTTCTAGATGCGCACCTGCATTTTTATAAATACCTGAAAGAATTTCTTGTGTGTCTGCTTCTCCATATTCAGCAACCAACGCTTGTACCATCAACCAAGCTGTTGATGAACCTGTTATATCTGTTATTGAAATAAATCCTTCGTACTCTGGTTTTGCTAAGTCCTTTATACTTTTAGGAGTTTCCAATCCATTTTCTTCCATTAGCTCTGTATTTAATATGATTGCACCTTCAATTTCTATTACTGGTCTATAAAACTCTGGAACTTCTTGAAGTGTTGCAGCTTCACTCTCAATAGTTGCAAACATTTCATTTTCTTCTTGTGCACTATCTAAATAGTATGAACTCATTGTTACTACGTCTGCTTCTATATCTGTGCCTTCTGCAATAATCTTTCCTCCTAGCTCTGAGGTTCCAAATGATTGAAGAATATATTGTCCTTCGTATCCATTGTCGTCTAAAGTCGCTTTCATAGCTTCAACCGCCTCGTCGTCTGCATTTGAATAAATAATCACTTCACTTCCTGCTGCATCTGATGTGCTTCCACATCCAATTGCTCCCATCATCATTGTTACTGTTATTGCTCCAATACTTAAAATTGCCAATACCTTTTTACTCTTCATTTTGCTCTCCTCTTGATTATTATTTTTTCTTCTTATAATTTGCTAATGCTTGAAATACAAATTTTGCTACTATATTAGTTAACAAGATTAATATGGATAATACAAAAATCTCGTTAAACTTCGAAAAGTGTTGCAGTTCTTTTATCTTAGTTGTAATAACCATTGTTCTAGCTCCTGCAATGAAGATTACCGCACTTACCGTTACCATTGCATTGATAAAATAATAGCTAAATACTTCTATTAATGAACTTACTGCGTTTGGTGTTACCACACGTAAGATTGTTTTTATCCAAGTATCCCCCATCAACATTGCTGTTGTCTCCCATGATGCGTTCATCTTTTCTAAGGAATTCTTCATCATCAAATACGGTGTTGAAAAAAAGTGAACTACATTACAACCAATGATTAATGTTAATGTATTTTGAAGTGATGTCCCCGTAAATACCAACATAAATCCAATACCAATTACCATTCCTGGTATAGTGTTCGTTACCAGTGCAATCCCTTCAATAAAACGCTTTGCAGAGTTTGAAATTTTACTTCTTGCTGTTACTAATGCTGCACCGTACGCTACAATAGTTCCGATGACTGCTGTCAATACTGCTGTAACTAAAGAGTTAACATATACATCTGTTAGGGCTTTATCTCGGAGTACTGATGTAATATTCTCTATCGTAAACGTCATTCGATACGGCCATTCTTCTACAAATATCACAACGAAAATGACTAAAAATACCATAACTATCACTGCAAGTAATAAGAATGTTCCAATTGCGCATAAGATATCTCTTGTCCGATTTTTAAAGTTATCAATTGGTGTAACTTTTGAATATCTGATATTATATCTATCTAGATATCTCAACAATGCAATACTTAATACAGATGGTATTAGCATAATTACCGCAACTACCGCTCCATTATTGAAATTTGGGATACTGCCTAACATTTCATTGTATAAAACACTTGCTACTACTTCAAATTCTCCTCCTATAGATGCTGGAATTCCATAATCTGTAAATGCTAATGCGAAACATTGAACTAATGATGCTGCTAAAGTTCCTAACAATGGCCTTAAAATTGTCATCCAAAATGTTTGCACTTTAGAATCCCCCATGGTTCTTGATACAATCATAAATTTCTTATCTATATACCCCATTGTATTTTGTATTAGTAAGAATGAAATTGGCAAGGTGTATAATGTGTATCCTAATAGCAGTCCCCAAAATCCATATATCTCAAATGGTTGAAATCCTAAAAACTTTGTTATCAGTCCTTGCTTCCCAAATGAATACATAATTGCAAATCCATAAGTAATGGTAGGCAATAACATCGGAAACACAGCCATTCCCTTTATCACTTTCTTTAGCCATCCAGGAATATTAGTGTAGTGAATCGAATAGGCTAAGAAAAATGCTAACAATGTAGTTAAAGCTGCACTAGTTCCTGCTACGAGAAAGCTATTTCCTACTGCACTAATAAATCCTTTCTTTTGAAACATCCCTAGATAATTGCTCCAAAAGGCACCATGTGTATCTTGAAATGATTGTAAACTCAGCACTGCCATAGGAACCAATAAGAAACAGAGGAAAATGCTAGCAATTACAACGAATATTATTTTGATTTCTATCTGCTTTTTTGTCTTCATCTCTCTTCTTTCCTATGCTGTTTTTTCTTTGCTATTTTCTTTATCAAATAGACTAAAAATATTATTCCTTTTGATTTCTAATTGATTTAAGATAAATTCTTTTATAAATGAATTATTCGGTTTATTTACTATCTCATCTGGTGTTCCGTATTGTGAAATTTTGCCTTCATTTATAATCAAAACCTTATCAGAAAGAGTCAGTGCTTCTTCTGGGTCATGTGTAACAATAATTGTAGTTAAGTTGAATTCTCTTGCTATCGTCTTTATTCTCTCTTTAATAGATTCCTTAATCACACCATCTAAAGCACTAAGTGGCTCATCTAATAATAAAATCCTAGGCTTCATCACCATTGTTCTAGCAAGTGCAACTCTTTGCTTTTGTCCACCAGAGAGCTGCTCAATTTTTTTTTCGAGGTGTTCTTCTAGCCCTAATAAAGAAATCATTTCTTTTACTTCATCTTCAGTAGAAATATTTGGTTTATTTCTGAGTCCGTAAACTATATTTTGATAAGCATTTAGGTTAGGAAAGAGTGCATAATCTTGAAATACTATATTAAACCCTCTTTTTTCCATCGCTACTTTGGTCAAATCCTCACTGTTGTACAATAACTTTCCACTATCTATTTCTATAATTCCTAGTATTAAATTTAATAATGTCGTTTTTCCACTACCAGAAGGTCCTAGAATCGAAACAATCTCTCCTTCTTTAATCGATAGGCTGATATCATTTAAGATTGCAACCCCACCGAATTTTTTTATTACATTTTTCAACTCCAACATCGGTACTACTCCTTTCGCATCGCTTGTTCTGTAATTATTATATTCAATCATGATGCTTTACTACAATAAAATCCAAGTGAACCTTGTGTAAAGAACACGTAAAACGCAAATGAGGTTGTGTAGAAATTCTACACAACCTCACTATTCTTTATATGTTTTATTTTCAATTGCTCTACTATTCTTGTTTAAAGCTTTTATTCGCTCACTATAGTCTTGTTTTAACACACCAGCATATAGCATATCTACTATCGCCGTTTGTGCAATTCTCGAAAAAATCGTATTCCCATATAAGTACTGCTCATTACTAGCATGTAGAATAATATCTGAATAGTCTTTTATTTTTGCATCCTTCACATTGGTGATTACGAGTGTCTTTGCCCCACCTCTTTTTGCGATTTTCATCATAGAAATTGTATCTTTTGAGTACCCAGTGTAAGTAACTCCAATCGCAAGATCTCCTTCTTTTAGGTTGTTAGCACTCACATTTTGAAAATAGTAATCTGTATGCAAAGTACAATTAACCCCCAAATACAAAAGTTTTGTCAACAAATCAGTCGCAACTCCGATTGAGTTTTCTACACCGTATATGACGATATGATTTGCTTCTAATATGGCATTGACAGCCTTTTTATACTGCTTTCCATCTACACATTTCACTGTCTCTTCCAACACTTTTATAGATGACGTCACAATCTTTCCAGGTATTTCTCCCAAATCATCTTCTTCCGTTATTTTATAACCAAAAAAACCTGCTTCTGAACTTTTCGAATTACTTTCTAATGCCTTCTCTCTTATCAGTGTATTTTTCAATTCTTTGAAACTAGCATATCCCAAGCTTTTTGCAAAACGTACAATAGTCGGTTGACTAACCTCTATCACTTGTGCCAACTTATCTAACTTTAAAGACTCTGCTTCCCCTTTGAAGTCCAAAAAGAAATCTGCAACCTTTTTTTCCGAAGGTCTCATCCTCGGATAGTTTTTTTGTATTATCTTATCTGTAGTCATGCCTCTGCTTCATGTAGAAAATCTACAAGATTCCTTTCGTATTATTATACCAACATGCTCATCATTTTTTAACAATGTCACCCTCGTCAAAGATTGTACATCTTTAAATACATTTTTTTTGTTTTTTTCTTTACCTTTTACAACTTTTCCCATTTAAAAAGACATGATTCCATAGTTTTTTACACTGGTTTTACACTAACTCTATAGCGCTAACTTAAATATATCTTCTACATCACTGGTGGTGAGCGGAACAAACGAACCCTTTTTCTTGTCATCTGTAATCCCCATGTTTTTTGCCATAAATGGAATGTCCTTCTCCTTTGCTCCAAGTTGCTCGAAGCTGATTGGCATACCGATTGTATTTAAAAATTGCTTGTATTTTGAAATCCCTTCTAAAGCGGTCTTCTCTGGATTAGCAAAATCCATATCACATCCCCAGATTCTAACTGCGAACTGTGCAAATCTCATTACATCGTGAGTATATACAAAAGTCATCCATGCTGGATTAACAACCGCAAGCCCAGCTCCATGTGCACAATCATATAGTGCTGATAGTTCATGCTCAATATCATGACTTGACCAGTCTTGCGCTCTTCCAACACCACAGATATTATTATGAGCTAGCATTCCTGCCCACATAATTTCAGCCCTCAAATCATAGTCTGTTAAATTTTTCATAAGTAATGGTCCTTTTTCAACCATTGTCTTTAATACACTTTCACAAACTCTATCTGTAACCTCTACATTCTTAGTATTTGTAAAATAACGCTCGCATACATGGACTATAATATCTGTAATCCCACAAGCTGTTTGATATGCAGACAATGTACATGTACTTTCAGGATTTAATATAGAAAACTTAGGAACAAGTGCTGCTCCAGAAGCTGCCCACTTCAATCCTTTCTCTTCATATGTAATTACCGTTCCATCCGATCCTTCGCTTCCAGCTGCTGCAATTGTTAATACCGTTCCTACTGGTAATGCTTCCGTAACGGATTTCCCACTTCCATAAAAGTCCCAAAAATCTCCCTCATACGGTACTCCTAAAGCAATCGCCTTTGCTGAGTCAATGGCGCTTCCTCCACCTACAGCTAAAATAAAATCAACATTTTCTTTCCTACAAAGTTCAATTCCTTCATATACCAGAGAAGCTCTTGGGTTCGGTGCGACCCCTCCTAATTCAACAAACGCTATCCCTGCTTCATTCAAAGAAGCAACCACCTTGTCATACACTCCATTCTTCTTGATAGAACCTCCACCATAATGAAGTAAAACTTTCTTTCCCCCAAATTGATGAATCAGTTTACCTGCTTCACTCTCTGTCTCTCTACCAAACGCAAAATATGTCGGCGCATAAAATGTAAAATTATCCATCTACTCACTCCTTCTATGTTTTCTATCTATCATTATATTTGATTTTTAGATACTTTACAACAATTAACTACTCAGCGGGACATTGACATGTCAAATAACAAATATTATAATGAAAAAGACAAAAAATAACATGGAATATAAAAATCCCTATTGAATAAGTATGAGAAAGAGATCATTGCTTGGTTTAATAGGGATTTACTTTTAATGAGAGATGAGGGATAACTGTGCAACTAGTAATCGACGGTGTAAAAAAATCATTTGATAATAAGGATGTGATTAGAGGCGCAAGCTTCTCATTTGAGCGAGGAAAAATCTATGGTTTGCTCGGAAGAAATGGTTCAGGGAAGACAACTTTATTTAATTGTATCAATGAGGATCTTATTGTAGATAGCGGAAATGTTTATATTGAAAAAGACGGAACCAAATCTCACTTAGATGGGGATGATGTGGGGTATGTATTATCCACACCATCCGTACCAACTTTCTTAACTGCACGTGAGTTTCTGAAGTTTTTTGTAGATATTAATATAGATAAAATAGAAAATCTAAAACAGATTGATGAATATTTTGACATGGTTAGCATTTTAACGGAGGATAGAGATCGTCTCTTGAAGGATTTTTCACTTGGAATGAAGAACAAGATGCAGATGCTAGTAAACTTTATTGCTAATCCAAGAGTACTTCTGCTAGATGAACCCTTAACATCTTTTGATGTAGTAGTCGCAGAAGAGATGAAACGATTGTTGGTCGCACAGAAAAGAGACAATATTATTATTTTCTCTACGCACATTATGGAACTTGCAATGGAGTTGTGTGATGAAATCGTAATTTTATCAGCTGGAACACTTACAGGCGTTGCGAAAGACAAAGATTTAATCATTGAGACACTTAGGAGGGATAATGATGAGTAGAGTGATCAAGCAGTTGTTTTTATTAGATGTTACATACCAAAGCAATAGCTTATTGTTCTATCTTCAAAAATTTCCCTTGATTGGAAAATATGTGCCATCGTCGATTTATGCAATGAAGTGTGTAAAAGTACTTGCAAGCATTTTCTGTGTTCTTATTTCAGTTGTTATGATGTTCCTATCAAAGTTAGTGTATTCATTTGCTGTGAGTATGATATCAGGGCTTGTCTTTAGCTTGCAAATTGGAAAAACTGATTCTGACTTTACCTTTCTACTTATCTTCTTAGGGTTATCAATTGCCGGTGGATGGGGTAATTCCCGAATGCTAGAACCAAAAAAAGAACAGTACTATGCAGTAATTTTCATGCGTATGAATGCAAAAACAGTGGCACTTACAACATTCTTTAAGCATATGTTCATGTTGACAATTGGATTTTTACCAGCTTTTTTACTTATTCCCGCCTTTAAGGCATTTGATTTATTAATGTTAGCATCCATCTATGTGGTGCTGATTAGTAGTAAGGTCATCGGTGCAAGCATTAAGCTTAAGATTTATTCAAAAGAACCATATGCGAATTATCTAAAAATGAGCAAAAAAGATTTAATTGGCAGTGCAATCCTTAGTCTCTTGGTGGTTCCATTCATTATTCTTGGTTTAGCTCCAAATGCTATACAGATGATAATTATAGCAACTGCCTTTTTATTGATTAGCATACTGTCTTCGATGTACATTCTTAAGTTCACAAAATATAATAGTGTGTACAAGCAAATTCTATCCCAGTGGAATGGTGGCGTAGGAAAGGTGACATTGAACACAAAAAACACCAAAAAATTTTCAGAAAAATATATCTCAGAAGGTGGAGACATTGATGGAAGTAAAAGAGGATTCGACTTTTTAGCAGAATGTTTTAATAAAAGGCATAGAAAGCTCTTGCTTAATACAACTAGAATATATGTGGTAGGAACTACAATTCTAGCTGCAATAGCAATTGGAACATGTTTGATTAGACCTGATATTGGGGCAGTTATTAACCAAAATGTCTTAAGGGCAATACCGTTATTGACATTTTTAATGTATTTTATAAATTGTGGGGAGCGAATTGTTAAAATATACTTTATAAACTGCGACAATGAAATGTTAACTTATAGAGCCTACCGACAACCAAAAGCTATTTTGAAAATGTTTACACTTAGACTTAAGTCAATCGTTTTGATGGATTGGTTCCAGAGTGCTCCAATAGCGATAGCACTCCCAATTATTTTATATATATCAGGGGGAACAGAGCATCCTTACGAATATGTAATATTATTTGCAAGCGTGCTTGCACTGTCCACTTTCTTCAGTGTACACAATCTAGTGATATACTATATGCTTCAGCCTTTTAACAAAGATGTACAGATGAAAAATCCTGTATATATGGTAGTGAGGAGTGTTACCTATCTAGTATGTTATGGATCATATGTATCAGATGCAAACCCCATTATACTAGGTATAGGTATTGTGATATTTACACTCATCTATATTATAATAGCATTACCAGTTACATATAAAATAGCCCCCAATACATTTAGATTGAAATAGCTACTTATAGAACACTTCCTATTACCTTCCTTACAGACGGAATCGATATGATTATTATTGTAATAATTGCTTCTGCACCTAGATACGATCCATTATATGCAAGAGCGTACATAATTGGATTCCAACCTTCTGGTGTGTATTCAGCAAAAAAGATGTATCCTGACAAAAATGAAAAACAATACCTACCAAGAACCCCCACAATATATCCTATATATAACCCATGCTTTTTATTTGAGAAAAAACCAGATAATCCAAGTGCTCCATACGCAAGCGGATAGTCAAGAAGTACTTGTGGTATCGTTAGTACATAAGGTTCGATAGCAAATTGTAGTAATCCATAAGCAACACCTGTTGCAATCCCCATCTTTGGTCCAAACCAATAACCGATTACTACAATAAATAACATACTAAAAAATGTTACTGATCCACCCATAGGCATCTCAAATAGTTTTAGAAAAGATGATACGGTTGCCAATGCAATACCCATTGCAGCAAACGCTAATTTTTTTGTGGTAAATGTTGTGCGATTTGCACTTGTTGAATTGTTCATAAATAAATTTTCTCCTTTTCTTTGATTTGATAATGAAAAGAAGGAAATAAAAAAGGCATCACAAGGATACCCATAAAAAATACATATGTATATATTCCCTACGTTGGCATTATCCAAATCAGGTTTTTGGGTCGAAACTTCCGTCTCCTCTCAGCCTATTTCATAAGCTCCCCGTATGTTATTAAGTTCAGACTTGATTTTAAATTGTTTTCAGAGATTTGTCAAGATTATATTGCTTCTTCACATTTTCAGGATACAAGTTGCTTTTTTTGCAATTGGATATATTCCACTACCTTCTGCTCTTTTTCACTTACCACACACATTCCATACCCTTCTATTTTCCCCCAATAAAAATACCAGCTTTTCCCATCAATTATATGTTCTCCCTCCTTTAAGGGGAGGACTGAAAAAGAGATTGGATCAAGTGAAAACCCCGTAGCAATTGCTTTTATATACCCTTCTTTTGCCGCCCAGATATCGAAAAAAAGATTTTCTGAACAATCGCTTTCTAGAATGTGGTTTTCTTCTACTGTAAAGCATTTGTTCGCAACGCTTTTATTTGCTTTTAGCACTTGCTCAATATCGATTCCCATTTCATACTCATCCACTGCTAAGATTACATAATCACCTGAATGAGAGATGTTGAAGTATCGCTCGCTATCTATCAGATAGGGCTTTCCATATTTCCCATACCTGATTTGCTCATCAGTCGTAATCCCTAGTATTTCTCTTTCTAGCAAACCACTGACTAAGCATCTCATTTTATCTTTCTTTTGAACATAGCGTGCGATTCCTTCTTGTCGCTTTGGACGTAGTAAGTTACTTCCATCTAAATTCTCAAATTCCTTTATATCACAAATATATATTTTCAAATATCTACTCCTAAGACAGTCTCTCTTTAAAATCTTGGTAACCAAAAGATTTTATTGTCTCTATCTCTCCATCTTGTTTTATTATCTTGATATCTGGTAAGCTCATTCCATTGAATGTGTTATTCTTTACCATAGAGTATATTGCCATATCTTCAAAAATCAACTTTCCACCTACTTCTAATGGAACATCAAAAGAATATTCACCTATCACATCTCCCGAAAGACAAGTTGGTCCTCCTAATCGATAAGTAAAAGCTTTTTCTTCTTTTTCTCCGCTCTTATATAATGGTGGTCTGTATGGCATCTCTATGACATCTGGCATATGACAGGCTGCTGATGTGTCTAAAATCGCTATTTCCATTCCATTCTCTACAATATCTAGGACACGTGTCACTAGATATCCTGCATTTAACGCTACTGCCTCTCCTGGTTCTAGATACACTTCAACATCATATTTTTCTTTAAATTTTATCACACAATCAATCAATGTTTCCCTATCATAATCTTCTCTTGTGATATGATGACCACCACCGAAATTTATCCATTTCATCTCAGGGATATAGTCCTCAAATTTTTCTTCAAAAGCCCTAAGTGTTGCTACTAAATCATCGCTGTTTTGCTCGCATAGCGTATGGAAATGTAATCCTTCAATCCCCTCTAAGGCTTCTGGTTTAAATTGACTTTTTATTACACCAAGCCTTGATCCTACTGCACAAGGGTCATAAATTCCATGCTCTTGAGTAGAATGCTCTGGATTCACTCGAATCCCACAACTTTTCCCTGATTTTATAGCTTTCTCTCTATATTTTTCCCATTCTCTAAATGAATTAAAAACGACATGATCACAAATTTCTAGAATCTCATCCATCTCATGCTCCAAGTAGGCTGCTGAAAAAACATGATTTTCTTTTCCCATCTCTTCATATCCAAGCTTTGCTTCATATAAGCCACTTGCAGTAGTTCCAGATAGATACTTTCCAATTAATGGATAGCAATAAAAAGCTGAAAAAGCTTTTTGAGCAAGCAAGATTTTACACCCTGCTCGCTCTGATACTTCTTTTAGAATCTCTAGATTTTCTATTAATCTGCCCTCATCTATTACGTAAGAAGGGGTATTTATTTCATATAACTTCTCGTTCATTAATCCACCATTGCTGGGTTATGATCTTCTTCCCAAGGAAGTCCCCATTTATTTAATGCCTCCATGAATGGATCTGGATCAAATTCTTCCATATTCCACACACCCGGCTTGTTCCATTTTCCTGTCATTACCATCATCGCACCAATCATTGCTGGTACACCAGTTGTGTAAGAAATTGCTTGTGAACCAACTTCTTTATAACATTCTTGATGATCACAGATATTATATAAGTAATATGTCTTATCTTTTCCGTCTTTCTTTCCTTTAAATATACACCCTATATTTGTCTTCCCAACTGTTCTTGGTCCAAGTGACGCTGGATCAGGTAACATATGCTTTAAGAATTGGATTGGTACAATTTCTTTTCCTTCATACATCACTGGTTTGATTGAAGTCATTCCAACATTTTCAAGACATTGTAAGTGAGTTAGATAGCTTTGTCCAAATGTCATAAAAAAACGAATTCTCTTAATCCCTGTTATGTTAAGTGCAAGGCTTTCAATCTCTTCATGGTGTAATAGATACATATCTTTTTGCCCAACACCTTTAAAGTCATACTCTCTTTTGATTTCCATTGGCTTAGTATGAATCCACTTTCCATCTTCCCAGTAGCTTCCATCAGCTGCTACTTCACGGATGTTAATCTCTGGATTGAAATTTGTTGCAAATGGATACCCATGATCTCCACCGTTACAATCTAAAATATCGATATAATTAATTTCATCGAACTCATGTTTTAGCGCATACGCAGAAAATACACTTGTTACACCTGGGTCAAATCCACTTCCTAAAAGTGCACAGATTCCTGCTTTTTCAAAACGCTCTCTGTAATCCCACTGCCATTTGTATTCGAATTTTGCTGTATCAAGTGGCTCATAATTTGCTGTATCAATATAATGCGTCTTTGTTTCTAAGCATGCATCCATAATTGTTAAATCTTGGTATGGCAATGCCAAGTTTAATACTACATCTGGATTAAACTCATTAATTAGTGCAACCAATTCTGGCACATTATCTGCATCTACTTGTGCAGTTTGAATCTTCGTAGTCGTTTTTCCTTCTGCTTCTATTTTTGCTTTCAACTCATCACATTTTGATTTCGTTCTACTCGCAATCATGATTTCTTCAAACACTTCACTGTTTTGGCAACATTTTTGAATTGCTACTCCTGCAACTCCTCCACATCCAATAATCATACATTTTCCCATTTTATCTTACCTCCAACTGTAATAATATTTCTCTTGTTATCTTACAAGCAAGTGCCGTTGATGCACCACTTGAATCGTAATGGGGCGATAATTCATTGATATCGCACCCAACAATATTTAATCTTTCTAATTTCAATACTACTTCCATCAATTCCTTAAACGTTACTCCGCCTGCCTCGGTAGTTCCTGTCCCCCAAAAGCAAGAAGGGTCTAATACATCTAAATCTAACGTAAAGTAAACCGGCCTATTTCCTATTGCCTCCATTGCTTCATCAAATCCAGTCAAATCAAACTTTTGAAGCTTTGTGTGCGTTTTGGCAAATTCAAATTCACAACGTTCTCCACTTCTGATTCCAAATTGGAATATTCGATTATCACCAATAATATTCCACACCTGTTTAATCACGCCAGCGTGTGTCAGTTCTTCACCAATATAATCATCTCTTAAATCTGTATGAGCATCTAGATGAATCACACATACATCTGGATACTTCTCATGTATTGCTCGAAATGCACCTAAAGTTATTAGATGCTCTCCGCCTAACATAACAGGCTTTTTGCCATCCCTTAAAACTTTTTTTGTATATTCTTCTATCATTTCAAGGACTTTGCTTGGATTTCCAAATGGTAAGTTTAGGTCTCCGCCGTCGTAGATTTCATAATCTTCTAAATCTCTATCACAATAGGGCGAATAGGTCTCGATACCAAAGCTTTCATTTCGAATAGCTGGCGGACCAAATCTAGTCCCTGGTCGAAAGGAAGCTGTTCCATCAAAAGGTGCTCCAAACATTACGATAGATGCCTCATCATATTCTGCTTCACAACCAATAAACGTCTGTATATTTCTATTCATTTTCAATTAACATTTCCTCCACATACTTCGGTATATAAAATGCACCTTTGTGTAAATTACTCGTATAATAATGAGTCTCAAGATTTTTTGCATCCCACAAATTCGAATTTAAATCTTTTAATGGATGATGCTTTTTCGATGCAAATCCGAACAGCCAATGCCCTGAGGGATAAGTAGGAATATGAGCTTGGTATACTTTGCATAGCGGAAATGACAATGCAATTCTTTTATGGGCTTTCTTCATAGCATCTGCGTCCTGTGCATAAAATGGACTCTCGTGTTGGTTCACTAAAATTCCATCCTCTTTCAATGCTTTGTAACAATTTCCATAAAACTCTTTAGTAAATAATACTTCTCCGGGTCCTGAAGGGTCTGTGGAATCTACAATGATTAAATCATATTTATTCTCTATTCTACGAATGAATCGTAACCCATCTGCAATATGAATATTTGCTTTTGGATTTTCAAATCCACAAGCTGTCTGTGGTAAATACTCCTTACAAACCGCTATTACTCTTTCATCTATTTCTACAACATCTATATTTTCAATACTTTCATATTTTTGCAGTTCACGCAATACTCCTCCATCGCCTGCACCAATAACTAAGATATCTTTGATTTCAGGATTAACTGCCATCGGCACATGAGTAATCATCTCATGATAAATGAACTCATCTCTCTCTGTAAGCATCATTACTCCGTCTAGTGTTAAAAATCGCCCAAACTCTTCCGAATCATAAATCGAAATCGCCTGGTAATCGCTGACTTCATGATGCATCTGCTCTTTTACACGAATCGAATATTTTACACTTTCTGTATGATATTCGCTATACCATAAATCTTCCATATCGTTATCCCTCCTTTAATACATTCAATCTACTGGCATCCATACATTCTGGACCTGTTATCAAGCATCCTTTTTCTTTTGCATATTCGATATATTCTATCACCTGACTTGTCAGTCGCTCACCAGGTGCTAAAATTGGGATTCCTGGAGGATAACACATCAAGAATTCGCAACATACTCGTCCTTCACATTCTTGCAATTCGATACTCTCTTTTTCCGAATAAAATGCTTCTTGTGGTGTCATTACTACTTCTGGATTAATATACTCACTTTCTAACATTCCACTTCTATCACGTTTGTATATTCTTTTTATTTCTCCTAGTGCACTGATTAATCTTTCAATATTTTTTGTTTTATCTCCGATTGAAATATACGCTAAGATATTTCCTAAGTCTCCAAATTCAATCTGAATATCATACTCATCTCTTAATATATCATAAACTTCAATTCCTGCTAATCCAAGCTCTAAAGTATTTACTGAAAGTTTTGTGATATCAAAATCAAAAATGCTATCTCCGTTGATGAGCTCTCTAGAATATGCGTAATATCCTCCGATATCATTGATTTCTTCTCTTGCATATTCTGCGAAATGCTTTACTTTTTCACAAATAACTTTTCCATTTAATGCTAGATTTCTTCTTGATATATCTAGACTAGATAGTAACAAGTAATTTCCACTCGTAGTCTGAGTGAGATTTATAATCTGTCTCACATAGTCTGGATTTACACCTTCTCCGCACAACAAGATAGAACTTTGTGTCAGTGATCCTCCTGATTTATGCATACTTACACTTGCCATATCAGCCCCTACTGACATTGCTGTCGCTGGCATGTTATCTCCGAAGTAGAAATGTGTACCATGCGCCTCGTCTACCAATACTTTCATTCCATTTTCATGGGCTAGCTCCGTTATCTTCTTTATATCAGAGCAAATCCCGTAATAAGTTGGGTTGTTTACAAGTATCGCTTTTGCATCTTTGTTTTGAGATATTGTAATTTCCACATCTTTTATAGACATACCTAAAGCAATTCCTAATCTATCACTCATCTGTGGATTGATGTATATCGGTACTGCCCCACATATTACTAATGCATTAATCACGCTCTGATGCACATTTCTAGGAATGATAATTTTATCTCCTCTTGCAACGGTCGCCATAATCATCGCTTGCACAGAAGATGTCGTCCCTCCTACCATGAAAAAAGCATGACTCGCACCAAACGCCTCTGCTGCTAACTCTTCTGCTTCCTTTATTACACCTGTAGGGTGGCAGAGATTATCTAGGCATTTCATAGAATTCACATCTACTTCTAGACATTTTTCACCTAAAAAATTGGTCAGTTCCGGATTCCCTTTCCCTCTTTTATGTCCAGGTACATCAAATGGTACTGTCTTATTCTGTTTTAATTCTTTTAATGCTTGCATAATCGGAACATGATTTTGACGTTCTTTACTGTACATCTATCCTATACATCCCCTCTATATATGTTCATTCCGCTATAGATTTCTATCATCTCTTCTCTGAGTGCATTAGTTATCTCTAGCCTAGTTTTTGGCGGTATTTCATAAATATCTGCATTAAAAAGATAGTTCTGCAAATCCACCTCTTTAATCAACATCTTTGTATGAAACAAGTTCGATTGGTATACATTCATATCAACTACATCATATCTTTTCAACGTTTCGTTAGCTATATAATCCTGAATAGATGTTATCTTGTGATCCATGAACAATTTATTCCCATTCATCTCTCTTGTAAACCCTCTCACTCTGTAATCTAAGGTTATAATATCTGAATCGAAGCTTCCAAGCAAGAAGTCTAATGTAGACAGAGGTGTGATTTCGCCACAAGTAGATACATCTATATCCACTCTAAAGGTGGCGATTGATGTCTCAGGATGGTATTCAGGGTAAGTATGTACCGTCACATGACTTTTGTCCAAATGCGCAACTACTGTTTCTCCACTTCTTTTATCTACCATACTCTCTTCTGCAATTAAAAAAGTAACAGAAGCTCCTTGCGGTTCATAGTCTTGCTTTGAGATGTTCAAAACCGTCGCTCCTATCATGTTTGTCAATTTCGTCAGTATATCAGTTAAACGATCTGAGTTATATTGCTCATTGATATATTTTATATAATCTCTCTGCTCCCTCGCTGTTTTTGCATAACAGATATCATATATGTTAAAACTCAATGATTTTGTAAGATTATTAAATCCATATAAATGTAATTTATTGGCCATTTCGTTATTCCTCCAACTAATTTTATTATTAATGGGAAATGAATCATTTCCTCGTTATATCAAAAAGGACGTATCTAAAAGATACGTCTCGTCAGGTCATAAATATAGCTGTTATACAGCATTTTATTAGAGTCTATACAGCGAATAACACTTTTACTACTCTTATTGACCGTTTTACAAGGGCGCACCTAAGTACACTTCGGGCGAATGTACCCAACAGGCAATTAAGTTGCCAGCTTATAAAATTTGCGCTTCTAACGCAATCAATAAGGTGAATAACTCACCATATTTCCGACTCAAAATCTTCCTACACTATACTATATTTCATTGTCTTTGTCAATATATCCCCCTTATTCCATGACCTTTTTTCTAATTTCCTTCGTATTTTTCTCCACAAGCTTTCTTGCAATCATTATCTGGTGACTGCATCCTACACATTTTAATCGAAAATCTGCCCCTACTCGTAATATCTCCCATTCATAACTCCCACAAGGATGTTTTTTCTTCATTTTTACAATATCTCCGACTTCATATAATGTTTTCACCTATCCTACACCTCGCACTCGTTTTCCTTGATTATAGTATTTATTCTAATATTAGTCTATATTTTTCTATGCCATTGTGTTAAAATGTACCTTGATTTTATACAAATATATAAGAAAACAAGGTGATGTTATGTTATTTTTAATTAATGATTATAGTGAAGGTATTCACGAGAAGATTTTAACACGTATGATTGAGACTAATGGTGCTCAACAGGTCGGATACGGAAATGATGATTATAGCAAGAATGCTACTAGATTAATAAAAAAAGCAATTCAGAAAGATGATGTAGATGTACATTTTTTAGTAGGCGGAACCCAAGCAAATAAAGTTGCGCTCTCCTCTTTCCTTAGACCATACGAGGCAGTCATTTCTCCAAAGTTAGGTCACATAGCGGTTCATGAAGCTGGTGCTATCGAGGCGACAGGTCATAAGGTTATCGAAATGCCTTCTGCTGATGCCAAGCTTACCCCTTCACAAATAGAAGAATGTTTAGCCCACCATGTAAGTGAGCATATGGTTATGCCTAAAGTTGTATATATCTCTAATGCTACAGAGATGGGAACTATATACACCAAAAAAGAGCTGGAGTCTATATCTGAAACTTGTAAAAAACACGATTTGTATTTATATATAGATGGTGCTCGCTTGGCCGTTGCCTTAACCTGTGACAAAAATGATTTAACACTTCCTGAAATTGCAAACCTCTGTGATGCATTTTATATCGGCGGAACAAAAAATGGTGCTTTACTTGGTGAAGCACTCGTCATCTGCAATAATGACTTGAAAAATAATGTGCGCTATACAATGAAACAAAATGGAGCACTAATGGCAAAGGGTCGTTATATCGGTCTACAATTTGAAGCTTTTATGCAGGATGATCTTTACTTAGAAATCGCTAAGCACACAAATGAAATGGCTAAAATTTTAAAAGAAGGAATTCGTGATCTCGGATTTCGCTTTGCTGTCGAACCAGATTCCAACTTGATTTTTGTAATTCTACCTAACTACATTCATGAAGAATTGTACAAGCGTTGCTACTACGAAATCGAAGGAAAATACGATAATGACCACACCACCGTTCGCTTCGTTACTTCATTTGTCACAAAACGTTCTACCATTGATGACTTTTTATCTTTGTTAAATGAACTTTCTAAATAGTACCATAAAGAGAGGGAGGCAAATCGCCTCCCTCTCTTTAGCAGTGTTATATCTTACACACCTTCATATTCATTTTCTAACTTTTCCTTCTCTTCAACACGCTTTCTTATTACAAAAACTGCAATTAAGCACTGGATAAAGAATACAACTCCAAATATGATACTAAATTCATCAAAAACCCACATCCTTGCTGTAAAATCTTGAGTAAAGAATAGTAATGCTAGATTTACTAAGAACAAAATTCCAATCAATAATCTTGAAAGCCTATATTTATTCTTCTGCTCTCTTTCTTCTTTCTCTTCTTCATCCTCATCTTTTCTTCTCAAGATATGAGTAATTGCGATTATACAACCCATAATAGTCATCACTAGGTTGAACAAACTCCACTTATGTTCTTCATTTCCGCCAAAAAGTCTTATCGCAAGTGGAGTATCTCCATCTCCTACTTCCGATGTTACTTCTTCATCGTGATTATCCAGTTCTAATACTTCTTTCTCGCTTTCAGATTCTACATTCTCTCTCACTTTTGTCTCTGGTTCTGTTTGTGTTGGTTCTGTTGTCTCTGCTTCTAGTTGCTCTGATGCTAATCCAGATTGTTCTGGTTCTAGGGCAGGTTGCTCTGGTGCTGGTTGTTCTGGT
>CAYJHQ010000031.1:0-22381 GCA_964369775.1 uncultured Lachnospiraceae bacterium
TTTCAAAACCTTCATTGTCATTCCTTGACCCTAGTAAAGTATGGTAGTAAATCGCTGGCGCACCTATTACTGTGAACAATATCGCATTAGCTGCTAGAATCTGCTTGATTTGTGTATCTTCATTATATTCTGAATTTACTAATGCATCATGGTAATTGATGTTTAGTTCATAAATTGATTGGCTACCATCTGGATTTGATTTATAAGATATCTTTCCGCCATTCTTCTCCACTCGATCAGCTAATACTTTTCTTTGATCATCATTTAAGATTCCCTCTGTAGGTCTAAGACCGATTCCATCGTGTGAACTTAGGAAGTTGAAATACGTAATCTTGTCAGATCCAAGGTCTATCGTCTTCGCCCATTCACTTAATACACTTGCATCTTCATTTACAAATGAATGGAAAACAAGTGGCGGAAGTGCAAATTGATATACCATATTTGCTTCATCACAATCCCCAAAATATGATATGTTTTCTTCATGAGGTACATTAGTTTCTGTGATAATCTGTGTGTTTGGCTTGAAGTAGTCAAGAATCAATCTCCACAGTTTTACAATCTCGTGCGTCTGATCTAAGTGCATAGATGTGGTTCCACTTTCTTTCCACAAAAATCCAATTGCATCTAGGCGAATTGAAGTTGCTCCTTTTGATGCATAAAATAAAAGAACATCTGTAAGCTCTGCTAGCACTTTTGGGTTTTTGATATTCACATCCACCTGATCTTCACTGAATGTACCTAGCACTTTATGACCATTCTCATATTCGTGAAATAATGGTGATGTTCTTGGTCTTGTAAAGTTTGAATAATCTTCATTTTCATCAAACTCAATAAAAAACTCTTTATACTTCTCGTCATTTCCCACATATCCTTTAAAGTAATCTGAAGATTTTGATACGTGATTTGCTACAAAGTCGAACATCAATCTATAATCTTTCTTCATCTCATCGATGTGAGAGAAATTACCTAATTCAGGATTCACTTTTCTATAATCCACAACAGAGAATCCATCATCACTTGTGTACTCAAACATAGGAAGTAAGTGAATATCAGTGATTACTCCATTTAAGTACTTATTAGCAAACTTATGAAGTGTAGTAAGAGTCTTTTCACCCTTTTCATATATACTATCTCCGTACGTAATCATATAAGTTGTGTTTTCATCCACTGGTTTCACTTCATCGAATGTTTGTGCATTCCATTTATCTAACACTTTTTCTACTTCTTTGTATGCATCCTTTGTTCCATATAGTGCTGTGATTCTATTTTGTAATTCGTTTAATAATTGATTATACATTTCCTTGCTCCTTTAATATTTTTTTAATTCCCTTTAGCACCCCTTGATTATCGTTACTATCTGTAATATACTTAGCAGATTTCTTTAAAGCATCTTTTCCATTTGCCATTGCGAAGGAGTGTGGCACTACACTTAATAATTCTATATCATTATCACTATCTCCAAAAGCCGCTATCTCATCCGCTTCAATTCCATACTTCTCAGCTACCTGAAGTAACAACTTCCCTTTATTCATTCTGCTATCACAGATTTCCACATAAGCTTCATACGAAGTACTCAGTGAAATTTCCTCTATTTTTCTTAGCTCTTGCATTGCCTTTTCATTGGCTTCTTTATCAAGATTTTTTGCATCTATTTTTAGAATCTCCAATGACTTGACTTCCTCTATCGTGTTTAATGTTACTGTGTTTTTCAGATAAGCCTCCCTTGTAAACAATGTAGATGTTATCAATTCACTTATGTCTTTCTTTCTTACAACTGAAGACATTCTAAGATGCTCACTATAATACTCTTCTAACTCAGTAAATGTGTATTTATTCCCATTTGCACTAGTTAACGATGAGTGAAAATTATACTTTATCAATATTTCACAAATCTGCTTCAGCTTCTCATCTGAAAATGCATATGTGATATGCTCTTTTTTATCTTTTGACAAAAACTCATGCCCATTGTTAAGGATAAGGTCGCAGTCTAAGTCATAAGTATCTACTATATCCTCTACTAGCGCGTAGTTTCTTCCTGTTGCAATGATGTATTTGATATTGTCATGGCTTTTAATTTCTTTTAGCGTCTCTTTGTCGATTTGGTGGTCTTCTGTCAAAAGCGTCCCATCCAAGTCGAATGCAAATAGCTTAATCATAGTGATTCTCCTTGATAGCATTGATTTTTTCTATATAGTTTGCTAAACTGTTTTTATAAAAATAATATTGAAAGGTTGATGTTTATGTCGTTTTTACCATCTCCAGAACACCTTCGTACTTTATCTGGCACAGAATACCACATCTTAGAGTTTGTAGTTAAGAACCAGGAAAAAGTATTAGATATGACGGTACAAGAGCTGTCTGATACCATGTATGTTTCTACAGCTTCCATTATGCGTTTTTGCAAAAAGCTAGGTTTTTCTGGCTTTTCTGAATTCAAATTTCACCTAAAAAGGGAAGTAAGTGCTAAAATAATCGCAACTTCAAAGCTCTCTGTGGAAGACATGAAGCAATCAATGCTTTCAGATCTTGAAAAAACCAATAGCTTTATAGATGCTCACACACTTGAGACTGTTGTATCGCTTCTAACTGCAGATAAAAACATTCATTTTTTTGCAAAAGGTATTACCACCTGTGTATTTTCTTATTTCCAAAAATATTTACTAACACTTGGAAAACACTCCACCATCTACGGTGATACTCATATCGCTTATCTCGGTGTAGAGCGAATGACAGAACAAGATGTGTTCATCGTAGCTAGTCTGAGCGGTTTAACTGCACAAGTGATTAAGGCTGCGCAAATTGCCAAGGCAAACGGTGCAACTATTATCGCTTTTTCAAAGATGAATAACAATCCACTATCTGCCATTGCCCATCACTCTTTTTATGTTCCAAGTGAAGATGTTGTATATGGTGGTCTCGACACCCAAAGTCGAATTAATATGTTCTTTATCGTAGACCTTATTATCAAAAAATATGTAGCAAGCCTAAACTAGTTCTTTTAATTTGCTTGCGATATTATCTACTTTCGGACCATAAATTACTTGAATATGGGTATCTGATACTATGCTAACTCCCATGCAACCTGTTTGCTTTAGCGTAGCTTCGGATACTTTACTCATGTCCTTTACATCCACACGAAGTCTAGTAAAACAGTTGTTGATTTCTTCAATATTTCCAATTCCACCTAATCCATCAATAATTTTCAAATATTTTGTATCTACATTTCCTAGATCAGTATCTCCTGCTTCCTCGTCATCATCAGAACCTGCTTCAATCACTAAATTTTTCTTTGTAAAGTACCATTTAAAAATAAAATAATATAATACTGCATATACAAGACCCAAAAGCACTGCATATAGCCAATTTGATTCTGGCACTAATATTCCATAAACAAATAAGTCTATTATACCTCCTTGTGTATTACCAATTCCAACATTAAGTACTGCCATTAAGAAGAATGATAATCCTGCCATCAATGCATGGAACAAGAATAATACTGGTGCAATGAACAAGAATGAGAATTCAAGTGGCTCTGTAATTCCTGTCGTGAATGAGGCTAACCCACCTGCAATTAGTAATGGCTTTACTTTCTTTCTCTTTGCTAATGGTGTTGCGTGATAAATTCCAAGTGCCGCTGCCGGTAAACCAAATACCATATAAGGAATCTTTCCTTGTGCCATAAATACTGTAAATTCTTTTAACTCTTCAATACTAACTGTTCCAAAGAATTCAAAAAATATATTCCAAACCCCTTCAACTCCTTCATATACTCCACCTGCAGCTGTTGTTCTAAAGATACCATTTAAGATATGATGAAGTCCTGTTGGGATTAATAGTCTTTCAAGCGCTCCGTAGATAAATACACCTAAGTTTCCAAGACTTGCAATTCCAAGCCCTAATGCATTAATCGCAGATGATATCGGCATCCAGACAAATGGCATTACTTGTCCTAGTAAAAATGATGCTACGATAACTGCAATAGCTACAAATCTTTTTCCTCCGAAAAACGCCAACGCTACTGGTAATTCAATCTTGTAATACTTGTTATGTAGATGTGCAACTAAAACACCTGCAATCATACCGCCTACTGCACCCATCTCTAGAGTGTTCACAATTCCGAGTGGACTTCCAAGTCCAACTGTTCCAAAATCAAAAAGTCCTGAGTTTACCATAATTGCTGAACTCGATAACATTACGTAATAACCAATAAAACCTGCCATTGCTGCAATTTCTTTTTCTTTTTTTGCAAGACCAATCGCTATACTGATTGCAAATAGTACTGGTATCAAATCAAATACTTTCCCACATAACGTTCTAATTGTTAATAATGCATAAGAAACATATTCATTCGACATAAATGGTAGCATATCTGCTACTTGTGGACGAGATAATGCTGCTGTAAATCCATAAAAGATACCTACTGCTGCAATGATTGCGATTGGTAACATAAGTGCACGTCCAAAAGCTTGGAACCAAGCAAGTATTTTTGAATTTGTCTTAGGCTTCTTTGCTTTCAACTGTTCTAACTCTGATTTTCCACTTTCAACTTTTGTCTCTTCTAGTGGTTCTACTTCCTTTGTTGAAATTCCCATTACTTCTGTTGTCCCTGTAACTTCTTTTCCCTCATTCATTGTGGTTATACTTGGATAGTCATCTGAATTTGTAATAATCAGCATTGTTGTAGTATCATGAGTCTTAGAAACCTCATCAATATCAAATTGAATCAATGGCTGTCCAACCTTGATTGTATCGCCTTCTTGTACCAATGCGTCAAAGTGCTTCCCTCCTAATGATACAGTGTCAAGTCCGACGTGTATCATCACTTCCATACCATCTGCTGTACAAAGCCCCAAAGCATGTTTTGTATCAAACACCATGGTCACTGTCCCTTCAATAGGTGATGTTATCATTCCATCCTTTGGAATAATAGCTATTCCCTTTCCTAGCATTCCACTTTTGAATGTTTCGTCATTCACATCTGCCAAAGAAATGCAATTTCCATTTACACACGAATAAATTTTGCTATTCATTTTCTTCCTCCTCTAAACTGGTTATGGTGAAATTATACATTTTTCCAGCGATAAATAAAGCTTTTTTGTGTGTTTCGTCATTTCCTTTTTATCTTGGTTATTTATAACAATTTATGAAATTTATTACATCACTATATTCGAACAATTCTAAGTGCTCTTCTAACCGCTGATGTAAATAGTTGGTCCGCATTATTAATTGCATCATCTAATGACATAATTCCATTTACCGTTGTTATTATACTTGTAATCCCGCATTCATACATTGCCTCTGCCTCTTCTCCCATTGCACCTACAATGGCGATACATGGCACACCATATTTAAATGAAGTTTTCCCTACTCCCGAAGCTACTTTCCCATAAGCTGACTGATAATCCATCATACCTTCACCTGTAATCACAAGGTCTGCATCTTTTACTTGCTCTTCTAATGCTACAATTTCCATGATAGCTGTTACCCCTGACTTCATCTGGGCATTGGTAAATGCAAGAAGGCCCGCACCAAGACCACCTGCTGCTCCTGCTCCTTCTATGTTTTGAACACTTTTTTTCGTTTTTTCTTCTACTATATTGATATAGCTCTCCATTCCTTCTTCTAATGTTATTAAATTGCCATCATCGGCGCCTTTTTGCCTACCAAATACATGTGTCGCTCCCTTTGTACCTAATAGTGGATTGGTCACATCACTCATAATGATAATTGTAGTATCTTTTATACGACTATCCACATCTGTATCATCTATCTCTACAATTTGTGTGAACTTTTCCGGAATAGGCTCCACTTCATTTCCAGTAGAATCCAAGAATTTCACCCCAATAGCACTTGCAAATCCCATGCCACCATCATTTGTCGCACTCCCACCGATTCCGATATAGATGGTTTCAGCACCTCTTTCAATTGCATCTAATATCATCTCTCCTGTTCCATAAGTGTTCTGTTTTAAAATATCTCTTTCGCTATCATCTACCAGTGTGATTCCAGACGCTGATGCCATCTCCATAATTGCTTTTTTCTCTTCGAACATTCCATAGCATGCAGTTACTGGATTGCCTAACGGGTTTTTAACCTGAACTTCAATATGAGTTCCATTTAGCGCATCAATTACACTTTCTACCGTTCCTTCTCCTCCATCAGCCATCGGTATTTTTACCACTTCAACTTCATCAAATAAACTCTTAGATACTTCTTCCGTTATGTCACACATTTTTTTCGCTGTTAAAGATCCTTTAAATGAATCTGGGGCTACTACAATTTTCATCGACTATAAACCTCTCTTTTTTTGTTTTCCAAATCCTAGCATACTGTTTTCTAAGTGTCAACAAAGGAGCCCTCTTGGACTCCCTTGTTAATTGGATAAAATAGTAATAAAATACAAATTAGAATTTCAATGTGATATACCCTTTTGCTTTAACTTTCATCACGCTAGGAGCTTTTTCCTTTTTATACTCTCTCAAATCCGATATATATACTTCCTTATCTACTTTTATTGCGAATTCTTGATTATCTTTCGTTGGATTGAACAGTCGTACTATGATTCCTTCTTTATCATTTGCTTCTTTGCAAACACTCATAAATAAGTTCTGATTATCTACCTCAAAAAAGCTATATTCCGAAACATCTATTGATTGGTTCAGCGGTAGCTCAAACCTTTCAAGACGCTCTTTGAACAAATTCAGTCTTTGTGTCTGATAAGTAGCATACTTTGAAATAAAACGATCTACTAGACTAAACATCTTTCGGTCTACATCTTTTTCTTGCCCCATTGTAACTGCATACTCAAAGGTCATTTCTTTTTGCATCTGTGCATCAGGTGTCTCTACTACCTTATTATTGATTCCAGACGCTCTACCTGGCCTATATGGTAAGTTATCTTTCCCCAATAAGCCAACGCTTCTAAATAGAGTGATTGCAACCTGCTGATTTTCTATAACCTCATATTCTTTTAATCCTTTTGTAACAATACCTAGATATGTCCCAGCATCTTCTAATACAACAAAATTCTCAAGCGGATAAATTGCAACAGGTGCTTCAACAAATTTATTCTGTTTCCATTCATTTAGATATGGATTAATATTGGTTCTTGTTACTGTACTAAAAGCTTGGTCACTCCTTGACTGACTAGATTTTATCGGCGCCTTTACTAATGCTCTTACTCTATGATCCTTCACCTGATTATCTATCTTGTGTTTGATATAGATTAGTTCATCTCCTTTTCGAAGCTCAATAGTTGTATGAATGTTAAAATCGATATTCCTTTTCAATTCTTCTCTTTGAACTAGGTCTTGCGCAACTTTCTTTGATGCAGATAGTTCTAATCGACTATAAAAAGTAGCTATTTTACTATTCTCTAGCGTAAACTCGCTAAACTCTTTATTGCTTTCTCCTTCTAGCGGAGAAAAATCATAAGAATCTCCAATGTCTGCACATTCTTCAAGCCCTAAAAAGTTCTCTACTGTCTGCTTCGTTTTCTTGTTTAACACTTGAAGGCTCCCACCTTCAAGGCTGATTTTATACCATTCATTTTCAATTGCAGATGATTGTACCCCCTTATCTACTTGTGTACACTCGTCTCGTTTATCTATCACTTTCAAGGTGGCAAATCCCATACCTTTTACTTGAAGACCTGGTAACAATATCCTACTTTCATAATAGGATGGTAGTGATACCTCTTTTTCGCCTTCTGCTGTTACAATTACTTGTTTTCCACCGTCGATTGAAGTCTGATTCATCACTTCAAATGGTAGTGCATCACCTTCTATACTTTCTATTAGGAAGTCTTTATCTGATGTAAACACTGTAGCCTCATAATTCTTTTCTTGCTTATTTAGCAATAGATTAAATACGACAAGCACATTATCGTGTCCTACATTTTTTGCAACAGCAGTGCTTATTTTACGCTTAATAATATGAGTCAAATTATCACAAGCTTGATTCACCTTTGTCAATCGATGTATGATATTTGCATTTGTTTCATCTGAATTACATCCCCCTATGCTATCATGGGCATGCACATCAAAAAGTTGTTTCCACATAGAGTCAATCCATGTGTGTTTGTAATCTATCCCAAACTGTTTTGCGATTACGCTTAGTGGCTCCAATATATATAAAATCTTGTTTTCTACCTCTGTATTCACTTGCTTGATATCTACTCTTTGAGAGCGTATTGTATTATGAATCCTCGATTTCTGACAGCCAATTAACTCTCCCTCAATCTCATTGTCAAAGCAATCTTTCCAAGTGTCTTTCATAAAAGATTCGTAGTCTGATAATACAAATTCATACTCGTCGCTTTTTTCGTTTAATTCATTTACGACTCTAGGAAAATCTTTTCTGATTAAAACCTGGTCTCCTCCGGAAGGAAGGAGTAAGTTATCTGTATCTTTGTTTAATGAAACAAGCTTTTCTAACATAGGCTTTAATTTTGCATTTATATACTCGTTGTCATCGCTTAAAAATTTTCCTGGTCCATATCCTAGATAAATATTATTTGCTCTTACTTTTTTACCATCTGGAGATGACCAAACAAAGTTGAGATTTTCTTTTAATTGATCATCATAAATTCCTCTTTGCAATACGCTATCTTCTATTCCAAATTCTTGAAATATTGATGGTAAATACGCATTTTGTCCAAATATATCTGGTAAATACCCCACCTGCATACTATGACCAAGCGCATTTCCCATCCGTGTACCTATTAATAAATTTCGAATCATGGATTCTTTATTAACTAGTAATGTATCTGTCTGTGTGTACCAAGGACCAACAAATATTCTTTTCTTTTCTATTAAGTGCTGCATACGCTCACGCTCTTCTGGATAGTATTTCAAAAACTCTTCCACAACGGATAGTTGCGCATCAAAGCTATAAGAACGAAACTCCTCATCTGCCTCTAACACTTCCATTAGGAATAAAAAATTTTCACATAATAACACATTAGAATCTTCTATTGTGAAGTACCACTCCCTATCCCAATGAGAATGTGGTACTACGTAGACTTTTTTCTTCGACATCTTGATACCCCATTATATTATTTTTGTTTTGACTCTGCTTTGTTTATCATGTGATTACGAATTAAAACATTTGTAATTGCAATAAACAGTACCCCTACTACTAGACCAATTAGGTAAGCTGGTAGATTTTCAACTAATGGCCATCCCCAAATTGCCGGAAGAGGATTCCACTGTACTGCACCTAGATATACTGCAACAATTGATCCTAAAATAGATCCGATTATATTAATTGGTATTGTAACCAATGGATTTTTCAGCATAAACGGAATTGCACCTTCTGATACTGCAATTAAACCAAGTAATATAGATGTTGTTCCAACAACTCTTAGGTTCTCATCAAACACACGTCTCTTTACGATAAATCGGTCAATTACTGTCGCCACCCCTAGTCCGATTGGTGGAATTACAATCGATAGTACACGTCCTGTTAGTGGAAAAATCATATCTGCTGCTAATCCGATTGCAATTGCACCTGCTGCTTTATTTACAGGGCCCCCTAGGTCAAATGCTGTACAAGCTGCAATCACTGCTGTTAAAACAAGTGCACTTCCAGTATCAAATGATGAAATCACATCTGTTAACCATGAATTGATTCCGCCGAATACAGGATCTACTAAGTATTGATTTAGAACAAACACTGCTAGTACACTGATTCCCGGAATTAAGAACATCGGTTTCATTGCATTTAAGTTTTTATGTAATTTAATTTTTGTATTCAATAATTTCGCTACATAACCCGCGAATAAACCTAATACTAATGCACCTAAGAAACCTGAAGGAATTCCTCCTTCAACTCCCCAAAACGTGTAATGCAATCCACCTGCAAATACTCCTCCTATCAAACCTGGTACAATTCCAGGTCGGTTCGCAATTGAATACGCTGCGTATGCTGAGAATACAGGGTATACAAATTTAAATATCAAACCACCAAACTGATCTAATCTGCCAAGAAATACTAAAAGAGGATCTCCACTTGTCACGAAGCTTCCCATATCATTTACACTTCCAAGCCCCATTGCCCATAATTTTGCAATTCCCATCATAAGACCAGCTGCTACAATTACAGGAATCATATAAGAAATCCCTGTCATAGTCGCTTCCATCATCTCACTTAGAATTCCTTTTTTCTCTGAAGTGCTCGAAGCTCCTTCTGACTCATCTTCTTGTACTTTTCCATCTGGAGCATTTAATACTTTTTCGATTATTTTTTTCGCGTCTTTTAATGGATCGGCTACTTTTACTCTCACATAATTCATTCCTACAAATCGGTTTACGTCTTTTGCTGCAATGTCGCAAGCAAAGATAATTCCATCTGCTGCTTTAATATCATTTTGTGTAATCTGGTCTTCTATTCCATTTGCACCTTGCTTCTCTACAAGAACTCTGACCCCCATTTCTCTACCGGCTTTTTCTAATGCTTCTGCCGCCATATAGGTATGCGCGATTCCTGCTGCACATGCTGTGATTCCTAAGATTGTCTTCGTGTAGGCTACTTCTTTATCAGTACTCTTATTTTCTTTTTTGTAATCCAATGCACTTAGAACTTCTTTAGGTGTTTTTGCCTCTTCAATTCCTTTTACGAACTTTTCGTCCATCATCGCTATTGATAGTTCTGATAATAACGTTAAGTGCGTTGATCCAGCTTCCGCTTCTGGGATAGCAAGTAATACCACTAAATCCACTTCGTTATCTTCTTCGATGCTCTCCCAAGTAGTAATCTTGTTTTGTAGTTTCGCCACTGCAAAACCTGCTTTCTTTACTGCTTTTGATTTTCCGTGAGGTATAGCCAATCCTCCATCTAATCCTGTTGGGGCATGAGCTTCTCTTTCCATCACTGCTCCATAGAATTCTTCTTTTGAATTTAGATAGCCTTCTTCATACAGCCTTTCAATTAAACGTATTATAACCTCTTCTTTTTTGCTAGCTACGACATCCACTTCAATCAACTGCTCTTTTGTCATATCTCTCAAGTTCATATCATTTCCTCCTAGTTGTTGTACTCTTCTTGGTACCTTATAAACAAATTATAGTTCACCTTTTACAAAAAAGCTTGTACACAAAAAGTATAAATATACTTTTTAAACAAGAAAACACCCAATATTTATCACAGCGTATAAATATTGGATGTCTCTTTGTTATATTTCACTTCTTATACTCAAACCATACTATAAATCTCTATAAATAGAAAACAAAATATCACACATTAGTATCAACGTAGCTCTCGGCGTAATATCATACCCTAACAAGCTAGCCTTCTTCATATTAGTACATATTCCCCGCTTCACACATTTCTCTAAAGGTGAATCTGGACTATTAATGATAGCTGCTGTATTATATTCACTATATTGTAATCTTTCAGCCGCCTTAATCAAGGTCTCTGTCTCCCCGCTGTTCGATATGAAAACAATTAATTCTTCTGTAGAACTTCTGTTTTCTAAGAGTTTTATCATATGAGATTCATATATGTAAATGCTATCCTTCCCTGATTGCATCAATAGTTTTGAAAAATACTCACCAAGCGGTTTTGTAAGCCCCACTGAAATCACTATCACTTTTTTTGAATTTTTAATCTCATTTGCAAGCTTATTCAAGTCTTTCAAATTCATATTGTGCAATGCATCATTTACTGAATTTGCAATAGCCTTCTTAAAATCATCTTCTTTCACTCTTTTCTCTTGACTTAAGCTACGCACTATAAATTTAAATTCAGAAAATGCGTCTACGCCTAGTTTATTACACATCCTAATAATTGTAGTAGTACTAACGCTATTTTCTTCTGCAAGGGTCGTCAAGGACATATTCTTTACTTTATCTATATTACTATCGCAATAATAAAATATATGCTTTTCTGCATGCGTCAAATTTTTCATCTCGTTCAAGAAACGATTTTGTAATGCTCCCATATATTGTCCTCCTTATGTAAAATTTATAATGAATATTACTTTGCTTAAAAAATACTTTACCTGCTTATATTCGGAATTTTATCTGTGCACGGGCAATTCATCTGGCATTTCCCACAACCATAACGAGGTTTTGCTGTTCTCTTAACATAATCGCAGAAATCGGCACACAGGATGTGATTTTTTCCATCTTCAATTGTAATAGCATTTCCTGGACATCTACTTCCACATACACCGCACATAGTACAATATTCATAAATTTCGGTGTACTTTCTGGCAGTTTTCTCGAAATCACACTCTGTGATAACACTTAATAGTCGACCTGCCATTCCTTTTTCTGTTATCAATCCTTTTGACAGGCCAAAAGTTCCAAGTCCACATATATAACCCACATGTCTTTCTGACCAATTACTTGTGAAATTAATCGGACATGATGTATCTCGCCCTACCGACATGAATTTTTCATCAACAATCGGACAAATAGTTGTGTGACCTTTTTTTGTAAGCATTTCAACTATATATTTTCCTAGATCATTTAGACATGCTTGCCCTTCAATTCTTCCATGCAACCAGAGATTCGAAGGAAAATCATAATTAATACCATTGGATTTTACTACTTCTTTTGTAAATGGAAAAAACATTGAAACAACAGTCTTCGCTTTTTCATTCCATTCTAAAGGCAATCTATGGTGCATCCCGATAACTTCGTGTTTCAACTTTAAAAAAAGCTCATCACCTGGTTCTCCATATGCAAAAATAGGATTTTCATATATCTTTATCCCTATACAGTCCTTATCAATAGCTTGCTCTTTAGTTATGTAATTTAGTGCAGAATTATTTAAATACTCAATAATGTTTCTTTCTAAAATATTATTCATTTCCCCCTTGTCTCCTATTCAATTACACTTATTCTATTGTGGCATCAAGTAGATAGCAGTAAAGCATGCCATCTTTTTCATAAGTTTCATATACTCCTATTACTGTGATTTCCGAATCAACTTCAGGGTAATCATCTGGGTAAACAGCTCCATCTGCCAATATAAACTCCATTCCTTGTGCACAACAAGCTGTAGCATCTTCGATTAAACAAGCTGTATATATTTCATTACTTTCTGGATCTTCGATGGCAACAAACTTCCCTTGCATCTTTACTGTTCTTCCTATATATTCAGCTGGTTTAGCCATCATGTTATAAACTTCAGCATATACCATTGTACTACTTAAAGTTGTTAGATCGACCATTTCTGAAGAGTTTTCCACCCCTTCATCACTACCTTCCCCCATTACTGTAGCCTCTAGATTAGTGTTCTCATTTGCCGTGTCATTTTTTAGAACTGTTTCATTTGAATTACTCCCTGCACAACCGACTAGGGTATATATTAATATTACACAAACCAGCATTGCCAGCTTTCTTCTCATCTTAACTACCTCTCTCCTTTCCTACTGTATCATACACAATATTGTTACTCAACACTTTTTAATGATTCTACCATCTGTATCTTCTTTAATTTTCGAGTTACAATTGCATTTACTGTAAGAGAAAAAACAAAAGTAATAACAAAAGCAAGTACAAAGCATATGACTGTGGTCTCTCTAAGGAACATTACAAATTCCATCTCCACAAGTGTAATGATAAATCGGTGAAGTATCGTTCCTAGTAATAGACCTAGTAATGCTCCAAAAAATGTCAACACCATGTTTTCTTTAAACATATACGTATTCACCTCTTTATCCGTAAACCCTAATACTTTAAGTGTTGCTAATTCCCTTTGCCTCTCGGAAATATTGATATTTGTTAAATTTCCCAATACAATAAATGCTAACGCTGCTGCACAAACAATAATCAAATATACGATAACATTAATACCTTCTACTCGATTATTCATATCTTCAATAGTAGATTCAAATAGATATATTGTTTCAATTCCCTCTACTTCTTCTAATTCCTCATGGATATCTTCCACATTCTCTTCTAGAACTAGTTGCATTGTATTTAATTTTGCGCTCTCGTCAAAGGCTTCTTTGTAAGTGTTTTGTGTCATAAACACTTCATGTAGAATATACCTCTCATTTATCCCACCAATTATAAATGATTGAATAATTTCATTTTGGTTTTCAATACTTATCCGGTCTCCTACTTCTACTTGCAATAATTCTGATAACTTTTCACTAAGTATAATTTCACCATCAGATAAGTTTAATTCCTCTTTCGTCTTTCTCTCTCTAATCGTATTTAATAACTGGTCTGTTGATTCATCTGCCGTAACATGAACTTGTGCGACGTATTCGCTACTAACGTGCTTTGATGTGATCAACAAGTCATATTCAGATACCAGACGAATATCACTTACGCCTTCTATTTGGCTGATCTGATTTTTCACTTCGATTGTTTGATCTTCTTCTAATGTTTCTAATACTCTTATTGAACCATCGTATTGATTTAGTTCCTCATACTGTAATGGCACAATATTGGAAACTGATTCTCTAATTCCAAATCCAGAGACTAACAAGGCTGTACAACCTGATATGCCTATAACAGTCATAAAGAAACGTCGTTTGTATCGAATTAAATTTCGTGCCGTCACTTTTGATGTAAATGACATTCTCTTCCATACGAAAGTAATTTTTTCTATTACAACGGTTTTTCCCATTTTAGGAGCTTTCGGACGTAGAATCTGGCTTGGAACATCTCGTAACTGTTTCCAAGTCACACCTGCTGTCGTACCGCACATCAATATTAAAAATAATAAATTGCCTATTACAATATAGTTAAGTGGCATATCGTATTGGAGTTTAGGTAATGAGAATAACAATCCCCACGTACTATAAATAATTGGTGGAAATACTACCATTCCCACAACTGTACCCACAACACCCCCTAAGGCAGTCGCTGTCAAACTATAATACAAGAATTTCAAAGCACAATCAAAATTGCTATACCCTAAGGCTCTTAAAATCCCCATCTGTCCACGCTGCTCATCCACCATACGCGTCATGGTAGTTGAACATACAAGCGCTGCAACTAAAAAGAAAAACATCGGAAATACTGCTGCAATCGCCCCCATCTGTGCAACTGTATCTTTGTATTGAACGGTTGATCCATGCATCGTTCTATCTAATACAGTCCATTCACCTTCTTCCAATTCATCTATATCTGCTTTTCCTGATTCTAGTTCTTTTTTTGCTTCATCTAGTTCTAACTTAGCTTCATCTAGCTCTAGTTCAGCTTCTACTAATTCATCTTTCCCCTCTATTCGGCCATTCTCTAATTCAAGTACACCGTTTTCATATTCTTTCTTTGCTTCTGCTAACTCACTTTCACTTTCATTCAAAGCTACCCAACCGCTGTCAATTTCAGATTGTCCCTGCTTGCGAGTCTCTTCTAGTGCAAGCTTCGCTGCATTAAGTTTTAATTGTTCTTCTTCCAATTGAGATTGCGCATTTGCAAGTTCTTGCTCTGTAGCTTCCATCGTTACTCTTATCTCTTGCTCTGCCCTCATTAGTTCTTCTATATTTTTTTCTAACGCTTCAATCTCTTCTACTGGTGCCTTTTCTTCCTGAAGCTTTTGGATTATTTCCTCTAAAGTAGATTTCTGTACCACAAGGGACTCTATTTGCTTTAATAGCTCTGGTTTACTTTCCTCATAAACTTGTAAGCTTTGTTCTAATGTCCCTTGCCCTTCTTGTATTTGTGCCTCTCCTGCCTCAATTTCTCGCAGTCCTTCCTCTATTCCAGCATCTAATTCAGTTTGAGAATTTTGTAGCTTCTGTCGACCTTCAGAAAGTGCTTTTTCTCCACTTTCAATTGCATCTAATGCATTTGCTAAATCAGTCTCTCCACTCATCAATTCATTGTTATACGTTAAGTTACCGTTCTCATATTCTAGAAGCCCTTCTTCGTAAGCACTGACGCCTTCTTCATATTCCGTTAGACCCTCTTCATATTCAGCCAAAGCTTCTTCTTTGACTTTGGTCGCTCGCACCTTTTGAAGCTCCTCCACCTCATTATCTAATTCTTCCTTGATGGATTCCATATGTACTTCATATTCATCTAAAAAGCTATTCAGCTCTAATGCTCCTTCTGCTAAAAGCAGAGCACTGCTATATATGTCATTTACAAAGACTTCATCAGAAACAAGTAGAAATGTGCTGAGACTTCGATTATTCAAAGAACTCTCCCCACGCTCTGTTGCTAAATAATCAGGTGAAATGACAAGACCTACTACTGTAAATTCAGTCACTGACAAAGATTCTTTAATATCTCCACTTGGAAGAGAAATTCTCACTTTTTCGCCAACTTCAAAATCATTTTGCATCGTCATAGAAATTTCAGCCAAACATTCTGTATCCTTTTGTGGCATACGACCTTCCACTAATTCTACTTGATTAATTTCTTGCTCTTTTGAAAAGCTGGTTATGCGAAGGGTGTGCTCTTTCTCTCCTGATACACCTATTGCATCAACCATTTTAACACCTTGTACTGATTGGATTCCTGTAATGTCACTTAAAGCTGCTAGATCTTCTTCGTCTAACCCATAGTTAGCATACACCTGAAAATCCATCAGCTTATTCTCATCATTATATTTATCTACGCTTTGTCCCATTATTGGTGCTGAAGCGCTCACACCTACGAAAAATGCAATTCCCAATACTACGATAGCAAACAAAGCTATAAACTTTGAAAATGTTTGCCTTATTGTACGCCTTGCATCAATCCACAATACTTTTTTCACAGGACTTACCTCCACACTTTCTTCTCTCTTATATCCTTTGCTACCACTCAATTTCTTCAACTGGCTTTGGATTCTCATTTATGGTAAGAGAAGAAATCTTTCCACTTTTCACCTTAATGACTTTATCTCCCATTGGACAAAGAGCTAGGTTATGTGTAATTATAATCACTGCGCATTTTTGTTCTTTACAGGTGTCTTGCAATAATTTTAGAATTTGTTTTCCTGTATTATAATCAAGTGCTCCTGTTGGTTCATCGCACAAAAGTAATTTTGGATTTTTCGCAAGTGCTCTTGCAATTGCAACTCTTTGTTGTTCACCACCTGATAGCTGTGACGGAAAATTTGCTTTTCGTTCCTCTAGACCTACTAGCTCCATCGTTCTATCTATATCCAATGGATTTTTACAGATTTGCGTTGCCAATTCCACATTTTCTTTTGCTGTCAGGTTCTGAACCAAGTTGTAAAACTGGAATACAAACCCTATATCGTGTCTTCTATATTGTGTCAATTCTTTATCGCTCATCTGTTCAATATGTTTTCCATCCACCACAATCTCTCCAGTTGAGCAGGTGTCCATCCCGCCTAGCAGATTGAGAATTGTACTCTTACCTGCTCCTGATGCTCCTGCAATTACGACAAATTCACCTGCCTCAATCTCGAAACTAACTCCTGCTACAGCCTCGATATCAACTTCACCTATATGGTAGATTTTTTTTACATCTTTAAATTCTATATACGCCATATTTTAACATCTCTTTTCTACTTATAACTCTCTCTTCTCAAAGTATACTTCTTCCACTACTTCTACCTGACTTTTGCCTGCACTTATATCGGTAATCGATTTTATAAATTCCTTCTCAATCTCTATTGGTATAATAACTGTCAACGATATCACATCTGTATATTCACTGTGCTCTTGAGTTAAATTTTGCTGACTCAATTCATGTAGAATTTTCCCAATCGTATTATAATCCGTATCTATTCTCAGGCGTTTTCCTAGGCACATCCTTGCAACTGGTAATTTTTCTAAGCATTCTTTTGCAGCATCTGAATAAGCACGAGACAAACCACCTTTTCCTAATAGCTTTCCACCAAAATATCTTGTCACTACACAAACTATATTGACTAAATCACTGCCCATTAACACATCTAGAATCGGTTTGCCAGCAGTACCACTAGGCTCCCCGTCATCATTGCAGCGCACAAGCTCTTTTCTAGTGCCAAGAATAAATGCACTGCAATTGTGACTAGCATCGTAGTGTTTCTTTTTCACCTCTTGAATAAATGCCGTTGCTTCTTTCTCGTCTACAACCTTTTTTATATATGCTATAAATCTGGATTTTTGCTCAACTATCTCATCCTCATGTACGATATCTTTATCTCCGTATATTATCTTATATTCCTCAACCATAACACTCTCCCTCTTACATTTGATGCTAATAGTTTATTCCCCCTATGTCAAGAACTACTTTCAAATCTCACAGATTGTTTTTTACTTGCTCACAATTTGGTAATAAGTCTTTGAGGTCATGTAATATATCACCGCATAAATTAATGCAAATACAAAGAAACAGATTGCCGTTGCTCCTGCAAATAACAGAACATTCGTCATATTTAGCATTAATAGTAATTGTCTTATAATTGGAAACGCAAAACATAAATGCACTCCCGCAAATATAAGTGGCAAAAAGAACACTGTCAATACTTGCAAATTTATCCCTTTTTGAATTTCTCTCTTTGACATTCCAACCTTTCTCATTATTTCAAACCGTCCTCTATCTTCAAAACCTTCTACTACCTGCTTGTAATAGATTATTAATACAGTTGCTGCTGCAAAGAGAACACTTAGTACTATTCCAATAAAAAACAGCCCTCCATACAGACCATAGAATTCTCCTTTCCCATTTTCAAAAGAATCTACATTTAGTGCATAAGCACTTCCACTTTCTACTTTCAACAGTTCTTCGCTTTCTGCTAACTGCCTTTCCAATTCAAGTGTTTTTTCACCTGTTAGGTCTGTGTTGAAGTTATAGGCTAACCCACTACTTAAAATGCTCTCCCCTTTAGAATTCTTCACGTTTTCCAGATTATCTTCCACCACTTCTAAATCATTCACAATCAATATGATCGAGGGAAAAATATTCATTGCTACTAATGAGTCACTCCAAAATTCGTCTGTTACCTCTTTTACCTCGTACTGAAGAGTATCCGATATTTTTATGCTTTTCTCATCGAATGATTCTCTGAATGTGTGTACCATTGTTTCATCATCATTTAATTTTATCTCTTTCTCATAGATTCGATTGTAATCGCTTAACTCAATAAAAAACACTTGGTATATATCTGAATACGAATCCGCTTCTGATGGCAGGAATTCGAATTCTCCTTCCTTTAACTGCCCTGCTGTGATAACTCTCTTATAATAAAATTCGTCCTCTACCCTCCCATTCAGTTTTTCACTTTCTAATCCTACTTGCAGCCTCACATCATCTATTAAAGACTCATTGACTATTTCAATATCATCATATGCTAACGACAATATCACTTCTCTAGGATATCTTCTGTTTAATAATTCCTCTTCACTAACATATAAACTAAATGTAGACGAAATCATCACCAGTATCATTGTTATAAAAATACAGATTGCTGCTAAACCTGCACCATGCTTTCGCATTCGAAATGCCATTGTTGAAACAAAGAAAAAATGATTAGCTTTGTAATAATACTTCTTATTTTTTTGTAACATCTTACAAATTAAAACTGTACCTGAGATAAACAACAGATAAGTTCCTATACACACTAGTAATACTGCTAGAAAGAACATAGAAATTGCTTCTAGTGGGTCTTTCATTGTAATTGCTATATAATACGCTACTCCCAACACTACTACGCCTAATAGACCCAGTATCCAATTCCCCCTCAATGGTTTTTCGCCCATGTTTTGACTTTTTAACAACTGCGATAAGTTTGTAAATGACATCTGAATCACGGATTTCACCATAATACTTCCATATATAATTCCAAATGCTAATACTGTGAAGATAATGCTATTCGTATGAATGCTTAATTCAAAGTCATAGTTCCCCTTGATAATGCGTATTAAACCTACTTCAAACAGTTTATAAAGTAAACTTCCAAGAAAAGTACCACTGCCTGTGCTAATTGTTGAAACAACAACTGAATCACACAATATAAGTCGGATAATGTTCTTTTTATTCATCCCAAGTACACTGTATAAAGCGTACTCTTTATTTCTCTGCTTTACTAGAAAAGAATTCATATAGATTAAAAACGCAAAAGAGAACAGAAAAATAATTGGAACTGCCATTTGAAGAATTGTTGTAAGGGTTGCTCCTCCATGTATCCCTTTGACTGTGTCACTTGTCGTCATTGTGTAGATAATATAAAACATCATAACCCACAATGTCGAAATCAAAAAATATGGAACGTATAACTTTTTGTTTTTCTTAATCCCTTCGATTGCCATTTTAAAATAAAATAAATGTTTCATTTCTATTCACCGCCTCTCGAAAGCAGTGTTAAAGTGGCTGAAATTTTCTGGTACAATTGTTCATTTGTATCGTTTCCGCGATAGATTTGATGAAACACCTCGCCATCTCGTATGAACAGAATACGATTTGCACTACTTGCAGCTTTTACTGAATGGGTAACCATTAAAATGGTCTGGTTCTTCTTATTAATTTCTGCAAATAATCGCAGTAATTCATCTGATGATCTAGAATCCAATGCTCCTGTAGGCTCATCTGCAAGTATCAACTTCGGGTTTGTGATAAGTGCTCTTGCAACTGCGACTCTTTGTTTTTGACCTCCCGATATCTCATACGGGTATTTTTCCAGTATCCCCACTATATTCAACATTTTAATAATCTTATTTAATCGTTCCTTCATCACTTTATGAGGTTTGTGCGCCAATACTAGTGGAAGATAGATATTATCTTCTACATTAAAGGTATCCAAGAGATTGAAGTCTTGAAATACAAATCCCAAATTATCTCTTCGAAATGTTGCAATGGATTGATTGTTTATCTTTGTAATATCTTGTCCTTCCAAAATCACACTACCTCGAGTTGGATTATCGATTCCTGCTAAAATATTCAATAATGTCGTCTTCCCCGAACCAGACTCTCCCATAATTGCAACAAATTCACCTGCTTCTACCTCAAAGCTGACATTTTTTAAGGCTTCTACCTTATTTCCACCAAATCTAGATGCGTAAACTTTTTGTAGTTCTTTGATTTCTAAAATACCCATAACTGCCTCCTTAATTTTTGTTATGAAATGATAATAACAAAAAAGAGAAAAGCAATTCCATCGGATGGTCTTACATTTCCTCTTCAAATCTTACATCATTGTAAGAACTACTCTACACCTAGTTTATAGCTAGATAAATCAATTGTAACAACTGTTCCCTCTCCAAGTGATGAAGTAATGGATATCTTATGATTCAATTTCTCACAGATTTCTTTACATAAATATAGACCAATCCCACTTGCTCTTTTATCACTTCGACCAAGCGCCCCAGTATATCCGTGTTCAAAAACTCGTGGCAAATCCTCTTTGGTTATCCCTATTCCGCTGTCTTCTATACTTAAACAGCCATCGTGCTCATAAATCTTGACAAAACCAGATGACATGTATTTTAACGCATTAGATAGCAATTGTTCTAGGACAAACACAAACCACTTTTCATCTGTAAGCACACCTTTATTTATCGGTTGATACTCCAGCCTAATCTTCTTGTGAATAAATTCTGCTGAAAAACTCTTTATGCTTTGCTTAATCAAATCATCAATTTGACATTCTTTGATTACATAGTCTGAAGACTTTTCATTCATTTTAATATAGGCAAGCACCATTTCTACATACTGCTCAACCCTATGAACTTCTCGATTTATCCTTCTTGACTCTTCACTATCTTCATTCTGTAGTATTAGCTTTATCGCTGCAATTGGAGTCTTAATCTGATGTACCCAGATTGTGTAATATTCTCTCATCTGCTGGTAACGTTTGGCTTCTATAATATCTCTATTCAACTTTTCATTTATGATTAACTCTATGATCGTTTTGTATTTATTTTCTGTACCTGTTTTCCCTATAGGTAAAAATTCATATAAGTTCTCTAGGTTTTCCTTTGCTCTATCAAGTTGTTCTATTCTTTTTTTGTATGAATAGAAGCTAATGCTCATTACAACTAGTAATATAAAAATGCAAATACCTGTAGGATACAATACTGCTTCTTGTGGCAATTGGTATAACCAAAATACAAAAAGATAAATCATAATAAAACCAATACTAAGTACTAGCATATATCTTTTTTCTTTTAAAAATTCAATAAACAACCTCATTCCAGTCCTCTTTTACCCTTTTATCCAATAACCGATACCAAACTTTGTCGTAATAAACTCCGTTAATCCAATTTGTTCTAGATGTTTTCTCAACCGGTTAACATTTACGGTCAACGTGTTTTCATCTATAAAGTTATCTGTTTGCCATAAGCCTTCCATCAACTTCTCCCGACTTACAACGCTACCTTTATTCTCTAGTAAAATCTGCATAATGCGATGTTCATTCTTTGTCAATTCAAGCTTTTGTTCTTGATAAGTCAAGGTGTTATCATGAATATTCAAAATCACACCTTTATGTTGCAAAAAAACATTATCATTCACAAAGTCATAACATCTTCGAAGCA
>CAYJHQ010000031.1:22481-30858 GCA_964369775.1 uncultured Lachnospiraceae bacterium
ACTTGCTGTAACTATTAACTGATTCTCGTCTTTAAATTCTTCTATCAATTTTACGATATTCTTTTCTATTTCTTGTCCTGGTTGCCCACAAGTAAGTCGCCCGTCATCTGCAACAAAGTCATAGATATAGTCAATTATTATTAATGCCTTTTCCATCATAATCCTCCTAAATGCTTCTTCACAATCTGTATAGAGTATACCACATTTAAATTAACTCTTGTTAATAGACTTTTTCAAATTTTTAATTGCCTTGTTATTTACTAAATACCATACCAACAAACAACTCACAATTTTATCAACTAGATTTCCTGCAATTGCAGATAGAAAAGTAGACGTAAATAAGCCCTCTCCTGTTGCTAACAGTGCCATAATCATAATATCTGTGCCCGATCCAGTAAAGCCCCCAAACAATGCCAAACGAATAGGAGTTCCAATTAGCGGTGCTACAATTGATAAAATCAAACCAGTTGTAATTGCTTTACCAAGTGTAAATCCTTTTTTTGCCATTAATCCTACTACAAGCGCAACCATCACATTTACAAGTGCAAACGGTATTGCTGTTACACCACTTGTTACTCCCATTAAAAGATTTGTTGCCACTCCAACTAAAATCCCATATCCAGTACCTATGTATGCTGCTATAAATATTGTTCCCAGTGTATCTAGAAATAATAGTGGAATGGATAACCATCCTACAAAACTCCCAAGCACTACGTTAATTGCAACACAAAGTGCTGCTAGTATCAATTTTTTCACATTGCTATTTCCCATAAAATAAATTTCCTTTCAATTCTTCTACTTTCCCATCTTCATCCGTCCATACTTCTGGTATCTCCACAGTATTGTATTTTACGTTCTTGTCCTTTAGCATTTCGAGAAATTCTTCCATGAACACTCCTCTTTGCTTCGAGATTGAACAAGTTGGACTCTCTTCAATTCCTACTACACCATAGATTTCATATCCTTCTTGTAGATATATATCTATTTGTCGCATCACTCCTATTACTTCCTTTTTGCATAAATTTCGATACTCGGTCGTATTATACTCTTCATACGTCATCGGTTGACGTGATACCCCACCATAAAGTAATTCAGGACAAGGTAATTGTATAATTCCTATCCCTCTCTTAATCACCTCACTAATAAATTGGAAGCTCCCCCTTGCTCGCTCCCAGTCTGTGAGCACAGAATTTTGATTCAATACACAATGACTCACTACGAGTAATTTTTTACTCCTTTTCATATTACTTGCAATCCTCTTCTTTTTTATTCGTCACTAAAAAATAATATCATTAATTCCTAACAACTTCCAATTCATAATAACTATTAATCACATCGCTTTATTGATTTTTCCTATAAGTAATTATTTTCATATAGTCGTTCCTTCTTGCTTTAATTTATCTGGAAGTATGCAAATCTCTTTGTCAAATCGCAAAAAATATGCTAGCATAAATATATCAAGAGATTTCAGGAGGATAATTATGTATTGTATTAAATGTAAAACGACAAATAAAGACGGATTAAGCATTTGTTCTCGTTGTGGCAATCAACTAAAGCCTCTAGTTTCACTAGATAATTTATCATACGGCTCTGTTTCTATGAGTTTCGTGCAAGGTATAAACGATGGTAATCCAGGATTCGTATTCAAGAGCGATAAAAGGAAGTTTTTAGAATTAATTGAGAATGGCGATGTAAGAATGGTAACTCTTACTGTTGAAAGTTTTATAGATATTGATGAAAACAGCGCCGAAGACCTAATGCCCAGCTATCATAGTTATATTTTTGCACAAACTGAGTCTGGATTGCCTTTAGATCATGCTGTTCGTTCAGTATCAAACAGTAGACCAAACGTAGGAGAGCAAATTATAATTTTACAAATAAAGAGAAAAAAAGACTTTAAATATTGTGCCCTTGACAATGATTCATATGATTATGTTAAATCAAATATTCTGTCACTAGTTGGATATAAGTATAATGAAACGAAACCAAGACCTAAAAGAGGCATTTTTGATAATACTCGTGATGCTGTCAGTGGCATTATAGGAGGTATTTTCGGAAAGAAGTAGTTGCTGTTTATGCACTACTAGAATTAAATTATTTAAAATACTTATCAAAAAAAATCGCCTACCACAAATGTGACAGGCGATTTTTGCTATTTATTTTTTGGAACAGGTACAAATCTCTCTGCTATTGATTTTTTATACCCCTTTGTTTTTACATAGAAAAATCCAAATGTTGAAAATACAACTGCACCTATAAAGTTTACAAACATATCTTTCATTGTATCTTTTAATCCAATGTCTAGATATCCGCTCTCTAATAACAATTCTCCATCTACATAGACCTCATTTATATTATCTATTGAAACTACCGTATTTGTACGAGTTGCATCTAAGGTAACCGAATGTATCGAATTTATTATCGTATCTTTTTGCATGTCTAATTGAAAAAGTGAATCCATTCCAAATTCAAAAAATTCCCATAATACAGCAATTGTCATAGAAAAACTAAATGCGCACAAAGCCATAAATGCAGGCGATAATTCAAACTTTAGCTTTTCATTGTTATTAAGTAGTACTACCAGAGAAAATCCTACCGCAGCTGCTAAAAACCCATTTAAAGTATGTAACATGGTATCCCACCCTGGTATTCTAACATAAAATGCATTGATTTCTCCTAGTATCTCTGCCGCAAAAATAAAGCAAAATATTGTAATTTCAAGAGTTGGAGGTAATTCAATACGTAGTTTTACTTGTATCCAGCTAGGTACATATAGTAGCAACAATGTCAAAAGACAAATGAAAACGCTGTGATAATTCCCCAAAAACATTTGGCGGATAATTATCGCGAATACAATCATACGCATAATATTAAATGCAAGAAATGAACTTTTATGTTCTCTTAATTCTTTTTTCACTTCTTCTTTAAATCTTTTTTTTGATTTATCATTACTCTTCATTCTTAATCTCTTCTTTCTTAATCCCTTCCACTACGGCTTCTTCTTTTTGACTTTCTGACACAACTACTTTTTTTCTTCTGCTCTTAAATACCTTATATCCTTGCCATACCAAAAATCCACTAAATGTTCCTACAATTGCACCTGCTAAGACATCTGTTGTAAAATGCACTCCTACATATAGTCTACTATATGCCATTAATAAAGCTGCTACAAATATGATTGGTCGCACCCATTTATACGGAAAAGCTTTATCACAAATGTATAACATTGCAAAAGCTGCTGTTGTATGCCCCGACGGGAATGAATTTGGATCAGGTGGTGTTAGTAGTGGTAACAACCCGTCAACCACAAGGTCTGGTCTTGGCCTAGCAATAAAAGGTTTTATCATTACATTAGTAAACAATGCTCCTACCGCCATCGCTAACAATGCTAAAATCCCAACTTTTCTTGTTTTTTTAAAGCAAATCATTATTAGACTCATAATAATCCATATCAAGCCTAAATCTCCTAGTTCTGTATAAATCATCATTGGCTCATTCAACCAATCAAATCTCCAAAAATCTTGTATAAATATTAATATATGTGCATCTATCGTTTGAATCATTTCCATTTCTTCACCTCATTATTTCAAATAGTATTTTTCCATTTTTCTTTTGTCATACTGACATATATATGTAAAACCAAATCCTTTTAACAGTTTAATTGCCTCATCAAATCCACCTTTATAATTTGTTGCTTGATGACAATCACTTCCAAGAGCAATAAACTCACCTCCACATTCCTTATATAATCCATAAATGTATTTTAAGTATGTATCGTCTTTTTGATCATAATAAAATCTAGTATTGAACTCTAATGCCTTTTCATTCTTGATTAACCCCTGAAATATCTTTATCAACTTATTTTTATATGGTTCGATTTCTATTTTAGGTATGTACCGTAGAAAATAATCCACATGTCCAAACACCTCATAGTTTTGATAATTCTCTATTGCATCAATACATAAGTCCAGGTATTGATAATATAAATCTTCTGGATTTCCACTATCTAAAAACGTCCTTGTTCCAACGTCTGCACTTTCACTTTCATGAATTGATAATAGAACCAAATCAAAAGGGTACTGTTTTAAAATGTCATCTTGTCTTTTTTCTTGCCCTTTTTTATACCCGATTTCAACACCCATTTTTATCTCTATATCATACTCTTGTGATAACTTTTGAATAGTTTCTTGTTGCACTTTAAAGTCCGGAATCGTATCGCGTCCCACAAGGCAACTTTCCAAATCTAAATGTTCTGTTGTTATAATAGCAGTATCTCCTCGAAGCTTTGCAGCTTCTATATACGCTTCCATCGGTTCGTCTGTATCAATTGATAAAAAACTATGCATATGCTGATCTATTATTCCCATATCATCAGTCTCCTTCAAATTTTTTCCCACTAATAACAATAAGAGAATCGAAAACTCAATTCTCTTATCCTCTGTAATATACCACACTTAATATTACTTGGGCAATAAATAACAGAGGAATTCCAATAAAAAACTTTATCTTTTTCGTTTTATGTCTAAAAACTTTCATTCCTATGAAAGCCCCTATGCTCCCTCCTGTTGCTGCCGCAAGTAACAGTGTGTTTTCTGATATTCGCCACTGTCCCTTTTTTGCCTTTCGCTTATCCACCCCAAACAAAACAAATGCTACAACATTTATTACTAATATATACATATATCCTATCATCATTTCTCCTCGTTTACAAAAAGCAAACTATTACATATGTAGCAACACTCACATAAATCACTTTACCCACTACTTTGAATGGTTTCCATACAGAAATTGTAGCACAAATCACCGCGAGTGTTAACGCAAATACGCACCATGAGGATAAAAGTCGCAATGATGTGAAACCATAAGCATCAATATAAAGTACTAATTTTGAAAATGCTGTTACTGCAAAAAATAAGCTTTCAACTAAAAATAATGTTACTACACTTTTTAATCCTACACTTTCTCTCATTGGGTTTTTGCTCAGTTTTGCTACTAAAAATAATAAACTTAGATTGAGCGCCATAATCATGCACAATTCAAAGAACCCTTGCCTTGCATACTCTGAAAACGTAAACTCTTCCGGTAAATTTCCAGTTAAGGCTCCAACAAAATACCCCACTTGTAAGGAAATATATAATCCATAGATAAGGCAAAACATTGCTAATGCAGCTGATAGCATCACATTTGGAAGCACTCTCATCTTCCCTATGCTCTGTATAATATTTTTGTGATCAACTTTCTCAACACATTTTGTACAACACCCAACTACCAGACCAAATAAATACGCACCTACTGGAATTGATAACACGAATGAAAATACAAATTTCATATTCAACCAAGAAAAATTAATAATTCCTCTCATTAACTGGGCAAACCTCTCGTCAGCGGAACTCAATAAATCAATTGCTATAAATAAAAGTACTATTGTTCCACAGATGAATAAAAAGATTATCACTCCTCGGTCTTTGTGCTCCTCTTCTTTTTTTTCTTTTTGAGTTGGTGTTAAAAGTGTTACCAACAGTTTGATTCGTAGAAAGAAACGACTAAATGGTATGATAATAAATCCGTAAATCCAATCTATTGCAAAGAAGCTACCTATTTTCCCCTCTACCAAATAATCATATCGAGAAAGAATATATAATACAGCAACCATATGTAATGCTAAAACAAAGAAAAATCCAACGACTCCTCCAGTTGTCTCTCCAAACATGGTTCCGTTCCCTCTTATTAGTGGAGCACACACCAACAGAATCATACTAATAAGCCAAAACAATGCTTCCCTTATCTTTACTTTCTTCTCTCTTTCGTAGGCTAAGGACTCTACCCAAATCACCAGCCCCAGCGCAAATATGATTCGCCAAACTTCATAATGCTCACTTCGTAGAATAAAGCTATCTACATAAATAAACCCAATAATATAACTGGCCAATATCGTTATGGCCATTTTTACTTTTTTTTCAATCATTCTTTTTTCTTTCCCCTATTCCTTATCCCTTATTCATTTCCCCAACTAATCATTTTACTTATAAACTGTAAATTGAGCTACAATATTCTTTAACTGCTCCGCTTGTCTAAATAGCTCGTCACTTGCTGATGAACTCTGCTCTGCTGTACTAGCATTTTCTCTTACGGTATTTGATAAATCAGCAACAATTTCATTGATTTGTTTTATTTGTGTAAACTGCTCTTCAGAGTCTATAGACACACTTGTAACCCGTTCTCCCAAGTTCTTTGCACTTGCTTTTAACAGCTCCATCGACTGTATAGAAACTTGCATCTTATCAGCCACTGACTTAACTGTGTCCGTTGTCTCTGTTATAAGATCTGTTGTTGTCTTAGCCGCTTGAGCTGATTTAGACGCTAGATTTCGCACTTCATCTGCTACTACAGCAAATCCTTTTCCTGATTCACCTGCTCTTGCTGCCTCTACCGCTGCATTCAACGCCAAAATATTTGTTTGGAATGCAATATCATCAATCGTTTTTACAATTTTTTCAGTCTCTTGAGCCTTAACAATCATTATATCCATAATTGCAATCATCTCTTGGATACTATTATTACTTTGCTCTAACTCGCTTTTTGTCTTTTCATTCATGATATTCGCTTCTCTTGTATTCTCTGTCGTCTTTTTCGACTTTACGGATATCTCTTCCAAGTTCTTCGCTAACTGTTCTATTGCTTTAGACTGCTCTACAGTTTTTTGGGCTATATTTTGCGCAGAATATGACACTTGCCTACTTTTGTTGTTAACATTAGTTAATATATCTCTAATAGATGTAATTGAAGCTGATAATCTCTTTTGAATTTTATCCATGCTCTCATAAAAACCTGAAAATTCTCCAACATAATACTCTTGTGCATAACTATCAGCAATTAAATTCCCATCTCCCATCTGAACCAAGGCTTGATCAATATCCTTAATAATTACACTTATTGACTCTCCTAGCACTTGTATAGCATCAGCCAATTGTTTTGTTTCATCGTTAGATTTTACCAATGGAGCTGGTGATTGTAAGTCCCCCGCTGAAAGTTCTTCCAGTCGTTTTGCACACTGGGATACAGGTTTTGAAATTCTACTGCTGACTAGACTAATTACAACCGATATTAGAACAACAAACCCAACACTTATTAATGAATTAATTAGTATCAGTGTATATAACTCATTTAAAAAAATATTTCGATCCGAAGTGATAACTAGTCCCCAACTATTCGTTTCGTCAATCGGTGTATACGTTGCAAATTTTTCTACACCTTCAAAAGTATATGTAGAAAATCCCGCATTTCCTTTCACTAAGTCAGCAAGTAAATCGGATAGCCCTTTATTTTCTGGTGCTTCCGTTACAGAAGTCTCACTCGTGAACTCATCATATACCAACTGATTATCCTCATGTGCTATCACCTTGCTATCTTTGTTTACAATATAGGCGTTACCATTACCTCCTATATTAATATTTGCTACAAACTGCGAAAAAAGAGTAGGGTCAATTGCATATACTACACAACCTGTAAACTCATCATCATCATTGACAATTGGTGCGGCTATCATCATGAAAAGGTTTCCTGATAGTTCACTAACTATCGGATCTGTTATGTACACTTCACGTTGATCTCTTGTAAATTGAAAATATTGCTCGTAAGAAAAGTCATAGCCAGAATTCAGTTCAATTCCATTCTCGTCTAACACCTCTATAAAACCGAATCCATGTAACTCTACCAGCTCACTAGCATAACCTAGTATCTCTGATTTCACCTCTTCATAATCTACGTCGTTAGAATCTGGAATCTCTTGTGAAAGAATCGGATCACTTGCTAATTGATTTGCCACTGTTGCATAATCCCATAACTGTGACTGCACTGCTACTTTAACGAATTCTGTCGTATCATCCATATATGACTTTAATTGTGTAAAATTGCTATTATACATACTATATGAAAAAGATATGCTTATAATAGCACTTCCAATAATTACTAATGGTAGTATTGTAATCAAAATTTTCGTCCTGATTTTCTTCATTGACTGCTCCATTCTGCAAGAATACTTGCTTCGATTTTCCCCGAATATTCCGCTTGCTTCTACTATTATCAGTCTACAAAGAATCTCACAAATTGTCAAGTTTCAACCACTGATTGAAGTAATAATTGAACAAAAAAAATAACCACCTTACTTCACTCTTTTTAAAGGAATCTTGTAAGATGGTTAATATTTTAATTTTCTATATATTCTGGTACTTTACTTACATCTAGAAATTTGCTTAGACATTCTACAATAAAGCCGTGGTCTACAACATGATAGAGGTTCGATGTAATGATTGCCCCTACTACTGCTTCGTTTCCGACTGTTCTAATTGGAAATCCCCCTCCACAAGAAGCATATTCC
>CAYJHQ010000032.1:0-7194 GCA_964369775.1 uncultured Lachnospiraceae bacterium
GTATAAAATCTTGAATCAAACAATAAAAATATCACGAAATATGTTTTTCCTTTTTGTCGCCCATTGTTGAATTTGTCCTTTTAGTAAGTATGAATAATCATTTTTTATCACGTAAGTGTAGGTGCAATTGATTAGCACACTTTTTAAAATATACAAACTCATAGCCAATAGGAAATCTTTCATATAGAAGATTACAATTGCTTGAAAAACAAATAGTACTAGATTGAAAAATATAAAGCTATTCCACACTATGTAATGCCGCTGATTCGCTATGATAAAGTACTGTTTTACGACTCCTAAGGATGTAATTACCACAGAAAAGCAAAGCTGTAATCGCATTATACTTTACATAATCCTTTTTCTTTGAAAATAATTCCATTACTTCCACATAACTTTTCCTTTGATTTTTTATATATTCATATGGCATATAGTGTAGAAAATCCAGAATCATTCTCACTTGATTTGTCGTGACATCGTCATCTATTCCATTCCATTCTGAATCCATTTTTTTCACAATCATATTGCTAATTTTAACCCTGTCCGCATAGAACTTTTCATTGTCTTCTAATATTTGTAGCAATCATAGCTTCTCGAAGAGGGATTTTATCTGATTCGCTTTCAATATCCACTTCTAGTACGGCCTGTGTCCGTTTTCCTTCTATACTCAGTTCTTGTATACTGAGTGGTTTTTTTACTTTTTTCATTATCACTTTATTTACAATAATAGATACGACAAGGCATAAAATTCCGACTACAGGTGCAACCAAACAAAACGTAGTTAGTAATAGCCCCTTTATAATTTTTTTGTGTATGCAAAAATACGTGGCAACCAAAAGGGAAAGACACGCATTTATAATTAGAATAATAGAAATACTAGTCAACTTTCCCCTCCAATATCTTTTCTTTTGCTATAATCTCTGAAGCAATTCCTCTACTTTCCAATCGCTTGATAACAAACTGGGTATCCGCTTCATCTTAACTAGATAGTAGTAGATATACATATTTCATATCACATCCTACATAGTCTGTATCTCTCACCAAACTTTCTGCTTCTTTTAAAAATGTAGCATTAGTGCCATTTCCTTTTGTGCTGAGCCTTAATATCGTATAAGACATCAAACCATTTTCTTCTCCACTTGCAAATACTCTTACTTTTTCCATAAATGCATCCATCTTTAGGACACGTGTTTCCTCTATATACGCATTTTCGAAATGCAAATTCTCATATTCTAGTGCACTTGCCATTGTTTTTTCTACCAATCGGCTCAAAACTACAAGCATAGAACTTTGATACAAGCTCACTTGCGCTAAATTCATTGCCCAAATGATAATGATTGCATCCACAGTCTCATCTTCTCCGTAAATTGCAAGTACATAAGTAGGCTTATTTTCATTAAACTCACGATTCATATAGACATCTTTTCTTTGGAGTTCGTTGTAAAAATAGATCTTCTCATTATATTCAAAAGATTTTCCTATCTCAATGCTACTTTTATCTGAAGTAGCCGCTGCTAAACGAAAGAAATTGGAAGACTTACTATATATATATTGATACATGCTCTGTCTCTATTAATTCACTTACCACCTTTGCTGTCTGACATAGTACCTTACTCGCATCTAAGAAGTTTAATTGACTCGTAATTGTATATAATCTTGCAAAACTATTCTTGTATGCAGTTAATCGTTTCCCATAAATTTCTTTTATATAGATATTACTTTCATTGATTCTTGTAATATCCTCTAACTGCTGTAAATTGTGTTGATTCGCTTCTTCTAAGTCTATATTTTTTCGCGTATAATTGTCTCTAGAAACACCTATAACTACTGCACAAAGAGCTAGCTGAAGCGTCTGAACCAAAATTTGATAGGTTGTGGCTGTTTCTATATCTTTGAACCCCATCATAAAAAGAACCAAATATCCAACTGTGGACAAAGCCGTTGCATACATCGCGTAGCTCATTCCATATATAACTGCTACCACTACTGCAAATAAGAAGAAAAAGTCGATATTAAATCCAAGAGACTGACCACTCACCAAGTATTCTAACCCTAAGATTACCAAGAAAAAGATTGAAGTCTCTACTATTTGTCTACTCATTTTGAATAGAGATATTTTCTCATTGCTTTCATTTTCTTTTTCGATATTCTTCTTTAATATCTCGTAAAAATCACTAATCTCTTCTTCTACTTTATGACGCGGCAAAAAAGCAAGGCGCTCATTATCACTATACCCTAACCCACAAGGGAAGTGAATTTTGTTCGCTTGCTTATCAATTATCTCCTTTTTCTCGCTCTCATTGAAACTAGCATTTTCAATAAGTTCTGCAATCCCCTCTTCCTCGTAGACTTCTGATTCAATCTGATACAATTGATTTCGTTCGGAAGACTTTATCACATTTATCAAAACTTCAATAGCATCTTGAACATTTAGTAGCATATGTTGCTTCTACCTGTTCCAAAGATTTTTTTACCACCTCTAAATCTGTATGCGATTTCTCACGCGCATCCTTTTCGCTAAACAACTCTTTGTAGTTATCTAATGTTGAGCAATATACAATCCTTTTTACATTCGCTAACTCTGCACTCACTAACAAATTTGTCATTCCAGTGATGTATTCCACTGATTTTTTTGTGCGTTTCCTTTTTCAAATAAAAAGTCAATGTATCCTGCAATAAGAACCACATCTACTACTATGTTACGCATAATTCGCACTATATTCTCATTACTATAATTGAACTCATATTTTTGCAATACTTTAGTTGGATGAGTGCTCCCTTCATTCTCTTTTTCTGATAAAAGGTACACCTCATGATTTTCGTTTCCAAGTCTTCTAGCTAAAACTGATGAAAATTCGTTGTCTTTACTACATATTAATATATTCATTCTTCTCTTCCTCTTCTGTACAATTCTCTAGTCTTTTTAATTTCTTGTTCTCGTGCTTTAACAAAGAAATCTGAATGGTTAGTTCTGCCACCTGGTTAGTCAACGTTGAGATTGACTTAGCGTAACTAAACAACATGTAAAAAATAATAACTAATAAAAAGAAGATCAGTACTGAAGGTGGCCAAAATATTTCAAATGCATCTGCTAACCACATCAAAATCTCTGGAAAAATGGCCAGTATAATTAATCCAATTCCCCCCCATTATCCATACAAGAGCTTGAGATTCGTTTAGCAATCTTCTTTTACTAGACTAAACCTTTCTTACGTATTAATTATCTGCCAAAAACTTATCTAATTCACTAAACTGCTTTTTCGATTTCGCTACTAAATTTTCGATATCAATCTCTATTGTTCTTCCAAGCTCATCTATTAGCTTTGCTGCATTAAGTTCCTCTATATGTTCAACACTATATTGAGGTCCACAGTATTCCATATCCTCTAAAACATTACTCATTTTTTTATCATAAATAATTGGAACAAGCTTTTTTTCCCAAACCATACCTAAAATCATTGCATGAAATCTAGTTGCTACAATTCCCTGTGACATTCTTATAATATCTAATGATTCATCTATATTCCAGTGAGTGTATTTTTTAACTTTCACTTTCTCAAAGTTCTGCAAACTATCGTATAATTCTTCAATAGCAATTGTATCGCCTTCTGCTTCACAAAACGACATCAATACTACTTCTGATCCTGTTTTTAGAATTTCTGAAACAATCTCTTTCATTTTTTTCATATATTGTGAATGTTTGTGCTCTATACTTTCTTTCTTTAAGCAATTCAATATTGAAATAATATAATAATCCTTGCCTTCAGTTGGAAATGTATCCAACTGAAACACAACATCTGGGTTCACCCTAATATTCTTCACTGAATCAAATAACGCTGCTGAACTACTTTCCCTGAAGCTTATATCATCAAAAGATTTAAATTCGTTTAGGTAAAGCTCCTGAAATTCTTCGTGGTAATACGGTCCAAAGTTCGCACCAATAATGTATTTTCGTTCAAATAGAGAGAATAAATTTGCATTACGCTGGAATTCTTTTCTCCAACCTTTTAATTCCATAAAAATCGAACCACCTATATATACTAGTGCATCTACTTTAGGAAGTGGCCAAAAGAAAAATGAATTCAATCCTACCGTCTCACAAATCAATCGAATACACTTATGCCATTGGTTAATTGTTATATACTCTAAATTACTCAATTCTTCATATATTGATTTGTACTTTTTCTCGCCCATAATATAGAACTTTACATTATTATATCTCGCACAAATGATTTTTATAAATAAATCATCGCCTAAATTTCCTGTCACATATGCTCTTAATAGCACTTTTTGCATTCTTACATTCCGCCTTGTGTTAATACTTTCTTATTCTTCATGATGTAATCTACAAGAGATACAATCGTCAAAAATACTGCTAACCACATAAGTCCATTTTCCACTACAGCTATTGTAGTGCCACCAAAATCTGCAATTAATACAATAATCATCACCATCTGTACTACTGTTTTAAATTTCCCCCAAGGACTAGCTGCAATTACAATTCCATTATCAGAAGCCACTAAACGAAAACCGCTAATGATAAATTCTCTGCTAATAATTACAACTACCATCCACGCCTCAATTCTTTCAAGTGGAATTAGGCATATAATTGCTGCACCTACTAAAAGCTTGTCCGCTAAAGGATCCATAAATTTCCCAAAGTTTGTTACTAAGTTATATTTCCTAGCTATATATCCATCCAAAAAATCCGTAAAGCTTGCTACACAAAAGATTGCAAGTGCAATCCATTTATCATATCCTGGAACAATTTCCACTAGCATAAATGCCACGAAAAAAGGAATCATTACTGCTCTTATCACGGTTAATTTATTTGGTAAATTCATCGCTTATCTCTCCTATCAAATCATATTCTAGTGCACCTGTCACTTTCACTTTCGCAAAGTCTCCAGAGACTAGTTCTAATTCTGTATTCACAAAGATTAATCCATCTACATTTGGGGCGTCTTTATAAGTTCTACCTACATAGGCGTTCTCATCTGCAACTTTTCCTTCTATCATTACGAGAACTTCTCTCCCAATCATCTGCTCCGCTCTTTCAAATGCTATTTCTTGTTGCAACTCCATAATTTCAGCTTGTCGCTCTTCTTTAACTGACTCATCTATCTGTCCTTCCATTACTGCAGCTGGTGTATCCTCTTCAGGCGAATAGGTAAATACACCCAAACGATCAAACTCCATCTCGTCAACAAATTGATACAATTCTTCATGCTGTTCTTTTGTTTCGCCAGGAAAACCAGTAATCAGAGTTGTTCTAAGGCAAATCTCTGGTATCTCTTCTTTTAGCTTATTTATAGTGTTTGTAAGTTGTTCTTTTGATGTTCTTCTTCCCATACGCTTTAATATTTCATCAGAAGCGTGTTGAATTGGGATATCTAAATACTTACAGACTTTCGGTTCTTCTTTAATCACCTGAATCAATTCATCGGTAATCTCTTCCGGATAACAGTATAAAATTCTAACCCAATAAAGTCCCGTAATCTTACATAGCTCTTTTAATAATCTAGGAAGTGCTTTTTCTCCATAAATATCTTTTCCATACACAGTAGTCTCTTGTGCTACAAGAATCAGTTCTTTCACTCCTTGATCCACAAGTTGTTTCGCTTCTTCTAATATCTGCTCCATTGGCACACTTCTAAAGTTTCCACGAAGTTTTGGTATAATACAGTAGGTACAGTGTTTATCACATCCTTCTGCAATTTTTAGATATGCGTAATGACCACCAGTAGTAACTAGACGTTTTGTCTTTACAGATGGTAGTTCATCAATATGGCTCAGTTTCTGTATGTGTGTTTTTCCTTCTAGGGCTTCTTCTACTGCATCTAGAATCTGATCATAAGAAGATGTTCCAAGTATTGCATCTACTTCTTTGATTTCTTCAAATATCTCTTCTTTATATCGTTGTGCAAGGCATCCCGTTACAATTAAGGCCTTTAACTTACCTTCATTTTTATACTCTGCCATCTCAAGTATTGTCTGGATGCTTTCTTCTTTTGCATCGTGGATAAAACTACAAGTATTTACAACGATAATATCTGCTTCTTCTTCAAAATCTGTCATTTTATAACCTTTTGATGCTAATAACCCAAGCATAACTTCGGCATCGACTAGGTTCTTATCACATCCTAGTGATACAAATAATATATTCATTAATCTTTCTCCTATCATAAAGTTAGGCAGATACCTAAGCATCTGCCTAACTTTCTATTCTTCGTCTGTAACAATAATCTTAATTGCTGAGTTGTTTAATTCAGCAATAGCTATAGAAAGTGGTTTGTCTGTGTTTTTTGCACGAACAAGTGGTTCTTCCCCTCCAATGATTTGTCTTGCTCTCTTTGCAGTTGCAAGTACAATAGAATATCTACTATTTACAATCTGCGCTGTCCCCTCTTCTGTTCCTTGATTTACAACTTCCATTAAATCTGTATATGATGGATGTAACATAAATTAAATCTCCTCTCTTATTTATAATTCTTTTAGTTCAGATTTTATCTGATTCATAAACGTTTCATTATAAGCACATCTAAAATGTTGCTTCTGAATAATATGATGCAATTGCTCTACACAAGATTCAACCTCGTCATTTACAATTAAGTAATCATACTCATCCATGTACTCTGATTCTTCAACAGCTCTCTTTAGCCTTGACTCAATCACCTCTATCGTCTCTGTTCCCCTTCCTATTAAACGCTCTCTTAAAGCTTTTGCATTTGGCGGAGTTACAAATAGTAATAAAGTATCTGGGAATTTTTCTTTAATCTTTAAAGCCCCTTGTATCTCAATTTCTAGGATCACATCTTTTCCTGCTTCTAGCTGTTCTTCTACATAAGGACGTGGAGTACCATAGTAATTGTCAACGTACTTAGCATACTCTATTAATTCATCTTGCGCAATCATTTTTTCAAATTCTTGTGTTGTTTTAAAGAAATATTCTCTACCGTGCTCTTCTCCTACCCTTGGCGCTCTCGTTGTCGCTGATATTGACAACCCATAATTATCGTATTTTTGCAATAACGATTTCATAATAGTTCCTTTTCCCGCTCCGGAAAACCCAGAAACCACCACTAAGACTCCTCTTTTGTTCATACTCTATCTCCATTAATCCCTTTTATTTCTAATAATATATTATAATACTTTTCTGCTTATCTGTCGATAAAAAGTTTTGAATTGTTACTCTAT
>CAYJHQ010000032.1:7294-29515 GCA_964369775.1 uncultured Lachnospiraceae bacterium
ATTATAATACTTTTCTGCTTATCTGTCGATAAAAAGTTTTGAATTGTTACTCTATACTTTAACAATTCAGCCTAATATCTCGGATAGGTCGCTATACGACCTATGACGCTACTACGTAGCTATATCCTCGATTACGGCAAAACGCCTTATGGCTGTATTACAAGACTCATCTGCTGCTATGCAAGCATACCGCAGAATCACTTGTATTCAGCCGCAAGGCTGAATTGTTACTCTATGTTTTGTATCTGCTCTCGAATTTTTTCCACTTCCGTTTTAAGCTCAATTGCCCAATTTGATACTTCCATGTCATTTGCCTTTGAAAGTATCGTATTAGCCTCTCGGTTCATCTCTTGTGCGATGAAATCTAGTTTTCTACCGATTCCCTCTTTCAAGCCGAAGGTTTCTCGCATGTGCAAGATATGACTTCTAAGTCTAACAGTCTCTTCATCTGTACAAATCTTATCAGAGAAAAGTACAATCTCTGTAGCTATTCTCCCTTCATCTATCTGTGTATCATTTAGTAGTTCTTTTACTTTATCTTCTAATTTCCCACGGTACTCTCTTAGTATTTCTGGGCCACGGGATTCTACCTTTAAGATATACTTTTCCATGTTGATTAGCTTCCCAAGTATATCTTCTCTTAGTCTAACACCTTCTGCACCTCTACTTTCAGCAAAAGCAGCAAAAGCTTTCTTGCATGTAGCAGATAGTATTGCCCAAATCTCTTCTTCATCTTCTTGATTTTCTTCCATGACTAATACTTCTGGGCATCTTGCAATATAGGTTGCACTTACATCGTTACGCACACCTAATTCTTCGCTGATTTGATTCAAATATAAAAGGTGTTCTTTTGCCAAACTACTATTATATCTTAAACTAGATTGTGCTTCTACGAGATTTTCATAGCTAATAAAGATATCTATCTTCCCTCTAGAAGCATAGTCTTTCAACAAGGCTCTAACCGAGGATTCAAAATACCCAAGTTTCTTTGGGATTCTAATGTTAGCGTCTAAATATCTGTGATTCACACTCTTTAGTTCCACTGTTACCTTCCTTAAATCATCGGATGCCTCATATCTACCAAAACCTGTCATGCTTTTTATCATTTGCCTTTGCCTCGTTTCTTCCATATTTGTCACAACTTAATCTCTTTTCTTATTTATTTATTGTAACACGAGGTTGTCATAATAACAATCAAGATTCTATTTTATCCCCAAAGAGCAACCATATATAAACAGATTGGAATTAAGAATGCTATAATCGCGACAAATATCGCTTTTGTTACTTCTTTTATTTTACAAGCGACAACACATAAAACTCCTCCGCAAGCAGCAGTTAGGATATAACGAATACTATAGATAACTAGAAGCGCTTGGTTCAATGTCAATCGATTCATAAACACTCCTTTGTAGCTTTCTATATTTTCCGCAAGCGCCTGCCCATTTTCTATTCCGTAGCTACTCACTATTCTCCAGTACATCGATAACCATATGCCTATAAATATCAACGTATGAGCTATCACAATATACACCACCTTATATTTCCAAACAACTTTTCCTCCTCTCGGATAACAGGTAGCAACACAGGTGACTCCACTAGTATACTCGTATGCAAAGTATCTGATGTATAATAATATTGCAAATACTACGTATATTGCAACATTTATAATTTCTATAGACTTTCCAACATATCCATGATTTGCTAATTCTAGATACCCTAATTCATCTACTAATACAGGGGTTTCCACTTCGCTTGTTAGATACTTCATTTGTTCTTGGACTCGCATCAGGGCTGGCTCTTTTTCCAATTGGTGCACAATTCCAGCAGAGAGTGATTGCATCTTTCTGATTCCAATTTCTCCATTCTCATATCTATCTGGCAATAGCTCCAATTCCGCCCTATATTGGTTCATCGAATCTACTTCGTCCTTAATTGCAGCTATTGTTGTTTCTGTTACTTCTCCACCAAATCTATCTATATATTCTTGATAGTATCGTTCGTTTTGCTCAATCCCTATTACAGTTGTTTGAAATCTAGCTATAATCAGTCCACTAAAAACGATGAATATCCACATTCCCTTATTGTCAATTAAGAACTTGTACCCTTCATGATAGATTAGAGAATGGCCTACCCTTACTTTCTTGTTTCTGACTCTTTTCTCCTTTATTTTGTTGTTACTATTGGTTGAAAAAGTCATCACATTAAGAGAGAAGAAGATAATTATCATAAGAAGAACTGCTATAACACATAGCACTAATAGATTTATTGGTTCTCTCCCTATAGAGACATTATAGTATTGTCCATAAATATAATGTGGTGATAATAGTTGAACTAAATTCAGGTTACGAAGTAATACAGCGATTGTGCCTTGTCCTGGTAAATTCTTTAAAAAAAGTTCCAAGACAATAATGCTTCCAATAACCATTATGATTTTTTGCATCTGCAATAATTTCAACACAATAAAATAAACCACCAGAACAATAAGCGTATAAATTAGAACCCTCGTACCGAATAGAACAAGTAGCATTTCTCCTATGCTCACATTTAGATTTGATGTGTAATAATTGGGTATGGATTGGATCGGTACGTTATAATCAATTCCGCCATATACTATTAAACTCAATAAATGATTGCTTCCCCAAAACAAGATGCTAACTCCAATTACTAAGCCAAATAATGCTAGGATCTTTCCTAACATATATCTTCGCTCTCCACACTTCAATGTATGTATCAGTGGAAATATACTAGATTCTTCCATTAATAGTAGTACAACTCCGTAACACAGAATAACCACAATAAATATGCTTGTCACCTCTGATTCTGTAGACTCACTAAAGGTTCTGTAATTAGTCATTGTCAGTTCTGTACCTTCTAAATGAAGAAAATCTCGTGCTGTTTTCTGATTGTTTTTTTCTACATACTCATCACCCGACTGGAAAATAGATATTTGACTGCCTTCCCCTTTTTCTTGGATTTCTTCTAAATACACTGCATAATTTTCTATATTATGAACTACTATATCATTCTCGTTTCCTATCTCTGCTTCTTGAAAACTGGTTTTTGAATAATCCATATAAAAAAGTCCCGTATTAATTACTAAGAAGACAAATACCATGAGTAAAATCATCTGATTTTTATATAGCTTTTCCATTTCTAGCTTCCACAATCGCATGCTACCACCTCTTATTCCTCCCCGAAATACGCTAGATATACGTCTTCCAAATTTGATGTATAAGAGTGTTCACTCTTCGTCTTTAATTCTTCTAAAAGTTTTTCAGGCTTTTCTTTTCTTAGGATTGCTCCTTTTTGAATCAAAATCAATTCTTTGCTGATTTTATCTACATCTGAAATTACATGGGTTGCAATTAGAACAATCTTTTCAGCTCCTATTTTTTCCAACAAATCTCGAATACGAATTCTTTCTTTGGGGTCTAATCCCGCTGTTGGTTCGTCTAGGACTAAGATCTTTGCATTACCTAATAGTGCCTGTGCGATTAAAATTCTTTGTTTCATTCCTCCTGAATAAGCTTTAATCTTTTTCTGCCTTTCCGTATTTAAATTAACAAGATTTAACACATTGTCAATTTCATCTCTTGTCTCCTGTCTTCTAAGTCCTTTCAGCGCAGCAATGTAATCTAAAAACTGCTCTCCTGTAAAATTCTCATACAAGGCTTGCTGTTGTGGCATATACCCTAGTAACTTTTTATATTCTATACCTAATTTTTTAATATCTGTACCATTTAGATATATACTTCCACTGTCTGGAATCATATTTCCCACCAAACAATTCATCAATGTACTTTTTCCTGCTCCATTTGGACCTAGTAATCCATAAACACCTTTTTCCAAAGAAAATGTAACATTATTTAATGCTACGTAATTTCCGTAACATTTATTCAACCTTTCTAATTCAATCCTCATAAGACCACCCTATTCCACTCACTCATTTTCTTTCATGGCTTCATCGTATTGTCTATTCACTTCCTCTAGAACTGCTATCATTCCGGCTTCATTCATTTTTTCAATACTACTATCAAGAATATGTTCCCATTCATCTGTCCCAAAAAGAATTACAGAACTTTCATCAGCGGTAAATTGCTGTGGATACATCGTATTTCCCCACACTTCGTATACCTTTAAGATTTCATCTTGAATGGTACTTGGATTTAAGTATAAGCCGTATATCATATTGTTCTTCTCATAATACTCATTCATCCAAGCAAGTTTATCTTCTGGTTCTTCTTCACTCGAATATGTTAATGTTGCATTTACAAATTCCCCCAACATCATACTTTCCATAGAACTTGTTTTAATTCGATCATTCTCGATAGTATAATCCACTCCTTCTACTCCAAATCTAGCTGCATTGGCATATCTTTCATCCCCATATAGACGACAGATAAAGTCAAATGCATCTTCTTTTCTTTGACTCCAACTAGCAATACTTGTGGTAACATAATCTCCTAATACCTGCTCTTGGGACTCGTTTTCATTTGGCACAACATACCACCGTTCCTTTACTCCATTGTTATCAACAATCGTCTCATAGGGCTCAAATTCACATGTAAGAAAGGAGTTCATAATAATCGGAGTCGCCACTTCTTCCGTAGTTGCAATCCCATCTTTCTTCCATTGAAGAGCTGTAGTATACTCCTCTCTAAACTTCTCTGATTTTAATTGTGGAATAATTACATTGTCTTCCAACACATAATTTGCACCAAGTCCAATAGTACCGCGTCCATATTCACTATATATATCTGAAAATCGCAGTTGATAAATTGGTTCTTTGTGCTCACTTGCCATCTCATAAAAAATTTCATAATTGTTATAGAAATCCGAATCAATCTGGGTGTAATCAATATTATATTTTTCTAGATACTCTAGATTATATGCAGTTCCAAAGTTATACTGGAAACTTCCGCCTACCCCATATGTCAAATGATTAATTTCACCTGCATCAATCCATTCTTTTGGTAACACTTTAGCCAATTCTATTCCCTTTTCGGTATCTAAATAAGCGTCTAAAGGTTCTAACAACTCCTCTTTCACAGCTGAGTAATAAGTAAAAGGGTAAAGAATCATGCCTTCACTATAAATCCCGCTATTAGTCTGAATTACATCTACTTGCGTACCTGATTCTTTTAACTGCAATAAAGATGTAATCCCTTTGTCTTCTAACTCTATCTCAGTTGGCAGTTCTAAATCCACCAAATAGCAAAGCTCTACCTGATATCCGACCTTATCTGCCTCCAATAATTCATTGATTTCAACTTCAGTTTTATCTTTCATATATTGACCTAGTTGAGAATCTAAAAACGGAACTCTGACATACCATTGCAAAGTTTCTTTTTCTATAACCTCTTCTCCCCCAACAGCATTGGTACACCCTGTTATTAGCATCAACACACTTATAAAAACAATGCTTCCCTTCTTCATAATTTATTCCTCCAATGCATCTTTTTCCAAAAAGACCTTCTCTGCACTTTCTAGCTTTTTCTCACCATACAAATACTTACCGTCACGACTATAAATCCAGTAGTCATGTATTTCTTTGTAATCTCCCTCTTCTGTCTCCTCAGTAGCTAAATTTAGTTTGTAAAACTCCTTACTTTCTCTATCTTCATAGAATACCCATTGATCAAACCACTGATGCTTATCCGTCATTCTCGCAACAATTTTCTTTTCTTTCGTCTCTATGTCGACTAGGATCAAGTCTTGGGCTTCCACTTCTAAACCATATTCACTTTCTGTCTCTTTCACCACATGGCTGTAAACATATTGTTCACCCAACAAATACCCATTGATAATATACTGGTTTTCTGCCTCCTGTATCTTATTCCACTCTCCATCTTTTACTGAATGACCTCTAAGCTCCCAGTAATCTATAATCTCATCTGATTTACCTTGCAGGGTAGCTGCCATTGCATCTTCTTTAGTATAAAAATATTCGTAGATTAAGTGATCTCCAACCATCCCTTTTAAGAATAACTGGTTTGCATAATCTAATATTTCGTTTCCTATAAATTCTACTGAACCATCCGATAAACTAATTGAGAATAATTGAAATCTGTTTTTTGCAGTATAGGAACCATTTATTTCGATATCTTCCTTCTTTGGCTGTCGTATCATATTCCCATATATATGTGTATCTGTTACGACTACAGAGCCAACAGAAATCGCCTCTAGGCTACATATCTCCTTCTTTTCTGTTAAATCTAAATTGGCTTTGTGTAATTCAACCTTCCCTTCAGTCTGCGAGGTAAAATAATAGAGTTCATCCCCAATCACAAATAGGTTATCTGCATCTAGATATGCATCGCATCTCTGTTCTTCTGGTACACTCTCATCCCAAGGTTTGTGAGTACAATTCGTTTTGGTACATACTTCAACATCCTCTTTTTCCTCATAGTCATAGAACATAAGAGTCCCAACAGAAGACATATAGTAAATGCCATTCTCTATTGAACGATAAAAAACTCCTGGCACAACTACAGAATAGGTTTTAGGCCCTTGATATTCCATCTCATCATCTCGAGAAGCATCTTGACTTGCACAGGCTGTTAAAACAAAAGTAACTACAATGATTCCGATTATTCTCCGCATTAAGTTTCCTCCTCTGTCTTTCAAATTTGTTCGTGCACTTTTTTTATGTGTTTATTATAGAATATTCCTCTCTTTCACTTCAATATTTAGGGATGAACTGTTCTTTTTTAGGGATAAAAACAGTAGCAATACTTCACTCATGAAATATTGCTACCTTCTATCTGCAAATAATAATACCTGTGCATTAAACGTTTGATTTTTTACTGTCCATCTAAATTGCCCATTATACCGAGCTACTAACTCTTCAACTATCTCCATGCCCATTCCGTGGTTATTTTTCTCCACTTTACTAGTTCCACCTTTCACAGTCTCCTGAGTTACATTTTCCGCAGTACTGTTATTCAAGTGTATAAAAAGCTTGTCATTATCGCTTTTAATTTTGAGTTGGACAACCTTTTCATTTTTTTCAACTTTCAAACATGACTCAATAGCATTATCTAGTAAGTTTCCTAAAATACTACACACATCTAATTCATCAAGGTTTGTACAATCAATCTTATTCAATTGATATTCAAGTTGAATATTATGTTTTTTTATACTAATAAGCTTTGAAACTAGCAAAGCATCCACATACACACACCCTGTAAATATCATACTTCTATCTTCTAGTTCATCCGTTTTCGCTCCGACATAATCCTTGATATCTTCTATTTGATTTCTTTCTGCAAGTTGAGCAATAATCAAATAAGAGTTATGGATATCATGCCTAATTTTTTTAATCTCCTTATATTTCTCTTGTAGCATTTTTGTGTTATTTTTATAGAGTTCTAGCTCTTTTTCAAGCTCTTTGCTTCGAACCTCTTTACTATTGACAAAGTGGATGCGATATAACAAATAATGCACTATGATATTAACTGCAATCATTAGTATTAACATCATTAGCATAATCCGTTCTACAACTACATCATGCTCAAAATAGGATTCTAGGTAATTCATAACAATAAACAGAATATTTGTTAGTAAAAGTATTATAATTCCTATGCTTTTTTCTATTGAATTTAAATAAACACCATGTTTTTTCTTTATTCTATACACGGCTACAAGAGATACTGTTACCATGGTTTGTAAAATCACTACTATAAACGCTCGATATAATCCTTCATTAGCATATATTTCAAATACCGAGTAGTCGCCTATCAAAGAAAAGACTTTTGCAACTAAGAGAGATTCTGTACTATGAATACTATTGATAATTAAGATATAGTATATTTGTTCTTTCCAATCTCCCATCAAAAAAATTCTTGATAACAAAAACAGGTACATAATGTATACTATTAATCCTATATATCCTTCATACGAAAAATAATGATTCATTAACGAAATGCACATGGTTCCTACTACTGTCGCTACAACATTAAATGTTATTGAACTATACTTTTTCAATGATAAATATTTCTGCAGAAAATAGCCCCATATAAAAGCATTGTATATATTGATTAGTCCTTCAAACATAGAATCCGTCCATCCTTCCTAACTGCCTAAAAAATCCATGTAACTTCCCATCAATGACTTTTCATAGCTTTTACTCACTTCTACTTTTCCTAACTTTTTCCCGTATGCCCATCGCTCTTTTCGATCTATCCACTCTACAAAATTCAAATTCACATAAGTGCCTTTATTTACTTTTACAAACCCATTTCCCTTCAGAATCTCACCTATTGCAACTAATGCTTTTCTCTCTATTATTACTTCATTATCATCAATATGGTAATGAATATAGTTTTTTTTACTTTCCATTTTGATGATTTGGTTATAATGAATCTTGTGTGTTTTTCCATCAACAGATAAAATCATTATGTAATCTTTCCTTCCCCTATGTTCCTTCACTCTATGTAAAACAGTTCGAATGTCTTGTTTAATTAAAAACGAATCTCTTTTCCTCACAAAATCAAACGCCTGATGTTGAAAAGAATCATAGACTTGCTCAAAATCAGATGTAACAAATATAATTATTTGATTTGGGTATAACTCTTTTAGCTTTTTTGAAACTTCAAACCCATCAAGTCCATTCATGTGTACATCCAACATGACCAAATCAAAACTGCTAGGCTGACTAAGTAGCCTTTCACCCTCTTGGAATCCAATTACTTGGCAGGTGTGAAATATCTCTTTCCCTATTTCAAATACATATTCTTTTAATAACTCTAACTGTATTTCATCATCATCACAAACTGCTATTCTCATCATACTATTTCCTTCTTTTCCCTTTCGACCAATTCATTGAATTGTATATACATTTTACCATATCCTTAATGTCTTTCCTAGTAATACTATACATTTTTCTCAACAAATGTTATGATATCCTTTAGAAGATTTAAGTTTTGGAGGACCTGCTAATGAAGAGTAATTCTATCAAGAATGTTATCACCCGAAAGTCTATTCGTGCCTTTCTAATTCCTCTCCTTTTAGGAATGGGTATTGTTTCCATAATGATTTATTTTTCAATAACTAATGAAGTGCAAGATCAATTGGAGCGTGAAACTCAACTTATTGTATCTAATGTGAATGAACGGATCTCAAAATATGCTGAAGCAGTTGAAATACACGCAAAAAATCAAGCCGTTGTCTCCATGAATCCAACTATTGCAGAACCTTATCTTCAAGAATATATTTCTGACAAGGAGAATATCTGGTCTCATTTTTTAATAGCAGATGCGACAGCAGATAATATTGCACATACTGAAGGGATCTCTAGCAGAGGTGTCTCTATCATGGATAAGACTTATTTTACAGTGCCTTGGAATGAAGAGGTCACAGTTGTTTCCGAACCTACTTTTTCTAACAGTACTGGTCGAAAAATCATCGGAATAGGAGTACCTATCTACGGGGAAGAAAATAATAAACTTGGGGTATTAGTTGGGTTTCTTCATCTAGAACATTTATCTGAAATGATTTGTCAAGAAAGTGATTCCATTGACACCTACTCTTTTATGCTCAACGCAGATGGTACTGTGTCTGCACATCCTGACGAAGAGATTGTGTTGATGCAAAACTGGCTAACTGGTGAATCCTCTGGTGGAGATAATTACATAGACAACTCGGATGATACTTTCATGGATCTTATCTCTAGAATGACTGCTGGAGAAGATGGTAATGTCACTGCGTCTATAAATAATACCCATTCTCTTGTACACTTTGAACCTATAGGGATTGCTGGATTATCTCTTGCTACTGTTATACCAATTACCGAAAGCTATCAAATGTTGTTTTACCTTTTAATCTCACTTTTAGTCATTACATTTTTAACTGTGCTTCTGGCAAGCTTCTATATTACACGCACTGCGTCTAGCATTGCCACTCCGCTAAAAGGGATTACGAACTGGTCAAAAACCCTTGCCATTGGCGACACGAGCAAGAAGAAATTAGATTTTTTGAATGATACAACAATAGAGGCAGAAGAACTAGCAGAGCTAGTCGGTGCTTTTGAAGATATGAGTAATAGTATTCACGAAAGTGTGCAGACTATGGAGCAGATTGCTTCCGGTAATTTAAATGTATCTGTCCGTCTTCGTTCTAACAAGGACACTTTGAATATTGAGTTAGATAAGTTAGCAAATCAAATCTCCTATCTTTTGCATGATATTGATATCTCTGCATCTCAAGTGGCGCTTGGTTCTGCTCACATCTCCGATGTAGCCCAGCGTATTGCACAAGGTTCTGTTCATCAGGAAAACTCTATTACCTCCCTGTCTTCATCTATGGATTTGCTAGAGTCTCAATTTCTTGGAATCGAAAAAAACTTAACGCATATTACAGAAGATTCTTCCGCTACAGAAAAAGAATTATATCAGACTCATAATCAGATGAAAATGTTAACCGAGGAAATAGAACAAGTAAAAGTGAACTCATCCGAAATTAGTAAGATTATTCAGACCATAGAAGACATTGCATTTCAAACAAATATCTTAGCTCTTAACGCGGCAGTTGAAGCTGCAAGAGCAGGTATTTCTAGCAAAGGGTTTGCCGTAGTTGCCGATGAAGTAAGAAATTTAGCTATACGTTCTGCCGAAGCATCCAATCTAACTGCAACACTCATCGAGCAAACAGTCTCCTCTGTTACCAGAGTCACAGAAAGTGCCAAAGTCACTATGAATTCTATGGATGCAATTAGTGAAATGACTTCAAAAATTGCTGTCGATGTAAAAAACATATCCCGTACAGTATCTGAAGAGCACATTCTACTAGAAGAGATTGTACACGATTTAAAGCAAATCAGTAACGTAGTGCATGAAAATTCTGCTACAAGTGAAGAATCTGCTTCTAGCAGTGAAGAATTATCAGGACAAGCTACAAATATGCAAGGTCTAATTGCACAATTTATAAAGAAGAATTAATGGAGGAAAAGCAATATGGCTTTTGACGGAATAACCGTTGCGAATATCGCACATGAATTAAAACAAGAATTATCAGATGGAAGGTTGCATAAAATTGCTCAACCAGAAGCAGATGAACTACTTTTAACCTTCAAGACCCCAAGGGGCCAAAAAAGGCTATGCGCTTCTGCAAGCGCTTCTCTTCCACTCCTTTACCTTACAGAAACCAATAAACCAAGTCCGATGACCGCACCAAACTTTTGTATGCTTCTTAGAAAGCATTTAAACAACGGGAAAATTATAGATATCAAGCAACCAAAGCTTGAACGAATTTTAGAATTTCATATTGAACACCTGGATGAACTTGGTGACCTGTGTCAGAAGATATTGATTATAGAATTAATGGGGAGACATAGTAATATCATCTTCTGTCATGCAGACTATACCATTATCGATAGTATCAAGAGAGTTCCTGCAAGTGTGAGTTCTGTACGAGAAGTCCTACCTGGTAGAATGTATTTCATCCCTGATACTATGGATAAGCTGGATCCTTTAACCGTAGAAAACAAAGATTTCGCCTCGGCACTTATTGCAACTCCTCACCCTCTTGGCAAGTCCCTTAACCAGTGTTTTACAGGGATTAGTCCTGTAGTTGCTGAGGAAATCTGCGCTGTAGCAGGTATTGATTCAAGAATTCCTGCAAAGGATTTGAGTGATGATATTCTTTATCATCTGTTCCGACAATTTGAATTATTCATGGAGCAAGTTAGAAACTACAACTTTCACCCTGTTATATATTATAACGGTTTGGAACCAAAGGAATTTTGTAGTGTAACTCTCTCTCATTTTGCTAGCTATGAACACAAAGAATATGATTCTATCTCTGAGGTGATAAACACTTATTATCATTCCAAAAATGTACTGACAAGAATTCGACAAAAATCAACCGATCTTCGTCACGTTGTTCAAACTACTTTAGAGCGTAATCGTAAAAAGTGTCATTTGCAAGAGCGTCAGCTAAAAGATACTGAGAATCGAGATAAATTTAAGGTCTACGGTGAATTAATTCATACTTATGGATACGACATCAAAGAAGGGGACAAGACATTAGAGGCGCTCAATTATTATACCAACGAGATGATTACCATTCCACTTGATCCTACTAAGACTGCCAAGGAAAATGCGCAACGTTATTTTGATAAGTATAATAAATTAAAAAGAACATTTGAGGCTTTAAGCGAGCTCATCGAAGAAACACGCTCTGAAATCATTTATCTAGAATCTGTAGCAAACTCCCTTGAATTCGCCTCTAGTGAAGATGATTTGGTGGCTTTAAAAGAGGAATTAACCCAATCTGGTTATGTGAAACGAAAGTTCACAAAGAAGAAAGTAAAAATCAGCAACAAACCGCTACATTACGTTTCCAGCGATGGTTATCATATGTACGTAGGCAAAAATAACCTGCAAAACGATGAGATCACCTTCCAGCTAGCTGAAGGAAATGATTGGTGGTTCCACGTAAAAGGTGCTCCTGGCTCTCATGTAATTGTCAAAAATCCTGGTGGTGAAATGCCAGATAGAGTTTTTGAGGAAGCTGGTAAACTAGCTGCGTTTTATTCTAAGTTAAAAGGAAATGAAAAAGTAGAAATTGATTATATCGAGAAAAAACATGTAAAAAGACCAAAAGGTGGAAAACCTGGATTTGTGGTTTATTATACAAATTACTCACTGATAATCGATAGCGATATCAGTGAGTTAAATGAAATCATTGATTAATTTTTGATAACTTTAATTTGGACTTCTCCGATAATACCTGAAGGAACTGGTTCTTTTACCATGTCCTTCTCTCTCCAATTGGAGATGCGTTTTTCTCTTACAAAGTTCATGTAATTCGTAAAGTACGGCCATTCGTCAATTACAACATCTTCATAGAGTGGTGTTTCTAACTCTGGATCAATCATGCGATTGATCAGTAGATTCGCCACTTCTATTCGGATTGTATTCTTTCCTTCGACAAGATAATTCGTAATGTCAATTGTATACGGTCTCTTAATAATATCACCCACTAATGTTCCATTCACAAATACTCTAGCACATTCACTCACCTGTTCAAGAGAAAGAATGTAAGAATCTTTTGTTTTTACAACTTCTATCACCTTCTCGTATTTTACAGTACCCGAAAAATATTTCATGTCCTCTAGTTTTTCAAATCCGATTAAATTTTCTAATAAAAGAACCTTCCCATTTCCTGTAAACTTCCAATCTTTTGATATATCCATACTAGACACCAATTCTTCTGCTTTTTCTATAGTAGTACATTCTTCTAACTCCTCATCAAATACCACTATACAAGATTGTAGAGGCTCTAGGCGTAACAGTAATTCTCTGCTTCCTTCTATAACCGAATCAAAGAGTACACCTTTTTCGTTAGTTGTGAATGGATCCATAATAGTATAAGGTGCAGTAATACCTTTAAAAGTCAATGTCGTTTCATAGCTTTCTTTGGCTGTATTAGTAATGAAGTAGATATCTTTCTTCCCTTCTACTTTATGAATATAACCGATATATTCTTTTCCCTTTGATATCTGTAAGTCTGGAACGAAATTGTCCTTTAATACTTGAATAAGACTTTCTCTTTTATCAATCGCAAATCGATAAGTTTCTTCCCTTTGCAACGATTCCATTGCTGATACCACCGCTTTGTCATTCTCATCTGCACCAATAAAACCACACGAGATTTTCGGTACTTCTTGTGCGATAATTACTAGATTTCCAGCTTTCGCAAATTCCAAGATTGCTTGTGCGGTCTTAACTGGTAAGCGCTTCGTCTCCATTAGGATTAATACTTGATATTCATATTCTGTATGCCTCTCTAGAACATCATCATTTACATAGTCAAACCAGTATCCCGCTTTTGCAATTCCATCGATTACATCTTCTTCGAAGCGATCTTTTAACTTCATACACATATGCAAATCACTCATCTCATGTTCTGCCCAGATATCATTTTGAGGAAGGTAGATTGCAACTTCTGCTTTCGTCTTTCCTTTTTGCATAAAATGGCTTACTCTTTGAATGTAATCAGCCATATTTTTATAAAACTCCCACCATGTATTGGTATTACAAATATGTGAAGAAGCATAAAACGGCCACTCTTCTCCATCTGTTGGATTGTAAGTAAATCCATGGTTTACAATCTGATTCATACCATCAATAAATATAGTATCTGTAGCTACTTTCATCTGTTCTAATGTTACCATATATCTCGGAAATCTTAACCATGTATAACTTTCATTTGAAATCACTGGTTTATTGTATACATTTCCCGCTGAACTTGCTAGACGCCTATGTATCGTATTTACTGTATAATGATCAAAATCGTAGAATGTCTCACCTTCTGGAATATCTGCTGCTCCGTATGCCTTTAGCACATCGCCCCACGTTCCATGTGCTTGAATTCTCGATTTACTACCTACTTCAGCGCACCATTTTGTCATTTCTTCAAAGAAATTCTCGACTGTAAGCTCTGCAAATGTCTTTTGATAATCGTAACGAATACGCTCTGTCATTCCTTTGATGTTTCCATATAATGCATAGATATATGGTTTGAGTGAATATCCCCGTCTCTTTTCAAACTCATCATACATGATATTCGTCCAGTTATGTCCTCCTACTTCAATGGAATCACAAAAGAAGGATGAGATGATTCCTTTTCCTAATTTTTCAACTAATGGATTGCCTCCATGTTCAAAAAATAGTCTAGCTGCATCTTTGCGATTGTGGTCAATCACATAACCTTCTGCGCCTCTTGTCGGTGCCAGTACATGTTGTCTATATTTTCCTGACACAAAGCACACTATCTTATAATCGCCCTCTGGAATCTCTATTTCTTCTAGGGTCATTCCCCAAGGCCAGTTAAATAGTTTTTTCACTCCAATTTTTTCATTAAGATCTACTATTGTTTCCGGAATCATCTCACTGTGTTCCATACGACCCATTACGCATCCAACAATGTCTCCAGCGATTTTAGTTGTGAAATCATAGGAGAATTTCGTTGGTCCTGTTACATCTATATAATATGGATAGACAATCGGGGCACTCATATCATAGGTTACAAATGGTCCTCCATAAGGCCAAGATGAACCAAGCGTAAAATCAAAAATCATATTTCTTTTTTTTGCTTCTTCTGCCGTAAATTTTATAATTTCAAAAAACTCCGGTGAAAAATATTCGATATTTCTTCTATCATTCTCTTTATCATCTGCTGCTACTGGATAAAGGATCTGCACTTCAATACCGCCGATGTTTTGTCGTTCCATCTCATCTAGTTGATATGCAATCTCATCTTTTTTAACTGCGCATCCATACCACCACCATCTCGTCCATCCTCTTGCAGCATCACTTGGATTCTTTAATTCTTCTAGGTATTGATTACTCATAGCACTCTCCTTTTGTATAGAACATAAAATAATCTAATCGAATCTCTCCTTTTCCATTTACACTTAACGTGAGGTGCAAATCTTCGATTGATTTGGACAATTCACAAGTAAAGATACGATAAGACCTCCATAAGTCTCCTGTTTTTCTTATTTCCACACTACCTATTACTTCTCCGCCTTCACACTCTCTCACTTCGATTACTCCACCCGCTTCACAATCACAAGATGCGAAGAACGAAATATGGGTTTTATCTGTGCTATTTTCCAGATTTGGATACCACAGCGTACCTTTACCACTAGTACACATATCAAATCCATATCTACGATTGTCCCTCTTTTCCATTCCCTCTGACTTCATGAACCATTGGCTATGTATTTTATTCCACTGCGTATCATAGTGTCCTACTCCATATTCAAGAATCAATGGATCCACGACCAATTCCTTATTCTCTTTTTGATGTACATAACAGATACCAGAGCTTCGTGCTACCATCGTAGGATCAAAGATTGTAAATGAATGGAATATTTGTCCATTGTGCTCTATGAAAGAGCCATGATCTTCTGACGCTCCTGTATTACCTATGCAAGTATATGGCCCATATGGTGAATCTGATATTGCGTAGTAAGATCCCCATGTTAAATAGTAAGTTCCATTGATTTTATTGAGCGATACTTTATCATCTGCTTCATGATCCAGTTCAATCTTCTTTGGCACTTCTGCCAAAGACATCATATCATCACCTAACTTTGCAATATAGTATCCACCTTCTCCATACGCCCAAGCAGGTGCGCCAAAGACAATATAATCGTTACCGTCATCATCACGCAAAATGGCAGGATCATACTCTCTAGTAGGGGTATTCGTTCCATCAAGAAGTGGCTTTTTCATCACATCTACAAATGGGCCACTAGGAGAGTCAGAGACTGCAACTCCTGTATCATCATTCTTATTCGAAAAATAGAGATAATATTTCCCATCTTTCTCTGCTGCATCCAAAGCCCAACAGTTCGAGGATTTTCCCATGTAAAAATCCTCTGGTTTCACAATTTGCTCCAATGTCCACTCTCGGAAATCTACTGTTGACCATACATGCCAGTCATCCATTCTATAAGTTGTATTCTCCACTGAATAGTCATGACTACAATACATATAAATTTTTTCTTCAAACACCTGTAGATGCGGGTCGCAAACCCCCATACTTTTGATAACTGGATTTTTTATACTTTTTACTATCATACCTTCTTGTATTTTTATACTCATCTCTATTTTCCTTTCGCTTCTCCCAATTCATAACAGCTTTTATACAAGGTGTATAAACTCTCGAGGCTACAATCACCTGTTATGCCATTTCCTGCTGTCAGCATCAATCGACCTTCTTTTTTATAATAAGTATCTAACATAAACTGCACTTCACCTCTCACCTCTTCTGGCGTTCCATAGGGAATGATTCTTTGTACATCAAATCCTGCCCAAAGACAGATTCGATTTCCAAACTTTTCACTCACTTCCTTTTCTTCCATGGTATATTTTTGAATCGGATGGATTACATCTAGACCGATTTCTATAAAGTCTTCAATGAATGTGAACACATTTCCACAGGTATGTAGCCAAAAATGACATCCCAGTTCATGTGCTTTATCAAAGATTTCCTTGTAGTAAGGCAAGAAAAATTCTGCAAAAATTTCTCTACTAAAAAACGTACTAGTCTGAGTTCCTAGGTCATCACTCATAAAGAATCCATCCACATCTAACTCTTCTTTTGCTCGTTCCATCGCGCGCAAGTAAAAATCTGTAAACGCTCTGAAAATCTCATGAATTCTCTCTTCATTTAGATAAAAATCCATCAAAGCATCTGTCATACCACGCATCTGCCATAATCTTTCAAACAAACCATACCACCAATATCCAAGTCGATAACGACCGTCTTCCTCTGGATTGTTGGGTAATAATCCATGATACTCTGGAGAGGGGAAATCCGCTAAAAACTGTTCCATCTCCTCATCCCAGTCTTTAATCACTAATTTGGAATCAAGGGGTGTATTCGCTGGATATGGGTCATCATAATAGGAAAAACGATATCTAACATCATCAACAGGAGCAGTAAATACACTAGGCATACAAAGCTCTATGGTCTGTACATCTTGTGGAAATTCTTGCATAATTTTTTCTACCGCTTCTTTTTCTTCTCCATGATCATTTGGACGTGTCCAAAACTGTAGAATCACAGGAACTCTTGATGCAGCTCCTTTTCCTTCAATTACATTGATTAACTCTTCACGTGTTAATGCTTTATAATTCATTCTCTCTCCTCCTACATTTCACTTTTCAGAATATCAATCTTTGATTGTCTATACTGTTTTGGTGTAACCCCCATGTTCTTTTTGAATAGGGTGTAAAAGTAATTTTCATTTTCCAACCCAATTTTAAATACAATCTCACTGATAGACAAACTACTATGCTCTAACAAGTAGCAAGCTGCCTCTACCCTTTTCATTTGAATATATGCTGCCAAAGAATATCCGGTATATTCTTTAAATGAAAACGACAGATACTTTGCCGAGAATTTATACTTAGTAGCTATACTTTGAGGGCATAATTCTTGATTCATATAGTTCTCTTCTATGTAAGTTTTTATCGCCTCAAGCATCTTACTTTGTGTATCTTGCTTACGTTTTTTCACCTCTTCAAATAGCACCTCCATTGCAATTAGATAGGATTCTTTAATCGATTGAATTTTTTGTTTTTCTAATATCGAAGTGCGAACTTCTTTTAAATCCACTTTCTGCGGAAATAATTTTGATGAGTTGATTTCATTTACAATCTCATTTGAATAATCTGTAAAATAAAGTAGGGATGCTTTCATATTGTCAAACTTAAGATCTATTATTTCTTCGAATATTTTATCTACAATACCTTCGAAACCTTTTTTATTTCTCTTGTATAACATCTCTTTTAACCTGATATCTAAGCGCACATCGTATCTCGTCTTATCCGAACTCAGATTCAATTTTACAGTTTCTGTCGATATAGGTGTATCCATCCCTAACATTCGATACTTCGCTAGATTGTTTGCCTCTTTATATACAAGAGATGTCTTAGATAATGGAGAATAATAATCGCTAGTAGCAATTGCTACTGACTGTTCTAACAACTCTTCCAATTGATTCTTCACTTGTAATAACTCAGCTCTAACCTTTTCTTTTGCTTCCTTTTCTCCATTAAACAGAATTACCAATCTGTTTCCTACACGGATTATACAATTATATTGAAATAGCTCTTTTATTTCTGCTTCTAATACTTTCTCTACTTTATCATAGTCTCTACTTTCTAATTCACTCAAAAACCGAATCACTACAATTAGGTTTTGAATGCCTTCATCTATTCCCACGCCTAATACACGTTGTAGTAACTTAAACTGTTCCACTTTCATCTCTTCACTATCTTGAATCAACCTCTTCAGTAATAGATTACACCGCTCTTTTTCCTGTTCAATTACTGTGTTTTGCATAGTATCAAATTCGTGAATCATTTCCTCTGACTCATCAAATTCATTAATTTGTTGCAATGTTTCTTTTACTGGCTTATATATATACCTACTCAATCGCTCAGAGAGTTTCACTGCAATCAATATCAAACCACCTGTAATTACAATCCACACCAAAGAAATCACCGTAGCCAACCCTACTGCTTGTTGGTTTTTGCTGATACTCAGAATGTACCATTGATTTTCTTCAAAATATATTCCTGAAGCGTTATAAGTTTCCCCATTTGCTTTTAATGTAAAACTCTCACCTTCCTCAATATTTTTTTTGATATCTTCCTCTTTCTCCACTATCAAATTTTTTCTTTGTGCATTGCCGATTACTTCCAACTCATTATTTAGAATAATTACCTCACTATCATCGGATGGCTCTATATTTTGTACTGCTTGTTCTGCCAAAACATCCACAGCTATAAACGACTCATTCTTTCCAACACCTAACCCCTGGTTTGCATAGAAGTAAGTGAATACATCTTTTTCATCTCCCTCACTTTCCAGCGTTCTAAAAATCGGTGTTCCTTGTTGTATTCTTTCGTATCTAGCTAATATCTCATTAATATCTGCTTGTTTTAATGTCAGATAACCCTTTGTAGAATACACCCGTCCATTCATCGAGTTATATACGTAAACATCATCTATCATTCCACTCGTATACAGGGTCTCGTGTAGAATATCATTGAAGATTCGAAAGTACAACTCATCAGAGATCGCATGGACATGCATCAGTTCATATATTTGTGGATCATTTAAATAATCTTCTACATAATTATCAATAATCTCTTTCGTATGCATCGTACCATTAATCATCTGGCTTGCAATAAAGTCGTTATTACTTTCCTCTGCCTCCTCAAGCACATAATTGAGTACTAGAAATAAAAGCATCGACCCAATCAAAATCACTGCTATTGCAAAATATAAAATTGTTCTTGATATTAACTGATAGTATTTCCCTTTATTTTTCTTAACTTTCATCCTCTTCAATTCCTTGTCTTCGCAACCATTGATCCAACTGTACTTGACATTCTGCCACTATGCGATTGATACCTGCTACTTCTAATTTTTCTTGGAATTCTGGTAAAAAAACTTCTACATCCACACATCCACTTTCTAATAATTTCAGTTCAGATTCTAGCACAACATTCACACTATCTATTTCTTCCTGCACTTTGTCTGTTCGAAAGTTAAATCCTAGCAATTTTGACTGCGGCAAGTGTTCGATATTGTATTCTTCTGTATCATTTTCAAATAATCTACCGTCACCTATCACATAGGACTCAAGCATTCTATCCTCATCCTCTCCATACATGAGTATGTTGTAAAATTCTTCCTCCGTAAGAAATTGGTATACAATCTCTAGACATGCCTCAACTACATTTGACTCTTTATTTATAACCGTTATCCCTTGTAAGAGTTGATCGCTCTCTACCATTGATTCACTGGTTAACACTTTTTGATAGATTAACATTCCATCATCTTCCATAAATTCTTGCACATCTTTGGCTGTTTCTTGAATCGGATAAATTGCAATCTTCCCCTTTGATAAATCAGCGATTATCTGTGATTCATTTTGGCTATATATGGAGCTATCCTCTCTAATATACGCATTTTGATTCCATTCATACATTTGGATACAAAACTCTTCAAAACTAGCTGTTGAATATGGATTTATCACTGCAAATCCTGACTCTACATCAATGGCTGCTATATCGGAAATCCCATCAATACCAAGATAACCCCATGATTTTAGTTGAGTTTCATAATAGGAATCTCTCGGCAAACTAAGTAACTCTTCCTCACCTTTTTGATTCATTTCTTGTAAAACACTTGCAATGAGTCGATTGTCTACCAATTCCATATCGGTCATATTATATTCTTCACAGATGTCTTCTCTAATATAATATCCTTCTTCGCTTAGCCAAGATTGTATAGAAGGAACCCCATAGATATGTCCATTGATTCTAAGAGCTTCCCACGCATAATCTGGGATGACGTCCTTTAGTTTAGACTCTTCTAGGAATGAATCTAGTTCTACAAACTTACGAGTCGACGATTCCTTAATGTAGTCATTTGTCCAATTGGAAGAAAATCCCATATCCCAATCGTCACGATAATTCTCATCTTGTATCATTTTCTCGTATTCTTCTACCGCCATATACTCTATATCCAATACAATTTCTGCATCTGCTAATCTCTCATTTAGTTGTTCTTCTATGTCTACTTCATCCCCCTTGTCAATCATATCTTCGACAGGAATCAACCAATTTACTACCTTGTCATTCGCTTCTTCATTATTATCTTCTTCTGTGTTCGTATTTCCACACCCACATACCAAGACTGTCAGTAATATTACCTTTAACCATCGCAATTTCATACACTTCACCTCAAGTATCGATGTTATCATATTTCATTGCAAATATAAACCTTCTTCTTGCAATCTTTTTATAAAAAAAGAGAGTTTCCTCTCTTTTTTCATGTATAATTATTATTCAGTTACTGACATGAACTCAAACATCAAAATACCATCCACTGTTTGATAGAATCCATCAATTGATGGTTTTACCGCAGCTACATTTGTATAGTTATAAATTGGTATAACAGGCATGTCAGTCATCAGAATATCTTCAGCTTGGCGGTAATACTCCATACGCTTATCCATATCCAACTCTTGAGTAGCTTGCGCTATTAATGCATCATACTCTGGATTTGAGTAACGTGGCTCATTCTTTGCTTTTTCAATATTATCTGTAGTAAATAACGTTAATATTTCCGGTTCTATAGCACTTGCATTCACATTTCCCGATCTAGCCATTTGGAATAATCCTTGACCTCTCTCTTCTGAGAATACTTTTGTCTCTTTATTCACCAATTCTACATCGATTCCAAGTCCTTGCTTCCACATATCTTGAACCGCTTGCGCAATTGCTTGATGTGACTCGCTTGTATTATATAGCATTTGGATTGTTGGAAACCCTTCTCCATCTGGGTATCCTGCCTCTGCTAATAATTCTTTTGCAGTTTCTAAATCAGCAGTTGGTTGAATATATTCACTTTGATCTGCCCAATTCGAACCATCTGGGAGTAAAATTCCATCTGGAACCATTCCTGTTGAAGGTGTTTGTCCTGCTTTAGCCACTTTAGTTACAATTGCTTCTCTATCGATTGCAAGGCTCAACGCTTGACGCACTTCTTCTTTAGCGAGAGCTTCTTTTACTGCTGGATCCTCTATTGTTTCCATGTTAATTGAGTAATAGTAAGTCGCTAACATTGGGCTTGCTACGGCTGTTCCTTCTTCAATCATTCTCTCAATTTCAACTTGTGGAATAG
>CAYJHQ010000033.1:0-29037 GCA_964369775.1 uncultured Lachnospiraceae bacterium
CTTTTTTTGCTGCTTCTTCGCTTTCATCTACTGTTTGATCAGCGGATTCTTGCGTTTCCATTGCGATTCCAGTTCCTTGAGTTCCATCTGTCGCAAGTGCTGTTGTAGGTATATTTACCAACATCAATGCTATTAAAAGAACACTTAGAACTTTACGAAATTTGTATGCAATCTTTTTCATCGAATCTCCTCCTTTTTTATAGTTTTCTTCTAAGACTCTTCTTAACTTGCCTTATGTATAAAAGTATAACTTTTCCAATTAGCATTTTGGTAGTTTTTGGTAGCATTTTGGTAGCACCTTTTGTAAATTTATGCCATTTCGGTAGCATTTTGGTAGCAAAAAGGGTAAGAATTCGATGAATTCTTACCCTTTTATTATTTTATACTTATTTGTAACGCTTTATTTATTATGCTTGTGTTGCAAATTCTTCGTTGTCATCATCTCCATCAACATGCTTCTTGCGTGATAGAATCATTGTTACAACTTGAACTAATGTGATGATTGCGAATACAATTGTCCATCTGTCGATCCAGATCATTGGTTGAGTAAGATCTTGTGTAAGGATGAATAAGATAATTGTTGCTATCATTGGAATGATACTGAATAATCTAAAGATTCCTTTACGCTTTAACTGACTCTCTTCTTCATCTTCATCGATCATTGCATTTGCTGTTTGCTTGTTCTCTTCATCTTCGTCTTCTTTTTTATTCTTGAAGTATGTGATAAGTAGAACAATGCTCATAAGACCTGTAACAATTGTTAGTATAAGGTCAAGTAATGACCATGCACCACCTATTCCTGCTAATGGAACAAGAGTGTCTTCTAGTTCAATAGGCTCCTCTGCTGGTGACTCTGCAAGTGGTACTTCTGCATCAGGCACATCAACTTCTGCTGGTGCAACCGGTGTTACTGGTGTTGTAGTAGCTGGTGTTGTAGTAATTGGAGCTGGTGTTACTGGAGCTGGTGTTGGTGTTACTGGCGTTGGTGTTGGTTCTGTAGGTCCTGGCGTTGGCTCCGTAGGTCCTGGTGTTGGCTCTGTAACCTCTGCTGCTACAATTGTCAATACTCCTGGATTTACTGTTACTTCGTAATTCTTATTTTCTACATAAGTTGCAGTGATTGGATATGTTCCTACGGTTTCACCCTCTGTTCTGCTTAATTCATAAGCAATTGTATCACCTTCAATTACTCCTGTTATTGTTGATTCAAATGTTGGATCTTCTTCTCCAACTGTTTTCTCATAGCTATCGATATCAATAACTACAGGTATTGGATTAATTGTAATAGTTGCTGTGTAAGCATTTACTGTCTCTGTTATTGCATCTACTTCTTCTTGAAGAAGTGCTCCAGTAGTCTTATCAACTACTAAAATCTTATAGTTTTGTGTATATGTGTCTACATCTTTTCCTGTTGTGAACGATTCTGCTTCGAATGAATCACCATCCCAGAAACGTAATACCACATCATATTTATCTGCATAACCTGATTTTATTATTTGATCTCTCATTTGATCAATCAAAGTACTTACTTCTTCTTGAGCCATTAACTCTTCTGCAGTAATCGTATACTCTTGACCATCATATGCTTTCTCATCTTCAAAGTCTTCTGCTGCAAGAACATACATTGGACTTAATGTTTCTTTTACAAAGTAGTTGCTCATATTTATTGAAGAAGGATATACAAATTCTGGAAAATCCCCTGATACATCTGTTGTTAATTCATTTACATTCGAAGTACTTGCGTGTTCAAGTGTTATACTTGGAGTTGCCCATTCTGTACTTCCTCCGATTGGCGATTGATCATAATCATCTAATTCATAAAATGGTTTATAATCATTTGTTGTTGTATAATTTTTAGAATAGTAATTAGCAAGTGAACTATCAGCAATAAATCCTACCCAGTTTCCAGAAACCTGCTTCATTCTATATCCATAACCTTCATATGCTGATTGATCCATTAAGAAGTTAGAACCTTGAACTGCAACGAGTGATCCTGCGTTTGCATGAACAAGACTTGGATAGATTGTCATTTCAACAACTCCTACCAACGGTTCTCCACTTTCTGTTTTATAAACTTCTTCTCCGTTAAATACATTATATGTTAATACATAAGAATCTATATCACTAGCAGTTAATTTATCTGTATTTCTATTTGCATAATCTACCCATTTAACATCTGTCTCTGCATAGGTAAATGTATCTTTACCATAACTAGCTGTACTACTTGTTATTTTAATTGATAAATCATTTCCTGCTTCTTTTGCTATTTCAGGATTCGCTGCTATAAAAGCATTTCTTATATCATTTTCACCTTCACTATCATTTGTTACAACTAATGCTTGGTTATCAAATATTTTACTAAATTCGATTGAATCAAAATCTGAAGGATTTTCTTTTTCAATTTCAACTACTTTTAAAGAAGTCATTTCCCCTACAAAATCTACTGAAGAAACTTGTGCCGCTGTATATTGGTTCCCATTTTCATCTTCCCACTTGTACTCATGTGTACGAGTGTTTTCTGGTAATTCTGGTACCTCATGAACACTTACTGCCGAACGATTACTACCTGAATATTTTGTAGTTAATAATTCACCACTATCTACATTACCATCATTATTTACATCAAAATGAACTTCATAGCTAATATATGGATACACCTCTTGAGTACCATATTTATAAATTCCATAGAACTGACTATTTGTTGCTACTGGCAAATAAGATTCAGTACTAAGATTTTTATAAATCCAATCTACATCATTACCATAACCATAGATGTTTCCATAACTTGCACCTTCTGGTAATTCTCCGAACATTGCTTCATATTCAGCCTCAGTTGCTGGCAATTGTGGAAGTACTAACTTAGACGCAGTTGTTGCACTATCTCCATGTGCCCCATAAATTGTTTTAACTGTGCTACCTGTCTCTGCATCCTTTATATCTATAGGAAATGCATATACTGTATAGTCTATCGTAACAGGTTCTGTATCTTCAGCTGCTTTTGCAGTAAAACGATAACTTGTGTGATTTGGATTTGGATTTAGACTTGCTGTCCAAATATCACTATTTTTATCAAAATCAAATTCTGACCCTTCTAATTCAACGTATCCACTACCATTATAAATTAATACTGTTCCAACTACATCTGTATTGTTACCATTTGCATAAGTAATTTCAAACTTTTGAGTATCTGTGTTGAATTTAGCACTCAATGCTTCTGGTTCTGAATATATATCTTCTGAAAATGAAATTGGCATTGTATTACTTGTAAAACTATCTGTTCTATAAGTTGTTTTGAAAGTCAAAGTTGGAGATAATGACTGTCCTTGCCCTCCATCTGTTGCAGTAAATGTAACAATCCAATTTCCATCTGCATCTTTTGTATTATTTTGTGTAAGCCATTTTTGTGTAAGTGATGTATTTATAATTGTAATGCTGTTACGAACTGATTCTGGAAGATTCTCATTAACAGTAACTTTATATGTGATTGTTTCTGATTTTTTATCATCGCTAAGAACATTGTCACCTACTTTTTCGATTGAACTAATAATTTTATTTGTAGTCCATGAATACACTTGTGTGTAAAGATATATAGCATATAGTTCTGTATCTGCTGTTACTTCATAAGGAAAACTAATTACCGACTGTACATCTCCTGCTTTTGTTCCCCATCCTACAAATGCCTGACCATTATTCCAACCAGCTGCTGCCGCATCAGTGATTGCTTTAATTTCTGTTTCATCAATCTGACCATCTTCAACTTTATAGTCTTGTTGAGCTGTTGGGTAAGCACCGTATTTAAATGTTACTGTTGAAGCTTCATCATATGTTTCTCCATTTGGTGCAATTCCATAAAGTGTAATATCACTTGTTACTGTTGTTGGAAGTGTTACTGCTGTTGTTCCGTTTTCTTCGTTAGCCCATTGTGTAAACCCTACTGCTGGTGCTTGCGGAAAAGTACTTCCTTCTGTTAATGTGAAACTTGTTTCTGTTCCTGTAATTTCTGATCCGTCTGGATTTAAAAACTTAACTGTAAATTCTTTCGCTTGTTCTTCGCTTTCATCTTCTGGAGTTTGCTTAGTTGCTTCTTCTGGTTGTTTCTCTGGTTGAGCAGCTGGCTCACTTTCTTGCTCTTGTACTGGTGCTGGTTTTGCGTAGAAGTTCATATCGCTGTTTACTGTTATAGGAAATGTTGCTGCTGAACCTCCTACACTAGTAAGCCATTCTCCGCTTGCTGGTGAGTATTGTTCTCCCTCGTTTACCATTGTTGTTGAAGTTACTGTTGTTCCCGCTTCATCATAAAGATTGACAGCGTATTGAATAACTTGCTTCTCATTCGTGCTTTCTTCATTAACATCTGTTGCGAATGCACTTAGACTTAAGCTTGACATTATCATTGCTACTGCTAATAATGAACTTAAAATCTTTTTAAATCTGTTTTTTCTTACCCTTTCCATTATATCTCCTCCTAAATTTAATTTATTTTCTTTCGTTCTAGTTGGACCGCTGATGATTTAACTTATGAACTTAGTATACTAGCCGCCGTTAGCACTTTGGTAGTTTTCAGTAGCACTTTAGTAGCACATTTTTTAAAAATTTCCTAATTTGGTAGCTTTTTGGTAGCAAAAAAGGCAAGAACCTTATAGATTCTCGCCTTTTTACTGCTACTTTTCTTATAATTACATCTCTTTCATCATCAATCTTACCTTATGATCTATCATAGGTACTGTCTCTTCTGCCCAAGAATACTGGCTCATATAGTATCCATTATAGGTTTCATAGTACTCTTTGTTCCCATTCATTATCTCATAATAGTCACAAATAAAGGTATCTGGAACTATGGATTTTATATTATTTAAATTTTGTATTATATAGGAAACTTCATGTTTTTCAAGTACCTTAATTAGCTCTTTCATAGCTCTCCATACGTAGCTTTTTGTAACTGCATCATACTCTCTGTCTTCCCATAAGTAACTAGAAATCATAGAAGAGGTCATTGCACCACCTTTTTGGTTTACCAATAATGCTAAGATTTCTTTTGCTTTTGCATTCTTTATCGGTATCAATTCTCCGTCTTTAAATATATCAAATGCACCAAATGTTTTGATAAAAACCTCAGCTTTCTTCTCTTTTTCACTTTCTACGTCTTGCTTAGAAACTTCTGGATTTCCACTTATCTTTTTAACTTTATTAAGCAACTTTATAATATCTTCTTTTTCATATGGTTTTAATACATAACCTATTGCACCTAGTTGAAAGGCTCTTAATGCGTAGTCCTCATATCCTGTTACATATATAATCTCTAAATCAGGTTGAATGTCTAATAATCTTTTCCCTAATTCAATTCCTCTCATAACAGGCATCTCTATGTCTAGAAAAGCTACATCAAATTTTGAAGTACATACATAATCTATCGCATCCATTGGGTTCGTACAACATTGTAACTTTGTAATAGCCTCTATATCCTTGACTACATATTTAAAGTTTTGAACTGCTAAATTTTCATCATCAACATATAGTATCTTCATCTACAATTTCCCTCTCCCTCGGCATAATTATTTCTATTCTAGTTCCAACGCCCACTTCTGATCCTACAGTAATTAAAGCTTCACATTTATCCTCTAGTCTTTTTGTTATATTTTTAAGTCCAATTGAATCACTTTTCCGTTTACTTTCTGTGTCAAATCCTACTCCATCATCTTTTATTTCTATATGAATATATTCATCGTCACATTTTGTAGATATTAAAACGGTACCTCCTCCAACTTTTTTCGAAATTCCATGTTTAATAGCATTCTCTACTATAGGCTGTAAAGTAAGTGGAGGTAACTCAAAGTCTGTATATTCTAAGTTAAAGTCTATTTTAGCATCTGGAAATCTAATTTGCTCTAAGAAAACATAATTCTTTACATGCTCTAGTTCACTTTCAAAACTAATAAAGTTTTCTGCATCAATGCTATTCATATTGTTTCTCAAGTAACGCGAAAATTTAATAATTGCTTGATCTGCTAAATCTGGATCAAATTTGCATAGAGCACTGATTGAATTTAAGGAATTATATAAGAAGTGAGGCTTAATCTGGCTAAGCAACAACCTTCTTCTATTTTCCATCAACTCGCTTCTCAATTTAATTTCTCTCTTTTGCATTTTTTGTTCTTCTTGAAGAAGCATATTTATGTTGAAGAATACATAGACACATATGGATACTGCAAAAATAACACCTATATGTTCAGTTCTATGAAAAACTATAACATTTATAATATCAACTGTTCCACCTATTACTACAAAGAGAAGTGGCAACCATCTTACTACTAATTCTGGTTGAAATTTACTTTTAATTATATCTGTGAATGATACTGCTACATAAACCGATATGGTTATTATCATTATTACAGCTACTAAGTAGACAAATTCTGACATATCTTCTGTTGTAAATATCTCAATCAATATACAAAGAATTGCGTTAACTACAAAAATATTTACTAAATGCTGTAATAGTTTTTCATGTTTTTTATCCACTGCCTTCAAATATCTAAAAAATAGAATTGGTGCAATAAGCAACGCAAACATATTTACAAAATATATAGTGAGTGGTTCTTTAATGATACTTCCCATTAGATGGCTCTCAGCAAACACCCAAATACTAATTACAATATATAATTGTGCACTTATATTTATAATACTATAATTTTCATTTGCTGCATTTACTGCAGATAATCCTAACATTCCAAATCCTATTACAAATAGTAACCCTGCGAAAAATAAATTATAATAACCAGAATCAAATATTATATCATTTACTTCATTTATTGGGATAAGGTACAGTTCACTATACTTTCCCGATGTACTTTCATATGGAGAGATTGTCTCTATTCTAACTGTCTCATAACTCATATCTGTTTCTAATCTTATTATATTCCATTTATCACCAGGCGTTTTTACAAATGGAACTGGAATTTCTTCGCCGAAGCTATAGATTAGCTCTTCTCCTATGTATACTCTTACCACTTGATCTACACTTCTGAAGAACAATGTATTATTAATTTCACTAATCTCTGGAAGTACCCCATATACGGAAACCGGTTCGTATGCTTTTCTATCTAATTTTATAATATCCTCTTCTATTATAACTTTTTCATCATCCTCATAAGTATACCACCCTGTATATGGGTTCCTTACTCCTGATATATAGGGATCAGTTTCATTACCTGTATCTCTAAAATAAGGTAATAAAACAATTATAAAAGACACAATTATAACAATATTAGATATCAGACCTGAATGTTTGTTAAAAATAGATTCAATCTTCATTTTATCCTAACCTCTATTCTTTAGAGTAGCCATAAACCTCATATAAAACAAACACAAATATGTTTTATATGAGGTTTATTTTATTCTGCTACATCTTCTTTATTTTGATTTTCTTCGGTTACTTCTTCTTGTGTTTCATCTGCTTTTGCTTCTCTTACTTTTGCAATCGATGCTACTACACTATTTTCTGATACGTTAATTACTTTAACTCCCGATGTCACTCTTCCAAATGTAGATATACTTTCACAAGCCATACGAATAATGATTCCTTCTGTCGTAATAATCATTACTTCACTATCTTCATCTACGGCTTTCATGCCTACAAGATTTCCTGTTTTATCTGTTATTTTATAGCACTTAACACCTTTTCCACCTCTATTTTGAGGAGTAAATTCATCCATTAATGTACGTTTACCCATTCCTTTTTCAGAAACGAATAGTAGTGCATCTCCTTGTGAATTCATCTGCATTGCGATTACTTCATCATTATCGTTAATATTCATTCCACGAACACCCATTGATGTTCTTCCTGTAGAACGAACGTCTGTCTCATTAAATCTGATACATTGACCATGTTTAGTAGCAAGTATAATATCTTTTGAGTTATCTGTAAACTTAACCTCTATCAATTCATCTTCTTCACGAAGAGTAATTGCTGCTAGACCTGTTTTTCTTACATTCGCATAATCAAGAATAGAAGTCTTTTTCACTAATCCCTTCTTTGTAGCCATGAATAGGTATTGTCCTTCTTTGTACTCATTGATTGGAATGACTGCTGTTATCTTTTCTTCTGGCTGTAGCTGAAGAAGGTTTATAATCGCTGTTCCTCTAGCTGTTCTACTAGCTTCTGGAATTTCATAAGTCTTTAATCGATACACTCTTCCTGTGTTAGTAAAGAACATAATAAAGTGGTGCGTCGTAGTCATGAATAACTCTTCGATATAGTCTTCATCTATAGTTTGCATTCCTTTGATCCCTTTTCCACCACGATTTTGAGCTTTAAATGTATCTTCTGTCATTCGTTTGATATAACCAAGTTTTGTCATTGCAATAACTACATTTTCTCTTGGAATTAGATCCTCCATTGAGATATCGTATTCATCAAATCCAATCTCAGTTCTTCTAATATCTCCGTATTTGTCACATACGATAAGAATCTCTTCTCTTATTACTGCTAATAAAAGTTTTCTATCAGCAAGAATAGCTTTCAACTCTTTGATTTTCTCCATCAATTCGTTGTATTCTTTTTCAAGCTTTTCTCTTTCTAAACCTGTCAGAGCACGAAGTCTCATATCTACAATTGCTTGTGATTGTGCTTCTGAAAGCTCAAATCTTTGCATTAATTCCGCTTTTGCAATCGTTACATTTGCCGATCCTCTTATTATCTTAATAACTTCATCGATATTATCGAGTGCAATTAATAATCCTTGCAAGATATGCGCACGTTCTTCTGCTTTATTTAACTCATACTTTGTTCTTCTAGTTATTACCTCTTCTTGATGCTTTAAGTAATAATTAAGCATCTGTAGAATATTCATTACTTTTGGTTGATTATTTACAAGTGCAAGCATAATTACTCCAAATGTATCTTGCATCTGAGTGTGCTTATACAATTGATTTAATATAACATTTGCATTTACATCTCTTCGAAGTTCTATACAGATACGCATACCTTCTCTGTTTGATTGATCTCCAAGATCTGTAATACCATCTATCTTTTTATCACGAACTAATTCTGCTATCTTTTCAATTAATCTAGCTTTATTAACCATATAAGGAAGTTCTGTTACGATTATACGGCTCTTTCCATTTGCCATAGGCTCAATGTCAGTCACCGCACGTACACGAATCTTTCCTCTACCTGTTCTATATGCTTCCTCTATTCCTCTTGTTCCTAGGATAGTAGCTCCTGTTGGAAAGTCCGGACCTTTTACAATTTCTAAAATATCTTCTAGTGAAGTAGGTGCTTTTGTCTCATCTGTTTCTCTATCAACTTCATCATCGATAATCTTTACTACAGCACTTATAATCTCTCTTAAGTTATGAGGTGGAATATTAGTCGCCATCCCTACAGCTATACCTGTCGTACCATTTACTAATAAATTCGGATATCTAGCAGGTAATACCGAAGGTTCTCTTTCTGTCTCATCAAAGTTTGGTGCAAAATCTACTGTGTCTTTATTGATGTCTGCAGTTAACTCCATTGAAATCTTACTTAAACGCGCCTCTGTATAACGCATCGCAGCTGCTCCATCTCCATCCACAGAACCAAAGTTCCCATGTCCATCCACTAATGGATATCTAGTAGACCATTCCTGTGCCATGTTAACAAGTGCACCATATATTGAGCTATCACCATGAGGGTGATATTTACCCATTGTATCCCCGACGATACGGGCACATTTACGGTGTGGCTTATCTGGTCCATTGTTCAACTCTATCATTGAATATAATATTCTTCTTTGAACTGGTTTCAATCCATCTCTAACGTCTGGAAGTGCTCTAGATGCGATTACACTCATGGCATAGTCTATATAAGAATTCTCCATCGTTTTTCGCAAATCTATTTCATGCACTTTATCAAATATATTGTCTTCCACTCTCTATTATCCTCCTATACATCAAGGTTCTTCACGTATTTTGCGTTCTCTTCAATAAACTCTCTACGCGGTTCTACTTTATCACCCATTAATGTAGTAAATGTTAAATCTAATTCTGAAGATGCTTCTTCATCCATCGTTACTTTAAGAAGTACTCTATGTTCTGGATCCATTGTCGTATCCCATAACTGGTCTGCATCCATCTCTCCAAGACCTTTGTAACGCTGAATCTTGTTATTCCCATCACGCCCTATATCACCTAATATCTTATCAAGCTCTTTATCATCGTAAGCGTACCAAGATTTTTTACCTTTTTCAATCTTATAAAGTGGTGGTTGTGCCAGATATACAAATCCACCTTTTATTAATTCCGGCATAAATCTATAGAGGAATGTCAATAATAATGTACTAATATGAGAACCATCAACATCCGCATCGGTCATGATAATAATCTTGTGATATCTTAATTTCGCTATATCAAAGTCATCTTGAATACCTGTACCAAATGCAGTAATCATAGCTTTAATCTCTGCATTTGCATAGATTTTATCTAGTCTTGCTTTCTCTACGTTTAGAATCTTACCTCTAAGTGGTAAAATGGCTTGAGTCTCTCTATTTCTAGCTGACTTAGCCGATCCTCCCGCAGAGTCTCCCTCTACAATATAGACCTCACAGTTCTTTGGATCTTTATCTGAACAATCTGCTAACTTTCCAGGGAGTGACATACCTTCTAAGGCTGATTTTCTTCTTGTTAAATCTCTCGCTTTTCTAGCTGCTTCTCTCGCTCTTTGAGCCATTACAGATTTTTCAATTGTCATCTTTGCAACGGAAGGATTTTGCTCTAAAAATATCTGCAATTGATTACTTACTACGTTGTCAACTGCTCCACGAGCTTCACTATTTCCAAGCTTTTGCTTTGTCTGTCCTTCAAATTGAGGATCTGCTATTTTCACACTTATAATAGCCGTAAGACCTTCTCTTATATCTTCCCCTGATAAATTTGGTTCATTGTCTTTTAATAGCTTGTTTTTTCTCGCATAATCATTAAATGTTTTAGTAAGAGCATTTCTAAATCCGACTACGTGTGTACCGCCTTCTGGCGTTGTAATGTTATTTACAAAACCATATGTGTTATCGCTATAAGAATCATTATGTTGCATTGCTACTTCCACATATACATCATTTACAGTACCCTCACAGTAAATTACGTGATTATAGATTGAATTTTTACTCTTATTCAAGTATGTAACAAATTCACTAATACCACCTTCGTAGTGGAATTCTTTTATTCTTTCCTCTTCTTCTCTCTTATCTCTTAAAATAATTTTTAAATTTCTTGTAAGGAAAGCCATCTCTCTAAATCTTTGCTTCAAAGTATTATACTCAAAAACAGTCTCTTCAAAAATCTCTTTATCAGGCAAAAATGTTACTTGTGTTCCTGAAAAACTCTCATCACAAGTCCCAACTTCTTTTAGAGGATACATAACTTGTCCTCTTTCATAACGTTGTTTATATACTTTACCTTCTTTGCGAATCTCTACTTCTAACCACTCTGAAAGTGCATTAACAACTGAAGCACCTACTCCATGTAACCCACCTGATACTTTATATCCGCCACCACCGAATTTTCCTCCGGCGTGCAATACTGTAAATACAACTTCTACCGCAGGTAATCCTGCCTTTTGATTAATTCCTACTGGAATACCTCTACCATTATCCACTACCGTAATCGAATTATCTTCATTGATTGATATATCAATTGTATCACAATATCCTGCCAAAGCCTCATCTACTGAATTATCCACAATTTCATAAACCAAGTGATGTAACCCTCTTATAGATGTACTACCGATATACATACCCGGTCTCTTTCTAACTGCTTCTAATCCTTCTAATATCTGGATTTGATCTGCACCATATTCTGCACTCATTTTAATCCTCCTAAACTACATTTCCATTTTCTACATTAAAAATTTTATTAATATCAAATCGATGATTTATAAACTCTTCTACTCCTGTACAAGTAACCAGCGTTTGAATATCACTAATACTATCCAACAGATAATTCTGTCTATGCTTATCCAATTCAGAAAGCACATCATCCAATAATAAGATTGGTGTATCTCTTATTATTTTTTTTACTAACTCTATCTCAGACATCTTTAAAGACAACGCAACTGTTCTTTGTTGTCCCTGTGAACCAAACTTTCTCACATCTAAGTCATTTACATATATAGCCATATCATCGCGATGTGGCCCTACTGATGTACTTCTTAAAGATAAATCCCTCTGTCTATTTTTTTCTAGGCAAGATTCAAAAGAATAATTACTGATAGATTTTTCATAGACTAATCTTACTTTTTCTTTTTCACCTGTCAATTTATAGTGAATATCAAATATTATTTCATTCATCTCTTTTATGAATTTTTCTCTTCTATCCATCACTTTATTGCCATACTCTATAAGCTGCATATCCCAGATTTCAAGAGTTTCTAATAACTCTTTATAGTTACTAATATCTTTGAGTAACTTATTTCTCTGATTGATAATTCGATTATAATTAGATAAGTCATTTAAATAAACCTTATCTAGTTGAGCTAATTCTAAATCTATAAATCGCCTTCTTTCAGAAGGACCATTTTTTATTATATTCAAATCTTCAGGTGAAAAGAAAACTAAATTAATGATTCCATATAATTCACCTGCTTTTTTGATTGGCAATTTATTAATAGCAATTCCTTTTGGGCTATTTTTTTTTAAATGCATATCAACACAAAAGTCGATACCTTTCTTTTCCACAATTAGCTCTATATGAGATTCTTCTTTTTCAAACTTTATCATGTCCCTGTCTTTAGAACCTCTATGAGACTTTGTTGTTCCAGCTAAATAAATAGCTTCTAAGATATTTGTCTTACCTTGAGCATTATCTCCATAGAAAATATTTGCTCGTTCATCTAGTTCGAGATTTAATAAATCATAATTCCTAAAGTTCTTTAATTTAAGAGACTTAAGCTTCAATTTTTATCTCTTCTCCCTCAAATGAAATTAATTCTCCACCGTATAGCTTCTTGCCTCTTTGTGTTTCCACAGAGCCATCCACTACAACTAGTCCACTTTGTATTACTTCTTTTGCTTCTACACCTGATTCCACTAGACCTACTGCCTTTAGTGCTTGACCAAGTTTTATATATTCATCTTTTTCTCTAATTTTTAAATTTATCATCTTTTACTCCTAGGAAATTACATTGAAGTTAACTGGTAGTATTAAATAAGTGTAAGTCTCATTTTCATTTTTAATAAAACAAGGAGACTTTGCATTTGTTAGATATAGTGTAATCTCTTCATCTTCAATTACTCTTAATGCATCTAGCAAAAACTTAGGATTAAACCCTATCATTAAATCTTTACCAGTTTTTTCTATTTCAATCTCTTCATCCATTCTACCTATATGAGAATTCATCTTTAGTTCCATATTTTCATCAAGAATATTGATAATGATAGGTTTTTTATCTCCTTCTTTTACAAGAAGTGTAGAACGGTCTATACAGTTAAGAAATTCTTTTTTATTTACAGTTAACTTTGTGTCATAATCTGTAGACATCATTTGATTGATATTGTAATAATCTCCTTCTATCAATCTCGATACTACTGTTGTTTTTTCAAATTCAAATACAATATGATTTTTTGTAAAATGAATTATTACGTCTTTATCTATATCTCCAGGTAGTATTTTACTAATCTCTATTAGTGTTTTTCCTGGAACGATTACTTTTCTGTTATCATAGCTTTCTTTTAATTCTATATTTCTTACAGATATTCTATGACCATCAAGGGAAACTACTTTAAGATTAGATCCATTAACTTCAAATAGCTCTCCAGTCATCATCGGATTACTCTCGTTATCAGCAATTGAAAAAATAGTCTGTCGGATAACTTCTTTTAATGTAAACTCAGAAATACTAATGGAATGTTCTTTTTCTATATCAGGAAGATATGAAAAGTCTTGTCCTGATTTTGAGTTGATATTAAACTTTGATCTTTCGCAAGTAATAGTTGTAACTAAATCATCATGTACTTCAATTGTTATATCATTATCTGGAAGCTTTCTTACAATCTCAGAGAACAACCTTGCCTCTAGTGCAATGATTCCTCTATCGACGATATCTCCTTCTATAATAGTTTCGATGCCAAGCTCCATGTCATTTGCTGTTAATTTAATAATGTTTGTAGAGGCATCTATGAGAATACACTCTAATATAGGCATTGTAGTTTTAGAAGGAACTGCTTTTGAAACAATACTAACTCCTTTTGCTAGATTAGATTTTGTGCATATTATTTTCATATGTGTAAAACTCCTTTCGAGGTCTTCTATATATAAATATATATTATATAATTAGTCTTATTAGTCTTAGGGGATGTGGATATGTGTAAAACCCTTCGAACCCTTGTAGTTAAAGGCAAAACTGCTTTGTAAAAGTCTATGTAATTCAAATGTAAATCAATGGGATAAAAGGAATAAGTGGATGTATAAAATATTAGTGAAAAAGTTATTCTTTATTTATAATCACCTTATCCTTAAATTATTAATGAAGTTATCCACGCTTTAGAGAGGGTTAATCTTCTTTATAATAATATCTATAGTATTTTTCAACTTATCGTCATTTTCTAAATCTTTTTTAATCTTATCGATTCCATGCTTTACAGTTGTGTGATCCTTTTTATTTAAAAGGATACATATAGTCTTTAATGGTTCTTCCGTCATCAATCTAGAAAGATACATAACAATCTGTCTAGGTAGTACATATTCAGCATTTCTCTTCGTGCTGCAGATATCGCTTATTGGTATATTAAAGTGCTCAGAAACAATATCCAAAATAAGTTCAATCGTAACCTTTCGATTTTCTTCTGGTGAAATCATGTCTTTTAATGCTATAGATGCTAATTCTATATCTATGTTCTTATTTTGAAGACGAGACATTGCTACTAACTTATTTAAAGAACCCTCTAGCTCCCTGATGTTTGATTTTATATTCTCTGCAATATAAGACATTACTTCATCAGGAATATTAAACTTAGTCAGATCATCTTGTTCTTCTTTTTTTCTAAGAATAGCCATTCTAGTTTCATAATCAGGTGCTGAAATATCTGCGATTAGTCCCCACTCAAAACGAGTTCGAAGTCTTGCTTCTAAAGTCTCTATATCTTTAGGTGGTCGATCACTAGAGATGATAATCTGTTTTCCAGATACATGTAATTGATTAAATGTATGGAAAAACTCTTCCTGGGTACTTTCTTTTCCTATTATAAATTGAACATCATCAATTAAGAGCACATCAATAGACCGATACTTCTCTCTAAATAGCTGCATAGAGGATTCATTACCTCTCTTACCACTTTTCAAAGCATCGATCAATTCATTAGTAAATGTTTCACTTGTAACATAAAGTACTTTTTTGCTTGGATCGTTCTCGAGAATATATCTAGCTACAGAATGCATAAGGTGGGTTTTTCCAAGTCCAACTCCTCCATATAAGAAAAGGGGATTATAAACATCACCTGGAGACTCTGCAACTGCTAAAGAAGCCGCATGAGCAAAATTATTATTTTTACCAACGACAAAAGTCTCAAACATATATCTAGAGTTTAGATTAGCAGATTCAATAATCGTATTGAGTTTTTTGTTGAGATTTGTATTTACTTGTGTGTTAGTAGCATCAGTATTTTTATTCAAATCTCTTTCATCGTGAAAAAGTATGATTTCAAATTCTTGATCTAGTAATTCAGCCACACACACTTGAAGTGGGAGTAAATACTTATCTTTTACGTAATCAATACTTCCTTTTAATTCTACGTGAATATAAATTTTATCATCTACTACATCATATACGCGTAGTGGTAAAATCCATGTCTTCATGCGTATGTCAGAAATAGAGTAATCTTCTTTTAATTTATTTATTATTTCTTCCCAGTGTTGTGTAACAACGTTCATCATCTTTTTACTGCTCCCAATTTTACATAATCTTATACGCTATATTCTACATCAAAATGCAAATATAAGCAAATGCATTTCCTATGTGGATAAAAAAATATTCTGAAAAATACTTTATTTTAAAGAATCGAAGAATAAAATTTGGATAAATTTAGAGTTTTAAGGAGGTTATCCACACCAATCCACAGAGTTATCCACAAAAAGGCATAATTATCCTCAAAAAAAATGAGGAAAAACAATGATTATTTATCTATAATTGCTTGACTTTATCTAAATTAATATATATAATAATGAACGATGTCTAATTAAGATATTAGTTCTTATATTCATAGCAGGTTTATTTACATACGATAAGTGACTTGTTAATATATAGGGTTTATAGATTATAAGGAGGTGGATTTCAATGAAGATGACATTCCAACCAAAAAAGAGATCTAGATCTAAAGTTCATGGATTTAGAGCAAGAATGAGTTCTGCAGGTGGAAGAAAAGTTTTAGCAGCAAGAAGAGCAAAAGGAAGAAAAAAATTATCAGCATAGGCCGCAGTAATGTGGTCTTTCTTTCTATTTGTATATGCGAGGTGAGTTTTTGATTTTTAGTGAATCTCTCAAAAAAAATAGAGATTTTCTTGTAGTGTATAGAAAAGGGAAGTCTTTTGCAAATAAGTATTTAATAATGTATTTATTACCAAATAATATAGAAAAGAATAGAGTTGGTATCTCTGTTAGTAAGAAAGTTGGTAACAGTGTGGTAAGGCACAGAGTTACTAGACTTATTAGAGAAAGTTATAGGTTACAAGAAGTGAATTTTAAATGTGGGTATGATATAATAGTGGTTGCAAGACCTAATGTAAAAGGAAAAGAGTACGAAGAAGTACGAAGTGCCTTAACTCATGTTGGAAAACTTCATAATATAGTAAAAAATTAATTTGGTGATGAAGATGGTAAAAAATCTATTTATAAGTATAGTAAAGTTCTATAGGAAATATATATCTAGAGTGAAACCATATGGAACATGTATATTTGTTCCCACATGTTCTGAATATGCAATAGAAGCATTGAATAAACACGGAGCATTGAAGGGGAGCTTATTAACCATATGGAGAATTTTGCGTTGCAATCCATTTTCAAAAGGTGGGTATGACCCAGTACCGTAGGAGGAAAAAAGAAAAATGTCAGGAATTTTATTAACACAATCAACCACTCCTGTAATAGGGCAAATAGCGTGGTTACTAGGATATTTAATGGATGGGATATACAATATAGTTCATCAATTGTTTGGTGTTCAAAATATTGGTATAGCAATTATATTATTTACAATAGTTATCTATATGTTAATGTTACCATTGACTATTAGACAACAAAAATCAATGAAATTGAATGCTGTAGTTGCACCAGAAGTAAAAAAAGTGCAAGAAAAATATAAAGGGAAGACAGATGTGGCTTCTCAACAACAACAAAGACAAGAGATGCAAGCAGTGTATGAAAAATACGGAGCAAGCATGGCAGGTGGATGTCTTCCACTATTGATACAGATGCCTATCTTCTTTGGTTTATATCAAGTAATTAGAAATATTCCAGCATATGTAGGGACTATTAAAGATTCTTATATTCCATTGGTAGATGCTATTCAAGGAACAGAAGGTTATCAAAAGGTAATGGAAGGAATTGGAAGTGAATCTCCAATACTTGTAGATCCAGACAATTATGATTACACAAAAGTAGATACTTTAGTAGATGTATTGTATAAGTTTACATCAGATACTTGGAATCAATTAACAGATGCATTTCCATCGTTAGAATCGTTAATAGTAAGTACACAAAATGAAATAGAAAATTTAAACTATTTTTTAGGAATCAATATAGCTGAATCTCCAATGGGAATAATTACCGAGAACTTCTCATCAAATATTTTGATGGCTCTTGTAGCACTATTAATTCCGATTTGTTCAGGATTAGCACAGTACATGAGTGTTAGATTATCACAATCTAGACAGACAATGGATAAAGATAATCCAATGGCTTCATCTATGAAAGCGATGAATGTAACAATGCCTTTATTCTCAGTATTCCTTTGTTTTACAGTTCCTGCTGGTATGGGTATATACTGGACAGTAAGTGCATTAGTAAGAGCAGTACAACAGGTATTGCTTAATAGACATTATGACAAGATTCCTATTGAAGAATTAGTTAAGAAGAGTCAAGAAAAAGCAGCAAAGAAGAGAGAGCGAAAAGGTGAGCAAGTAAGTAAAATAAACCAAATGGCTCAGATGAATGCTAAAAAAATTCAATCAGATAGTGAATCAACATTATCTGCATCAGAAAAAGAAGATTTGGTAAATAAAGCAAAAGAAAATAATGAAAATGCTCAACCAGGAAGCTTGGCATCAAAAGCAAACATGGTAAAGCGTTACAACGAAAATAAAGAATAAGTTTATTATGAGTGATGGAGGGTGTTGTGATGGAAATGATAACTGTAAAAGCTAAAACAATCGAAGAAGCAATAACAAAAGCTTCTATCCAATTGAGCGTCCCAAGTAGCGACCTTGTATACGAAGTAGTTGAAAAAGGAAGTGCAGGTTTCCTTGGTATAGGAAGTAAAGAGGCTGTTATTAAAGCTTCTATAAAAGAAGAAGAGGCAGAACCAGTAAAGGTTGAACCTAAAAAAGAAGCTGTAAGAGAGACTGAAGTTACAACAGCAGTAAAAAAAGAGTCTATAGAAGTTGAAGAAAAGGTTGTAAAATCTGAAAAAGTTGTAAAAGCGAGTGATGAAGTAGTAGCAATATGTAAATCATTTATAGAAGATACTATTAAAGAGATGAGTATCAAAGGAAGTGTTAAAGCTGAAGCAGATGAAGACGGAGAGATTTCGATTACTGTTGAAGGTGAGAATATGGGCGCCCTAATTGGTAAAAGAGGACAGACATTAGATTCGTTACAATATCTTGTAAATAGAGTGGCTAATAAATATACAGATGATTATGTGAGAGTAAAGCTCGATACAGAAAACTATAGAGCAAGAAGAAAAGAAACATTAGAAAATCTTGCAAAGAATATTTCTCATAAAGTAAAGAGGACAAGAAGGCCGGTTTCACTTGAGCCAATGAACCCTTACGAGAGAAGAATTATTCATTCAGCATTACAAGGAGATAAGAGCGTAACAACTCATAGCGAAGGTGACGAGCCATATCGTAAAGTTGTTGTAACACTTGCAAAGAGATAAGTTGATGGGCGGGGATTATTTTAATCTCCGCTCAATTTATAATATAGGAGGAATTATATGTTAGTAAATGAAACAATCGTTGCAATTGCAACTCCTATGAGTAGTGCAGGAATTGGAATTATTCGCATTAGTGGTGAAGATGCATTTACGATTGCTGATAAAATATATGAGAGTAAGAATGGGAAAAAGATACTTTCAGAGCAAGGAACACATACCATTCATTATGGCTATATAAAGGAAAAGGGTGAGATGTTAGATGAAGTTCTTGTATCTATCATGCGTGGTCCAAATAGCTATACAGGAGAAGATACAGTTGAAATTAATTGTCACGGTGGTGTGTTTGTGATGCAAAAAGTATTAGAGTTTATAGTGAAGAATGGTGCAAGACCTGCTGAGCCTGGAGAATTTACAAAGAGAGCCTTTTTAAATGGAAAGATGGATTTATCTCAAGCTGAGGCAGTTATGGATTTGATTGATTCAAAAAACCAGTATGCTTTAAAGAGTTCACTTACACAATTAAAAGGAAGTGTCCATGACAAAATTGACAAAATCAGATCAGAACTACTTTTTGAAACAGCATTTATTGAAACAGCATTAGACGATCCAGAACACATTTCTTTGGAAGGTTATCCAGAAAAATTAAATGCTGTTGTGGATAAGAATATAAATAGATTGGAAACTTTGATAGATTCATTTGATAATGGTAGAATATTAAAAGAAGGGATTAAGACTGTTATAGTAGGGAAACCGAATGCAGGAAAGTCTTCTCTTTTAAATGTATTGGCAGGTAGCGAGAAAGCCATTGTAACAGATATAGAAGGTACTACTAGAGATATCATTGAAGAGAGTATAAATATAGGTGGATTAACATTAAATGTATTTGATACTGCAGGAATTAGAAATACAGAAGATGTGGTAGAAAAAATAGGTGTAACGAGAGCAAAAGAATATGCTACAGATGCGGATTTGATAATCTATGTAGTGGACAGTTCTAGAGAATTAGATGAAAATGATATGGATATATTTGCAATGATTAAAGAAAAGAAATCCATTATATTATTAAATAAATCAGACTTAGAAAGTGCTATAACAGTTGAAAAAATCAGAGGGCATGGGATTGATGGAAGGATTCCAATACTTCCGATTTCAGCAGCAAAACACACAGGTATAAATGAGTTAGAAGAGAGTATAAAATCGTTATTTTTCAGAGGAGAAATTTCTTTAAATGATGAGGTATATATCACTAATTTGAGACAGAAAGCATCATTAGAAGAAGCGAGAGTAAGTTTGAATAAAGTAATCGATAGTATTTTAGTAGGAATGCCAGAGGACTTTTATTCCATTGATTTAATAGATGCATACGAATCTCTGGGGAAAATAACAGGTGAGACGATAGGAGAAGATTTAGTAAATGAAATATTCAGCAAATTCTGTATGGGAAAATAAAGATCAATATGATGTAATCATTATAGGGGCAGGTCATGCAGGGTGTGAAGCAGCACTTGCTTCAGCAAGACTTGGATTAAAAACATTAGTATTTACAGTGAATGTAGAGAGTATTGCAATGATGCCATGCAATCCAAATATAGGAGGGACATCAAAAGGTCATCTAGTAAAAGAAGTAGATGCACTTGGAGGAGAGATGGGGAAAGTAATAGATAAGACCTTTATCCAATCTAAGATGCTCAACCGTTCAAAAGGACCTGCTGTTCATTCATTAAGGGCTCAAGCTGATAAAGATTGGTATAGCAGAACAATGCGAATGGTGTTGCAAAATCAGGAAAATTTAGAGATAAAGCAAGGTGAAGTTGCTGACCTAATAGTAGAGGATAACCAGGTAAGAGGAGTAGTTACCTATTCAGGAGCAATTTATAATTGTAAGGCAGTAGTTCTTTGTACAGGAACTTATCTTCAATCAAAATGCATCTATGGGGATGTAAGCGTAAATACAGGACCAAATGGACTGCAAGCAGCCAATTACTTAACGGAATCTCTAAAAGAGCTAGGAATAGTACTCAGACGCTTTAAAACAGGTACTCCAGCTAGAGTAGATAAACATTCAATTGACTATTCGAAGATGGAAGAACAATTTGGTGACGAGAAGATAGTACCTTTTTCATTCACAACAGATCCAAAAGACATTCAAAAAGACCAAATATCTTGCTGGTTAACTTATACAACAGAGGAGACTCATAAAATTATCAGAGACAACTTAGATAGATCACCTTTGTTTTCGGGAATGATTGAAGGGACTGGACCAAGATATTGTCCTTCGATAGAAGATAAAGTAGTTAAATTCGCTGATAAAAACCGACATCAAGTTTTTATTGAACCTGAAGGACTAGAAACAAATGAGATGTATATAGGAGGAATGTCAAGTTCCCTTCCAGAAGATGTACAGTATGCAATGTACAGAAGTGTACCTGGATTAGAAAATGTTCGAATTGTTCGAAATGCATATGCAATTGAATACGATTGTATAGATGCGCGACAATTAAACCCAACATTAGAATTTAAATCAATCAAAGGATTATATAGTGCTGGGCAGTTTAATGGTAGTTCGGGATACGAAGAAGCAGCTGCACAAGGACTTATAGCAGGGATAAACGCAGCATTAAAGATATTAGGTAGAGAAGAGATTACTATTGATAGGTCAGAAGGTTATATAGGTGTATTAATTGATGATCTAGTTACGAAAGAAAGTCACGAACCTTATAGGATGATGACTTCAAGAGCAGAGTATCGTTTATTACTAAGACAAGATAATGCAGACCAAAGACTGAGTGGAAAAGGATATCAAATTGGTTTAGTAGATAAAATGAGATATGAGTATCTAAAGTATAAGATAGATAGAATAGAGCAAGAAGTAGAGCGAATGAATAAAACATCACTAGGAGCGAACGAAAAAGTAAATTCATTGCTAGAAAGATACAATAGTACACCTCTCACCTCTGGAGCAACTTTTTCAGAGCTAATAAGAAGGCCGGAACTTAGTTACGAGATACTTGGAGAACTGGATAAAAAAAGAGAGATAATTGAGGATGATATAATCGAGCAAATTAATATTAAAATCAAATATGATGGATATATTAAGCGTCAATTAAAACAAGTAGAACAGTTCAAGAAGTTAGAAAACAAGAAAATACCAGAGAATATTGATTATGACAAGGTTAATAGTCTACGTATAGAAGCAAAGCAAAAATTAAATCAACATAGACCAGCTTCTATAGGACAAGCATCTCGTATATCAGGTGTTTCACCTGCTGATATATCAGTACTATTGGTATATATAAGTTAATAACAGTGGATAAAAGAGGAAGTGAAACGAGGATTTTATGAAAAGATATAGAGAGTATTTAAAAAGTATCAATGCGGAGTTAGATGAAAAGAAAGAAAAGCAATTCTACCAGTATTATGAATTGTTAGTTGAACGAAATAAAGTGATGAACTTGACTGGAATTACAGAGTATGACGAAGTTGTTGAAAAGCATTTTATTGATAGTTCACTAGCTTCTGCCTTTCATAAGATAGAAGGTTCTTTGATTGATGTTGGGACTGGTGCAGGATTTCCAGGAATACCACTAAAAATATTATTTCCAGAATTAAAAGTAGTCTTACTGGATTCTTTAAATAAAAGGATAAATTTCTTAGAAGAAGTAATTGAACAATTAGGGTTAGAAAACATTACCGCAATTCATGGGAGAGCAGAAGATTTTGCTAAAAAAGAGGAATATAGAGAGCAGTTTGACTTCTGTGTATCCAGAGCGGTAGCTAACTTATCCACATTATCTGAATATTGCTTGCCATTTATCAAAGTAGGTGGGAGTTTTGTCTCTTATAAATCAGGTGAAGTCGAGAATGAAATTAAAGAGTCAGGTAGAGCGATTACAATGCTAGGCGGAAAAGTAGGAAATATTGACAAAATGGAACTACCAAATGATAAAGGTAGCAGAAGTTTTATACAAATAGAAAAGATAACAGAAACAAGCAAGAAATATCCTAGAAAATCAGGATTACCTGCAAAGAAACCATTATAAAAATAACGACCCCTAAATGTTAGTGATAAAACCTAACTGTTAGGGGTCGTTATTTTCTTTTACTTAAGATAATTCTTTGGTTTCTTCTAGTAAAAAATTAACTTGATCAATAAATTGTATTGGAGTTTCCAATTGTGGATACTTCATAGAATTTCCCATGGAAATCACTTCAATAGAAGGCATATAATCTTTATAAGTAGTTGCAATATCTTGAAATTTCACGTTTTCCTTGCTGACTAATAAAATAATACTATTATTAATGCTAGAAAGAGCAGGAGTGATATTCATATTACAATACTTTCCAATAATACTTCCAAATAAAAACTTTGAATTAGATTTATCTAAATGAGAAGCTTCACAAAAAGCATTGATATCTTCTTTTTTTATAAAATCTGAATTATAGAAAAATTCAGTATCAAATAAAGTCTCTAAGTGTTTCTTGTTATTAAAGATATTATAGAATAAAGTACCAATAATAGGGACAGATATAATATACTTCAAAGTCTTAGAGCGTTTACTTGGTGACTGAGCAAAGTCCTTAATGGATGTAGGATTAGTTATAATAATATTGTTAATCAAGTCTGAATTGTATAGAGCCGTCATGATTGGAATAGAAGCAGATGAACCACTTGATACGATATCTGTCTTTTCTCCAATAATCTGCTTAATAAAATCAGATATAAGTTGCACATATAAAAAGTTTGTGTAAGTCAAATTAGGCTTTTCTGATTTTCCACATCCAAGCAAATCAATGCAATACACTGTGTTTTTTTTAGATAATCCATCAACAACTTTATTCCATTCATAACTAGAGGAATACACACTTAAATCGTGAATTAAAAGTACTGGACATCCACTTCCAGTTTTAGTATATGAAATATCCCCAAACCTCCAATTATAAGTGTTACTAGGTTTTGATTGAAGAATATTCCCCATAGTCGCAAAGAAACAACAAAACTTATTAACTAAAAAAACAATGAATGCAACTAGAGAGATACAGGATATAATAGCTGCTAATCGTTTTTTCCACTTCATAATATTCACCGCCTTATGTATTAAATTTACTGCTTCCTTATTATACTATATTTTTCGAGAGAAAGGAATAATATAAACAAAAATTTATAAGTCAGAAAGCTACAAAAAGCAACAAAGAAATGTTTCACGTGAAACATTTCTTAAAGAAAAGGTGAAAAAAATAAAAAATGTTTCACGTGAAACATTTTTTGGTAGATAATAAACTGAAAAAATGATATAATGTAACAGTTGAGAAAGGTAGGAATATAGAATGGGAAGAATAATTGCGGTAGCGAATCAAAAAGGTGGAGTAGGAAAGACAACTACAGCTATTAATTTATCAGCATGTTTAGCAGATAAAGGAAAAAAAGTGTTAGCAGTAGATATGGATCCACAAGGAAATATGACGAGTGGGTTAAGCCTAGATAAAGAAAATGTTGAAAAATCAACTTACGATTTATTAATAGGAACAGTTACAATAGAAGATGCAATTGTAAAAGAAGTATTTGAAAACCTAGACATACTACCAACAAATATTAATCTTTCAGCAGCTGAAGTGGAATTAATAGGAATTGATAAAGTTCACTATATACTAAAAGAAAGTCTATCAAAAGTTAGCGAAGAATATGATTTTATCATCATAGATTGTCCACCCTCTCTCAGTGTATTAACATTAAATGCAATGGTAGCAGCTGATTCAGTCTTAGTTCCAATACAATGCGAATATTATGCATTAGAAGGATTGACACAATTAATACATACAATAAGTCTAGTACAGGAAAGATTAAATCCTGAATTAGAAATTGAAGGTGTAGTATTTACAATGTATGATGCCAGAACAAACTTGTCGTTGCAAGTCGTAGAAAATGTTAAGGATAATCTAAATCATAATATATACAAAACGATTATCCCGCGAAATATAAGACTAGCAGAGGCACCAAGTCATGGTTTGCCTATTAATAAATATGATGCAAAATCTGTAGGTGCAGAAAATTATGGATTACTAGCAGACGAAGTGATTAATAGAGGAGAAGAGTAGAAATGGCAGTTAGAAAAGGTGGATTAGGAAAAGGATTAGATAGTTTAATACCAAAAGTAAATGCAAAACCGATAGTAAAAGAAGATGGATTAAAGGAAGATGTCAAAGAAACAGGAAAAGTTCAGAAGAGTGAAACTTTAGAGCAGTTAGTAAAAATCTCTTCTGTAGAACCAAATAGAGATCAACCAAGAAAACAGTTTGATGAAGATGCACTAATTGAATTAGCAGATTCTATCAAGCAATTTGGAGTACTGCAACCATTACTTGTGCAAAATAGAAGTGATTATTATGAGATTATTGCAGGAGAAAGAAGATGGAGAGCCGCTAAACTAGCTGGAGTTAAAGAAATACCAGTAATAATCAAAGAGTACACAGAACAAGAAATAGTTGAAATCTCATTGATTGAAAATATTCAAAGAGAAAACCTAAACCCAATAGAAGAAGCAATGGCTTATAAGCGATTGATCAAAGAATTCAATCTAAAGCAAGATGAAGTGGCTGAAAGAGTGTCTAAGAGTAGAACTGCAGTTACAAATACTATGCGTCTGCTAAAATTGGGTCAAAAAGTACAGCAAATGATTATTGATGACATGATAAGTACAGGACATGCAAGAGCTTTATTAGCACTTGAAGATAAAGATGCACAATATCAGATAGCTATGAAGATATTTGATGAAAAACTAAGTGTTCGTGATGTGGAAAAGCTGATTAAAAACATCAAAGTGTCAGCAAAAGAGAAAGAAATTGTAGAGTCAGATGTAAATACAGTAATCTATAATGACATTGAAAATAAAATGAAGCATATCTTAGGCACTAAAGTTAAAATTAATACAAAAAGCAAAGACAAGGGAAAAGTAGAAATAGAGTATTATTCGGAGGAGGAACTCGAACGTATATTCGATTTAATAATGTCCATCACCGAATAAAGTGAGGAGTAAGTGTGGAAAATAGTATATTATTTAAAATGGGGTTTGATCCCTTTATATTAATTATAATAATGTTGGTTGCAATCATTGGATTGTTTGTAATGTATAGCAACGTAAATATGAAGTATAGTCGCTTAAAAGTTAGTTATAATACCTTTATGAAGGGGAAAGATGGAAGAACGCTAGAAAGTGCATTTGTAAAAGGATTTCAGGGCATAGAGAAGCTCGAAGAAATGTGTAAAGAAAATGAAACAGCAGTAAATAATTTAAAGAAAAACTTGAACAAAAACTTTCAAAAAGTAGGAATTGTGAAGTATGATGCATTTGATGAAATGGGCGGAAAATTAAGCTTTGCGCTTACAATGTTAGATGCAAAAGATAATGGCTTTATTATCAATGCAATGCACAGTAGAGAAGGATGCTACACCTATATAAAAGAAATTGTAAAAGGAACTAGCTATATAGAGTTAGCAGCTGAAGAAGCTGAATCATTAGAAAGAGCAATCTATCAAGAGGCATATGGTTTAGATATAGATAGAATATAATAGAAAGAGGAAGAATAATGTTAGATATAAGATTTGTAAGAAGTAATCCAGATGTAGTAAAAGAAAATATTAAGAAAAAATTCCAGGATGATAAACTACCTTTAGTAGATGAGGTGCTAGAATTAGATCAACGAAACCGTGATATTAAAGGGGAAGTAGAGGCACTAAGAGCTAATAAGAACAAGATTTCTAAGCAAATCGGTGCTTTGATGGCACAAGGGAAGAAAGAAGAAGCAGAAACAGTAAAGCAAGAGATAGCAGCACAAGGATCTAAAATTGATGAGTTATCAAAAGAGGAGAAAGAAGTAGAGGAAAAAATCCTAAAAATCATGATGACAATCCCTAATATCATTGATGATTCCGTGCCGATTGGAAAAGATGACAGTGAAAATGTAGAACTTGAAAAATATGGAGAACCAGTAGTTCCAGACTTCGAGATTCCTTATCACACAGAGATTATGAGTAAATTTAAAGGTATAGATACAGACAGTGCAGGAAAAGTAGCAGGGCAAGGGTTTTATTACTTACTAGGCGATATAGCGCGTCTACACTCTGCCGTAATCTCATATGCAAGAGATTTCATGATTGATAGAGGATTTACGTACTGTATTCCACCATACATGATTAGAAGCAACGTAGTTACAGGGGTAATGAGCTTCGCAGAAATGGATGCAATGATGTATAAGATTGAAGGAGAAGACCTATACCTAATCGGTACAAGTGAGCACTCAATGATTGGAAAATACATTGATTCAATCATTCAAGAAGAAGAATTACCACAAACATTAACAAGTTATTCACCATGCTTCAGAAAAGAAAAAGGAGCACATGGAATAGAAGAAAGAGGTGTATATAGAATACACCAATTTGAAAAACAAGAAATGATTGTTGTATGTAACCCAGATGAAAGCATGAAGTGGTATGATGTTATGTGGAAGAACACAGTAGAGCTATTCCAATCATTAGACATACCAGTAAGAACACTAGAGTGTTGTTCAGGAGACTTAGCAGATCTAAAAGTGAAGTCAGTAGACGTAGAAGCATGGTCTCCAAGACAAAAGAAATACTTCGAAGTAGGTAGCTGTTCAAACTTAGGAGAAGCACAAGCTAGACGTCTCAAAATTCGTGTGAATGGTAAAGACGGAAAGTATTTCGCACATACATTAAACAATACAGTAGTTGCACCACCAAGAATGTTAATCGCATTTTTAGAGAACAACCTACAAGAAGATGGAACTGTCAAAATCCCAGAAGCGTTAAGACCATACATGGGCGGGAAAGAAATTATTTCATAAAGGAAGTAAAATATGCATCGTTATTTAAAAGCAATAGGTTTTAGTAGTTTGGAATCTAAAGAAGAATTGAGGGATCTTCTCAGCGAAATTCAAGAAAAAGCAGATATTACAGATGAAATAGAAGTAGAAAACGAAAAAGTCTGTGAGTATACAAAATACTATAGTAAAAATGCAGGTATCACAATACAAGGGAATCTCAATCATTGCGATCAGTTCCAAAAAGATTTTTACTACCCATTCTATAAAGGAACAGAAATTAGTTCCTATGCAGACATTATTATTGAAAGAAAAAAAGACAATGAATCCTATATGGGCATCTGTGAAGATGTTCGCATAGGAGTGTCTCTGATTTTCTTTTTGCAGAATTCACTGGATTATCTAAGGGCAATTGAGCGAGGAGCAATAGGAAAACAAGGATCTTCACTGACCCTAATAGGTCTAGCAAAATCAGGAAAGATACTATTCCCAATTCAAAAAGATCAAGAACAAGTAAAACATTCAAAAGAAGAGTCTAGAAATCGTATGATGCTTATTAGTGCGGCTAGAAGAGGCGATGCAGAGGCCATAGAGACATTAACTCTCGAAGATATAGATACATATAGCAAAGTTTCAAAGTTGTTGATAACTCAAGATGTATTCAGTATCGTGGATACTTACTTTATGCCATATGGTGTAGAGTGCGATGAGTATTCTATCATGGGAGAGATTTTATCAGTTAAAACTATTGAAAATAGTATTACAAACGAAGAGTTATACTGCATGAAATTAGAAGTAAATGAAATGGTGATCGAGGTATGCGTACCTAAAAGCGAAATGTTGGGTGAACCAGCAGTAGGTAGAAGATTTAAAGGTGTAATATGGTTACAAGGACATATCAACTTTGTTGAATAGGATAGATGTTTAATATCCTTAGAAAGAAATAAACTTGTAAATTTTATGAAATGTGGTATAATTCATCAGTGAGAAAAGACACTGAATAGAAAACCACATTTCATAGAGTTAGAAAAGAAAAAACAACCGAATAGTACATGCTCTCTTAGTTAAATGGATATAACGGACCCCT
>CAYJHQ010000034.1:0-26462 GCA_964369775.1 uncultured Lachnospiraceae bacterium
CAACGACGCTTTCGGGTGGAGAATGTCAAAGGCTTAAACTCTCAAGAGAGCTTGCTAAAGGAAATAGTGGACATACCTTATATCTTTTAGATGAACCAACAACAGGGCTACATCCATCAGATAGTGAAAAACTATTAACTCTTCTTGAAAAATTAGTATCACAAAACAATTCAGTTTTTGTGATAGAGCATTCTACTGAAATGCTAGCGAAAAGTGATTATATTATAGAACTTGGGCCTAGTGGAGGAGATAATGGTGGGAAAATTATAGCTGAAGGAACACCATTTGAGATCGTGAAAAATGAAAAAAGTGTGACAGGGGAATACTTATAAATACTGCATTTTTGAGTGCAAAATTACAGAAGGAGCAGATATATGGAAGAGAAAATAAAAATCAATTCAGAGATTGAAATAACGCTTGCTATGATAGGGGGAAAATGTAAACCATTGATATTGTATATTCTAATAAAAGACGGAACAAAAAGGTTTAATGAGTTGCTTCGCTTTATAACGAATATTTCTCAAAAAACACTTACCAATCAATTGAGAGAACTTGAATCAGATGGTCTGATTTTGAGGAAGTCATATGATACAATTCCTCCAAAGGTGGAATACTCTATTACAGAAGAAGGTCTTTCTTTATCGAAAATCTTAGATTTAATGTGTATTTGGGGGACAGATCATAAAGCAGATAAATATGAAGTGACTAATGATATAAGAAATCTATGTGCGTATAATTGTGATAATAAATAGGAATTGAAAAAAGATTTATGTGGTGAACATACTGCATAAATCTTTTTGTGTAGTTACCTCAATTACACTTAGGGAAAAAAATGTGCGTACTTGTTTTTCTTTTACAATTGATATATATTTTAGCAGTAAAGATTACTGTATGGTAAAAAATATATTGATTGGGAGGATTTAATCTATGGATTTTCTTTATGATTTGTTTATTGGCTGGGGGCTTAATGAAGGAGCCTCAAAGGTCATATCATTTTTCTTATTTGAGATTGTATATTTAAGTACAATTCTTATGTTGGGCCTCACTGTGTTTACGTTTATAAGGGTACGATTCTTAGGGGAAGACTTTGCTGAAAAATTGCAGAAAAAGCCAAAATGGCTTGTATATTTGGGAATGGCACTTTTAGGTGTAGTATCACCGTTTTGTTCTTGCAGCACAATACCTGTATTTGTTTCGTTTGCAGCCTTAGGTGTTCCTACAGGTGCGTTGTTTGTATTTTTAATAACTTCACCAATGGTGCAAGAGGCATCGCTCATTTTACTACTAACAGAATTTGGTATTCCTGTAGCTGCTATTTACATTGTCTTAGGGGTGCTTGCGGGGATTATCGTAGGGACTATTATTTCAAGAGCGAAAGACAGTGAGTTATTTAATGAAAGTGTTCTAGAACAAAGAGAGCACAGGGAAGCTAAACAGTCAAATTGTTGTAGTGAAAGCCAGACTACTTCAAGCTGTTGTGACGAAGGTCATGCTACTTCAAGTTGCTGTAGCGAGAGCTCAGCTGAAGTCAGTGATCCTAAGAAAAATCCACTAAAGTATTCCTTTAATGAAGCAGTAGCTATTATGAAGAGGACGTTTAAATATATTGTGGTTGGAATTGCAGTAGGTTCGTTTATTTATGGTTTGGTTCCACATGAATTAATACAAAATTTGCTAGGAACGTCCAATACGATTGCTCCAATACTTGCAACTGGTGTAGGCATACCGATTTATGCAGACGATGTGGCATTGATTCCAATTGCAAAAACTCTAGTTGATGCAGGGGCGGGACTTGGTACAGCATTAGCATTTGTAATGTCGTCAGCAGTTGTCTCTATACCTTCATTCATCATGCTCGGCGCAGCTTTAAAAAAGAAAACACTTATCAAACTAGCAATTTATCTAAGTGTACTAATTATTGTGATTGGCTATACTTTTAACTTTATAGCTCCATTTGTAATTTAGGTAATCTACAATTTAATATAATAATAAATATAGAAAGATTAAGTTACTTGACAGAGCTGATATTTGGTAGTTTAATGAGATATAATATTTGTAAGATTAGGAGAAGAAAGATGAATATTAGACAAGAAGAAAGTCAAGATTACGAAGTTGTACAAAGCTTAGTTAAATCTGCATTTGAAACAGCAGAGCATACAGATAATAATGAGCATAATTTAGTGAAAAAGCTTAGAAGTAGCGAATGCTTTATCAAAGAATTAGCTTTAATTTATGAAGAGAAAAGTGAAATACTAGGTCATATTGTTTTTACTAAAGCAAAAATAGGAGAGATAGAAGCACTCGCACTTGCACCTCTTTCAGTGTTGCCAAAAGCACAAAGAAAAGGGATTGGTATAGCGCTGATAAAAGAAGGGCACAAGATAGCAAAGTCTTTAGGCTATGACATTATTGTAGTATTGGGGAGCGAGAAATATTATCCAAGAGTTGGATACAAGCCAGCATCTCTTTTTGGTATCAGAGCGCTGTTTGAAGTTCCAGATGAAAATTTTATGGCTATTAGTTTAAGTGATAGCACGGAACAAATAAACGGCGAAGTAGAGTATGCAAAAGAAATTCTTGAGGGTTAAGAGTTACAGGAAAGAATTCGACAAATCAATAAATTGTAATAGGTTTGAAAGGGAGCGGAATTTGATGACGCTCCCTTTTAATTTGATGTTGAAAATAAAACAGTTCTTTCATTAGTAATTATTCATTATATTCTTAAATATCTAAAATTGCACCGTCTGTGGATATGGTAATTACTTGCCAAGGTATGAATTTATCACTTGCCTTTAAAGCATTTATTGTTGCATTTTCTATGCCGCCACAGCAGGGAACTTCCATGCGTGCTACCGTAACACTCCTAATGTTGTTAGTTGATATTATTTGGGTAAGCTTATCGGTGTAATTTCCTTCATCAAGTTTTGGACAACCAATTAAAGTGACCTTATTTTTCATAAATTTACTATGGAAATTCGCATAGGCGTAAGCAGTGCAATCTGCGGCAATTAACAGATGTGAATCATCGAAATAAGGTGCATTTTCAGGTACCAACTTGATTTGTACAGGCCACTGATTAAGCTCTGAATTTAAATTTGAGTCTACGTTGGTAGACTTCTTTTTTTCTAAGGGTTTGTCATCGGAAAAGCTGATGGCATTTACTGGGCATACAGGAAGGCAATTTCCGATTCCATCGCAATAATCTGAGCGAGTTACCGTCGCTTTTCCATCTATGATTTCAATAGCACTTTGTTTGCAAACATTGGCACAAAGTCCACAGCCAATACATTTTTCTTTATCTATTAGGATATTTTTTTTATTCATTATACATTCTCCTTAATTTCTATTCCCTTGACTAGGTTGTTTTCATAATAGTATAATGATGACAACATTTCTGTTGTGTAGACAACGAAAGGAGTTTTTATGCAAAAAAATTATAGTAAAATAATAAATAATATCTTATTTAAGAATGTTTCCGAAAAAAATTTCTCTTCTATGATCGCCTGTCTTGGTTCTTATGATAGACGGTACAATAAAAATGAAATAATATTAAATGAAGGTGATAATATCAATTTTGTAGGGGCAGTGCTTGAGGGGGCTGTCAAGATAATCAAGACTGATTACGATGGTAATGAGGTTATTATTGCTGAAGTATTAGAAGGAGATATATTTGCAGAAGTATTTGCATGTGCAGAAATTTGCAGAAGTCCAGTATCAATTATAGCGAGTGCAGATAGCAAAGTATTGTTTTTTGATTATAGAAAAATCATTTCGACCTGTAGTTCATCTTGTATGTTTCATCAGCAGCTTATTGCGAATATGCTAAACGTTATAGCGAGGAAGTGTTTGTATCTCAATAGAAGAATTGAGGTGATTTCAAAAAAAACTTTACGAGAAAAGATACTTACTTACCTTTATCATGAGAGTATGGGATTAGAGAAATTCACCATATCCATGAAGAGAGAGGAACTTGCAAGTTTTTTGTGCGCAAATAGGAGTGCTTTATCAAATGAACTCTCAAAAATGAAAGAAGATGGGCTTATAGATTATTATAAGAATGAGTTTAAATTAGTAAAATAAGGCATAATTGCGAGAAGGAGAATATAGATGAATAAAGATATGGAATTATACTATGATTACACAGTGTCGCCTTTAGGAAAATTATTTTATAAAACATTGTGGAATCAGCTAAGTGGATTTGAGGATAAAAAGGTACTAGATTTTGGAAGTGGCTTTGCATTCACAACAAATTATATGGCAAGAAATAATGAAGTAACTGCGATAGAAATTAACCAGAGTATGATTGATCAGTGTAAGAAGAGTGAAAAGTTTCTTCAGATACATGGTGGAATCGAAGAAGTGATGAAAATCCCGGATGCGGCTTATGATTTGGTGATTTGCCACCTTGTACTGGAATTTGTAGAGAATCCAAAAACAATTATAGATGAGCTTATGCGAGTGCTAAAAAAAGATGGGGTATTGTCATTGGTAAGGCATAATAAAAATGGAAGAATAATTCAAGCGATTGTACAAGATTACGATATTTTGGATGCTGCTAATTTACTAGACGGTGGTTACTCGTATTCAAGTGCATTTGGAGATATTAAATATTATAGTAATGAAGACCTCTTAAATCTTACAGGCTCATCACTGACAATTCAAAAAGTTTTAGGAATAAGGGTGTTAGCAAGCCTGCAGGATGAAGCAATTCAAAGCAGTGAAGACTGGGTGAATAAAATGTTGGAGATAGAATCTAGATTAGTGGAAGAACCAGAATTTATAAATATTGCTTACTTTAATCATTTATTACTAAGAAAGAACAAATAGAAGAACCGGATAAAAGAAACCCTTGCGACAAGTGTATAATATATTATCACAAGTACAAGTAATCATACATATGCTAATGCAGGAGGATAAAAGCATGGCAAAAATATGTATTGATGCAGGGCATGGAGGAAAAGATCCAGGTGCTGTAGGATTTGGACGGCTAGAGAAGGATGATGTTTTGAAGTTTTCATTAGCCCTAGGGCGTGAATTATCAAAATACGGACATCAGATTCATTATACAAGAACAACGGATACCTATGAAGGTGTAACAAGAAAAGCCAATGAGGCGAATTCTTTTGGAGCTAATTTAATGGTTTCAAATCATAGAAATGCAGGAGTTTCTTCTGCAAATGGATACGAGTCATTGGTTTATAAGACAAGTGGATTGGCTTATGCAATCGCATTGGATATCAATGCGGGAATGCGAAGACTGGGATTTAGAGATAGAGGTGTTAAGGTGCGTACAGACTTAGCAGTGTTAAGAAGAACAAATATGCCATCAATTTTACCTGAATGGGGATTTATCTCTAATTCAAGTGATAATGCGAAATATGATCAACATTTTAACGATATGGTGCTACTAACCGTACGAGCGATTAATAAGCAGTTTGGTATTAATACAACGCCGGACCCAGACCCAACACCGAGCCCAAGTCCTACGCCAACACCAGAACCGGTTTCGGGCGATACTTGGATATTAAGGTTACAAAAAGAATGTAACTTACAAGGGTTTAGCAATCAACCAGAAGATAATATAAAAGGACCAAAGACGTTGGCAGGATGTCCAACGTTGAGAAGGGGTGCACAAGGAAACATCACAAAATTACTGCAAGAGAGACTCGCATCATTTGGTTATGCAGTAGGTGGGGTAGATGGTGTTTTTGGAATTAGGACATTGAATTCAGTTACTGCATTTCAACAGACAGAAGATTTAGTAGCAGATGGAATAGTAGGAAAAAGAACGTGGTCAGAGTTGATTGGGCTTTAATAAAAAAACTGCTACAAAATTTCTTTAGTAGCAGTCAATAAGTAATAAATTAGATTAGGTAGTTGTGCTTTAAGGGGCCGCTACCTTTTCCTATGTTTAAATTTGCGCGAAGGGCACCACTTAGATAGTTTTTCGCTTTTTGAATGCTGTCTTCAAGCGATAAATCATTAGCTAGATTACAAGCAATTGCAGAAGAGAGTGTGCAACCAGTTCCATGGGTGTTTTGATTATCGATTCGCTCAGAAGAAAACCATGTAAATGAGCCGTTGTGGTACAGAAGATCTGTTGCATCATTGACAAGGTGTCCACCTTTAACTAATACAGCAGTATGAATACGATTGTAAATGATTTCGCCCGCTTTTATCATATCTTCTTCGTTTATGATTTTCATCCCTGCCAGTATTTCTGCTTCGGGGATGTTAGGTGTAATAACTGTAGCGAGAGGGAGAAGATATTCAAACATAGCATCAATAGCTTCCTCACTTACAAGTGTATGACCGCTAGTGGATACCATAACAGGGTCCACTACGATATTTTTTGCAGCATATTCTTTTAATTTATTTGAGATAGTCTGTATGATTTCTATATTTGATACCATACCTATTTTAACGCTATCAGGATAGATATCGGTAAAGATACAATCAAGTTGTTTTCCTACAAAAGTAGCAGAAGATTCCATAATATCGTACACGCCAGTTGTGTTTTGTGCAGTAAGAGCAGTGATGGCGCTCATAGCATACATTTTGTGAACGGTAATGGTTTTAAGGTCAGCTTGAATGCCAGCTCCACCGCTACAATCTGATCCTGCTATTGTTAAAACTTTTTTCATTGTTTTGTCTCCAATCATTGTATGAATTTCTATTAATAATCATCAAGTGGCTCTACTTGTTCCACTATCTTTTGATAAGGCATTAGAATATATTCACCCATTCGTCTATACATTTCTTTTCGAACAGATGGAATCTTCATAACAAGCCCTAATACTTTCATTCCAAATAACATTTTTCTCTTATTATGAGGGAAATCATATACTCCATGCTCAGCATAAAATTTATGATCTGCCTGCATAAATCCTTGCATTAGATATACGAGATCTCTAAATATTTTACTTCCACCAACACCATAGAAACTTGGTGGTCGTTGCAAATTATTCTCAAAAGCAAAGTCAAGAGTTTTAGCTAGGTCTGATATAGATTTTTGGGTGTCATACTCATCAGTAGCAACACCACACAGGTACATTCCAGACACATCGCTCCTAGCTTCCATAAGCATTCGTACATTAGCTTCGTTTTGGTAGTCTCCGCTGATGAGATACCCTGTTATCTTACCAGAAGAGACGGAACGGTGCCCATTACAAAACTGCCTGTCATCAAAGCATTTAAAGCTTGAATGGGTATAATGGTCCTGGATTGTAAAAGCATAAAACAACGCATCTGCATTTTGGATATCACTGCGAAGATAGTCATCAAACCCATCTTTAAATACACACTTCCCATCAATACTGCAACGAAAACAACTAATACAACCACTAGAAAAAGGGAATTTTCTGATGTTTACTATACGAACAGGATGGATGCTGGCATTTTGAAAATCAAGAATTATATTGTTGAGATTCACATCATCATCACTGGCATTGGTTATAACTACTACATCTTTATTTCCAGTCTTTTGTTTTGGTAAGATAGAAGAGAGATAAACATCTTTTTTGAGAGCGGTCTGGCGAGCCTTGAACTCAGAATCAGCAGTTTTAAAGATCCCATTCTCAATATCAAATAAAATCTTTAAAAAGAAAGAGTCAGCCTCCTTTTGACCTTTTTTAGTTTGTAAATCGTCCATATCAGCTGAAAGCCCACCTAAGTATTTTAGACCCAGGTCATAACTGTTTTCTTCAATATATTTTAAAGCTGTCACATCGTAAAAATGTTTAGAAGTAGTTATTTGAGCGATATATTTACCAGATACATCAGCGTTAAATTTCTTCATTAACTCAATAAAACGGTGGACTTGATAGGGGGCAATTAAGGTATACACGGGATATGAGAATAAAATAATATCGGCATTTTTAAAAGCAGTAGTTGCTTTTGAAAAATTTCGTTCATAAGATTTAATCTCTTGCCCAATATTCAATATTTCGAAAGCGTGAGAAGGAAATCGCTTTTGAAGGTAAAGAACAGTTTGAAGCGTGACACTTTTAGCGCCTTTAGGACTACCATTTAAAACTAATATTTTCATATATAAATCTCCTCGCCTTTCTATAATATTTTTTCAAACCAGATTACATCTATCCATTGATTAAATTTAAAGCCTGAATCGTGAAAGATTCCAATCTCTGTAAATCCAAAGTCTTTATGCAATTTAACACTATTTTCATTAGGAAGAGAGATTGCTGAATATAAAGTGTGATACCCTTGATTCTTAGTTTCTTTTAAAAGTTCGGAAAAGAGGAGATGTCCGTACCCTCTTTTTTGGAACTTAGGTGAAAGATAAATGGAAACTTCACCGCTGTAGCGAAAAGCTTCTCTCTCTCTGTATTTTGCACTGTATGCATAACCGACAACTTCGCCATTAACTTCTCCTACGAGATAAGGGTAAGAGCTTGAAATAGTTTCTATTCTAGAAGTAAAGTCTTCTAAAGAGGGAACCTCTAACTCGAAGGTAATCCAAGTGTCAGTTATATAATGTTGATAAATGTCTAGAATTGCAGGAGCGTCTTCTAGTTCAATAGGTCTGATTTTAAAAGCCAAATCTTGTTTCCTCCAAATTGTTGTAAGAGCCATTATAACACACTATAAAGGCCGGCGTATATACCATTATGATTTAATAATTCCTGGTGTGTTCCTTCTTCAGCGATACCATCGTCATCTAGGACAACAATTCGCTCTGCGTTTCTTATTGTCGAGAGTCTATGAGCGATTACAAAGGTAGTTCGCCCTTTGGCTAATGCCTCAAGACTTTCTTGGACAATTCTTTCACTTTCATTATCTAAAGCACTAGTAGCCTCGTCAAAGATCAAAATTGCAGGATTTTTTAGAAATACACGAGCGATAGATAGACGCTGCTTTTGACCGCCAGACAATTTAATGCCTCGTTGCCCAATGTTTGTATCGTATCCGTTTTCTAATCCCATTATGAAAGTATGAGCATTTGCACGCTTAGCTGCTTGAATAATTTCTGAATCAGTAGCATCGGGTCTCCCATAGCGAATATTCTCTAATATAGTTTCGTTAAAGAGATAAACATCTTGTTGAACGATTCCGATGTGTTTTCGCAAGGAGTCTAAAGTGATTTTCTTAGTATTGTGTCCATCTATAAAAATAGCTCCTTCATTTACGTCATAGAATCTAGGAATGAGGGAACAAAGGGTTGTCTTCCCAGCACCACTAGTTCCGACTAAGGCAATATATTCTCCAGCTTGTACAACAAGATTTAAGTTCTTTAAGACTTCATTAGACGTTTGATATTGAAAAGATACATTTTGAAACTCAACACTGCCTTCAACAGTTTCTAGAGGCTTTGCTTCTGGGCAATCTGCAATGTCTGGTTCTAGTTCTAGGATATCCATAAAGCGATCAAATCCTGTTAATCCTTGTTGCAATTGTTCTGTAAAGTTAATTAATTTTCTCACAGGCTCGGTCAAATTATTTACATAAAGTAAAAATGTTAATAAATCGCCTACGATGATGGTACCAGAAGAAATAAATAAAGAACCACAGACAATTACAAGGATTGAGATTAAAGTGATAAATCCACTTAAGCCTGAATGAAATATTCCCATTGCCTTATAACTACGATCCTTGCTGCGCAGATATTTATTAGAAACTGTCAAAAACTTCTCGCGCTCTTTCTCTTCATTTGCGAATGATTTTACTACACGAATGCCTGCTAAGTTATCTTCTGCCTGAGAAGATACTTCTGCCATTTTTTCCTTATTATAGCGAAATGCACGTTTCATTCGCCTATTACAAATATAAGCAAATATAATCATAAAGGGAAGAATTGCAAAAACCAATAAAGTTAGAGTTAGATTAATCTGCGATAAAATGATAAATGCACCACTGAACTTGATGATTGAAATAATAACATCTTCTGGACCGTGATGATATAGCTCGGACAAAGTGAACATATCGGTAGTGAGTCGACTCATCAAGGCTCCTGTTTTCTGTTCATCATAAAAGGAAAAGGAGAGCTTTTGATAATGAGAAAATAATTCGTTTCTCATATCTCTTTCCATCTTAGAACCCATATAATGTCCTTTATAAGAAATGAAATAATTACAAAATAGTTCAATTACAGCAAGCCCTAACATTATAGCGCCTATCTGTATAACAGTGCGTATCGGCACATCATGATGAGTGACTAACACATCATTTGTGATATAGCGAACACAAAGGGGAATAGCAAGAGATACACCAGCTACTAAAAAAGCACAAATCATATCGGCGAATAATAGTTTTTTATATGGTTTATAAAAAGATAAAAATTTTCTTGTTCTTGAATTCATTAGGATACCTACTTTCCGCTGATATTGTATCATTATTTGAGGAAGTAGACAAGAAAAAGGAAAAAAGAATTAAAAAACAAAAAGGAAAAAAAGCTTGACAAATGTGTTTGAAAATAATACTATTGTATTAGAACAGTAATACAATAATACAATTATGAAATTAATAAGAGGTGAGGTGATGAAGTGGCATGGAGATTCAATGAAGAAAAGCCGATTTTTAAACAGATAGTAGACATAATTATAAAAGATATTGTAAGCGGCCGCTACAAATCAGGTGATAAGTTACCTACGGTTAGAGAACTAGCAATGGAAGCAGAGGTGAATCCAAACACGATGCAAAAAGCGTTTGTGGAGATTGAGAAGCTAGGTTTGATTTATACAAAACGTGGCGATGGAAGATACGTGACGGATAATAGTGATGAACTAAAATCGGTGGCAACGGTTACATTAAAAGAGGCAACAAAGGAATTTGTGGAAAAAATGAGAGAGATGGGCTTTCGAAAAAGAGAAATACTAGAGGTAGTAGAAAGTGAGCTAAGAAAAGGAGGAGAAGATGGAAGCATTAGTAAAGTGTGAAGCGGTGTGTAAATCTTACAAAGGGAGAAAGGCCCTAAATAATTTGAATTTAACCATAGGAAAAGGAAAGATAGTTGGTCTACTAGGACCAAATGGAAGTGGAAAAACCACATTAATAAAGATATTAAGCGGAATTTTGGTCAAAGATAGTGGAGAAGTGTCTATTGATAACAAAAGCTTAGGCATTGATACAAAGAAGATTGTGTCTTACTTGCCAGATAGAATGCACTTTGACAAAAATTCAAAAATTGATTTCTTAATTCAGTATTATGAGGATTTCTACAAAGATTTTAGAAAAGAACGAGCATTAGAAATGTTGCAGAATCTAAATATAGATACAAAAATGAGGGTGAAGCAGCTTTCCAAAGGAAATCAAGAAAAAGTGGCATTGATTCTTACAATGAGTAGAGAGGCTAAGCTATACTTATTAGACGAACCAATTGCAGGAGTAGACCCAGCAGCGAGAGATTATATTCTGCGCACAATAATTTCCAATTATAATGAAGATGCAACAGTAGTAATTTCAACACATCTAATTGCTGATATCGAAGCAGTATTAAGTGATGTTTTATTTGTAAAAGAAGGTAGAATTATACTGTCTGATGAGATAGACAATGTGAGGGAACGAGAGGGGAAAAGTATTGACCAGTTATTCAGGGAGGTTTTTAGATGTTAAAGAAGATATATAAATATGAGATGGGTTATATGTTTAAAAGAGTGGGAATGATTTATGTAATAGGAGTGCTTGCAATTGTTTTTTCAATAATTCTTTTGAAATTAAATTTAAATAACGAAGCGGAGTTTTTGGGATCAAGCTTTATTGTAATAGCTATGCTTTCTGTAGTGTTTGCATTTATTGGAGTTTTTGCTGGAACAATAGGATTAGTGATCACTCGGTTCTATAAAAACATGTTTTCTGATCAAGGATATCTGACATTTACTTTACCAGTAAAGCCAACAGAGCATCTATATAGTAAATGGGTAATAGCTGTACTTATAAGTATTACAAATATTGTTTTTGTTATAGTAGGATTTGATCTAGTGCTTACACTTGGGTTAGGGGAGCATTCATTTATTAAAACTACAATAGAATTGATTCAAAGCCTAGCTTTATCAATTACAGATGTGTTGATTCTAGTAGCATTTTCTCTGATTAGCATATTTAACGCTGTTGGAATATTTTTTCTAGCTATTTGTATCGGCCAAAGTTTCAAAAAGAAGATAGAAGGCGCTATAGTAAGTTTTATTATTTTGTATATCATTGAACAAATCATAGGAATATGTACATTAGGAATCGTGGGAATACTCTATGGAGATTGGAGCAATGTGGGATTAGAAATGACTGTTGCTACAGAAAGTGGTGTTCATATGGGAGTTCAAATGCAGAATGGTATCAAATGGTTGAGTATTGATGTGATAGTATCTCTTATTGTAGGGATTGCATACTTTTTGATTTGCAGATATATTGTAAATAAGAAGTTAAATCTAGAATAGAATAGTATTTTTGTTGTACTTTTTCATTTTTTCTATATAATAGAACTTGTGAGCGTTGACATAAGATGAGGAGGAGAAAATATGCCATCATTGTATACCCATGCAAGTTTTGGAGAAAAAGTATTAGCTGAACTTAGCAATGAGACAAGAGAGAAGTTAGAACGATACAAAGATTTGTTTTTTATTGGTCTACAAGGTCCGGATATTTTATTTTATTATAAAATGCCTAGAAAAAATGAAATTAATCAATTGGGGCATGCATTACACCAGCTGCCTGCAATTGAATTTATGGAACATGCGAGGACAGTTATTGAAAAATGTAACGATAAAGAGGCAGCAATAGCGTATATAAGTGGATTTATCTGCCATTTTACTTTGGATAGAATGGCACATCCTTTTGTGGATAAATGGGAAGCAGAAGAGGGTGTGAGTCACAGTGAAATCGAAGTGGAAGTTGATCGTCATTTAATGATTAAAGACAGACGTAATCCACTTCGATATTTGGCTTCAGAAAAATTTGTTATAAATGAAAGAAACTCAGAAGTAATCTCTTGGTTTTATGAAGAGATTTCTCCTACAAAGATGAAGAAAGCACTAGAAGAGATGCAAAGGATACATCGATTGCTTCGAGCACCTGGAAAGATAAAGAGAACGATCATTTTTACAGGCATGAAGATAGCGGGATTGTATGAAGGAGTACATGGATTGGTCGTAAATTATGAAGAGAATCCGAAATGTAAAGAGAGTACAGAAACTATCGTGAAGATAATGGATAATGCCAAGGGCAAAGCAGCTAGTTCGATCGAAGAATTCTATCTTGCTATGTCAGATAGAAATATAAAATTAAATAATAGCTATCAAGCTACGTTTAGTGGGAAGTAGGAGAAGATGAACAAACAACAAAATGATAAAAAATTTACACAACTAGAAAAATACTGGATGCTATATGATGTAGCAAATTCAGCATTCATATTAATGGTATCAACACTAATACCAATTTACTTTAATTACCTAGCAGAAGAAGCGAATTTAAGCTCGGTGCAATACTTAGCTTACTGGGGGTATGCAACATCTATATCGACGCTAGTTGTTGCGTTTTTAGGACCGGTATTAGGAGCGATAGCTGATACCAAAAACTTTAAAAAGAAGCTATTGTTTGTCAGCGTGCTAATAGGAAGTGTTTCTTGTGCATTATTAGGAACTGTGTCCACTTGGGTTGTATTTTTAATTCTTTATGCAGTAGCAAAGTTCGGATATTCTGCAAGTTTGATATTTAACGATGCTATGTTAACAGATATTACAACAGAAGATCGCTTAGATGTAGTATCTTCTCATGGGTTTGCATGGGGATACGTTGGAAGTTGTATACCATTTGTAATTGGATTGGCGCTAGTATTAGGTGGTGGTGCAATTGGGTTATCTATGCCACTTGCAATGATGATCACATTTATTATGATAGGTGCTTGGTGGTTTTTTTTGACATTACCATTATTATCGAAATACAAGCAAACGCATTATGTAGAAACAAAAGACCATATCATTTCTAATAGTTTTAAACGAATATTTCAGACGTTAAAAGAAGTGCGAAAAGAAAAACAGATTTTTATGTTTCTGTTGGCATTCTTCTTTTATATCGACGGAGTACATACTATCATATCGATGGCAACTGCTTATGGAGAAGCGCTTGGATTAGATTCAAATGGACTCCTAATGGCATTGTTAGTTACACAATTAGTGGCATTTCCAGCAACAGTAGCATTTGCAAAACTATCTAGAAGATTCGAAGGGAAGAATCTGATTACAGTATGCATTATCGGATATATCGGAATTGCGATTTTTGGTTATTTTTTACAGACACAATTACAGTTTTGGATACTAGCGATATGTGTTGGTCTATTCCAAGGGGGAATACAAGCATTGTCCAGATCATATTTTGCCAAGATAATTCCTTATGAAAAAGCAGGAGAGTATTTTGGAATCTATGATATATGCGGAAAGGGAGCGGCCTTTTTAGGGACGAGCCTTATGAGTGTGATGAGTCAATTGACAGGAAATATTAATGTAGGAGTAGGTGCAATTGCGATACTGTTTGTAATTGGATTAATATTATTTAGGAAGGCGATTAATTTAGAACCAGCAGAAAAAAGAAATGCTTAAATAAAAAAGATATTGTATATACAATTAAATTAACACACAAAATAAGAACAATTAAAAAGAAGACTGAAAATATAAAAATAATTTGAAAAAAGCATTGACAAATCAAGGTCCTTGTTGTAATATAATAACAAGCAACAAACCTCACAACAAAAAGAGATAAGCAATAAGTATCTTAGATGAATTGAAAAAAGTATCGAAAAATCTCATACAATATGTTATGAAGTGTAGTATCAACAGAAGATGCGAAAGAGTAGTTAAAACAACGGATATAGAATGTGTGGTGGAAGTGAAAGCGAGAGTATTGCTACTTAAGTGATTAGCGGACATTGAATATGTGATATCGGAAGTAGAGATGAAGAAAGTAGCATAGTGAAGTGATATGAAGTGTAGTAACAAAAGTAAAATTAGTGAAAAGTGTTAATTCTGATATTGAGAATTATAAGAGTGGCATTAATTTTAGATGAAAAGAGAACGAGTAGAGAAAAGTAAAGTAATCGATGTTGTGAAATTTATGAAAGGTAGGTATGGACCACCAAAAGAGTAAGTTTTAAAAAACGAACTAGGTAGGACGGTACAACCGAAAGGTGAAAAAGTTGCAAATTGAGGACTTTCAATGAAAGATGGGTATCAATCGAAAACGATGATGCTCATTTTTCATTTGTATTTAGAAAAAAATAGTTTTAACAACTGTTTTATTTTGGATAGATTTCACTATTTCTTTACGGTTTTTTTATATATGTGTGCTATAATAACTACATAGAAAAAGGATAAAAAGAGGCAGCAACTATGAATTTACTTAATATAAATGAAATGACAAAGATTCACACTGAACGTAAAATTTTTGATTGTGCAGATTTTTCTCTTGAAGAGGGAGATAAGGTAGGCATTGTAGGTGTGAATGGAACAGGAAAGACAACGTTATTACGAATCCTAGCAGAGGAGGAGAGTATCGATAGCGGAGTATATACAAAAGGTAACCACGTTGTAATTAATTACCTACCCCAAGAGACGAAGTTCGAAAAAGGAATAAAGATTTATGACTATGTGACAAAAGAATGTAGCAAAAGTACTGAACTTTGGGATATGGAAGGCGAGATTAAAAGTATACTACAGATACTTGGCGTGGAAGATATCCACAAAGAAGTAGATAACTTATCGGGAGGGGAAAAGAAAAGAGTTGCACTAGCAGCTGCACTGGCTCAATCTTGTGATGTATTAATATTAGACGAGCCTACGAACCATTTAGATTGTGACATGGCTAATTGGTTAGAACAATATTTAAAGAAAAAAAGAGTCTCTCTTATAATGGTTACTCATGATCGCTATTTTTTAGAAGAAGTGTGTAATAAAATTGTGGAGATAGACCAGGGAAAGATCTATTCATATGAAGGTAATTATGAAAAGTTTTTATCACTAAAATCAGCAAGAGAAGAGATGGAGATTGCTTCAGAAAGAAAGCGACAAAGTCTTTACAGAGTGGAGTTAGAGTGGGTAAAACGTGGCGCTCGTGCAAGAAGTACTAAACAAAAATCAAGAATTGACAGATTTGAAGAATTAAAAGCTAATAAACGTATAGAATCTAATGATAAATTAGAGATGAGTTCAATAGGAAGTAGACTTGGAAAGAAGACGATTGAACTTTATGACCTTTCCAAAAAATATGATGATAGAGTATTGTTCGATGAGTTAGAATATATTTTTTTGAGAGATGATCGGATTGGGATTGTTGGACGTAACGGATGCGGAAAATCTACCTTGTTGAATCTTATAACTGGAGTAGAACAGCCAGATGTAGGTAGAATAGAAATCGGAGAGACTGTAAAAATTGGTTACTTTTCACAGATGAATGAAAGAATGAACGAAAAGGAAAAGGTAATCGATTACATAAAAGAAAGTGGAGAGTATATTGAGACAGCAGATGGGAAAATAACAGCAGCTAAAATGCTTGAACGTTTTTTGTTTGACAAGACTATGCAGTACCAACTCATAGAGAAACTATCAGGTGGAGAAAGGCGTAGATTATATTTATTAAGGGTATTAATGACAAATCCGAACGTACTTATTTTGGATGAACCTACAAATGATTTAGATATTACTACGTTGAATATACTGGAGAGTTATTTGGATGAATTTCAAGGAATTGTGATTGTGGTATCTCACGACCGATATTTTTTAGATAGAGTGATTAACAGAGTGTTAGCTTTTGAATACGGTAAAATAATGCAGTATGAAGGGAGTTATACAGACTATCAATTAAAAAGAGAAGACGGATTAGATATAAAAGAAAAGAAGTATGACACTAAACAAAAGAACACAGACTATAAGCAAAGAGACAGAAAGAAGAAATTAAAATTTTCGTATAATGAGCAGAAAGAGTTCGAGACGATAGATACTGATATTGAAGCCCTAGAAACCAAGTTGGAAAGTATAGAATCAGACATTGAAAATTCTGCAACCGATTTTTTGAAATTAAAAGAGCTTATGGAAAAAAAACAAAAAGTTCAACAAAAACTAGAGCAAAAAATGGAACGCTGGGTGTACCTGCAAGAACTAGAAGAGAGAATAAAGGAGGAGCAGGAGAGTTCCAAATAAACAGATAAAGGAAGATGTAGAATGAAGATAGATATGCATTGTCACGTTAACGAAGGTTCTATAGATAGTAAAGTAAGACTAGAAGAATATATCACATTGCTCAAATCCAAGGGAGTTGGAGGAATGGTAATTACTGACCACGATACTTACAATGGGTATAGGTATTGGAAGAAGCATATTGATGGAAAAGTGCATGAAGATTTTATTGTGATTAAAGGTGTAGAATATGATACCTGTGATGCAGGGCATATTATCGTAATTATGCCACCGAAGGTAAAGAAAAGATTATTAGAAATTAGAGGATTGCCTCTGGGTATTTTGATAGATTTTGTGCATAAACATGGAGGGATATTAGGACCAGCTCATCCTTGTGGAGAGAAATACATGAGTTATGCAAAATGCAAAAGTTATAAAAAGCATCCGAAATATGCAGAACGCTTTGATTTTGTAGAGGTATTTAATGCTTGTGAGCCAGAAACTTCAAATAAAGGGGCATTAGAATTAGCGGAAAAGTATAATAAGCCAGGGGTAGGAGGTAGTGATGCTCATAGACACGATTGTGTAGGAATGGCTTATACAGAATTTGAAGAAGATATTAAGGACGAGTTGGATTTGATTAGGGTTATTCGAAATAAGCAAGGCATCACAGCAAATGGGCAGATTTACGACAAGACTACAAAGGATAAACTTGGAAAGGCTAATAAAGTACTAGTTTATATGTTTTGGCTTTACAATACAGGTGGTGCATTGCTAGAAAGAACAAAGCGAAGAGAAAAATGGCTAGATGAAAATCCAATGGATCCTATTGATCCTATCGAGATGGAATATAAGCATAGAAAACTAAAAAAATGGAATACGACTCGTATGCAAGAATAATGAATATGAAGGGATAAAAAAGAAAGGTACAAGTCTTTGTGAGAGGATTTGTACCTTATTTAATGAAAAGAAAAGAGGGTGAGAAGATGAGAGTATTTTTAATAGTGTTAGATAGTTTGGGGATTGGTCATGCACCCGATGCAAAGGAGTTTGGAGATGAAGGGGCAAATACGTTACAGTCCGTTAGTAGATCGCCATTTTTTCAAGCAAAGAATTTATGCCAGTTGGGACTAGGAGAGATTGATACAGTAGAATGCTGCAGTAAAATAGAGGCAAAAGGATCTTATGGAAGAGCAAAAGAGCTCTCAAAAGGAAAGGATACTACAATCGGACATTGGGAGATGGCAGGGATAGTATCAAAGACAGCAATGCCAACTTATCCTAAGGGATTTCCGAATGAGATTATAAAGGAATTTGAAAAACGAACCGGCAGAACGATATTGTGCAATCGCCCAATATCCGGAACAGAAGCAATTGATATATTTGGAAAAGAGCAGGTGGAAAAGGGAGCATTAATTGTCTACACATCAGCTGATAGTGTATTTCAAATAGCCGCTCATGAAGAAGTGATTCCCATAGATAAACTCTATGAGTATTGCCAGATAGCGAGAGAGATTCTAGTGGGTGAACATAGTGTTGGGCGGGTGATTGCAAGACCTTTTAAAGGGATAGAAGGCAGCTATAAAAGAACTGCAAACCGTCATGATTTTTCATTATCACCGCCTAAAAAGACCATGCTGAACTATCTGACGGATAATGGATTTACAACTTATGGAATTGGGAAAATAAAAGATATCTTTGCAGGAAGTGGAATTGAACACAGCCAATCGAGTCAAAACAATGAAGAGGGAATGGAGCAGACAATTGCATTGTTAGAGACGGAATTTGAAGGGATTTGCTTTACCAATTTAGTTGATTTTGACATGCTGTACGGTCATCGCAATGATATCGATGGATATGCAAAAGCTATCTTGAGATTTGACGATCAGTTGGAAGTGTTTCTGAAGAAGATGAAGGATGAAGATATATTGATGATTACAGCGGATCATGGATGTGATCCAGGATACAAAGGAACGGATCATACAAGGGAGTGTGTTCCAATCTTAGTATGCGGAAAACAGATAAAAGAAGGTATGAATATTGGCACACGTGATACTTATGCAGATATTGCAGCTACAATTTTGGAGTGTTTTCACGTGGAGGGAGATATTGATGGTCAAAGTTTCTATAGAGAGATAATGAAATAAGAGGAGGTATGGCATGACAGACTTAGAATTAATCGATGAAGCGATTAAAGCAAGAGAAAAAGCGTATGCGCCATATTCTGATTTTAAAGTGGGGGCAGCACTTATAACACAAGATAATAGAGTGTATCAAGGGTGTAATATTGAAAATGCGGCATATTCACCGACTAATTGTGCAGAACGAACTGCATTCTTTCAAGCAGTGGCAAATGGAGAGAGAAAATTTTCAAAGATTGCAATTGTAGGTGGAAGGGAGGATTATAAACAACCATGTGTGCCGTGTGGAGTATGTAGACAAGTAATGATGGAGTTTTGTGATTCTGAAAAATTTGAAATTGTAACGGTGGATGGGAAAGGTGGGGCAAGGAGTTATAAGCTGAAAGAACTTTTTCCAGAGGGATTTGGACCAAATGATGTGAAGGGAAATGAGTAAGATGGATGTGAAAATTGATTTACACTGTCACTTAGACGGTTCTTTGAACAAAGAATATATATCAAATATTCTAGGTGAAGAAGTGAGCGCTGAGGAGTTAGAGGTGTCCTCGAATTGCAAGAGTTTAACGGAGTATCTTACGAAATTTCAGCGTCCTTTAGAAGCGATGGGTACGTTAGAGGGTACTAGAAAATTGAGTGAAATTTTTTTGCGTGATATTTCAAAGGAGGGAATGGACTATATAGAAGTTCGTTTTGCACCAAGTCTTCTAACGAATGATGAGAAACAGATGGAACGAATCATAGAATGTGTATTGGAGGGGTTGAATAAAGGGAAACAATATTCTCAAATAAACTATAATATAATTGTATGTGGGATGAGGCATCATGAGATAGAGAAAAATATAAAGACTTTAAAAGTAGCTAGGGCTTATTTGAAAGAAGGAGTTTGTGCATTGGATTTGGCTGGAGATGAGTCGAAATTTCCAACTAGAAACTTTTATGAACTATTTCAAAAGGCAAAACAATTAGATATGCCATTTACCATTCATGCAGGGGAGTGCGGAAGTGAAAGAGAAGTAGCCGATGCTATTGAGTTTGGAGCAAGTCGTATCGGTCATGGAATTGCTATGAGAGGAAATTTAACAATACAAAAGCTTTGTAAGCAAAAAGGAATAGGAATAGAATTATGTCCTACTAGTAATTTTCAGACAAGGGCAATAGAAAGAGATGCGAAGTATCCTTTGGTGGAATTTTTGCAAAATCAATTGTTGGTTACGCTTAACACAGATAATCGAACAGTGAGTCGGACGACACTGACCAAAGAGTATGAATTAGCGACCAAAGAGTTGGGGGTAAAGGAAGAAGATATAAGACAACTTCAGATGAATGCAATTGAAGTAGCATTTGCAGATGAAGATACCAAACACGAACTATGGAAGCGTATAAAATAAAGGGGAGAATGAGGTGGAAAAATGATTCAGGTGTATGAAAAAGTAGAAGGATGTGTTAAGAGTATAAGAAACCAAGTGGAGTTTTGCCCAGAAGTAGGACTGGTAATGGGATCGGGACTTGGAAAGTTTGCAGAGAGTATTCAGGTGGTGAAGCGAGTAGAATATAAAGACATCGAAGGCTTTCCGCAGTCTACAGTAGTGGGACATCAAGGGTGTTTGGTATTTGGATTTATTGGAGAAGTAAAGGTTGTGATTATGCAAGGTCGAGTTCATTTCTATGAAGGTTATGATATGAATGATGTAGTGCTACCAATTCGAGTGATGTGCAGACTAGGAATTGAGAAACTAGTTTTGACAAATGCAGTAGGGGGAATAAATGAATCGTTCCAAGTAGGGGACTTTATGATGATTACAGATCATATCACTGCATTGATAAAAAGCCCACTTATCGGTTCGAATATAGAAGCATATGGTACAAGATTTCCGGATATGACAGATGTATATAAGAAAGTATTGCAAGAAAATATTAGAGTGGTTGCAAAGGAATGCGGCATTGATTTAAAAGAAGGAGTATACCTGCAGACGACAGGACCTAATTATGAAACACCAGCAGAGATTCGGTTATATAAGATGTGGGGTGCAGATGCAGTAGGGATGAGTACGGCGTGCGAAGCGATGGTGGCAAATCATATGGGAGTGTCTGTTTGTGGAATTTCTTGCATTACGAATATGGCATCTGGAATGTCTGAAGGAAAATTGAGTCATAGTGAAGTGACAGAAGTTGCGAAAAAAAAGGAAGAGATGTTTGAACTATTGATTAATAGTATCGTAAAAAAAATAGGAATAAAAGCGGTATAGATAATTTGAGTATTTGATTTGAAAGCGTGATGGGTTGCCGATTACGGACGTTTGTGCTAGAATAACAAACAGAGAAAAGGAGGTACTATATATGGGAATGACAATGACGCAAAAAATTCTTGCAGATCACGCTGGATTAGAAAGTGTAGTAGCAGGACAATTAATAGAAGCGAAATTAGATGTAGTAATGGCAAATGATATTACAGGACCAATGGCACTGCCGATTTTAAAACAGATGTCTGACAAAGTATTTGATAAGGATAAGGTGATGTTTGTTCCAGATCATTTTACACCGAATAAGGATATAAAGTCTGCAGAGAATTCAAAGGCTATTCGTGAGTTTGTAAAAGAGCAGGGAATAACAAATGTATTTGAACAAGGAAAATCAGGAGTGGAGCATGCAATTCTCCCAGAACTTGGATTAGTTGTGGCTGGAGAATGCATCATTGGTGCAGATTCGCATACATGTACTTATGGGGCCTTAGGAGCATTTTCTACAGGGATGGGAACTACTGATGTGGCAACAGGAATGGCAACTGGTGAAATTTGGTTTAAAATTCCAAGTGCAGTAAAAATTGCAATAACAGGGACGCCAGGACCTTATGTAAGTGGAAAAGACGTAATCTTACATATTATCGGAAGAATTGGAGTAGATGGAGCACTCTATAAGTCTATGGAGTTTGTTGGAGATGGAATTAAGAACTTATCGATGGATGACCGCTTTACGATTGCGAATATGGCAATTGAAGCAGGGGCAAAAAATGGAATTTTTGTGGTAGATGAGCAGACAGAAGCCTATATGAAAGAGCACTCTTCAAAAGAATATAAAGTCTACGAAGCGGATGAAGATGCTGTATACGATGAAGTGGTTACAGTAGATTTAGGTGAAGTAAGACCAACAGTTTCATTCCCTCATCTTCCAGAAAATGCAAAGACAGTAGATGAGATTGAGCAGATGGAGCCAATAAAAATTGATCAAGTAGTAATCGGTTCCTGTACAAATGGAAGAATGGAAGATATGAGAAAGGCTGCAGCTATATTAAAAGGACAAATCGTACATGAAGATGTTCGTGTGATGGTAGTTCCAGCAACTCAAAAGATTTACAAAGAATGTATGAAAGAAGGGTTGATGGATATCTTTATTGATGCAGGATGTGCAGTAAACACGCCAAGTTGTGGGCCTTGTATGGGAGGGCACATGGGTGTTTTAGCAGCAGGAGAAAGATGTGTATCGACAACAAATCGTAACTTTGTAGGTCGTATGGGGCATGTAGAATCATTGATTTATTTAGCGTCTCCTGAAGTTGCAGCAGCAAGCGCGATTGCAGGTTACATCGCTAATCCAGAGAAAGTAGGTGGAAGATAATGAAAGCATTAGGAAAAGTATTTAAATACGGAGATAATGTAGATACAGATGTTATCATACCAGCTAGATATCTAAACTCATTTGACGCACAAGAATTAGCAAAGCATGCAATGGTAGATATTGATCCTGATTTCGCCGGTAAGGTTCAGCAAGGTGATTTGATCGTTGCGAATAAAAACTTTGGATGCGGATCTTCGAGAGAGCACGCGCCGCTTTGTTTGAAAGCAGCAGGCGTAAGTTGTGTGATTGCAGAAACTTTTGCACGTATTTTTTATAGAAATGCAATTAATATTGGGCTTCCAATCATTGAATGTGTAGAAGCGGCAAGAGGAATTGAAGCAGGTGATGAAGTAGAGGTGGATTTTGATTCTGGAATGATTTATAACAGAACAAAAGGTACAGAGTTTAAAGGGCAACCATTTCCAACATTTATGCAAAATATTATTGCAGCAGAGGGATTGGTTAATTATACAAATAACAAAAAGAATAAATAAAAGGGAGTTCGCCTAGATGAGTGTATTGTATAAAAGCACAAGAAGTGCAGAAAAAGAGTTCAAAGCATCAGAAGCTATCTTGAAAGGTTTGGCAGATGATGGAGGATTATTCGTTCCAAATACTATTCCTAAGTTGCCAATTACGATGGAAGAGTTGAAAGATATGAGTTATCAAGAGGTGGCATATCAAGTGATGAAGGAATTTCTCTCTGATTTTACAGAAGAGGAGTTGAAAAACTGTATTGAAAAAGCATATGATAGTAAATTTGATACAGAAGAAATTGCGCCACTTGTAAAAGTAGATGATACATATTACTTAGAATTGTTCCACGGTTCAACTATAGCATTTAAAGATATGGCGCTTTCTATATTGCCACATTTGATGACGACATCTGCAAAAAAGAATCATGTTACAAAAGAAATTGTGATTTTAGCAGCGACATCAGGCGATACAGGAAAAGCAGCACTTGCTGGATTCGCAGATGTAGCAGGAACTAGTATTATTGTATTTTATCCAAAAGATGGAGTGAGTAAAGTTCAAGAGCTGCAGATGACAACACAAAAAGGTGAGAACACAACAGTAGTAGCGATTGACGGAAATTTTGATCAAGCGCAAACTGGTGTGAAAAATATGTTTGAGAATCAAGAATTGGCAAGAGAACTTGCAGCAGCAGGTTATCAATTTTCTTCGGCTAACTCAATAAATATCGGAAGATTAGTACCTCAAATCGTGTATTACGTATATGCGTATGCAAAATTATTAAAACAAGAAGAATTAGTAGCAGGCGAAATGATTAATGTGGTTGTTCCGACTGGAAACTTCGGTAATATATTAGCGGCATACTATGCAAAGCAAATGGGTGTACCGATTCGAAAGTTAATCTGTGCATCAAATGAGAATAAAGTGTTATTTGATTTCTTTGAAACTGGAATATACGATAGAAATAGAGAGTTTATATTAACTACTTCACCTTCCATGGATATATTGATTTCTAGTAACTTGGAAAGATTAATATATGCAGTTTCTGAAAATGATGCAGAAAAAAATAGAGAATTAATGGAGTCACTTCGTACAGAAGGATCTTACTGCGTTTCGGATAATATGAGAGTTGCAATGAAAGACTTTGTAGGCGGATATGCAACAGAGAAAGAAGTGAGTAAAGGGATTAAAAAGCTATATGATGGATCGGGCTATGTACTGGATACGCATACAGCAGTTGCTGATGTAGTGTGCAAAAAGTACAAAGAACAATCAGAAGATTCTACAAAGTGTGTGATAGCTTCAACAGCTAGTCCTTATAAATTCACAGATAGCGTAATGGAAGCTATTGATGAAAAGTACAAAGAAAGCGATTCTTTTGTACTTATCGATAAGTTATGTGAGATTTCAAATGTAGAAATACCACAGGCAATTAAAGAGATTATGGATGCAGAAGTGCTACATACTACAAATTGTGCATCTGATGAGATGGAAAGCGTTGTGAAGAAAATACTAAAAATTTAAAAGAAGAGGTAAAATATGGATAGTTTTGATTTGTTTTTTGGCGGATTTGCAGTGTTATCGGGATTATATTGTTTATACGCAGTTTATGTGATGAAAAAAACGGGGGTAGTCAATGCTACTTTGTTATTGGATCGAGAGACTGCAAAAGGAAAGTGTAGTAATCCTGGAGAGTTTATCACGAAAGCGACGCCTAAGTTGGTAGCTTTAGGTGGAACTATTTTTCTGTATGGGATATTCTTATTAGTGAGTATGGCTATTCCAGAACTTGTGGATTTTACGATTGTACTTATCGTATTGACATTCGGAGTTTTGATTTGGTATGCAGTAGGAGTAAATAAGCTTAAAAAACAATATTATAGCTAGTGAAATTTTTAACAGAGATATTGCAAGATGAGATAATAAAAGGCGTTAAATTGGTAACGGAACAATAAAAAATAGGTGAAAAATGCAAGTTAATGAAAGAATACTTGCATTTTTTGTTGCTAATCGATAAAAGAGGGGATAATAAGAAAGTAAAATGAAAATTTTTTAGTTAGAACTTTCAAAATAGGGATTGACTTTGTAGGTGGAAAATGAGATAATGATATCAAATTTGGAATTTAAGGAGGAATATTCAAAATGGCAACAAAAGCAAATTATCCATTAAGCGAGATTGGTACAGGGAAAACAGGTTTTTCAAAAACAAGATCAATCATCGAGGCAGCATTTTACGGAAATAACGTAATCAAAGTTAACACATTAAAAGAGGCTTATGAATTAGCTAAGACATCTCCAGGGACAGTAGTAACAGACATGCCAGTTTATAGAGGGGAAGAATTCGGGCTTGAATCAGATGCAAAGGTATTGTTATTTAATGACGGAGCAATTACTGGACGTTATGCAGCAGCTAGAAGAATTGCAGGAGAGCCAGGAGTTAACTGTGGTGAACTTGATAAAGTAGCTATGGATGCAATCTATGAGACTCGTTATAAGACAATGTATCACGCGGAAGTTTATGTTGGACTTGACCCAGAATTTATGGTAAAAGCTCACTTAATGATTCCAGAAGGTGAAGAAAATATATTATATTCTTGGATGTTGAACTTCCAATATATGGCAGACGAGTATGTAAAAATGTATAAGAACTCAGCAATGGTAGGAGATGGAAAAGAAGCAGATATCTATATCTTCTCTGATCCACAATGGAACGGATCTGATCGTCCAGGTGTAGATTTAAGCGTACTTAGTGATCCAAAATGCTTATGTTACTTCAATACAGACACTAATTGTGCATGTATTCTAGGTATGAGATATTTCGGAGAGCATAAAAAAGGAACTCTTACAATGGCTTGGGCAATTGCTAACCGTAATGGATATGCATCATGCCACGGTGGACAAAAAGAGTATACATTAGCAGATAACAGCAAGTATGTTGCTTCTGTATTCGGATTATCAGGATCTGGAAAATCAACAATTACACATGCTCAACATGGTGGAAAATACGGTATTACAGTACTTCATGATGATGCATTCATCATCAATACAGATACATGTTCATCTGTAGCATTAGAGCCATCTTACTTTGATAAGACTCAAGATTATCCAGCAGGATGTGAAGATA
>CAYJHQ010000035.1:0-25207 GCA_964369775.1 uncultured Lachnospiraceae bacterium
AAAAACAGAGTGCGTTCTGTTTTTATAATATCAACTTTAGTTGCATTTGTCAACCCCTCAACCTATGGGATTTCTATATTATTATGGTCTAGGATAAATCAGTTTTACCCTAGACCATAAATTTATACACCTCTTACTTCATTAGACATTGATGGAAAATCAAAATTCCCATTACTACTATCATTGAATATGACAACTTCTTTATTAATCTTTAATTTCTCTTTTTTCCTATAATATGTTGGCACGATTTCACTTACCAATTCTTTAATACTCTCACTTTCATCATAAGCTGCCTTATACAATTCTTCCAACTTTTTAACAAAATCAGCTTCATCTATCTGAATTGGCTTTCCGATATGAATCAATTTATTCTCTGTACTTTCTAGACCTTCCTCATCCATCAATAGTTCTTCATAAAGTTTTTCTCCTGGTCTAAGCCCAGTAAATTGAATTTCGATATCTTTTCCTACCTTAAATCCTGATAGTTCTATTAAATTTTTAGCTAAATCCAATATTCTGACTGGCTCACCCATATCTAAGACAAAAATTTCTCCACCTCTTGCTGTTGCACTGGCTTGAAGCACCAATGATACTGCTTCAGGTATGGTCATGAAGTACCGTATAATTTCTGGATGTGTAACAGTAACTGGTCCCCCTGCTTCAATCTGCTTTTTAAAAAATGGAATTACACTTCCATTGCTACCTAGCACATTACCAAACCTAACAGCGACAAATTCGGTTTTTGAATGACGACTAAAAAGCTGAATAACCATCTCACAGATTCTTTTTGTGGCCCCCATTACATTAGTGGGATTAACAGCTTTGTCAGTTGAAATTAAAACAAAATTATCAACGCGATACTTATCTGCCACTCTAGCAGTTTCATATGTTCCAAAAACGTTGTTTTTCACCGCTTCATTTGGACTCTCCTCCATCAATGGAACATGTTTGTGAGCCGCTGCATGGTAGACAATATTTGGCCTGTACTTTGCGAAAACGCTCTCTAATTTTTTAGCATTACGAACTGATCCGATTAAAACTACTAAATCTAAGTTAGGAAATGTCATTTTCAATTCCTGTTGTATTTCATATGCGTTATTTTCATAAATATCGAATATAATAAGACGCTTTACACCATTAGCTGCAATTTGACGGCAAAGCTCACTTCCTATACTTCCACCACCACCCGTGACTAATACCACCTTGTTATCAATTCTTCTGCTAACCTTCTCATTTACAATCTTAATCGAATCTCTTCCTAAAAGATCTTCAATTTCTACATTCCTAAGCTTAGAAACTGACACATCACCTTGTACTAGTTGATAAACTCCTGGCAAAATCTTCAAATCACAACCCTCTGCTTGTTTGCAGATTTCGTAAATCTCTTGTTTTACCTTCTGACTTGCACTTGGAATCGCTATAATAATCTCTGTTATATTATATTTTTTTACACTCTCGAGAATCTTTTCTCTTCCTCCTACGATTTTAACCCCATGAATATAATTTCCATGTTTTCTTTTATCATCATCAATTACACACTTGATTTTTGAATCTAACTTTGAACTAAGTTCTAGTTCCTTCATGGTTACATTACATGCTTCTCCCGCTCCAATTATCATCGTATTGCGGACATTTTCTCCATGCAGTCTACTGCGATACACAAGCCGTAAAAGTCTATACGAAAAACGAGTGAGGCACACAGCCAAAAACAGTGTAACAGTATATATCGCAAAATAACTACGATATATATCACTATATGTCATAAAATATAATAGGATATTAAAAATCAAGGAGCATGTACATGCTCCTATGATGTTTAATAGTTCCTTTATACTAGCAAATCGCCACAAACTAGTATACAGCTTAAAAAAAGCGAATATAATTAATGTCACCACAATATTGATTAAGTTAAATCCTTCGATTGATGCAGCATAGTTAGGTGGTATGCTAATCTCATTAATATTAAAGCGAATCCATTGAGCTAAATAGCTACTCAAATAAATTGACAGAATATCTACTATTACTAACAACGTTCTATGTGCGGCTAGACGACTTATTTTCATCTTATTGTAATACCTCTCCATTTTCTACTGCTTCTATAGCAGCTTTAATTGAATCAACAGAACTTTGAACTGGTTGCGCCACATAAAGTGGACCTCCAGAGTAGGAGTAACAATACTGACTGTCTCCAGTACCTTCTGCAGACATTGAAACAATATTCCAACTTGCTCCATCTGTTAGTTGAGTTTTTACCAGTTCTTGAATCTGCTCTGTAGACATATTAGTCTGCATGTTATCACTGACACTTGCCATAATATCCATGGCTCCTGTTAGGATAGCTGGTGAAATTGCCTTATTAATGATTCCCTCTATAACAGCTTGTTGATTTCTTCCTCTTTGGAAATCTCCACCATCCACATGATACCTATCTCTTGAGAATGATAGTGCTTGCACTCCATCAAAATGATTCATCCCTTGCACAACATGTACATTATCATACGTTGTAAATGCTTGCTCTGAGTATACATCTACTCCACCTAATGCGTCCACGATTTCAATAACCGATGTGAAATTCACTCTTGCATAGAACGGTATATCAATACCATATAATTGCTCTAACGTACTCATTGACGCTTCAATTCCATAGATTCCAGCATGAGTCAACTTATCCTTTGCGCCACCTGTAACCTCAGGAATCTCCACATAGTAATCTCTTGGTGTAGTAACTAAAAGAATCTGATGCGTCACTGGATTAATCGTTGCTGTGATATTCACATCACTTCGACTATTTGTTGAAATCGGTCCATACACATCAATTCCACTAATTAATACAGTAAAAGCTTCACTTTCTACTGCAACCTCTGGTGTAAATGCTTCTTTCTCAACTTCTATATCGTAAGTATATATAATCTTTGTATCATTGCTATAACCTTCATAAAACTCTGCAAAAATACCTTCATAGGCTGAATTATAGATAATTGCGTCTACTTCTCCTGCTAATAATGCACTTGCTTGTTCATCTCTAGACCCCAATTGAACTTCATTAATTTCACTGCCTAATTCTTCGTTAATTGCAAAGACTGTTTCTTCAACCTGTGTGCCGTCTGAGACAAACTGTACCCCAAAATCATAATCTTTGGCATCTTCTATTGTTACAGCTGGGTCATCAACTCTTACTACAACTACCATCTGATTGATTTCGACTGCAGTTCCATCATCTAACGAGATTGCATTAAATGTGTCAGTTACCTTATTAATATAAAAACTTCCTACAAATAGTACACATGACATCAAAATACTCACTATCTTCATAAAGATGGCATTCTTCTTTGAAAGAATCTGAGTAACAAATGTAAGCACTGACAGTAAACCTAGCATGGCTGCCATAATCAAATAGTAATTAGTTGGTAACATGTTTAGCATAAACAGCATAAACAGAAATAGTGCTGTTCCTATCAGTTGAATCACGCCTAACGTAATCCCTATTCCTTTACTCACTTTATTACTCTTTTGTTTTTTATTCTTCTTTCCTCGTTTAGGTGTATATGTTGACTTTGCTGGATTTGTATATTTCATATTTTTATCTGACACGTAGTAACCTCCACTTTGTTGAAATTTATTCTTTGAAATCATAACATTTTTACGCTAATTATGCAAGTAATGCGTTCCAAGTGATTATTCATTGCTCTATAGTGTTACATTTCCTGGATTATTATACGCTATATATGTTTTCCCTCTATTTATTGAGATTTCATTTCCTTCCATATCATATAGTAACAAATCTCCTGCCTCAGTACCGCCTTCTCTTTCCCATCGTATTTCTTTGACAGTACCATTAGATATGTAGAATCCCCAAGTACCTGGTCCCCCTCTCCATTCTACATCTTTTAAGCCTGTATCATACTCTGGTCTAACTGTAACTGATGTCTCTAAGAAAATAACATTCGTAAACGCTAGTTGTTTTTCCGTCTTCGCATCTATTTGTGGCTGTCCATTTACATTTTTTAAATAAGTTTTCGTAGCTTCATCATATGTAAACTCCGCAGAAGCTCCACCAAAATTTATTGATGGAGTTGTGCATGCTTTATCTGAGGCTGGAAGTTGCTCATTTAGGCCATTAAAATTAAAAGCAGTATCCAACTTGTCTCCATTCAAATCTTCTCGCATTCCTTGAGATTGAATGGATTGTACTATCTGCGTACCATCAAAATACGATGTATGTTCTAATGCAAAACCTTGAGCTGCTCTTTCTTGGTCTCTACCAAATAAACCACTGCGATTTATCACACCGTCAAAATACGATAGATTTAATGAATTATAATAATCTGTTATAGTAATATCTTTTCCCCAGTGAGCATAGAATGCATCAAAACCTTCTGATATGGCTGGAAAATAGTATCTACAACTACGTATCGGTGAAATTTGAGGTACTTGAGTGTAGTCACCATATAATGCCATAAACCTTGTTACATCTCCTTCAACTGGAATCTCAAAAATGATATCAGCTTGATCAATTCCGTATTGTGGTAAACAGCTGCTTGTATTACCTATCATCACTGCAACTGGTCGTTTCCCTATTGCTTCTTGTGTTAAATCCGGTACTCCTGTTAGTAAGTTTTGATTCTCAGGAATAACTTCCGGTTCTTCAACAACTTCCTCGACAACCTCTTCAACTGGTTTATCAACCTTTTCTTCTGGCTCTTCTTTTTTACACCCCACTAATGCTAGGATGCTTATTAAAGATAAAGCAGTTAATAGTTTTATGCTTTTCTTCATACTTATTTACCGTCTTTCTGCGAAAGACACCAATGCGTCATGAAACGCGACTGGTTCTCTCACTATTCTAATTTATTATTTTTCTTCCTTCTGTTATAGTTACTTTATAAGACTGGCACACTACAGAACACGTGGAGGTGAGTGCCGGGGCTGTATAGCGGCGACCTCGCATAATTATATGTTGTCGGTCATCTGTTTAGGAACTGTGTGATTGGCTTGCTAAATATCATTGTTCTGAAGTTTGTATGGAATCCACAGGCAAATATTGGATCCCTGTATTTAATATCTTGGAAAAAGCGGACATTTCAGTCGTCCTTGCTCATCCCAAGTACACAAAACCTCAAAAAGGAAATAAGACCGATCGCAAAGACGCCAAATGGATCTGCGACTTATTTATGTGTGATATGGTCAAACCTTCCTTTATTCCACCTGCTGACATTCGTCATCTTCGAGATTTAGTGCGATACCGATTTAAGCTCACTTGTATGATTACTGGTGAAAAAAATCGTGCTCAGAACTGTCTTACCGTATCTAATCTTAAGCTAGATGATGTTTTCAGCGATGTTTTCGGTAAATCCTCACGTTCCATAACCGAACAAATGCTTGCACATCCAGGGGAAATTTTTGATGTAGCACCTTTTGTTGATGGACGATGCAAAACGCCGATTGAAGAAATCCAAGCAGCTGTTGATGGTGCCACCTCTCCTGAACAAGCGATTAAGCTTCGACAATGTTTAAATCACATCGATGAATTACAAACTCACATAAATGAAGTAGCACAAGAAATTCTTCGTATCAGTGATAAATATCAGGCAGCTCTTGATCTTATTCGTACTGTCCCAGGGTTTGACAAGAACCCTATGACTGCAATTCAAATCCTATCTGAAATCGGTGGTGATATGTCTGTTTTCCCCTCAGCAAAACACCTCGTTTCATGGGCCGGATGTTGTCCACGCAATGACCAAAGCAACCAGAAAATCAAATCTACTCGAATCTCTCGTGCTGGTTCTTATTTTAAACCAATACTAGTACAAGTTGCAAATGGTTTATTGCGTTCTAAGAAATATTCTGAAATTACGAATCGCTATAAACGTATAAAAGCACGTCGTGGTCACAAGAAAGCTATTATTGCAATCTGTCGTATGCTCCTAACCGCTATTTGGCATATACTAACAGATTTAGTTCCATATACAGCAGAAGGCTCTCTTGAACATCGTCCTGTGAATGAAGATAAAGTTTTAACCACATCACAGGCACTTAATTTACTAAAACTCCGTGGATATACCATCACTGATGATATTATTCCAACCACTAATTAGGTGTCGTGTCTATATTTACTTTTTGAAGCCACTAAAATGGCTTGTTTGCTATGCCCTTTACTTTTTTCTATCCGCTACCTTTTTGTTTCAAACTTTCCCTTTCTTACATGTGATAAAGTTAATATAGTTGCATAATATATACATTGCTTACATATATTAATAATATAAGTTATAGTTAAAGGAGATTTCAATGACACATTCCATTTTTTATCGTTTTACACTTGTTGGCTGGACAGTTTATTATGTTTATGATAAAAAATCATAAACATAATAAAGAATATATCACCCTCTCGACTGCCAACATCCCAAACTTTTATTTTACCAATCTAGTTCTATTCATAAGTCATCACAACTCACTTTATTAATTTTAGATTGTCTATTCACCCCCCAAAAAAGCAGAACTATGAAGCAAGTACTTAATATTATCATTAAAACCGTATACAGTAATGATGCTCCGAATACACCCAACTCTCTAACTACATAGTTCGAAAAAAACATTGCTAATAGTGCAACAAATCCATATGCATATACCAATGTGTGCTGAAAACGTATTATTGTAATCAATGCGCTTAGTAAGCCAGACATTCCTAGAAAACCACCACCTACTAGTAAAATTAACAATTCCAATTTGTAATCTACTAAATCAGTATTGTATAATACTGACAATATAGGGATACCGATAGCATAAGCACCTATTAAACAAGAAATTGTAATCCCCATAATAATTCCTATTTGTTTTATACTAATTGAAAGAAATTCTCTTATTTTGCCTTCGTTCCATAAATGAGATATTTTATACAACATAGGATTGAAAATGAAACCATTTAATAACCCTATTACAAATACTGGCATTGCTATAAAACCGTAACATGCTTGCACTTCATCTGACAGTTGTGAGTCTATTGCATATTTAGGCGCATTACCTATATAGAACACTAAAAAAGTCCCGAGAAACACTGGAGCGCATACTTTTAGTAGCTCACTTACTTTTTTTTTCACTACCCTACATTCTTTCTCCTTAAATGATGAGTAGGTCCGTTTTAAAAAAAGTATCAGTAATACTGTAGTAAATATAGTTGCAACAATTAGTGCTTGTAATTGATTTTCAAAAACTACAATACCTAAACCATATATAAATATTGTTAGAATTACCCTAATCGTTAAAATTTTCGCACCTACATCTAATCTTCCTTTTTGTTGGTATAGACCACAAAATACATCTTCAATTGCATCTGGTACTTTAAAGGCGCACATACAAATAATAACTGCCGTTTTTTCCCATTCATATTCATTTGCATGACCAATATATATTGCATAGCCAATGGATACTATAATCATTGCAATAGATGTAATGCATCTTGCCAAAAAGTATTCTCCAAAACTATATTCGCCCTCTACGTCCGATACTTGAAAAAAACGTACTCCATATTTCCCAATTGTTAAAAAAAGATTTGCATTTGCATAGGCAATAGTAAAAATTCCTGCTTCTACAATTCCTATCGTTCTAGTTAAAATCATAAGCATAATGACAGATTGGAAAGCCATAAATAGACTTCCTAACATATTCCATACAAAACTAGCTTTTTCTTTATTATTTGCCATACATAAATGCTTTTTCATTTATACTCCTCAATTCGTTATTCTTAATATGCCACTAGTTTTCTACTATTAACGTATTCAAGCGTTCTATTTAAGATTATTATCATCATAAAAATTCAACAACTCTTTCTCTATTACTTCTGGTTGCTTTTTAATACTTTGTAAAATCACACCAATATATTCACCTATAATGCCCAATGATAATAACTGGACTGAGCCAATAAAAAACATTCCAATTATAAGTGGTGCAATTCCCATTGTGAAATTTTCCCAATATACTAACTTATATATCAGATATATCATCGCTATCCCAAAGCATAATCCCGATGATATTAATCCTGTGATTGTAATAAATCTCAACGGAGCAAAGGATGTATTTATCAAAGTTCTCATAGCAAATTCAAAATACCGTGATATATTATAGCTTGATTTTCCATTTATTCGCTTCTTTTGTTTATAAGGGATTAACTTGATTTTCGCACCAACCTGCATTACTACATGGCGCATTGAAAGATTTGGATCTTCCAACTTTATTCGTTCATCTAAAATCCATTTTGAATAAATCCCAAAACCTGTGATATGTTCATGTTGATTAATTGGCGATAGCCTTTTTATAATTTTATAGTAAACTGTTCTCAAGAAAAATTTAACTTTGTTTTCTTCGCTTTCTTTCTTTTGACCTAATACTGCATCAAAACCTTTCTTCCACTCACTAATAAATTCAGGTATCATTTCAGCAGGTTCTTGCAAATCACATGGTAAACCAATATATGCATCTCCGGTACATCTTTTAAATAAATTAAACCCCGAAGCTGCCACTCCATAGTTTCTTTGATTTATAATTACCTTCACCCTTTTATCCCTTGAAGCTATACCTCTTAATATCTCCTGAGTATTGTCTGTCGAACAATTATCGGCAAATATAATCTCAAACTCAGCATTTTTCACTTCTTTTAGTTCTTGCACTATAGCATTATACGCCAATAAAACATTCTCTTCTTCATTATAACAGCATATTCCGATTGTAAATTTATTCATTAATTTAATATGTTGTATTTCACTAACAACAATCTCCCTTTCTTATTTGCTCTCAAATAGGCCAATTGGAAATTCAGTGCCTTGCGCAATCAAGTTGCGGTCAAATGACTCTACCAAATAATAGTCTCTATCCGCTTTCATTAAGTTAACATAATATGGGCCATTTGTATAATCACAATAGTATGTAATCATTCCATCATCAATTTCATTCTGTAACAAAGTAGTTACATTCCATACTGGTTTAATCGAATTATACAGAGAGTAACCATAGCTATAGGGTCCTGCCACATAAGAGTCACCGGCGATTTCCCCAATTCCTATCATGGCTTCCTTTTCTGAATAACTATCATATGTATATACATACTTCACTGAAAAATATAAGTTCATTGTAGCAACTACGGTCAAACCTGATACTGCACAACAAAATGCTTTTTTCCCCCTAAAAGCATTTTTATTCCAACATACTAATATTATGAGAAGAATTAATATCTGAGCTACACAAGATATAATCCATACTTTTATATCTTGTAATTCAAAGTCTAAATAATATGATCTACTTATTCTTATTCGCACCATCGAATACATTAAACACGGTACAATTCCAATAATTAAGATTGAAATATTTCGTTTTATATTTTTCGATACTACTTTATTTAATATTCCCTTATTTAGATACATCAAATATATACTAATAACTATTACTGGATATATACTTATGCTTTTTCTCTCCATCCAATCATCAGTAAATACAGATTGCAAAATAAACATTATACTAATGCCAAGTAACAACAAATGAGTCTCAGACTTTAGTTTATAAAACAAATACCCCAATCCAATTAATGCTAAAACAAACAGAATAGCAAGCATAAAGTTATAAAAGAAAACGTTCGAAGCCCAAAATGTCATAAATCCTTTACTATATGTCGTCAGTAAGCTCTGTGATGATTCAACTGCCATTACTCTATCTGAGAATGATGTAAGTGAATTCAGTAAATTTACCCAACAACTCTCCTTCCACACTGTTAAATAGTATGCTTCACTCAGAATAGTTCCAGCCAATGCCCCTAAACCCCAATATTTCATAAAATCTAGGAAATACAATCTTTTTCTTCTAATACTTTGACACAGTTTATATAGTCCAATAATACCTGAAGCTGCAAGTAAATGAACATTAGAAAAATACACTAAAAACACTGCAGTTATACTAAAAAACCCCAGCAAGAAATATCTTTTTCTCTCGTCTTCATAACGTACCCACATATATAAACATAGCGCTGTAACAAATGCTCTTACACTGCTATTTTCAACAACTCGAGAACTAACCAGAAAATTATAATCTAACACCATGTACAAACCTAATATTAATATTTGCCAAGTGTGTTTCACATTATTTTTTCTACTACACATAATGCATGTATTTAGTATCAGTATTATTGTCAATACTGATACTATTGTATATGATACTCTAAACCCAGTATAATTATCTCCAAATAGTTGTAAACATATATACTGCATCACATTCCCTACAACGTTTGCTCTGAAAGTTGGTGATGTCGTCAGTTCAATCCCATTTGCCGATGTTAGACTCTTATAATTATATGCATTGAGACTCATTAATGAATATGTCCCTTCATCTTTCGCTTGATAAAAATTTAGACCAAAATTCGGTAAATCTTTATCAAGGGAGTTAAATCGCAATAGGAGTAAAATTATAAAAAAAGCCATGGCAAAAAAATATATACACTTGCGTTTATTCATCATATTATTTATCCTCGGATTTTAAGATTTTATCACCCGAGCATTGATAATAATTATCTTTACCAAGTATTTTATATAATTGCTCTGCCTCTTGATAAGCAGATGCAGATGTAATGAATGTGAATATACCATTATTTAAAGATTCTTTTGTAGGTTTTCTCGTTTCACATCCACAAAAAATAGTTTTTTTATATTTATCATAAACAAATTTCAATTCTGCGTTTGGATAATTATTTTGGATATAATTAAATATTAGAGCTGCAGGTTGAGTAACTCCCCAAAATGAATACTTAATATTGCTATCTTTCTTCCAATTCTTTTCTATAAATTTTCTAGCAGCCGAGTAATGTTCTACAGCATCATGATACTCATTATCCTTATCTTCAAAAAATGCACTTATCTCATATGGTGAAGAGTATTGCGCAAATTTAGTTTTGATTTGAGTAATGGCATTGTCTGTTATTTTCTGTTTTAACTCTTCATAATAAACTGGTAATGTATTGAAATCTATATCATCTATATTTTCTTTTGTATAAATTTTCATTAATTTATTTAACCAAGGAAATCTAAAAGAATAATCTTCTTTCATAAGAACGACTGGTATTCCTGCAGCTAAGCATGGAATTGCACAATGTAACCTTGTGGTAATAATCAGTTTAGCCTCATCGCAATATTTCTTGTATAGCATTCTAGTATACTCTTCTGGATTTTGAACGTTATAAACCATTTGTGTAACAACTTCAGCTTCATCTAAAATAGACTTCGGTATATTATTGTAACAGAAATCATCACAATCCACTAAAAATATTTTTCCATCATTATCTATTTTCTTTTCAATTAACGGAAAAGTTGCTGTGAGACAGCCATTTAAGTATGAACTAATCCCATATTTTTTCAATCCAATCAGTGTATGTTCATCTCTACATCCAATAGGCTCAAATTGTTTTAAATAAAGCACTTCTTTTTCGCTCAAAGTTGTATCCATTATACTTAATCCCAAGAAAACCGGAATGATTTTAGTAGAAAAAACTGTAATATCCAAGTCATTTCTGTATCCATAAAACGGAAAGTTAATTGGTAGAATAACGTAATCACCGTTATATGTAGATAAATCATAGTAATCTATATATACAATATCATCTAAATCTATCCCCATTTTAATATACAAATTTTCTATAGCCAATAGTTGCATATTATCGCCTAAATTATTCAACCCCTCTCTTTTCATTCTCAAATTAGCATACTTCATCTAAAAATCCTCCATTTCAATTAGTTGATCAAATCCTATATCTTTCTTTGCTGTTTTCCCTACTATTATTCCATAATTTCTAGGTGAAATACCTGTTCCTGGACGCTTATAGTCTAAATCTTCAAATTTAATAACTTCTCCAGCCTTCATATCTCTCGCTGCAACAATACTTCTTTGAAATGCATTTCTCCGCTCCTCATCTTCATTCACAATTTTTTGAGTTGTTCCTAGCATTTTGAACCCTGCAGCTGCAGCCTCACATATTGTCCTCAACTCCTGTGGGTCTGCAGATACTTTATGATCCCAACCTTGCATATCTTTGTCTAAAGTAAAATGCTTTTCAATAATACAAGCGCCTTTTGCGATTGAAAGTATAGGTGCAACTGTACCTATCGTATGGTCAGAATAGCCTACAGGATGCTCAAATAATGTTTGATACATAACCATGTTATTTAAATTTACTTGTTCATCTTTCGGGGGATAAATCGATACACAGTGTAAAATTGCGATTTGATTACACCCATTTTTTTCTAAGCAACTAACTGCATCTAGTACATCTGATAAGGTAGAAAGTCCAGTACTAATGATGACTGGTTTGTTCTTTTTAGCTATGTACATTAATAGTGGTGTGTTCGTCACATCCATCGATGCAACTTTTATAAAAGGTACATCCAGTGCGTCTACTAAAAAATCTACTTCTTTGTTCGAAAAGCCTGTTGAAGCAAAATCTATTTCGATTTCATCGCAAAATTCTTTTAATTCGATATGCTGCTTATCATTAATACTATACTCATCAACTATTTCCTCTAGAGTATAGTCTGTCCTATTTCTGTAATCATCTCTTAAAAAATAATTATCCTCATAGACTTTTCTTGAAAAAATACTCTCTTTAGACCATGATTGAAACTTAACACAATCCGCTCCGCATTTTTTTGCTTCTATGATCATTTCTTTTGCTAATTTCATATCTCCATTATGATTAGCTCCGATTTCAGCTATAACATATGGTTTACCATAATTTTTTATTTCTTTAAAATTAAACATTGTTAATTCAACTCCTTTTCACTGTGTACAATTCCCACCAATAACCTTTTCGATTTCTATTTAATTGTAATTCTATCTTTTTCTTATATTTTTCATGCAAAATTTTATAATCATATTTTTCTTCTTTTAGATAATTGTAATGATTTACCTTAACTTCTATTTCTTTCTCTTGGCTTAATTTTGAATCTTCTGTAAGACCTGCTAAATTATTTTCATGAATTCTATACTTAGTATATGTGCCATGTATGCACTTTCCAATGCCTTTATTCAACAAAATTTTAGAAAATAAATACCAATCAAATATAGATGTAGGTGCTGCATGCAATTCTTCTAAAAATTCCATATCAATTTTTTTTAAATTTACTGCTGTATTGCTCAATCCTAAAAAATTAGATTCTAAAATATCCGTATACGCTGTTGTGTACAATGGCAATTGCTTGAAAATCTCACAACCTTCAAAAGTAATAATATTATGATAGGTAAATGTATATTTATCTTCTAATCCTTCAATAATTCTTTCAATTCGCTTATCACAAAAAACATCATCGAAATCTCCTAGTATTAACCATTCATATCCAAGCTTTTTTATTTCTTGAATTAAAAATACTCTTAATGCTGAGATTGATAATCTGCCCGTACTGTTAATTATAGTCAAATCATTACTATACATTTCTCGTATACGGCTAATTTCGCCTGAATTCAGATTGTCATTTAATAAAATCAAATCAAAATTTTTGTTTGTTTGACCTCTTAAGGAAGTAAAATATTCCTTAGCAAATCCTAATCCTTCACGATAAATAGTCGTTCCAAAAGCAATTTTTCTTTGCATTTTATACCTCTCGTCCTGGGTTTCCAACTACTTTCTTCCAAGGACCTACATTTCTTGTTATTACGCTTCCTGCCCCTATGATTGTATGTTCACCTATATTTATATTCTGAATCACAGTAGCGTTTGCTCCTATATGTGTGTCATCGCCTACGCATACCCTTCCACATAAAGTAGCTCCAGGAGCTATATGTGTAAATTCTCCTATTTTGCACTCATGTTCTATGATTGCTCCTGTATTTATAATTGTGTTATTTTCTATTATAACATTTGCATTAACAACAGCATTTTTACCAATATATATACCACTTTTTAACTCTGCAAAAGGAGATACACGTGCATCTTTGTCTATAACATTAGGAAAAACAAAATCATATTTCTTCACTATTTCTAGTAACTTGTGTCGTAAACTAGAATCCCCAACACTTCCGACTGTAATAAATCCGTACTGGAAACCTTTCAGCTTCAAGTCATATAGGTCTTTCTCCGTCCCAACAACTTTTACCCCTAATACATCTGTTCCCACTCGTTCGATGGTATCAAGAATTACTATATCCTCATATTCGTTCATTCTAATCAATGTATCAACTACAGAAACGCAATGTCCACCGCCACCTAACAATACGATTTTTTTCATCATTTTTCTATTCCCAATTCTCTCATCATATGTTTCATTTCTTTAAATTGCCCCATATCCAACCAATTTTTTTCTGATATTGGAAAGACTCCTACGTTTTCTCCTTTTCCTACATATCTCTGTGCTATGTCTGTAATATGAATAAATTCATTCTCTTCTTGATCTTGAATAACTTTATTCTCAAGCACATATACCCCTGTATTGGTTATGAATGAAAATCCTGGTTTTTCAGTTAGTTTTTCTATTTGTCCGTTTTCATTTGTTGTAATAACTCCATAAGGTATCACAACTTCTTTCATGGCACCTACAAATGTAATAATATTCTTATTATTTTCATGTGTTTTAATCAAGCATTCGTAATCAACTTCAACTAAAATGTCACAGTTCGATAAAATAAATTTAGTTTTTATATGATTTTTAAGCAGAGACAATCCACCACCCGTACCAAGGAATTCTTCTTCTTTTATAAAATAAAGATTATATTGCCGCTCCAAATCTTCAAAATATGATTTAATCATATTGGCTTTGTGATTAATAATTAAGTACACATCTTTACAACCCCATCTTACAAATTTATTTATAATTCGCTCAGTAATCGAATAATCTCCAATTGGCATCAAAGCCTTAGGTAAAATCTGAGTATAAGGATATAACCTAGTTCCTTTTCCGCCTGCCATAATCACAAGTGGAATATTCTCTAGTACATTAGAAATACACTCATCTTCATTTAACGATTTTGCAAATAAGCAGTCTGTGATTATTCCTGTATTCGTTACAACTGGATAGACCACCATCCCTCCTTGAATACAAGCTTTTTCAGCTTCATATCGTGACGCAAAAACCTTTGGATTAGAATTCATCGCATGACAAATACACTCTTGAAGATTATTATTTTTCAAAATGTATCTTCTCATATCTCCTTTTGTAAAAATTCCTAAAAGTTTTAAACTTTCATCTGAAATCATAACCGCATCTACATTCTTCTTATCCATAAGTTCTATGGCATCCTTCACTGTTTGATAACGCCCTAATATATAATTTCTGAACATTTATTATTCCTCGCTTATCATCCACTTTTTCAGTTCATCTTCATTTAAAAATGGCGCCATATCGTGTAATGCTGGGGTCTCAAAACTTCCATCTTCTAGCATTCTAGACATAACTTTTGGTATTAATGGATTTTCCAACTGTTGTTTCACTTCCAAAAAACATGGTCCATCTGTTGAAAACAGCCACTCTAATGACTTGTGTACATCAGCATTCATATCACAACTCTTATACTCGTATCCAAAGGCCATTGCAATCTTCCTAAACTCTGGAAAGGTAACACCTGATTTTGCATCGCAACCAAAATATGTTCCCGAAAAGAAATTTTTACACGTTTGTCTAATTGCTTCGTATCCTTCATTCGCAAAAACTACAACTTTAACATTTAACCCACACTGAACTATCGTGTGTAGTTCTTGTAAATTCATCATTATGCTTCCATCTCCAGTGATACAATACACTTCTTTTTGACTTGCAACTGCACACCCAATTGCAGCGGGTAATTCATATCCCATAGAACCACAAAGGTAATTCGTAATAGCTCTTTGATTCTTTTTTTCTACACCTATTTGAATTTTAGCAGCATTAGCACGACTATTTCCCATTGCAATAATATTTCCTTCTTTTGCAAATTCATTATATTCTTTCCAAAAATAATATGAATTTACTCGCTCATCCATCTTCAAACCTTCAATTGACTCATAAATCGAAAAATGTTTTTTCAATTTTTTGCAATATGTAATCCATTCCTCGGCAATATCAATTTTAACATCAACTTTTTCAAACATCTCAAAAAAATTATTTAAATCACTATGAATAAACTTTTCTACTTTTATCCCTGGTTTTTTTGCTTCATACTCATCTACATCAACAAATATTATTTTTGCTTTTGGTGCAAACTTTTCTTGTGCGAATCCTGTTTGTCTAAAGGATAAACTATTCCCTAAAACTAATATTAGATCTGAATTCTGCAAAATAAAGTTTCCTGTTCGCGGCCCTATGTCTCCCGATAAACCAAAATACAAATCATGATTTGTATGCAACATATCCGTGCACCATCCACCTCCTATTGTAGGTATTCCTACTTTCTCAACAAAATTTAAAAATCTATTTTGATTATTACTACTAACTATACCCGTCCCCCCTAAAATACAAGGGCGTTTCGAACTTGCTATAGCCTTAACTATATCACTACACTCTTCATTTGTAATGCTTGGTAATTCATCTAATTCATCAACAGCTTGTAACATATCTGCTTCAATTATTTGACTTTGTATATCGAGTGGAATGTCTAACCACACTGGACCTCTTCTTCCTTGCATAGCTAAATTTATAGCTTTAATCACTTCTTTTTTTATAGCATATGGTTCAGTAATCATCTTTGCATATTTTGTCATTGACTCAACTGTCGGCACAACATCGAACTCTTGCACACCACGGTACCTTAATGGTAACCCTGTTGATCGTGCTGTTGTTGCATATCTAACTTGCCCTGATATTACAATCATAGGTAAACTATCTTGATAAGCCCCCATAACGCCTGTCATAATATTCGTTGTACCTGGACCACTTGTTACACATACTGCAGCCATTTGACCACTTACTCTAGCATATGCATCAGCTGCCATAGCGCAAGATTGTTCGTGATGATTAAAGTAAGTCTTCACATTATTGTTCAAGGCTAAGGCATTATTCAAATGCATTGCTCCTCCCCCTACTACAGCAAAACAATCAACAATATTATTTTCTGCTAGCGTTTCTATAATAATATCAGCTACTCTTTTTCGCATGTTCAATCTCCCAATCAATTAACTTTTTTATTCCCTGCTTTAAAGGCATGATTTCTAACTTTGTTTCATTTAACAACCTTCTATTGCTAGCTGTATATTCATTGTTTAATTTTTCTTCCTTAACAATGATCGTATTGGTACTATTCATTAATTCTTGAACCATCCTTGCAATATCGCTTAACAAGAATACTTTTCCACTGCATACATTATAATCATGGTATTGTGGTTTATTTTCAATAAAGTATTCAATAGTCGAAACATAATCATCTATATAAAGATAGTCAAATTTACAGTTTTGATTTATTATTATATCTTCATTATCAATAGACTGTCTAATACAATAAGATATGAACTTTGTATTATATTCTCGTGGTCCAAAACACGCGAATATTCTAAAGTTATATATATTAGCAGTATTCCTTGCAAGCTCATTCATTATATACTTTGAAAACCCATAATCATCACTTGGTATATTTACTCCTATTTTACACTCTTCAACTTGTACCATATCATATACTTTATCATACTCAGCTCCCGATCCACAATAATATAACATCCCATAATGTTCTCTAAGACTGTAGAAATTCATAAATATCTGTAACATATCCTTTAGCAAACTATCATAACTGTCATATTGAGAACTTCTAAACGGAGATGGCGAGGCTGCATGAAGAATAATATCAAATTTCCCATCCAGTAAAAACTCTTTTAGTTTAACTCCATTTTTCAAATCTAATATTTGGCGACTTGGTGCTACCACTGTATAGTTTTCATTCAACCGCTCTTTCAAATGACTCCCTACAAATCCTGTTGCACCTGTGATTAATATTTTAGTTTTTTTCTTCATGATATTTTGCAGCCTTTACTATTTGATTAACAACCTTTTCGATCTCACAATCTGTAATACTTGTACTACTAGGTATATTGATAATCTTACTCGCATATTTTTTAGCTTTCTCGATTTTATAAGCTACATATTTAGCATATGGTTTCTGTTCATGTATTAATCCCCATATTGGTCTTGTTTGTACTCCCGCATTTTGTAATTCCATTACATATGTTCTTACATCTTTTGTAAGAGTATCATTCAATAAAATCGAATAGAACCACTTATTTGAACGAACATCTTGCTTAAATTTTACCAATTCAATATTATGAATGTCGTCAAGTAGCGATTCGTACTTGTCATAATTCTTATTTTTTCTGTCTATAAATTCTTCTAATTCTTCCATTTGGGCAACACCTAATGCAGCTTGTACATTTGTCATTCTATAATTGTACCCTACCTCATTGTGCACATAGAAGATTTCATCATCTTTTGCTTGTGTTGATAAATATTTGATATGTTCAAGTGACGCTTTATTCTTTCCAACAATTGCACCACCGCCACCTGTTGTTATAATCTTATTTCCATTAAATGAATAGATGCCAAAATCGCCTATAGTTCCTGCCATAGCGCCTTTATATTTTCCTGTTATGTAATAACTTCCTAATGCTTCTGTAGCATCCTCTATTACAACAATGTTATATTTCTGTGCAATCTCCATAATTTCTTCCATATCAGCAATATTCCCAAAGACATGAACTACAATAAGTGCCTTAATCTGCTTTTTAGTTGTCTTGCAAATCAATCGATTATCTACAAAGTCACATTCTTCTTCACAAAACTGCTCTAACTTTTTAGGATCCATACATAAATCATCATCACAATCCATAAAAATTGGGTCTGCTTGAAGGTATCGTACTGGATTGACCGCTGCAATAAAGGTCAGTGTTGGAACAATAACCATATCATTTGCTGTAACATCACTTTCAATCAATGCTAAGTGAATACCTGCTGTACCACTTTGACAAACAACTGCTAGAGGTGACTTTGTATACTTTCCAATCATTTCTTCTAGTTGATTCACATATGCTCCACCAGTTGAAACCCAGCCTTGACTTACTGCACTCAAAACATAATTCTCTTCATTTCCCTCAAAATTTGGTACTGATAAAGGTATCATCACTATTCTCCTATACGTTATAAATATCTACTTTATATTGTTCTAAATTCCCTTTAAGAAACTCGATTGTTTCTGCCAGCCCTTCCTCGAAAGTATATTGTGGCTTCCAATTTGTAAGTTCTTTAATTTTGGAATTAGCCCCTAACAGACGCTCTACTTCACTCTTTTCAGGTCTTAATCTCATTTCGTCACACACAATCTTTGCATTAGGATTAATTTGCTTGATTAATTCCTCTGCAAGTTGACCTATCGATATTTCTTGTTGTGTTGCAATATTGATTTCTTGACCAATTGTTTTATCTGATTTAAGTATTTCAATAAATCCTCTAGCTGTATCTTTCACATAGTTGAAATCTCTCGTTGGGTCAAGTGATCCTAATTTAATTTCTGTTTTCCCTGCTAGTAATTGAGTAATTATTGTGGGAATAACTGCTCTAGCAGATTGTCTAGGTCCAAATGTGTTAAATGGTCTCACAATTGTTACTGGTAAGTCAAAGCTTCGGTAAAATGATTCTGCCAATCTATCTGCCCCTATTTTTGTTGCCGAATAAGGTGATTGTCCCTGGAATGGATGTAATTCATCAATCGGAACATACTGTGCTGTACCATAAACTTCTGATGTAGATGTCACTAATACTCTTTTAGTATTTAAGTCTTTTGCCGCTTGCAATACATTCAAAGTTCCTTTGATATTAGTATCCACATATGTATCTGGTGCAATATAACTAAAAGGAATTGCAATTAACGCTGCCAAGTGCATAACAGCATCCATCCCCTTCATTGCTTCTCTCACTGCATTAGAATCTCTTACATCACCAGTGAAAATATCAATTTTTTCCTTTGTTTCTTCTGATATTGTATCTAACCATCCCCAAGTATTAAATGAATTGTATAGTGCAAATGCTCTTACTTCATAACCATCTTTTACTAATTCTTCAACTAGGTGACTCCCTATAAATCCATCTGCACCTGTTACTAATATTTTCTTTATACCTGTCATAACATCCTCCTACTTAGTTACTGCTTCTCTAATGATCTTTGCCATGTGATCAATCATCGCATCTGTCATTCCTGGATAAACACCTACCCAGAATGTATTAGTCATAATACATTCTGTGTTTTCAAGTGTACCAACTACACGATATCCTTCACCTGTCGCTCTCATTTGATTAAAACAAGGATGTTTTATCATATTCCCTGCAAAAAGCATTCTTGTCTGAATACCATTACTTTCAATAAATGGCACAACCTTATTACGATCTATACCTTCTTTACAGGTAATCAAAAATCCAAACCAGCTTGGATTTGAGTTTTCACATGGTTCTGGCAAAATTATCTTATCTTCCAACCCTGCCAGTCCTGAAATTAATCTATCAAAATTATATCTTCTTTTTTCAACAAATGACGGGAATTTTTCCAATTGTGCAACTCCTACTGCTGCCTGCATATCTGTTGCTTTCAAATTATATCCAAAATGAGAATATACATACTTATGATCATAACCTAATGGTAATTCTCCGTACTGTTTGTCAAACCTGTGGTTACACAAATTATCAACTCCCGATGGACAAACACAATCTCTTCCCCAATCTCTGAAAGAACGGATGATTTTATGGAGTAATGCATTATCTGTATAAACAGCGCCTCCTTCTCCCATTGTCATATGGTGCGGTGGGTAAAAACTTGATGTCCCTATATCGCCAATTGTACCTGTTAACTTTAACTCGCCATTAATTTCATATTGCGAGCCTAAGGCATCACAATTATCTTCAATTAACCACAAATTATGTTTGTCGCAAAACATCTTAACAGCACTTAAATCAAAAGGATTTCCAAGTGTATGTGCTATCATAACAGCTTTTGTTTTTTTTGACAAAGCATCTTCTAGCTGTGTAGCATCTATATTATATTGCGGAATTGTAACATCTACAAATACGGGAACTGCTCCATACTGAAGAATCGGCGAAACAGTTGTTGGAAATCCAGCAGCTACTGTAATTACTTCATCTCCTCTAAGAATTTGCCTATCTTCTAGTAAAGGCGATGTTAACGCCATAAAAGCATTTAAATTTGCAGATGATCCCGAATTTACAAGCGATACATATTTCACGCCAAGGTATTCAGCAAATTTGCTTTCAAATTCATCTGTATATCTACCTGATGTCAACCAAAACTCTAAAGAACTGTCAACCAAGTTTACCATTTCTTTGCTATCATATACCCTTGAAGCATATGGAATTCGATCTCCTGATTCAAATCCTTTCTTATTATTGTGATAAGTCTCACAATATTTTTTTACTAATTCTAGAATCTCTTGTTTCATTTCTTGTTCTGAACGGTTCATTTTTTCTCTCCTAATTTTAAGTATTCTTTAATTTGCTTATTCATGCACTCTTCTATGTTTCCATTTTCGTAATAGACTTTTGACCACTCAACCGTCTTTTCAATTGCCTCTTCTATATTCCATCTAGGTTGCCATTCAAATTTCAGCTTCAGTTTTGAACAGTCTAATTTTAGAAAATTCGCTTCATGAGGCCCTGTTACAGATCTGCTTTCCCATTTCATGCCTTCACCCCATTTTTCACAAAATAGTGATACTAACTTTGAGGTTGAAACACAATCCACTTCATTCGGTCCCACATTATAAAATCCTGAATATTCTTTATCTTCATATTGTGCTTTGGCAATCATCAAATATGCGAATAGTGGATCTAGCACATGTTGATAAGGTCTAATCGAATTCGAATTTCTTATTATAATTGTTTCATTGTTAGCTACAGCTCTTACACAATCAGGTATAATGCGATCATTCGCAAAATCTCCCCCACCGATTACATTTCCTGCTCTAGCTGTCGAAACAGGTATATTCAACTCATTAAAGAAGGAATTAATATAACTCTGTGTCACTAATTCAGAACATGATTTGCTATTAGAGTATGGATCAAAACCGTTTAGTGCTTCATTTTCTCTATATCCCCATTCCCACTCCTTATTTTCATAAACCTTATCTGTCGTAACATTTAGAAAAGATTTCACACCTTTATTACATCTAATACATTCACAGATATTTACAGTTCCCATAACATTTGTCTCATACGTATAAACAGGGTCATTATAAGAATCACGTACAATAGGTTGCGCTGCTAAATGCAGCACAACCTGTGGTTGTTCTTCTATAAATACATTTTCTAATTCTTCTTTATTTCGAATATCACCTATAATTGATTTCATCGACTTTTCAATACCTGATAGTTTAAAAAGATTCGGATTTGTAGGTGCTTCTAATGAATATCCTACTACATCAGCTCCACAATCAATTAAAATTTTACTTAACCAAGTCCCTTTAAATCCTGTATGTCCTGTAATAAGAACTTTTTTCCCTCTATAAAATTGTAAATCAAACACTGCCTACCACACTTTCCATGGCGCTGTATCTTCAGCCCACATTTTTTCTAGATTTTCTTTTTCTCTCTGTGTATCCATACATTGCCAAAAACCATTATGTTTATAAGCACCTAATTCGCCGTTAGAAGATAATTTTTCTAGAGGTGTTTGTTCAAAAACAGTATCATCTCCCTCAATATAATCAAATACACTAGGTTCTAATACCATGAAGCCTGCATTAATTCTACTTCCATCTGCCATAGATTTTTCTCTAAATGCCTTAATTTCTCCATTGTCTCGATCAATATCAAGAACACCAAACCTTTGCTGGACATGAACCGCTGTCATTGTACCTACGCGTTTATGCTTTTTATGAAATTCAATTAATTGGTTCAAATCAACATCCGAAACTCCATCGCCGTATGTCATCAAAAAAGTCTCATCCTCTATGTATGGTTGTATTCTCTTAATTCTCCCTCCCGTCATTGTATTTAAGCCTGTATCTACTAATGTAACCTTCCAAGCCTCGCCCAGATGATTATGAATTGTCATCTTATTGTCATCAGAAAAATCAAAAGTAATGTCACTATTGTGTAAATAATAATCTGCAAAATACTCTTTAATCACATGTTGCTTATATCCACAACAAATAATAAATTCTTTATGTCCATAATAGCTAAAATGTTTCATAATATGCCATAATATAGGCTTATCCCCTACTTCGATCATTGGCTTTGGCTTCAAATGACTTTGTTCGCTAATTCTTGTCCCAAATCCGCCTGCTAAAATAACAACTTTCATCCTTTTTTCTCCCTATTCATCAAATTACTAAATATTATCTCACATTCTTTTGCTTTAAGCAATAAAATCTTTGTATCAAACTATTTCAGTATTAATTGAAATATACTTCCGTCTAGATTTCCTACGAAATTTTGTGAATTTGAAATGACCTCTTGTTCAACTGAAGCTTCATATACTAACTCACCTTTTTCAATTCGGTCATAAGTCTCACTTAATGTCCTTGACAATTCATTGATCGGAGTAATAGCTCCTATTGCCAAAACAATTATTAGCGGAAGTAAAATGATATACTCTCTAGTCTTTGCCGATTTTCCAATTGATTTTATAACCATTAATATAATCATTAATATTAGTGGAATTGATACTCTCATACAGAAATCACTTGTATATCCAACTCTGATAACAGATATTGCTAACAGCATTATCAATAAATAATAGTACTTTAGTTTATCGCGATTATGTTTATACAAAATGATAAAATAGACTCCTATATCTAAAATAAAAAATACTATCCATTTACTTAAGTTTGGATCCTGGAATGGACCTTTTATGTTTTCGCCCATAACACGAGTTCCAGCAATATTCAAAATCAGAAACAAAAACGAGATAATCCCCATAATGCCACCTGCTACTACATTTTGATATGAAAATATTTCCTTCACTTCTAACCACAATAATTTCTTATTCTTTATCTTTATTCCTCTGTGTTTCATTATATCATATATAAATAATGGTAATAAAATCAATAATCCCACAAATGAAAAAGTGCTATTTATCATGGTTCCACCAAGAATAAACACTAGTGTCTTCATATTTTTTTGAGTCACCATTAACATAGTTGCCACCCATGCTGGAACCGCCTGGTTAAACACCCAAAATAATTGTGATGTAATCGACGAAAATTGATATGGTGTACTCCACCACTCCAAATGAGTCGTTTTTGTTATTTCTGCAGGATCTATTTCCGTTAGATAGACTCCTATTATATACATACCACTAAAACAAATAAATACAATCAGTGGCCAAATCTCAATTTTCTTTCTCATACAACAAATCAAATAATAAACTATGACTATCCCTACAACAGCCCAAATCGCTTGAAATACATATCCGAACTTCAATCCAAAAATTTTTCCTACAATAGCAGATGGCAACCAATAGCCTATATAATAGACCAATCCTGTTTTTGACTCAGCACCATTTTCAAAAATAATAGGCCAACTTTCATCTATTAGTAGTTGAAAAATGCCGTTTCTATATGCATGATCGACATTTTGAAAGACAAATGTCCCCACTCCCGAAAAGTATACCCACAATGAAATCAGTAAAAATATAAAGATGCATTTTACAATCAAGTCTTTATTCCAAGCGGGTACCCAGAGTCTTGTTGATGACTTAGCCGCTTTATAAATCCCAATAATTACAAGTACACATATAGGGACTGCAATAATTGTTTTTATCCACCCCATAGCAAAAAGCAAAAATGGAATCGCTATATATGAATATGCTAACAAATAAAACCAAGGTAATTTTATAACTTTTTCTCTAATTTTTTTATCCATTCCTTTTTATTCCTTTTCTTATAATCGGCAGTACCATCTCATGAACAAATTTTTCTTTCAAAATAATCAACACAACACCATAACACACAAAAAATAGAAATGCAGTAGTAACAAAGGATAAAAATACACTAAAATCTAGAGCTGCTGATATTAAGCCATTTAATGTTGTCGCTACTACTACGGCTATTCCTGCTTTAATCACGCTTAATTCCTTTATTACACCTTTTAATTCTTTACGCAAGCATATTATTTGAAATAATGTCACACATAATTCGGCAATTACTGTTGCAATAGAGGCACCTATAACACCATACCAATTTATCAAAAATAAATTCAAAGAAAAGTTTACTATGGCACCAAACAACACTGAC
>CAYJHQ010000036.1:0-24383 GCA_964369775.1 uncultured Lachnospiraceae bacterium
CACAAGGGGAAAGAAGACCATACGGAGATCGTCCACAAGGAGAAAGAAGACCATATGGAGATCGTCCACAAGGAGAAAGAAGACCATACGGAGATCGTCCACAAGGAGAAAGAAGACCATACGGAGATCGTCCACAAGGAGATAGAAACAATAACTTTAGAAAAGATGGTAATGATAACTACAATAATCGTCGCGATGGTGGTGGAAGAAGAGATGAAAGAAAACCAAATAGCGATGCACCGATTATAGCAGAACAAAAGCCAACAAGAACAAAAGCGAATAAGAATGACTACAGCAAAAAGAAAGACTACCGTACAGGAAAAGATGGAGATGGTTTAGCAAAGAAGGGGCAAAAAGGTAAAAAGCAAGTTGCGCCAGTGCAAAGACCTCAAAAGAAAGAAGTAAAGCAAGAAGAAAAAATCAAAATGATCACAATTCCAGAAATTCTTACAATTGGAGAATTAGCTGATAAAATGAAGATCGTACCTTCTGTAATTATTAAGAAACTTTTCTTACAAGGTAAGATTGTAACTGTAAACCATGAAGTTGATTTTTCAATGGCAGAAGAAATCGCAATGGAATTTGAGATTCTATGTGAAAGAGAAGTGGTTGTAGATGTTATAGAAGAGTTACTAAAAGAAGAGGATGAAGACGAAGGAACAATGGCGAAACGTCCACCAGTAGTATGTGTAATGGGGCACGTTGACCATGGTAAGACTTCACTTCTTGATGCGATTAGAAATACAAATGTTACAAATAGAGAAGCAGGTGGAATTACACAACACATCGGTGCTCATGTGACAAGAGTAGGGGAAGAAAAAATCACATTCCTTGATACACCAGGACATGAGGCATTTACAGCGATGAGAATGCGTGGAGCAAATGCAACAGATATCGCAATCTTAGTAGTTGCGGCAGATGATGGAGTAATGCCACAGACAATTGAGGCGATTAACCATGCAAAAGCTGCAAGTATCGAGATTATTGTAGCTGTTAACAAGATGGATAAACCAAGTGCAAATATGGATCGTGTAAAACAAGAACTTGCAGAGTACGAATTGATTCCAGAAGATTGGGGTGGAAGCACAATCTTTGCACCAGTATCAGCAAAGACTGGAGAAGGAATTGAAAACCTACTTGAAATGATAGTATTAACATCTGAGATTTTAGAATTAAAGGCAAATCCAGATCGTGTTGCGAGAGGACTTGTAATCGAGGCTGAGTTAGATAAAGGAAAAGGTTCTGTTGCGACAGTACTTGTACAAAAAGGAACACTTCGTATCGGTGATGCGATTGCAGCTGGTTCTGCATTTGGTAGAGTTCGAGCGATGATGGATGACAAAGGAAGAAGAATCAAAGAAGCAGGTCCATCTATTCCAGTAGAGATTTTAGGATTAAATGATGTACCAAATGCAGGTGAAGTATTTGTAGCTTGTGATTCGGATAAAGAAGCTAGATCGTTTGCAGAGACATTTATTTCACAAAACCGTGTGAAGATGCTTGATGAGACAAAATCTAAGAGTATGTCATTAGATGATTTGTTTAGCCAGATTAAAGAAGGTAACTTAAAAGAATTACCTATTATCGTTAAGGCTGACGTACAAGGTTCTGTTGAAGCTATGAAGCAAAGTTTGATTAAGTTATCGAATGAAGAAGTTGTTGTGAAAATAATTCACGGAGGAGTAGGAGCGATTAATGAGTCAGACGTTATTCTAGCCTCAGCATCAAATGCAATTATCATTGGATTTAACGTAAGACCAGATGTGCAAGCTAAAGATACAGCAGATAGAGAAGGCGTTGATGTAAGACTTTACAAAGTAATCTATAGTGCGATTGAAGATGTAGAAGCAGCGATGAAAGGTATGCTTGATCCTGTATTTGAAGAGAAAGTAATCGGTCATGCAGAAGTTCGTCAGACATTCAAAGCTTCAGGAATTGGAACAATTGCAGGTTCATACGTATTAGATGGAACATTTGAGAGAGGTTGCTCAGTGAGAGTAACAAGAGATGGAGAATTGATTTACGATGGACCGCTTGCATCATTAAAGCGTTTCAAAGATGATGTAAAAGAGGTTAGAAGTGGATACGAGTGCGGTTTTGTATTTGAGAAATTCAACGATGTTAAAGAAGAAGACAAGGTTGAAGCATATAAAATGGTTGAGGTTCCACGTTAGAGAAAGGGAATAATTTGAGAAAGAATAGCATAAAAAACACAAGAGTTAATATGGAAGTGAAACGTGAGTTATGCAATATTTTAAGAGATGGAATCAAAGATCCAAGGGTATCTTCTATGACTACGATTGTAGATGTAGAAGTTGCACCAGATCTAAAGACTTGCAAAGTTTTTATCAGTGTGTTAGGTGATGAAAAAGCTGCTGCAGATACCATTACAGGTTTAAAAAAGGCAGAAGGCTATGTAAAACGTGAGTTGGCGCGTAACTTAAATATGAGGAATACTCCACAGATTACCTTTGTACTAGATCAATCCATTGCTTATGGAGTTGAGATGTCAAAGAAGATTGCTGAATTAACAAAAGATTCGTAAGAAAACTGTGGTAGATGAAACATTTGTTTAGATAAAGGAGGTCGGCTTATGAATATTAATTCGGTTATTACTAATGCAAATAGTATAGCAATTAGCGGTCATGTTAGACCAGATGGGGATTGTGTCGGTTCTTGTCTAGGATTATATAACTATATAAAAACTTGGTATAAAGATAAAAAAGTGGATGTTTTGCTAGATCCGATTGCTGAAAAATTTCAAATACTTAAAAGAGCAGATGAAATCAAGCATGAATGTGACAAAGCTGCGAATTATGATACATTTATTTATTTAGATTGTGGAGATCCAGATCGTATAGGATGTGGAAGTGAACTTTATAATAATGTGAAAGAAGTATATTGTATTGACCACCATATCAGTAACAAATTAGTAGGGGAACACGTCTATATTAGACATGATGCAAGCTCTACTTCAGAGCTTGTATACGAACTACTAGATAAAGATAAGATTACTAAAGAGATTGCGGAGTGCCTCTTTGTAGGGATTGTCCATGATACTGGTGTATTTCAGTATTCAAACACCAGTGGAGCGACATTGCATGCGGTGCAAGAATTGAAAAAGACAGGAATCGATAGCACTTTATTAATAGAAGATACATTCTATGTGAAAACTTATGAACAAAATCAGATATTAGGAAGAGCATTAATCGAAAGTATACGTCTGCTAGATAATTGCTGTATCGCTTCGGTAATCACTAAAAAGCAGATGGATTTTTACGGTGTAACACCTCTTGATTTAGATGGTGTTGTCAGTATTTTAAAGCAGACAAAAGATATAGATGTAGCGATTTTAATTTATGAGTTAACACCTCATGAGTTCAAAGTGAGCCTTCGTGCCAGTGATCGTATAGATGTGAGCGCAATAGCATCTTACTACGGTGGCGGTGGTCATAAAAAGGCTGCGGGATGTACAGTTCAAGGAACAGCACACGATGTGTTGTCTAATATATTAAAACAAATAGAAAAGCAGTTATAAAGGTTCATTATGATAAATGGAGTAATTAATATAAAAAAAGAGAGAGGCTACACCTCTCATGATGTGGTTGCAAAACTGCGTGGTATTTTAAAGCAAAAAAAGATTGGTCATACAGGGACTTTGGATCCAGATGCGACAGGTGTGTTGCCAGTATGCCTTGGGAAAGCCACAAAACTCTGTGATATGCTAACTGAAAAGGATAAGACATACGAGACTGAACTACTGCTAGGCATGGAGACTGATACTCAAGATATCACTGGGAAAGTGATGAAAGAGGGGGATTGGACCAAGCTAACAAAGGAAGTGGTGACAGAATGTATCAAAGGGTTTTTAGGAGAAAGTGATCAAATTCCTCCCATGTACTCAGCCCTCAAAGTGAATGGGAAAAAGTTGTACGAGCTAGCAAGAGAAGGCAAAGTCATCGAACGACAGCCTAGGAAAATCCAGATATCAGAAATTGAGATTTTAGAGGTGGATTTGCCAGTTGTAAAAATAAGAATCACTTGCAGTAAGGGGACTTATATTCGAACAATTTGTCATGATATAGGAGAAAAATTACAGTGTTGTGGTTGTATGAAATCATTAACTCGTACGAGAGTAAGTCAATTTTTAATAGAAAATAGTTTTACATTAAAGGAAGTGCAGCAAATGAGAGATGAAAATTGTCTAGAAAAAGCAATAATTCCGCTTGATGAGATGTGGCCTGAATATAAAGTGTATATCTTGCCAAAAAGTCAGGATCGATTTGGGATTAATGGAAATAATATCACTTGTGAAAAGATAAAGACGGAAGTACTATGGCAACAAGATGAGTCTATTCGTGTGTATGGAAGCGAGTTAGATTTCATTGGTATCTATAAATATGATAAAGAGAGCGCTATATTAAAAATAGAAAAAATGTTTTATGATCCAGAAGAAAAGAAGGAGTAACACATGAAGTATTATAACCATATTGAGGATTACAATGATACAAAACCGGCAGTAGTAACCCTTGGTAAATTTGATGGTCTTCATAGAGGGCATCAAAAGTTAATTGATTGTGTTACGAAGCAAGATGAAAGTCTTGTACGCATTGTATGTGCCTTTGACATGCAAGAGTTTAATAAATCTTTAGGGCAAGACCAGCAGTATCTTATGATAGGTGATGAGAAGCAACACTTTTTAGCAGAGTCAGTAGATGTCCTAGTGGAATGTGAGTTTACAAATAAGTTACAACAGATGAGTGTAGAAGAATTTGTAGAGACGATATTGGTGAAGGCCTTTCACGCAAAAGTAATTGTAGTGGGAGAAGAATTTCGCTTTGGTTATCAAAAAAAGGGAGATACAAAACTTTTACAGTTATTTGGGGAAAAGCTAGGGTTTAAAGTGATTGTAGTAGAAAGAGAATATGATGGATTAGAAAAAATCAGTAGCTCTACAATCAAAGATAAGATAAAAAAGGGAAAGTTGGATGAAGCCAATGAATTATTGGGGTATCCCTATTTCCTAGAAGGAAAGGTAGAATCAGGAAGGCAGCTTGGTAGAACCCTTGGTTTTCCGACGATGAATATCTATCCTAAAGAATATAAGGTGCTTCCACCAAGTGGGGTATACATATGTTACGTATTTCTAGATGGAATAAAGATGGAAGGTATTGTAAATATTGGAGTAAAACCCACTATTTCAAAAGAGCCGATTATGACTGCAGAGGTGCACGTATTTAATTTTAACCAAGATAGGTATGGAAGCAATATAAAGGTCGAATTTATCTGTTTTTTACGAGGTGAACAAAAGTTTGAATCAGTGGAGATTTTGAAACAACGTGTCCACCAAGACATGAAAACAGCTATTTCATTTTTTGACAAAGATTAAGGAAATTCTATTTACTTTACTAAGTGTCTATGCTATAATTCACTGGTAGTAAAGAACCTGCATTCGGTAAATGGTACTCCAACCATTACTTGATGTTAGGCAATTAAAAAAAAGTAATTTTAGGAGGATTTGAAGATGATTTCAAGTGAAAAGAAACAAGCAATTATTGCAGAGTACGGAAGAAGTGAAGGAGATACTGGATCTCCAGAAGTACAAGTAGCTATTTTAACAGCAAGAATTAATGAGTTAACAGGACACTTTAAAGCAAACCCAAAAGATCACCACTCAAGAAGAGGTTTATTGAAGATGGTAGGTCAAAGAAGAGGTTTACTTGCTTATCTTAAGAAAAAGGATATTGAGAGATATCGTTCTCTAATTGAAAGATTAGGACTTAGAAAATAGTGAAGTTAAAAGTGAGAGCGCAATGTCGTTCTCACTTTTCTGTGTAGAAATTTTTGCACGATAAAAGTTAATGATAAGAGGAGAAAACAATGTTTAAAAAGTTTGAGATGGAATTGGCGGGAAGAACTCTACGTGTAGATGTTGATAGAGTTGGCGCACAAGCAAACGGCGCAGTGTTGATGCATTACGGCGAAACTGTAGTTTTATCTACAGCAACTGCAGCTGAGAAACCACGAGATGGAATTGACTTTTTCCCACTTAGTGTAGAGTATAATGAAAAGCTTTATGCAGTTGGAAAGATTCCAGGTGGATTTAATAAAAGAGAAGGAAAAGCATCTGAAAATGCGGTATTGACTTGCCGTGTAATCGACAGACCGATGCGTCCACTATTTAAGAAAGATTACAGAAACGAAGTGACTTTAGAGAACTTAGTAATGTCTGTGGATCAAGATTGTAGCCCAGAGCTTACAGCGATGATTGGTTCAGCGATTGCAACATCAATTTCAGATATTCCATTTGATGGTCCAGTTGCAACAACACAAGTAGGATTAGTTGATGGGGAGTTTGTATTTAACCCAACTGCTGCACAAAAGGCAGCTTCTGATTTACAACTTACTGTAGCATCTACAAAAGAAAAGATTGCTATGATCGAAGCTGGAGCAAATGAAGTAGAAGAGAACAAGATGCTTGAAGCGATTTTTGCAGCACATGATATGAATCAAACAGTGATTACATTTATCGAAGAAATCGTAGCAGAGTGCGGTAAAGAGAAGCATTCATATGTAAGTTTTGCAGTGCCAGAAGAAATTTTTGATGCTATGAAAGCAGTAGTAACACCAGAAGAGATGGAAGTTGCTGTATTTACAGATGAGAAACAAGTACGAGAAGAAAATATTCGCGTAATAAAAGGAAAGATGGAAGAAGCTTTTGCTGATAATGAAGAATATCTAGGGAAATTAGATGAGGCATTATATCAGTACCAAAAGAAGGTTGTTCGTAAGATGATCTTAAAAGACAAGAAGCGTCCAGATGGAAGAGCGATTGATCAAGTGAGAAGATTAGCTGCAGAGGTTGATTTATTACCAAGAGTTCACGGTTCTGCTATGTTTACAAGAGGGCAAACTCAAATCTGTACAATTACAACACTTGCACCACTTTCAGAAGCACAAAGAATTGATGGATTAGATGAGGCAGAGACATCGAAGAGATATATGCACCACTATAACTTCCCATCATATTCTGTAGGAGAGACAAGACCTTCAAGAGGTCCAGGAAGAAGAGAAATCGGTCACGGATCACTAGCAGAGAAAGCATTGATTCCTGTGCTTCCTACACCAGAAGAGTTCCCATATGCAATCAGAACAGTATCAGAGACATTTGAGTCAAACGGGTCTACTTCACAAGCCAGCGTGTGTGCGTCTAGTATGTCACTTATGGCTGCAGGAGTACCAATTAAACGTCCAGTAGCAGGGATTTCAGCTGGATTAGTAACTGGACAAACAGAAGACGATTACATCGTATTAACAGATATCCAAGGATTAGAAGATTTCTTTGGAGACATGGACTTTAAAGTTGCAGGTACAGATAAAGGGATTACAGCAATTCAGATGGATATTAAGATTCATGGATTGACAAAACAATTAATCAGAGAAGCAATTGCAGTTACAAAGCAAGCGAGAACATTTATTCTTGATAGTGCGATGAACAAAGCAATCTGCTGCCCACGTGCTGAAGTAGGAACATATGCACCTAAGATCAGACAATTGTCAATTGACCCATCGAAGATTGGTGATGTTGTAGGACAAAGAGGAAAGACAATCAATACAATCATCGAGATGACAGGTGTGAAGATTGATATTACAGATGAAGGAATCGTTTCAGTAAGCGGTGTTGATAAAGCAAAGATCGAAGAAGCGATGAAGATTATCAAAACAATCACAGCAGACTTTGAAGAAGGACAAATCTTTGAAGGAAAAGTTGTAAGCATTAAAGAGTTCGGAGCATTCATTGAATTTGCACCAAGCAAAGAAGGAATGGTACACATTTCTAAGATAAGCAAAGAAAGAATCAAACAGGTGGAAGATGTGTTGACACTTGGAGACGTAGTAAAAGTTGTTTGCCTTGGAAAAGATAAGATGGGCAGAATTAGCTTCAGTATGAAAGATGTAGAAGAAAATAATTAATGACTCTATAGAAAGAGCGTAAGACGAAAAGTCTTACGCTCTTTTTGTTCTAATCCATAGACTTGTACATATATTATTTTAAGAGGTGATTAAGGTATGAAGAAAAAAGAATTGATTAGAGTATTCCCAAGAGGGTTAAGGGAAGCTAAATGTGTACAAGAACTAGATTTTGAAAAGGTACAAGAGATACGATTCCGGGTAGGTCAAAATGTGGTGATCTATTATGATAAAGGCGAGCAAATACTAAAAGAGCGGTCTTTGGAAGTGATTAAAAGCAGTGATATCAAAGAGATGCTAGAATATATGAGTCAGTACTCTTTGTACGCGTATGAACAAGAATTAAGACAAGGATTTATAACATTAGAGGGGGGACACAGAGTAGGTATGGCTGGAAAGGTAATTACAGAATCAAATAAAGTGAAAAATTTTAAGCATATTTCATCGATTAATATAAGGGTAGCACATGAGGTGATAGGGTGTGCTAAAGAGTTAATCCCCCATATCACGAAGAATAAAACAGTATGCCATACATTGATTATATCACCACCGAAATGCGGAAAGACCACCTTATTAAGGGATTTGATTAGAATAGTTTCTGATGGGAATGAATGGGTGAAAGGAAGCATAGTAGGTGTGGTTGATGAACGCTCAGAACTAGGGGCGTGTTACAAAGGGGTAATTCAAAACAATATAGGGAAAAGAACAGATATACTGGACTCTTGTCCAAAAGCAGAGGGGATGATCATGCTGATTCGCTCTATGTCTCCTCAAGTGATAGCTGTCGATGAGATTGGCACTACAGAAGATATTTATGCAATAGAATATGCAATGCTTTGTGGGAGTAAGTTGTTAGCAACAGTTCATGGGAATAGTTTGGAAGATATCAGGAACAAACCGATACTTGGCAATTTAGTAAAAGAAAAGCGCTTTGAGAGATATGTATTGATGGGTAATGAAAATAGAGTAGGAGAAATCTTGGAGATATATGATGAGCGAGGTAGCATTATTTTTCAAAATATTAGGTAGCACATTAATTATTTTCTCAGGATCAACCCTTGGATTTCTTATGGGCAATGATTTGAAAAAACGTCTTAGCCAGCTCTTTGAACTAAAAAAGCTATTTCTAATAGTCAAATCAGATATTTCTTATGGTGGCTATTCTATGCATGAAGTCTTTGAGTATGCAAGCAAAAAGACAGTAGATCAATATCAAAAATGGTTAACCTATATAAGGGATGAAACTTATGATTGTTCAGAAAAAATGTTCTGTGAAATATGGTCAACTTCAATAGAGCTACATTTGGGTAATACAGCTCTTTCAAATGGGGATAAGCAAGAGTTAACTATGTTAGGAAGTAGTTTTGGAACAATCGATAAAGAGCAGCAAATCACAATGATTGAGCTTTATTTGCATAAATTAGAACATGCGATTAGAGAGTTACAACAAGAAATTCAAGGCAAAATGAAATTGTATAAAGCAATAGGACTAGCAGGGAGCAGTTTTCTAGTAATCGCTTTATTATGAAAGGAACAAAATGGATGTTGGATTGATTTTTAGAATTGCGGCAGTAGGTGTATTGGTATCCATTCTAAGCCAAATATTAAAACATAGCGGGCGAGATGAGCAAGCATTTCTTGTAGGATTAGCGGGATTATTACTGGTACTTTCATGGGTGGTTCCATATATTTATGACTTGTTTCAGACTGTAAATCAGTTGTTTTCATTTTAGGTGATCATATGTCGATGGTGCAAATTGGGCTATTAGGGATTGTAGGTGTGCTTTTATCAATTCAATTACAAAAAACAAATAAAGAATTCAGCATGATGATCGGAATAGCAATTGCCCTCTTTATATTTTTTCAAATCATTACTAGATTAGAAGTCGTGATGGATACTATGAGAACCCTTGAATCCATTACTAGCATCAATATAGAATATATCAACGTTGTTCTCAAAATGTTAGGCATTTCCTATGTGGCAGAGTTTACAGCTGGAATATGTAAGGAGTCAGGGTACGGGAATGTTGCCAGTCAGATACAACTCTTTGGGAAAATCTACATCATTTTTTTAGGTTTGCCCATTTTAGTCACCTTGTTAGAAACTATAGAGACATTTATATCTTAAAAGGAAATGTAAAATGAAGATAGGAAAGATATTGTTGTATATTATGCTACAAGGAATTCTTCTTTTTTCTCTCGCAAGTGAGGTGATGGCATCTGAAATCGAGGGACAAGAGCTAGAAGCGATAGAAGAAAATATAATGGAGAGTTTAGAACTAGATGAGATGGAAGAGGTGCTAGATGAAATATTTCCCGAAGAGGAGCTATCCTTTGCAGATTTAGTAGAACAAGTGATGAGTAATGATCTAGAAGAGACGGGGGACCTAATTCTTGAATTTGTGTGGGATAAGCTGTTGTATGAACTTAACTATAACAGGGCGACATTTGTACATATCTTATTACTAGTTATCTTAGCTGCTGTTTTTTCAAATATATCAAGGGCAATGGGAAACAAACAGATTGAAAGTACAGGATTCCTAGTAATCTATCTTTTGATTATTGTCCTTTGCATGAGGTCATTTCAGGTTCTAGTAACTGATGTGAGTGAAAAGCTAGATGTGTTACTTCAATTTATGGGAGGTTTATCTCCTGTGTACTTCTTTGTGGTAGCGATTGCAAAAGGCGTCAATTCAGCACTTGTTTTTTATAACCTTGCGATACTATATATCTATTTTGTAGAATTACTTATTGCAAATGTTGTCATACCTCTTATCAATGCTTATATTATTATTGTGATTCTGAATTATATCTCAGATGAGCAGCGGTTAAATAAGTTAGGAGAGTTGACAAAATTAGTAATTAATTGGTTATTAAAGTCAATGGTAGCAGCAGTTGTAGGGCTAAATGTGATACAAGGAATGATAGCACCTGTCATAGACTCTCTACAAAGGAACATATGGTTAAAGAGCGCTGAAGCAGTTCCAGTGGTAGGAGATGCAGTAGGGGGTGGTGCGGAAGTGATATTTAGCAGCATTACTCTAATCAAGAACAGTATAGGCGTTGTAGGATTATTGCTGTGCATTGCTATTGTGATTGGACCAGTAATACAACTGACTATAATTGTATTACTCTATAAATTAGCAGCAGCCCTAGTAGAGCCAATTTCGGATAAGCGCATTGTAGGATGTATAAATTGCATTGGAGAAGGGACCCGAATGTTATTAAAGGCAGTGATGAGTGTAGGGATGTTATTTCTAGTAACCATAGCAATAGTTGCGACATCGACCACATAGATAAGGAGAGGTATGGAGTATATTTATGAATGGATCAAAAATTTTTCATTCTCTGTTGTGATTTTTTCGGCATTTCTAAATATGGTAGCAAGTGAAGAATACAAAAAATATATTCGCTTTTACACAGGAATGGTGATGATACTAATGCTATGCACACCGATAATTAATCTTTTGGGGATGGAGAGATGGTGGGACCTTGAATACCATAGAAATAAATATGAATTAGAGTTAGAAGAATTGCAAATAAAGGCGGACTATTTTAATGAGGTGGAACTAAATGACTACATATCTTCAGAATATGATCAAGAATCTGAACAGTAAACAGAGATTGATAATGACCTTTGTCATTGGAATCCTTTTAGTACTACTTACGTTGCCTATTAATTACGATTCCAACGAAAATGAAGAGCAAATCATTACAGAGGAAGGCGTTTACAAGGATGAATTAGAGGTGAAAGTGGAACATATATTATCTAAAGTAGATGGAGTAGGAGAGGTGGAGGTGTTGGTGACTTACGAGTCTTCGACACAAAAAGCAGTCTATCCTGAAGTAGAAGGAGTGGTAGTTATTGCATCAGGAGGAGATAATAGTGTTGTCATTGAAAATATAACAGAGGCAATCCAAGCATTATTTGAGGTAGACACGCATAAGATTAAAATAATGAAAATGATATCAACTCAAAAGGAGGCAGTCAATTGAAGCGAATGTTTAGAAAGAATCAAGTAGTAATCACAGCCTTAGCACTAATGATAGCAGTTGCGGGATACCTAAATTATTCAGGTCAACTATTTAACAGAGAAAACGGAGAGGAAGCAGATATGTCCAATCTTGCGTTGCTTGATATTTCAGAAGAGGAAATGACAACTGAAACAGATGGTGATATTGAAAGTCCAGAAGAGAATTTATTAGATGTAGAAGAGGATAGTACACCAGGGGCTGCAGTACTTACTAGTAATCAAGCTTATGAGACAATAGCCGCAGCAAAAATATCTAGAGAGCAAGTTAGAGCATCATCTAGAGAGACATTACAAGGACTCGTTGACAATGAAAGTTTGTCAGCGGAGCAAAAAGAAGCGGCAGTAGCCGAAATCATTGAGTTAACAGACCTAGCAGAAACAGAAGTTGCAATTGAAACATTATTGCAATCAAAGGGATTTTCGGATGTTGCAGTTACACTTTCAGCAGAGTCAGCGGATATAGTAGTCATCAGAGAAGAGCTTACAGATGCGAATAGAGCTCAGATAGAAGATATCGTAACAAGAAAATCAGAAATAGATACTGCAAATATTGTGATTTCACCAATTCAGACTACAGAATAATACTTGTTGATATAATGAGTAAAGTATGTTAAAGTAAGTACGCATGTAAGAAAAAGGAGCGTACAAAATGTCTCAGATAGTAGAAGAAATTAAAAAAAGAAGAACCTTTGCAATCATATCACATCCCGATGCGGGAAAAACGACTTTGACAGAGAAGTTTTTGTTATATGGTGGAGCAATCAATCAGGCTGGATCGGTAAAAGGTAAGGCGACTGCAAAACACGCAGTATCAGACTGGATGGAAATAGAAAAAGAGAGAGGAATCTCTGTTACGTCATCAGTTTTACAATTTAATTATGATGGATATTGCATTAATATATTAGATACACCTGGACATCAAGATTTCTCAGAGGATACTTATAGAACCTTGATGGCGGCAGATTCAGCAGTAATGGTAATCGATGCATCAAAAGGGGTGGAGGCACAAACAAGAAAGTTATTTAAAGTTTGTGTAATGAGAAAGATACCAATCTTTACATTTATTAATAAGATGGATCGCGAGTCAAAGGATATCTTTGAATTACTAGATGAGATTGAAAAAGAATTAGGGATTGCGACTTGTCCAGTGAATTGGCCAATTGGTTGTGGGAAGAATCTTCAAGGGGTGTTAGATCGAAAGGAAGAAGCAATCGATTTATTTTCCGATACAAAAAAAGGTACTTCACAGGGAACTGTGACTCAAGTAAAACTCGACGACTCTAAAATTTCTGAGTACATAGGCCAGGAGGCCTTAGATACATTAGAAGAAGAGATAGAATTATTAGATGGTGCTAGTGCAGAGTTCGATCAAGAATTAGTAAATAAAGGTCAATTAACTCCTGTGTTTTTTGGATCAGCTCTTACCAATTTTGGAGTTGAGACATTTTTGCAACATTTTTTAGCGATGACAACTTCACCGCTACCAAGGACATCAGATGCAGGGATAATTGACCCATTAAAAAATGATTTTTCAGCATTTGTATTTAAAATCCAAGCAAATATGAACAAGGCTCATAGAGACCGTATTGCATTTATGCGAATTTGTTCAGGAGAGTTCCAAGCAGGAATGGAAGTATACCATGTTCAAAGTGGAAAGAAGCTTCGCTTATCACAGCCCCAACAGATTATGGCGAGTGACCGAAAGATTGTGGAACAAGCGTATGGGGGAGATATCATTGGAGTTTTTGATCCAGGTATTTATGCTATAGGTGATACACTTACGCTAGGAAAAGAAAAATTTGCATATGAGGGAATTCCAACCTTTGCACCAGAGCATTTTGCACGCGTATCACAAGTAGATACGATGAAACGTAAACAATTTGTTAAAGGAATCAATCAGATTGCTCAAGAAGGAGCGATACAAATTTTTAGAGAAAATAATTCTGGAATGGAAGAAATCATAGTTGGTGTAGTTGGAGAACTCCAATTTGAAGTTTTGAAATATCGTCTGGAAAATGAGTATAATGTAGAGATAAGAATGGAAAGACTACCATATGCACATATTCGTTGGGTAGTGAGCCAAGATACGCAACTAGATAAAATTATTGGAACATCAGATATGAAGAAGATAAAAGACTTAAAAGAAAGACCACTCCTATTGTTTATGCATGAATGGAGCATACGGATGACTCTTGAAAGAAATGAAGGATTAGAATTATCTGAATTTGGGAAGTCTTAAGAATTCAAGGTTGCAAATTGTGTGAAATTTGTTATAATATCCGTAGTAGCGTAATGAATCAGGAGGGTATAATAATTATGAGCAAAGAGGAAAATAAATCAGTAGAAACCAATTCAAGCGAACAGCTAGGTGAAGTGAAGATTGCAGACGAAGTAATTGCAATTATTGCAGGCCTTGCTGCGACTGAAGTTGAGGGTGTAGCATCGATGGTAGGAAATGTCAGCCACGAGTTGATTGCTAGACTTGGGATGAAGAACTTATCAAAAGGTGTAAAAGTAGATATGTTAGATGATGTAGTTTCTGTTTCGCTTGCATTGAATTTATCTTATGGTTATAACGTGATGGAGACTTCAAAGAAAGTGCAAGAAAAAGTAAAAACTGCAGTTCAAAATATGACTGGACTTACTGTTGCTGACGTGAATATAAAAATTGCAGGAGTAGATATGGAATAATCTATGAATGTGTAGTATAATAAAGGATGTCAAACGGCATCCTTTATTATTATGTACGAAGGATACAGTGTATATCAAAGAAATACCGGAGGAAAATATGACAAGGAAATTGTTAAGAGAACATACATTTAAGGTACTGTTTTCAAATACATTTGAGTTAGAAGAAGATAGAAAAGAGCAGATTCTGAAATACTTTGAGTTAGAAGAAGGAATTTCAGAGGTCGATAGAGATTATATCGTGGATCGCTGTCTTGGAATTGAGCAGCATCTAGTAGAGATAGATAAGGCAATTGGAGAGCATACGACAAAGTGGAAAACTAGCAGGATGAACAAAGTAGATTTAACTATTATTCGTCTTGCCTATTACGAGATTAATTTCGATGAAGAAATTCCAGTGGGAGTTGCTATTAATGAGGCGGTTGAACTAGCTAAAAAGTTTAGCGGGGATGAAGGTCCTTCTTTTGTAAATGGTGTATTAGCAAAATTATTGAAGCCAGAAAATTAGGAGAAAGCATGAGAAATGTATATACGGTTAAGCAGGTAAACACATATATCAAGAATATGTTTAACCAAGACTTTATGTTAAATAAACTTTATGTTAAGGGTGAAGTATCTAATTGCAAATACCATACATCTGGTCATATATACTTTTCTTTGAAAGATGAGTCGGGTACGATTTCTTGCGTGATGTTCGCAGGTCAGCGTAGTGGGCTCTCTTTTCGTTTGTCAGAAGGGCAACAAGTGATTGCACTAGGAAGTGTTTCAACTTATGAGCGATCAGGTTCCTATCAATTATATGCAAAAGAGATTATTCAAGATGGGATTGGTAGGTTAAATGAAAAATACGAGCTGCTGAAAAAGGAATTAGAAGAGATGGGAATGTTTGCACCAGAGTATAAACGGCAAATTCCAGCCTTTGCTGAAAAGGTAGGAGTCATTACAGCCCCTACAGGTGCGGCAGTTCAAGATATTATACAAGTGATTCAAAGGCGAAATCCTTATATTCAGATTGTTCTTTATCCGGCACAAGTGCAAGGAGAGGGAGCAGGAAGAAGTATCGTAGAAGGAATTGAGAAGATGGAGCAATTTGTGAATCCAGATGTAATCATTGTGGGTAGAGGCGGAGGTTCAATAGAGGATTTGTGGGCATTTAACGAGCGAGAGGTTGCAGACGCAATTTTTAATTGTAGAATACCAATCATTTCAGCAGTTGGCCACGAGACTGATTTTACAATTGCTGATTACGTGTCAGATTTGCGAGCACCAACACCGTCAGCAGCAGCAGAGCTAGCGGTTTATGAGTATGTGGCGTATGAACAAGCTCTAAAGCATTATCAAAAGGTACTTTATGAAAAAATGAACTTTCAACTAATCCAAACAAAAGGAGAGATTGAAAAGTACTATACCAATATGAAATATTTACATCCCAATTACTTACTTCGTCAAAGGCAGCAACGGTTAGTGGAATTAGAGCAAAAGCTAGAAAATGCTATGGAGAAAAAGTTAAGGGATTGCAAGCATAGACTAAATCTATTCATCACCCAATTTAAAGGTTTATCACCGTTAGAGAAGCTGAGTAAGGGATATTCCTTTGTAAGCGATAAAGATGGAAGTGCAGTTAGAAAATTAGACGATGTGTCAATAGGTGATGAGGTTGAGATTGCAGTGACAGATGGTGTGATTGTTAGCAAAGTTTTGGAGAAAAAAGAGGTGAATCATAATGGCTAGAGAGAAAAAAGTGAAAAACATAGATGAGATGTTTCAAGAACTAGATGACTTAATCAAAGAACTAGAAAAAGAGGACATCACTTTAGAAGAATCTTTTGCATTATATAGTACAGGGATGAAAACGATTCAATCGTGCAATGAAAAAGTGGAAACAATCGAGAAGAAAGTACTTCAACTAAATGAAAAAGGGGAAACAGATGAATTTTAAACAAATACAACTAGAGAAAATTAACGAGATTGAAGATGTTTTAAAACGAAATCTACCACCGACAGAAGGCTTTCAGTCACTGGTAATGGAAGCCATGGATTATAGCGTTATGGGAGGCGGGAAAAGATTACGTCCAATGCTTATGATAGAAACGTTCAAAATGTTTGGTGGAACTTCTGAAATTATTGAAAAATTTGCAACAGCCCTTGAGATGATCCATACTTATTCATTGGTACATGATGACTTGCCGGCTATGGATAATGACGATTACAGAAGAGGACGCAAGACCACACATATAGTATATGGTCATGATATGGGGATACTAACAGGGGATGCACTATTAAATTATGCATTTGAGGTAGCATTCCAAAGTTTTTCAAAAGAGCCAGCACAAGCGCTAGAGATCGGAAAAGCATTGCAAATATTAGGAAAAAAAGCTGGAATTTATGGAATGATAGGTGGACAAGTAGTAGATGTTAAGTCTTCAGGAACCCAGTTATCAAAAGATGAGCTTTTATTTATATTCAACTTAAAAACAGCCGCTCTAATCGAAGCAGCAATGATGATTGGAGGAGTCCTTGCAGGAGCAAGTGACAAAGAGATAGCAATTATCGAAAAAATCGCAAACAATGTAGGTGTAGCTTTTCAAATTCAAGATGATATTCTAGATGTTACTAGCACAATGGAAGAACTTGGAAAACCAATTGGAAGCGATGAGAAAAACGAGAAGACAACGTATATAACATTAGAAGGACTAGATAAATCAACTACAGAAGTAGAAAGATTATCAAATGAGGCGATTCAATTACTTGTGAGCTTAGAGAAGCCAAGTGAGTATATGGAAGAGCTGATAAAGTCCATGATTCATCGAAAGAAATAGATTGTGAGGTACGAGATATGGTACTAGATAAAATAGTCAAAGAAAACGACATAAAGAATCTAACCTTTGAAGAATTAGAGACATTACCAGATGAGATTCGAAGTTTTTTGATAGAAAAGATAAGCAATACAGGTGGCCACTTAGCATCAAACTTAGGAGTGGTCGAACTTACAATGGCTCTTCACTTATCCCTAGAGCTACCAAAAGATAAAATTATTTGGGATGTGGGCCATCAATCCTATACTCATAAAATTCTTACAGGGAGAAAAGAAGGATTTGAAGAACTGAGAAAGTACGGTGGATTAAGCGGATTTCCAAAGCGAAAAGAAAGTCCTTGTGACTCTTTTGACACAGGACACAGCTCTACATCTATATCAGCGGGACTTGGTTATGTAAAGGGGCGTGATATTAAAAATGAGAATTACAGAGTGGTTTCCGTAATAGGTGATGGTTCCCTTACTGGAGGGATGGCGTATGAAGCACTAAACAATGCGTCTGAATTAAATCGCAACTTCATCATCGTGCTAAATGATAACAATATGTCAATCTCAAAGAATGTTGGAGGGATGTCAAAGTATCTGAACGGTCTTCGAACTGGTAAAAAATACACATCACTGAAAACGGATGTAGAAAAAGTGTTGAATCGAATACCGATGGTAGGAAATACGACAGTGAACACTATCAAAAAAGCGAAAAACAGTATCAAACAGCTTTTAGTTGCAAATATGTTCTTTGAGGATATGGGAATCACTTATCTTGGTCCAGTAGATGGACACGATATGAAAGCACTAATGAAAGCGTTTCGTGAAGCAAAACAAGTGAAAGGCGCAGTGCTAGTTCATGTAATTACCAAAAAAGGAAAAGGCTACTTACATGCCGAAATACAGCCTTCTAAGTATCATGGAACAGGACCATTTCAAATTCATAGTGGAGAAACAAAAGAAGCTAAAGGTGGAAAAAAAGTCAAGACCTACACAGATGTTTTTGGAAAAGTTTTATATAAAGAGGCAAAGACCAACGAAAACATTGTTGCGATTACGGCAGCTATGTCAGAGGGGACAGGATTGGTGCCGTTTAGCAAAACTTTTAAAGACAGATTCTTTGATGTTGGAATAGCAGAAGCACACGCAGTTACGTTTGCAGCAGGTCTTGCAGCATCAGGAATGAAACCTGTTTTTGCTGTTTATTCTTCCTTTTTGCAAAGAGCTTATGATCAGATTATTCACGATGTGTGCATTCAAAATCTTCCAGTTGTCTTCGCGATTGATAGAGCAGGTTTAGTAGGAAATGATGGAGAGACACACCAAGGAATTTTTGATGTATCTTTTTTAAATAGTATTCCAAACATGACGGTAATGGCACCGAAAAATAAATGGGAATTAGCAAGTATGCTACGCTATGCGCTCCAGTATGAAGACGGACCAATTGCGCTTCGATATCCGAGAGGAACTGCCTATGAAGGGCTAAAAGAATTTGATGAGAGTATAGAATATGGAAAAAGTGAAATTCTATATGAAGAAGAAAAAGTAGCAATTGTAGCAGTGGGACATATGATGGCAGTTGCAGACAAGGTTAGAGAGCAGATTAAAGAGCGAGGGTATGAATGCTCACTAGTAAATGCTAGGTTTTTAAAACCAGTAGATGCATCCATGCTAGAGTTGCTTGCAAAGGAGCATCAATTGGTTGTTGTTTTAGAAGAAAATTTATGTGCAGGTGGTTATGCGAGCGAACTAAAAACAGTAGCAGATAAATTGAGTTTAGATATTCACATCATGGGAGTAGGGATTGAAGATATGTACGTTGAGCATGGATCGATAGAGCAATTAAGAGAAGAAGTGCTGATGGATGAAGACACAATTACCAAGAGGATTGTGTCAAAGTTGATAGGAATCGATTGTATTGAAGGGAATAAATGATGAAAGAAAGATTAGATGTGCTCCTAGTGAAGCGAAATCTAGCAGAATCTAGAGAGAAAGCAAAAGCAATAATTATGTCTGGAAAAGTATATGTAGAAGGACAAAAAGAGGATAAAGCAGGAACTTCTTTTTCGGTAGAATCACAGATAGAGATTCGTGGTAACACTCTCCCTTATGTAAGTCGTGGAGGGCTAAAACTTGAAAAAGCAATGAAACAATCCTGGGTGAGTGTAGATGGAAAAGTCTGTTCGGATGTAGGATCTTCTACAGGTGGATTTACAGATTGTATGTTGCAAAATGGTGCGACAAAAGTATTTGCAATCGATGTGGGAAAAGGACAATTAGCTTGGAAACTTAGGATAGATGAAAGAGTAGTCTGCATGGAGAGTACTAATATAAGGTATGTTACTCTAGAAGATTTAGGAGAAAAGGTTGCATTCTCATCAATAGATGTTTCTTTTATATCCCTTACAAAGGTACTATTGCCTATTTATAATTTTTTAGAAGAAGAAGCAGATGTAGTTGCTTTGATAAAGCCACAATTTGAGGCAGGTAGAGAAAAGGTTGGGAAAAAAGGTGTGGTACGCGAAAAGAGTACTCATATTGAAGTGATTGAAACAGTTCTAAACTATGCAAAAGGGATTGGATTTCAGATTTGCAACCTAGATTTTTCACCGATAAAAGGACCAGAGGGAAACATCGAATATTTATTGCATCTGCATAAAGGTGAAGTGTCCTCTAATGGTAAAGAAGAAATTGATGGAAGTGTAGACTATAAGGAGATTGTTGAAAGCGCTTTTACATCGCTGAACACAAAATGAGGGTAAGTATGAAACGATTTTATATTGTGACCAATACACAAAAAGATCCAGAATATCATATGACTAATTTAATTAAAGAGATGATTGAAAAGTTAGGTAGCAAAGCTGTGCTAGCAAAAGATGAAGCATCATCAAAAGATTGTGATTACATACTGACTCTAGGTGGAGATGGAACATTAATAAAGGCAGCCTATCAGTATTATGAAGATAACATTCCACTGATTGGAATCAATCTTGGAACACTTGGCTATCTAACAGAGATAGAAGTAAGTGATGTAAAGGAATTAGAAAAGGGGATTTCTAAGATTCTAGAAGGAAAGTCCATTCTAGAAGAGCGTATGCTTATAAATGGGACAGTTGAAGGGAAACTGGAGAGTGTTGCATTAAATGACATAGTTTTATCCCGTACAGGAGAGGTACAGATTATTTATTATAACGTCTATGTCAATGGTTCGTTGCTTCATTCTTATCAAGCGGATGGAATTATAGTATCCACTCCGACAGGGTCTACTTCGTATAATTTATCTGCAGGAGGACCAATTGTGGAACCTACTGCAAACTTATTCGTAGTAACACCGATATGTCCTCATGAGCTCAACAGCCGTAGCATCGTTTTATCTGGAGAAGATTGCATTGAGTTGGAACTAGGATACGGAAAAGAAGGGGCAGTTCAGAGTGCGTGTGTAAGTTTTGATGGAAGAAACAATATACACATTACCTCAGGAGAGAAAGTGGTAATAAAAAATGAGAAAAACAAAGTGAAACTGTTAAGACTAAGCAATGTAAGCTTTTTAGAAGTACTTAGAAAAAAAATGAAAGGAAATTAGAACCAATGAAGGAAAGTAGGCATGCAAAAATCGTAGAGCTCATTACAAAATACGATATTGAAACACAAGAAGATCTAGCAGAGTATTTAAACAAATTAGGGTTTTCGGTAACCCAAGCGACAGTATCAAGAGACATTAGAGATTTAAATCTTACGAAAATAGCTACAAACAGAGGAAAGCAAAAATACACTATTTTGCCAACTACACAAAAAACACTTGATGAAAAATATGTGCGTATTTTAAAAGATGGGTACTTATCTATGGATATGGCACAAAATATATTAGTGATAAAGACAGTGCCAGGAATGGCTATGGCAGTTGCAGCTTCTGTAGATGCAATGAAGTGGAAAGAAGTTGTAGGATGCATCGCTGGAGACGATACTATAATGTGCGCGATTCGAAGTGTAGATGAGACTATTCATATCATGGGTAAAATTCGAAAAATAGTTCAAGATAGATAGGTGTTAGGAGGGAATTTCAATGCTACAGAGCTTGCGAGTAAGAAATCTAGCATTAATTGAAGAAGCAGAATTAGAGTTTTCAAAAGGACTTAACATATTAACGGGTGAAACAGGTGCAGGAAAGTCGATACTGCTTGGCTCTATCAACTTAGCTTTAGGAGGAAAGTATACCAAGGACTTACTTCGTAAAGGAAAAGATTTTGGGTATGTAGAATTGATTTTTCGAGTAGAGACAAAAGAACAAGAACACATTTTAGAAAAACACGATATTTTTCAAGAAAATGGATGTATTATTTTAAGCCGTAAGTTAATGGATGGTAGGAGTATCAGTAAAATTAATGGTGAGACTGTTACAAAGGCGGTGTTAAAAGATGTAGCAAGTAGCTTTATCAGCATTCATGGGCAACATGAGCACCAAACATTGTTAAATAACAAAAATCATTTGTCAATTCTAGATGATTTTATTTTGGAAAAAGACAAAGTCTTATTAGATAAAGTCAAAGCTTCGTATCGTGCTTTTTCAGAAAAGCAAACAGAATATCAATCATGTAATCTAGACAGCGAAGCCAGAAACCGAGAGCTTTCATTTTGTCAATTTGAGTTAGAAGAAATTGAAGTAGCTGATTTAAAAGAAAATGAAGATGAAGAATTAGAAACTTTGTATAAGAAGATGTCAAATGGGAAAACTATCCTTGAAAGAGTACAAAGTGCATATGACGATACCAATGGTTCTTTTGAAAGTGCCAGCAGTAAAATTTCACGTGCAGTACAATCACTTCAAAGTGTAATCCAATACGATGAAAACAGCGAAGAATTCTATAATCAATTGGTTGAAATTGATAATTTACTAAATGATTTCAACAGGGATTTATCTACGTACTCTAATGAAATGGAATTCTCAGAAGAGGCTTTTTTAGAAGTTGAAGAGCGTTTGAATTTATGGAACCGCTTGAAAGGAAAGTATGGGAATTCCTTTGAAGAGATTAACAGCTATCGCATACAGCTTATAGAAAAAATAGAAAAAATGGAGCACTATGATATCTATTTGGCGAATTTAGAAACAGAGTTGAAAAAGAGAGAAGAGTCTTTAATAAATGCTTCGCAAGAGCTTTCTAAATGTAGAAAAAAATATGCAACCAAACTAGAAGAGAAGATTATAGAAGGATTAAAAGAGCTAAACTTCTTAGATGTAAGATTCAATCTATCATTTTCTAAATTAGAGAAGCCACAGATGCACGGAATAGATGAAGTTCAATTTTTAGTGTCACTTAACCCAGGTGAAGAAGTAAAGCCGCTATCTCAAGTAGTATCAGGAGGAGAGTTATCACGAATTATGTTGACAATAAAAACTGTAATGGCGGATAAGGGTGAAATTGACACATTAATCTTTGATGAGGTAGATGCAGGAATAAGTGGAGTGACAGCTACAAAAGTAGGAGAGAAACTATCACAGATTGCAAAATCGAGGCAAGTTATCTGTATTACCCATTTAGCCCAAATAGCAGCGCTATCTGATTTGCATTTTTGCATTGAAAAGAAAGTGATTGATAAAGATACAATTACTACTATAAATCCTCTTTCTGAGAATGAGGCTATAGAAGAACTGAGCAGGATTTTAGGCGGTGGTAAAGTATCTGAATCCATTACAAAGACAGCTATAGAGATGAGAGAATTGGGAAAAAGCTACAAGTAACAGTTTTCCAGTGTGAAAAATATTAAAACGTACATACTATGATTATGGTAATCGAGAAGACAAGTGAGATACACTTGTCTTCTTTCATAGAAAATAGGATATCATAGAAAGGATGTAGCGTTATGAAGTATAGAAAAGGTATATTTTCATGGATACTGGCATTTGCACTTAGTGCATATATTTTTAACATCAACACGATTAGTGGCAACAGTGATGAGTCAGTAATAAGTGCTGAAAATGTTGGTAGTACCATGTTGATTCCAGGAGGAATTCCTGTTGGAATCTACATGGATACATCTGGAATTATGATTATAGGAACGGAAAGTATAGTAGATCAAAATGGGAATTATTCAAGTGTAGCCAAAAATGTAGTGAAAGCAGGAGATTATATTACGGCTGTCAATGGAACACCTATTAAAGAAAAAAGTGAACTTATCGCTATGATGGAAAAGCTAGAATCGAAAGAAGTTGTTTTGACTATTCGAAGAAATGGTGAAGAAATCCAAGTGAAATTGGATGCAGTATGGACTGAAAACAATGGATATAAATTGGGGATTTGGGTACGAGACAACATTCAAGGGTTAGGAACTCTTTCCTATATCGGAGAGGAAAATAACTATGGATCCTTAGGGCATGGTATCTATGATATTGATACAAACGAACTACTTCAAATTTCTAATGGAGAACTCTATAACGCATCTGTAAATGATGTGATCAAAGGAGAAGCAGGAGTGCCAGGAGGCATTGAAGGAGTTATCATCTATAATCCTTTTAATGTGCTTGGTAACATTGAAGTAAATTCTGAATACGGCATATATGGAACAATAGAAAACATAGAATCTTTAAATCTCGACTTAACACCTATTGAGATGGCGAGAAAAGAAGAGGTCACACTTGGTAAAGCTGAGATACGAAGCACAATAGGTACAGAAATGGAGACATTTGAAATTGAAATATTAGAACTTGATTATATGGCAGATGAAATCAACAAAACTATTGTAATTCAAGTGACGGACCAAGACTTAATTGCAGAAGCTGGAGGAATTGTGCAAGGAATGAGTGGTTCGCCTATAATCCAAAACGGCAAGATAATCGGTGCGGTTACCCATGTTTTTGTAAATGATCCTACCAAAGGCTACGGTATTTTTATTGA
>CAYJHQ010000037.1:0-23254 GCA_964369775.1 uncultured Lachnospiraceae bacterium
TCTCGGCAAATATTATCTTCAATTTTTAATTGATCAAAAGCAGCTAAAGTTCACGAAACAAAGACTTAATTATGAAAACGGAAGCAAAGCTAACTCAAAAACTGGGCAAACTGAAATAATCGACTTAACCGTTGAAGGGGCACAAACTACCATACACGCAGGTGTAGTAGGAAAAAATGATTTTACCCTAGATGAAATTTTAGCAGTGAATCGCCAGGCAAGAAGCATGGTAAGAAGTACAATTCATAATCAAATGTTACTAACAATGAAACAAGAAGACGTGTTAGGTTTACTGAAGTCTTCGAAACTATAAATACTATAAAGGCTTTTGGATGAAAAATCTATCCAAAAGCCTTTATAGTATTTATTAAAAATCTTTATTCAAATTTACCTTCTGCTATTTCATGATATTGTATCTTCATGTCATTTTTCAATTCGTATTCAATGAGAGAAGTCCTTTCTAAATCATGATGACAAAGGCTTACTGCATTAATCGTCATACCGCCATAAGTTCTATAGTAGTATATTCCTCTATCCCCATTTGCACAACAGCTATACTTTGTATAATCTAGTCTTTCATCGTCTAAGCGAACTTGCCCTCTTGTAACTGCAACAGTATCTAGAATATGAAAAAATTGAGCTAGCATACTTGCTTCGCCTTCTTCTAGTATCGCATTTCCTTTTGCAAATGTCGCTCTGATAAATCTCGAGCAAGAAGACGCATCTCCAGGAAGTCCTCGCCCTCCCATTCCATGGCTTAAACGCGGCAAAATAATGTTGCTGTACAAATAATTTTCTGGTTCGTAAGGGCTACATGAAATATAATTACTCAGGTTGGTCATCTGAAAATCAAAAGTTGGGTTATTCGTCAACACACCTACAGGATTATCCCAAATCTTCATTCCATCTTTTGTTTGCTCTACTGTTAAACTTCCGCTTTTATCTGCAACTATCCAGTGAAGTGGAGCTAAAGGTAGCTCTAGCGAAAATGGAACTGCAAGTAAATTCACCTCATTTAGAGCCATTCTTGCCTCTTCTATATTTGCACATATTCCTAGAATATACGGAATCAGCTCATATGGTGCTACATTCTTTTTTTCACTAATCTTTTCCACACTATACTTTGCATATCCTGGAAAATTAAGTCCTGCCATTCCAAGCCCTTTTTCATTCATTGCATCTGCATAGAGAGGATATCCCTCTGATACATTTGCCATCCCTATAATTCCATAATGATTCACGCTCTCTGGCAATTCTTTATACACAACCTTGTAATTTCTAGGAGTTATTACAACTCTTTCTCCAAAAGAGTATGCAATATCCATATTTCGCCCAAAGTAAAATTCATCTTCTTGTAATGTAATTGCTGTACACATCCAATTAATACCTTTCATCTGTAATACTGCTAGTATTACCCATTTGATGAAATAAATGTATTTACATTGTACTTTTTAAATACTCCACCACTTCTTGCTCATTTCCTCTAAATGTTATCTTCTTTGTTGTATTCTCTATTTGATATAGATACATCGGATCATAATAATCTTTTAAAAATGTAGAAATCCAAGCTTCATGTCCTTGTACACTTCCTGTTTTTTCCTGTAAGTCATAAGCGTTTCTAACCATTTCTAACATCTGCTTAGTTCGATCTCCGCCTAATCTCTTCTGTACTCTTTCAATGCTTCCCTCTATATATCCAAGCCATTTTTTCATGCCTTCTTCAATTCCACTAGCGGTAGCTATATAATCTTTTTGTGAGTTCACAACGTACTCCTCCAAAGTAATCTGTACTCTATCCTCTAGAGAAACATCTACTAAAACTAAATCAGCTAGCTTTAAAAATCCAGACAATGGTCTTGGAAGGTAACAAGAGCCCACATGTGTTCCTTCATCTTCTAACACCATACTCTTATACTCTTTTTCTCTATGTTGAACAAAAGCATATGCTAAGTTATTTTCAAAGTTAATCTGAGATGGCTGTGGGGTAACTTGTCTTCCAAAAGTTGAACCGCGGTGATTTGCGATCCCTTCCAGGTCCACTGCATGTTCAAGTTCTTTTAATAAAATAGTCTTTCCTGATCCTGTACATCCTCCTAGTAATATAGGTTTCGATACAAATGCCTCTGGTTCTAATTCATCTATAAGATAATTTCTAAATGCCTTATATCCTCCCTCTAATCGCATTACTGGAGTTTTCACCCTATTATTAATCCACTCTTGCGCAATCGCCGATCTTTGTCCTCCTCGAAAGCAATAAATCATAGTCTCTGGATTTTCTTCAATATAAGAGACCCAGCGTTTCACTCTCTCTTCACGCACCTCACCAGTCACTAATTCATGTCCTAGCTTTATAGCTTCTTCATTTCCTTCGTTTTTATATTTAATCCCTACCTGACATCTTTCTTCATCGTTCATAATAGGCATATTTACACTTGTTTTAAATGCACCTTTTTCAAATTCCACTTCCGCTCGCACATCGATAAGAGGTGTATCATTTACCACAATCTTCTTAAAATCTTTCGTTAATAACTCTTGCACTTCTATAACCCTCCTAATATTCGAACTTCATTGTAACATTTATTCAACTCTAGCACAAGCTGATTGCCTAGTTGTTATCTACTATGATATAATGATTTGGACTGATAACCCACCTTTAAAAGAGAGGGCCTATTTTTATGAAATTAAAAAATGGATTATTTATAAAGATTGAACGCGCCAAAAGTTCTGATGCTGAAGAGGTTATAGACTTCTTAAATATAGTAGGCGGTGAAAGTGATAATTTGCTATTTGGTAAAGATGAATTCAATATGACGGTAGAAAGCGAGCGTGATTTCATTACCTCGGTAAACCGCTCCAGTGCTTCTGCTTTTTTTATTGGAAGAATAGATAATGAAGTGGTATGCTTTGGCAATGTAATGGCACAAGGTCGCCAAAGAGTTTCGCACCAATCAAACCTTGCCCTTGCTGTCAAAAGACAATATTGGGGTATCGGAATCGGGTCGCACTTAATGGAAACCCTACTTACATATGCACGTAACACAGGACAGACCGAGATTTTGCATTTAGGTGTACGTGCTGAAAATAAGAGTGCTATTAGATTGTATGAAAAAATGGGATTTAAGCAAATTGGCATCTATCCTAACTTTTTTAAGATAAACGGAAGATATTACGATGAAATATTAATGAATCTATACTTATAATTACAAGGAGACTGCTGACTATGGAATCTATTTCTCGCACTGATAAAATTATACAGCTTTGTTCACACGCATTACAATATTATGATGAAAGATTGGTAGATCACGGAGTACGCGTAAGTTATATCGCTTCTCATATTAACAAGTATCTACCTTCAGATAGAAAAGTGGATTCGCAGAATCTTATTTTGCTCTCCCTCTTTCACGATATTGGTGCCTATAAGACTGAAGAAATCGATCGTATGGTTCAGTTTGAAACAGAAGATGTGGATTCCCACTCTGTATATGGATACTTATTTCTAAAGTATCTTTCGCCACTAAGCAAACTTTCAAAGGCTATACTATATCACCATTCCTCTTTTGAAGCCTTGGATAACTTAGACCCTACTATCAGAAGCTATGCTCAACTCATCCATTTAGCAGACCGAATTGATATCGCTTTGCTAAATGAAATATCGCTCGTAACTTTAGAGAAAACTTTAAGAGATACAAACTTGTTTTACCCTGATTTTATAGATTCTTTTATAACTGCCTATATCAATGATGAGTTTTTACACAACGATTGGTCTACTTCTGTTACAGAGTGGTTAACTAGTGAAATGAATAACTTTGATATAGATATAAAAGTAGCAAATAAATATTTGGAAATGGTAATTTATTCTATTGATTTCAAAAGTGAAGTAACCGTTCATCATTCTGTTAATACTACGACAATCAGCCTATATCTCGGTTCCTTACTTGACTTAAATGAACTTGAAATGGAACGTCTCTACTACGCTGCATTGACTCATGATATTGGAAAAATTGCTATTAATGCTGATATACTAGAGCATCCTGGACGCTTAAGTGATTCTCAGATGAAAGAAATGAGAGAACATGTCGCATTCACTAGAAAGATTCTAACAGGTATTTTAGATAAAGAGATTGTAGAAATTGCCTGCCGCCACCATGAAAAATTAGATGGTAGTGGATATCCACTCGGATTAACTTCTTCAATGCTTTCTGTAAGCGATCGAATTTTAGCTATTGCAGATATTACAAGTGCTCTTATCATTTCTCGTAGCTATAAAGGAGCCTATTCATGGCGTCGCACCTTATCTATCTTAAATGATTTTGCAAAAAATAATCTTCTAGATGCTCAAATAGTTGACCTAATAGTAAAAAACTACAGTGACATTGACGATGCCATCAAAGACGAAATGCTAGTTGTATTAGAAAAATACCGCACGATACAACTGCGATATGTACAACTCAAAGAAGTTTTAGTCTAATTTTCAGTCTTTATTATGCTTTTATCTATTTTATTTGTTTTTTATTGATTTTCTCGCTTTTTTTTAGTATAATTACATAAAGTACTTTAAAAAAATCGAAGTACAATACAGGGTAAAGGAGTTGGACATTATGAAATTTATTATCAGCGGAAGAAACATCGATGTTACAGAGGGGTTAAAGAGCTCTATAGAGCACAAGTTAGGTAAACTTGAAAAATACTTTGCTCCTGATACAGAGGTGATTGTGACCCTAAGTGTAGAAAAAGAACGTCAAAAAATTGAAGTATCTATTCCAGTGAAGGGAGATGTTATTCGTTCGGAGCAAGAAAGCAATGATATGTATGTATCGATTGACTTAGTTGAAGAAGTAATTGAAAGACAATTAAAAAAATATAGAACAAAATTGATTGCTCGCCACCACAGTTCAGGCGCATTCAAACAAGATTTTTTTGATGAGTTAACAGATTTCGAAGAAGATGATGTAAAAATTGTTAAGACTAAAAGATTTGGTATCAAGCCAATGTTTCCAGAAGATGCAGTTGTTCAGATGGGCTTATTAGGACATGATTTCTATGTATTTAGCAATGCTGAAACTGATGAGGTCAACGTTGTTTATAAAAGAAAGAACGGATCTTACGGTTTGATAGAACCAGAGTTTAATTAAATATTACATACAAAACGAAAAAGCTGAATCTTGCGATTCAGCTTTTTCATATGTTTAGCTTTTCAAATGCCTTTTTTAACTCTAACGCTTCTTGCATCGTGTTCTTCCATCCATAGCGCTTGAGGTTCACTCTATTATCTTCTACATCTACATGAATTCCTTCATGTTCTAACAATTTTCGCTGCATTCCCACCATTTCAAATGCTAATGCCCCACTTAACACTCCTTTATGGTTTACAATACGAAAGGCTGGCACATCTCCTGCTTTCTTACATCTAAGTGCATACCCGACCTGTCTCGAATTCTTCGGAAATCCGCATAACAACGCCACTTGACCATATGTAGCAACTTTACCGCTAGGAATTCGCTCGCATACGACTGCTACTCTTTTATAAAAATCCATTATATCACCTTCAATTACTTCATAAAATCTTACTATTGCTCAAAAAGCAACAATTCACTAACTCTCCTTGCGATTTGATGAGTTAAGAAAAATAGAGATTAACTTTAATACATATTGTATTGTATTTATTTCTTTTTCACTCCATACGCGATGTTCACTCTTATCGTCGACCCCCAAAATAAGCCTTGAATCTCCCTTACTTTTCGTTTGGACCAACAAATATGAATTTGCTTTTTCAATCTCTGCTACACTTCTAGTAAGTTCCGTATTTGTATCATCAACAAAATTATTATACATAATTCCATTAAGTTCAAGATTTTCAAAAATACCTTGTAAAACACTCACTGGGATATTTTGAAATTTCTCTTTCTTAGTCTCTACACTATCAGCTACCCACTCATACACAACACTGTAATGATTTCCTTCATCATATGTCTGTGCAATATAGCATCTATCTACTTTCAAATAACTACCAAACAAACGAAGTACTGTATTCATAGACTGTTGAACATTTTCTGATTGATACATTATATCAAATAAAATAGAAGTAATTTCTCCGTCAAAATATGCATTTGTTGACTTGTTGCCTCTATCTACAGCTGTTAAATTTTGTGTATTAGAATTTGATATTTCGTCTGAATAAACTGTGTAGCGATCTTTTCCCATCTTTTTTGAGCTATATAATGCTTTATCTGCACATTTATAAAGTTCTTCATAACTATTTGCATGCTTCGGATACAACGCTACCCCTATACTTCCAGATATTTTATAGTCTCTATTTTCTCCAGAGTAGCTATTTTGAAAAGCAGTTGCAATTGCCCTTGCCTTTCTTTCTATAACTGTAATATCTGATATATCCTTTACAAATACTAGAAACTCATCCCCTCCGATTCTTCCTATGATGTCTCCGCCCCTGAAATTAGCATGTAAGTTTTTAGCTAAATCACTTAACGCTAAATCTCCAAAATAATGTCCTAGTTTATCATTTACAGATTTAAAATCGTCTATATCTATTAAAAAGAGCGCGTGTGACAATGTCGATGCACTACTTAACGCTTCCCTTATTATATTTTCTGTTGTTATTTTGTTTAAGCAATTTGTGAGCAAATCCGTCTTTGACAACTCTTCAAGACGCTTTTGTTTATCAATATCATAAGTCTTCCCTACAGAAAATATCGGCTTCCCTTCCCTATTATATATTGTCTTGTACGTAATCTTATAATATTTTGATACACCACTCGGTTGTATGAAACGAACTTCTACAGGTTCTACCACTCCTGTTTTTAAGTTCTCATCAAATTTCAAGAATTTATTTAAATCCTCTACATATACCATTCCTCCATCTACCACATATTCTGGAAATGGTTGTTTGTCTGGGCTAAGTCCGAGTATTTCTCTCCCTTTCCCAAAGAACTGTATTGTTTTAATATTAACGTCATATATCCAAAACCACTCATCTGTGAGTTCCGCAACTATATTAAATAATGCTTTGTAAGTAATATGACTATGATGATAATCATCTTCTGTTATTCCTTCTTGATCCTGAGCTAAATGAGGACGCAAATCTTGCATTGTGCTAAGCAGTAACTCATTACCTAACTCATCCTTCATATTTAATCGATAAATACTGATATTAAGAGGAAGCTCTTCTCCATCTAATTTCTTATCTATCCATCCAAAATGATTTTCATCTTTTTCGAGCGTTTCCAATACATACTCTGAAAATGCAATCTTCGATCCTTTTCCACTTGGTTGTAGTTCTGGAGTTAAATCATAAAATTTTTCATTGAATTCTTCTTTCGACTCCACTCCATATAGGTCAATAGTATACAAATTACAATATATGCTTTCTGCCTTTTCATTTAGTACATTGATACACATAGGTACTTTATCTATCATCCCATAAAGTTGCTCTATAGTAAAACTGTGCTTTTCACCTCTTGCATTCAACCTATCGTCCTCCTATCTCATTACTTCGCTTATCTATCTCCCCTTACTCATAGGGATTACTTCATCATTAATTCTTCGCTCTACTTTGTTCTATATTTCTTATTATATACTTTCAATTTAAAAAAAACAATCCTTCACCGCCTTAAACTAGACCATAATAGTATTCTTAACGTTTACAAAAAATTACAATTACCGTATAATCAAATGATAGAGATAGCACGTCAATATATGATTAAATAACTTAAATAACAGGAGGCTTTTATGAGAAGAAAAGATAGAGAAATAACTGATATCAATCGAATAATGGAGGTTATTGAGAACTGTACATATTGCAGACTTGGTTTTAACGACAATGGGGAAGTCTATATTGTACCAATGAATTTTGGCTACGAAAAAAAAGAAGATACTCTTACCCTTTACTTTCATAGCGCGAAAGAAGGTAGAAAAATATCTCTCATCGAACAAGTAGATACTGTCGGATTTGAGATGGATACAGATTACAAATTAACTACTGGCAAAAGTGCTTGTGAGTATTCCGCACAATTTCAAAGCATTATCGGGAACGGTAAAATATCATTTGTTGAAGATGTTTCAGAAAAAAAACTAGCTTTGCAAAAAATCATGTACCAAAACACTAAAAAAGAAGATTGGGAATTTGAGGAAAAAATGATTTCTGCTGTGCGAATATTTAAGGTAAGTGTCGAAAGATTATCATGTAAAATCCATGAATAAGATAGACTCAGTGACCAGTCACATGACTGGTCACTGAGTCTATCTGCTATCCTTAAGCTTTTGTCAACTTTCTTTTCATTCTACGCGGTTTAGCTGCCTCAACACCTAAACGCTCTATGCGATGCTTCTGATAAGATTCGAAGTTCCCCTCATGCCAGAACCAGTTTCCTGGCTCTTCATCCGTACCTTCCCACGCTATAATATGTGTTGCTATACGGTCAAGGAAGAATCTATCATGACTTATTACTACAGAACACCCTGGGAAATTAAGAAGTGCTTCCTCTAAGCTAGATAATGTCGCAATATCCAAATCATTTGTAGGCTCATCTAAAAGAATTAGATTTCCACCTTCTTTTAAGGTTAGTGCTAGGTTCAATCTATTTCTCTCTCCTCCTGATAACACTCCTGCTTTTTTTTGTTGGTCGGATCCTTTGAATCCAAACCCAGAAAGATACGCTCTACTTGGCACTTGAACATTTCCTACCTGAAGATAATCATTCCCATCCGATACCACTTCCCATAGAGTTTTATCAGGATCTAATCCTGCTCTATTTTGATCTACATACGAAATATGTACTGTCTCACCTATCTCTAACGAACCGCTAGTCAACTCTTCTAGTCCTACAATTGATTTAAACAAAGTCGTTTTACCTACTCCGTTTGGTCCGATTACACCAACAATTCCTCCTTGTGGAAGCGAGAATGAGAAGTCTTTAATCAAGACGCGATCTCCATATGATTTATTGATTTGGTCTGCAACAATTACTTTAGTTCCAAGGCGAGAACCAACTTGAATTTTAATATCCGTAAAATCCACTTCTTTTGTATTCGCTGCTTGTGCTTGCATTTCTGCAAAACGTTCAAGACGCGCTTTACTTTTTGTTTGGCGAGCTTTAGGTGAACTTCTAACCCAGTCTAACTCTGCCTCAATTCGTTTGACAAGCTTTGCGTTTTGTTGTCCTTGCGCCACTAGTCTAGCTGCTTTAGTTTCAAGATAAGTGGAATAGTTTCCTTCATACGGATACAACTGTCCTCTATCCACTTCACAAATCCATCCAGCTACATTATCTAAGAAGTATCTATCATGCGTTACTGCTAGAACCGCTCCTGGATAAGTTTTTAAAAATTGCTCTAACCAAAGAACTGATTCTGCATCAAGGTGGTTTGTAGGCTCATCTAACAGAAGCAAATCTGGTGCTTCTAAAAGAAGTTTACAAAGAGCAACACGACGTCTCTCTCCACCTGATAAAATATTAATAGGTGCATCCGCATCTGGGCATTGAAGTGCATCCATTGCTTGATACAATTTACTATCTATATCCCATCCATCTGCTGCGTCTATTTCTGACTGCAAATTTCCCATTTCCGTCATAAGTTTATCGTAGTCAGCATCTGGCTCCATCATTTCTTCACCAATTTTATTAAAACGATCTACTTTTTCCATCAAGCTACTAAACGCTTGTCTAATATTCTCTATTACTGTTTTGTCCTCATCAAGTGGTGGTTCTTGTTGAAGTATCCCTACTGTAAATCCAGATGTTAATTTTGCTTCTCCTGCGCTTACTTCTTCCATTCCCGCCATAACTTTTAATAGTGTTGATTTCCCCATACCGTTAGGTCCCACTACACCTATTTTGGCACCATAATAAAATGAAAGAGATACATCATTAAGAATCACCTTATCTCCATGCGCCTTACGTGCTTTATACATTTGATATATAAATTCTGCCATTTGTTTCGCTCCAATCTCTTACTAATTTAATATTTCAATTCTTTTACTATTTTAACACAAAATTAGATGGTATTTCCATCTAATTTTCTTTATACTTCTCTCTCCCATTCAACTATTTTTCACTGAACTTAGTTACCACCCTATTAGACCACCCTACAAGCTGCTCTAAATATTTTATTCCTAACACAAAAACTAACACAAAAGACGCTACTATAATGCCAAGAACCCCTGTTTCCGCATAAAGTGGCTGAAGTGTATCTTCAACATAAAATGTTCTACAGATGATAGAATGTAGCAAGTATATTTGTAACGTCCTCTCACCTAAGTACGTAATCCTATTCCTATGATATGGCACTAAATATATAAAGGCTGCTGCAAGAATCGTGCTACCTAGGTACCATATTCCCCTATATACCATTCCTTCTAATTCCCCAAATCCTTGTATCGAATAGCTATCCTGTCCTTGATATAAAGCATTCACCGTTGTATTTGGTATATAAATTGCAACCAATACGCCACAAGTTATGACAATACCTGCTACTATCTTCTTCCACCACCCACTCCTTGCTTTTGCAATTTCTAGAAGAACATCTTTGGGGAAATAGCTTCCCAACAAGAAAAAAGGAAAAAATACAACTGTCCTTGCCAATGCGTAATCCTTACCAATATTATCGAAAACTCCTACCACTACTCCTAATATTACCGCGATGATAAGGATAATCTTTTTATTTCGTTTCCTCAATACATAACATAATAGAGTCCATATGATTAATGCCAAGAGATACCATAACCCGATTCTCGGTCTAAATAGTGAAAATGCTGCTGATACACTATGCGTTACATACCTTTGAAACAAATCAAAACATGTTTGGTAAACAACATACAAAAGTACATATGTAAATACCTTCGCAAGCATTCTCTTTCTGCTTTTCATACTGCTCGTACTCAAATACCCTGTAATAAATATAAATGCAGGCATATGAAAACTATAAAAGAAGGAATAGATGTCTGCTGCAATTGGATCAATATTTTTCACACAACTCACCATATGGCCTACAACAACTGTTATAATCAAAAAGGCTTTGATATTATTAATATAGTGTGACTTTTTATTCATTTGCTTATCTTTTATCATATTTACATATCCTCACACAATTACTTTAACTTTATTGTATCGTTCTTATACCTGAACACAATATAACCTCTCATCAATACAGTTTTCAAAAATGATGTTTATAAAACATTATTAAAGTCATAGTTAAGAAAAGTGTGGTAGTATGCCATTAATATGTCATAGTAAGGTATTTTAACCTCTGTATTGGATGTAAAACGTATTTCGTATATGCCATTTGCGCGGTCATAGTCACATGTAATTGTATATAAAACCTCACCCTCGTTACTGATAATCTGTCCCTGTTCATGCATGAGTATGTATGGTTCATATTCAAGACTTTCTTCAAAAAAGAAAACTCCATACTCCTTAATGTCATCATAAATTATATCTAAATTTTCTTCAGAATAACCAAGTAAAGTTTCATCCATATTATATGCTTTAAAAGTATAACCTGCCGAGTTTTCTAGAAATCTATCAGATGTGCCCTCTATATACATAAGATCTGTGTCATTAGCTCTATAAGTAAATGTACTATTAATAAGTCCAGCTTCATGCATAGTACCAACAAAAGTTCCATCTGCCTCTATATGAATGTCGGCAGTTATATCATGATAATCGCCATTAAAAGTTATGACCTCAGCATTTTCAATAGTTGCCATAACATCTTCTATAGGGATTTCGATCTCAGTATTTCCATCTATCCAATACTGTATTTGCTCATAGAAAGTAATACTTCCAATTATCGCAACTATAATCACGAAAGAAATTAATAATATTTTTCTATAATTTGATTTTGCTTCTTTTTTCATAATAGTGTTTTATCCCCTTTTCTCTTGGCTTCGTCTTCATTTATCAGATTGCATTTTACTGACACCGAATCTTCATATGCTTTCTTCTATTTATCCTAGCATAGTTTTTAATCTTTGTAAATCTTACACATCCTAACCATTGATTGGGCTAGTTTGTACTATTTCATTACACAGCGATAGAATCGTATATCTTATTCATTTTCACTCGCGAACTCTCTCAATCTTTCCTCCATCCATCTCCCAAATCTCATCTGCTAAAATAGCAATATCCGAAATATTATGACTTGTCAGTATAATTGTTTTCTTTTGTTTTTTCAAATCTAATATTAATTTATAAATTTCGCTTACACCTTTTTTATCTAGTCCATTAAATGGCTCGTCTAGTATCAAAATATCCGGATTTTCCATAATTGCTTGCGCTATTCCAAGCCGCTGCCTCATTCCTAGTGAGTACTTAGACACTTGCTTTTTCATATCGGGATATAATCCAACTTTTCGTATACTTTCTTTTATTGTATCTTCAGATATTTTTCTTCTAAGTCCTGCTAATATTTTCAAATTCTCTAATCCTGATAAATTCTGTAGAAAACCTGGTTGTTCAATAATTATTCCCAGTGATTCTGGAAAATCGATTTCTTCTCCTATCTTCTTTCCATCAACATAGACTTCTCCAGAATTTGGTTGCAAAAAACCACAGATGCATTTGAACAATACTGTCTTTCCCGATCCATTAAAACCAACTACACCATATGTCTTTCCTTTTTCAAACGAACAACTAATCCCTGCAAGCACCTCTTCCTGACCAAATGTTTTTCTTACATTACATACATCAATCATTATTTCTCCCATGCACTATCCCTCCCAATTTACGAGCTTAATTTGAAATCAAATTCATAGGTATTCATTATTTTTCTTATAATTAGTACATTTCCTACAATTAGTATTGTAAAAATAATTAAACTCTGCCCTATTCTCGGCAACAAATCATAGCCAAAATTATGCATATAATAAGTGGCATGGTTTAATGGTGATAGCCATCCTGCAATTACATTGATACGATATTGCAAGTCTTGAGGAATCTCTAGAAATCGACCAATCACTATAGGATTTAGCAGTGTACCTATAATATTTAGAAAAAATACGCTCCCTACTCCCAAAATCTTACTTTTCTTTAGATGAAATACCATCATAAGCGTTGAGCTGAATAATGCATAAGCTGTTATCAACAAAAAAACTGTCAGCATGCATTCATATGGTAATGACATTTCCATGGTTTTTACTGATGCAGGTAATGCAATCTGGGTGCCTACTCCCGAATACCCTAGTAATGCACCTGTCTCGCTCCATACATTTCCAATAAAAGAAATTGGAGCGCATAGTATGCAACTAACAATCAATATAAAAAACATATAAAAAATCGTTGCAAACACAATATATACAACTTGTCCCCAAATCCATACCATTCGGTCTATTCGTACGAGATAATATGGAGTTGACGCATTTACAAAGGGCATATCTATAAAAAAAAATAATAGCAACATAGATGAGAGCATAATGGAATTCGAGTCTCCGAACGCCCATATAAAGGCTTCAAATATTTGCATCGTTGTTTCGTAGCTAGATGCAAATTGAATAGCTTTTCCTGTAAGCATTACGCACAAGACAAATGCAAGTATAAAGGCTAGTATAATTTTAGGGTTTCTGCGCCACCCGTTGAAATTGTATCTTGCCACATAAAACACCTGATATAGTTTACCCATTCTTCACTCTTCTTTCCATCATTCGATAATATAGATATGATACTAGGACACTAAGACCGATGACAACAGTTATGCTCAGCCAAAAGTCAATCCGTTGCAAAGATTGCCACTCTTTCAAATTAAGCAAATATACTTTTGGTAAATAAGAATCTACTAGATTCCCACATACATAATATATGATAAAAGGTGCTGCATACGCCATATACTTGCTATTTGTAAGTACTGAAAATATTGCTCCACATATCGCCCAAAAACCACCACACACCATAAGTAAAATACAATGCTTCAATATATGCAGTATTTCTCCTAACCAATATTGTAGGAGAATCCCCTGTTCCTGTGCTGTTGGAAAATATACAACCAAACAACTTATTATAAGACCAAGACACCCAATAAAAACTATACTCACCCCTGAAACAACTGCAATAATAATTTTGCTGCAATAATATTGCTTCTTATCGCTTCGCACAAATCGATACCAAATGATTCTACTTTGTAAGTCATCTAAAAAAGAGGTTGTCGCTCCCCATACACATCCTATCGGCAATGCCATAGAAAATATCTCCGAGTTAAATATCTCCTTTAACACCATTAAAAACTGTACCTCTTCCTCACTTATTCCGACTCTTGTTCCCATATCTAAGATAAAGGAACTGACGCCTAACCACCCTCCTATAAGTAATAGAAACGGAGCCCCCCATATTCCATAAGACTTTATCAGCACTTTACACTCTACCTTTAAGCTATGCGCCATATTCCTTACATCCCTTCTCCTTGCGCAAGCGCAATATAACCGCCATCTATCGCATTAAACATGTAATAAATTACTCCTTGATATTGCTCCATTGCATCGTCAAATGAACCATAACGCTCTATTTCAAATACCCACACGGGAACAACCCATGCACAAGTCGGCTCGTTATACGCATTGATATTAGATGCTCTCAGTTGCACTGACACAATTTCATATCGCTCCTCTAGCCTTCCTTTTTCAATATCATTTGCCTCTAATCCTGCCACATGATTATATAAAAAATGGTCCGCTAAATTTTCTTTTATATCATCAAATGGCAGTAACTCTACATTCTCTGCTATTACCTCTGTTAATTCAGACATATTCGTCCATTCAAAACTTTTGACACCATCCGATGTTACCACCACTTTGATTTTTTCCGAATAGAATGGAGGCGCATATGTAATCTCCGGATTTCCACTTGCATAGAATCCCATAGTTTGCTCAAAAGCCAAAAGGTCACCTATCATCCTATAAAAAGTTATTGAATACCCTTTATTTTCTATGTTTTTTATAGCTTTCACACAAGACTCTATTCCAAATCCTTCTATATTAAGTATTTTTAATAGCTCTTCAGCTTCTTGTGTTGCTTCTTCTTTCGAAATTGCGAACTCCGAATCTAACGCTTTCGTTAATTCTTCTAAATCTAGCTCATCTTTTATTCCTAAAACTTTCTCTGTCTCTTTACGTTCTTGAATCTCAAACACATCTATGTACACATCTGGATTATATAAAAAACTGCTATCGTCAACCACTATGTCGCCTTCAAAGTATTTACAAAGTTCACGAACTTCTTTATCTGAAATAGTTTTTTGTTTGAACTCAAAAACAGGTGTATTGGTCAAATTCCCTAATTCTATATTCACATTAGCTTCTATTTTTATATCTCCATCACTTCTTTCCATTATCTCATCCCATACCTTCGGATATGCTATCTCCTTCTGTGTTCCATCTCTTACTTTTTCTACACTTACCCCTACTGGCAATCCTTTTGAAGAACTAACTACAGGAGCTTCTTCTGGTGTAGGTTGACACCCGTTCAGTGCTACTATAAACGCTATCACATAACAAGTAATACAAATTTTTTTTAAGCTACTTAAGATTATTTTCTTCATACAAGTCGCCTCCTCGTATTTTATCCCATTATAACTTTAATTGATGTATTGTACCGATTTCCATTACGAATGGTTTGTTTATTCATGTGAATGGTTAGCGTTCATATCAGTCGAAGTAATCTGATAGAAAAAAGTAATTTAAAAGACAAAAAAGATGATAGCAATGACTTTAATGTCCATTGCTATCACCTTTTTAATTTCTACCTTTCCTATATTTTAGCTAACAAGGAATTAATACTATAACTGAAAATACTTGTTCTGTATGCGAAAGATTTATGCAACCATTATATTTTTTCAAAGCGTTTTTTACATTTTCAAGTCCCAATCCATGTTCCCCTTTATCCTTTTTCGTTGTAAGGTATCTTCTATTTTTTACTATCAGCTCACCTTCATATGTGTTTTCCACCAAAATCACAAAATCTCCTTTTACACACCTTACATCTATTGATATTTTTTTTCAATAGATTCGACTTGCCTTACTGCTTTTACGGAATTATCTAACAAGTTTCCTAGAATGATAGTAATATCATATGCAAGTATTTTCATCTCGTTTGGAGCTTCTATATTTACATCCAACAAAACCCCCTCGTCTTTGACTCCTTTCAATTTAAGATTAATTAAACTGTCAAAAATAAAATTGCCTGAATCTATAACTCGTTCATCCACAGTCGATGCTTCTAAAATATTATGGATATAGTCCTTCATTTCTTCAGTTTTATTCCTTTCAATTAGCTCTCTTAGCACCATAAGATGATTATTCATATCATGTTTCAACCCTCTTACTTGACTATGCGTATTGTTTATGAGTTGATTTTGATTCTCATATGCTCTAGTTTGCTCTATTAATACAGTTCTCTCTAATCGTACTAAATGGACTTTTTGTAAATTTTCTATGCTATATGTAATCGACAGGTTGATCATAAGTACAACTGCTGCGCCCCCCAATATATACAGATTATTGGGGCTTACAGACTTTATCAATATGCTATAACTGTATTCACTTTCATCTCCTAGTTCAAATAGGTACCCCATCTCTACAGACTTCACAAAGAAACTAAATAAGTACAGTGTTCCTCCCAAAACTAATACAACTGACCACACAAAACTGGCAGATAATCCTGTTCCGCTCTTCTTTTGCCTCTGCAATGTCACCATTAATTTAGCTAGAACTAGTATAATAATACGCACCACTAAAACCCCAGTTATAGAGTCATAGCCATCCTGCGCATGAGGAGTTAATACGACTAATCCTGAAAGTATCGTATAAAATCCCCTCACAAATACAAATGCACCACATATAACTCCTCCATATATTACTTTTATACGCATGCAGCTCTCGTAATTAATCTGTAATAAAATAAGTGATATTGCATTAACTGCCAAGTATCCCACCAGCGTATTCACATAGATTGCAGTTAGTGCCGACACAGCACCAAATACTAAATACGATAGCACTTCAATTTTCTTTCCCCATATACATTTCTCGTAAATGGAACGAAATATCATATGCACAGATATAACCAACATCGGAGTAGTCATTAATAACACATCATCAATATGTAACATTTAAAAAATCCTCTCATCCTTCATCTGTAACTCTCTAATTTCTTTTAAACGTCTTCTACTAATAGGGATTTGTTGGTCATTATGCTTCATGAATAAAGTTGTAGAAGTTATTCTTTCAATATTTTCATAATTAACCAAATACGACCTATGTGGTGCTATAAAAAAAGGGGGTAACTTCTTTTTTATCTCTTCTAGAGTCCCATAAAATTTATCCGTTTTATTTCTTTGGACTATATGTATTTGATTACCTTCACTCTCAAAATATATCACATCATTTAGCGGTACATTTATAATTTCAGCACTTTTGGAATATTGAAAATAATTACATAGCTTATCCATTTTAGTTTTCATTGCTTTGATACAATGATATAACTGTTTATCATTTATAGGTTTTTCAATAAAGAAAAAAGGATTCACAGCAAAAAGCAGTCTATCATACTGCATTTTCCCTGAAACAAAAATAATCTGAGTAACATAATCTTGTAATTCTGTTCTTATAAACTTTCCAATGTCTACTCCTGTTGTTTTGCCTAGTTCAATATCTAGAAAAATAAAATGAAAACAAATATCTTTGCGCAAAGCTTCTATTAATTCTTCACCTTTAGTAAATACTTCAACCTCGACTTTAGACCAAAACTGCTTAGTATATTCTAATAGCATACGCTCTATTTTAGCGCAAATTAATTCATCATCATCGCATACAGCTAATTTCAACATAAGTCCACCTTCCTTTTAATTGTCCCCTTATATATTAGCATATTTATGTATAGATATAAATTTAAAATTATACGAATAATCTTTCTTAAAACCATCCAAAACTTGAACGAAACTCAATATTGTAGATCAATTATCTAAACATTTAGAGAAAGGTACTTTTCTCGAAGTAGCTGTTTCTATTAATCTAATTTATTCTAACATTAATAATAACCCTCCCAATTATTAAGAACCTATTTTAATCCTCTCAACATAGAAATAAAGCCACAGCAAAATACTAATGCTGTAGCTTTATACACTGCTTTAATTTTGATTATATCTTCTTCTCAGAAGCAATAGCACCATTCCTCCTGTAATCATGCAAATTATTACCCACCACAGAATATTATTTGTATCACCTGTATTCGGACCCGAATTAATTATCTCATCTGTACTCGATAACACATACGTGGAAAATTGATCTGTTTCAAATGTTCCTGTATTTGGATCACTATCCAAATCTATCAACTGCGTAACTTTACCGTCGTGCACTCTTAACAAGACAATTTGTTTTCCTAAATCTATCAATTCTTGTGGTAATTCTATAGTGAATCGTACAGGCGTTTGCAGTTCTGTCAATTCCATCTCTTCATTTTCGATTGTCTTAATTAACGCCAAATCCAAATACATATATGTATTTAATTTCTCTGCACTCTTCTGTACAAAGCTGTCTACTGCATTTTTTTCATCCACAGCTACGTCAGCCTCCTGAAGTTGTCTTACCACCAACCGAACAGATCTCGACAGCCCACTTTCTATTTCTTCTTTTGTAAATAAACTAGATGTGTCACCCAACTGTACTGAAAATGGTGTGTTCACTATTTGGTCAACCACTAAATCATAAACACTTTCATTCCCCAATACATCTAATACTTTCACTTGCTCTTTTACATTAGAAGTATATTCTCTTGTCAGCACTTTTTTATCTTCCGAAAGCGCCCACCCTTCTATTGTTTGTACCTCTTCATTTGATTCTATGGTAACATCCACTGTTCCATTGGTTTCCAAATATGGATTCATCATCACTGATAGAATTGGACCTTCTTTATCTATATTCTCTACCTTAACATCGACTATACATTCATTACCTATCAAATCCAACACCTTTACTTGTTCTGTCGAATTTGCTAGGTATTCTTTTGTCAGCACTCTCTTATCCGCTGACCGTATCCACCCTTCTATTTCCTGTACCTCTTTATCAGAAGTCATTGTAACAATCACACTGTCTGCCGTAGGAGTTGTTGTAGAGTAGCTTAATGTAATCACTGGCTTTACATCGTCATATATCAGATAGACTACACTATTTGATACATTTGTATAACCACCCATATGATTCAAGTAAATTGTCGCTTCGTTTTTCCCATCTTCAAAATTTGCCGTATAATTACTTTTATCCACTGTACATCCAGTTGAAGTTATCTTTCCATCTTCTCCCACGTATGCCTTAGAATCAACATCAAATGCTTGTTCAAAAATTGGAGGTAATACAATATTTTCTCTCTGATTGGTCTTTAGCGTAATCTCTTGCCCTGATAATTGGTAGACGCTAAGTTTGCTAAGCGAATCGACTACGCTAAAATCTCCAACGTTATTCTCTCGAAGATTCAGCCAATTTAGTTCTGTCAAATTTCCTAGACTTGATATATCTGAAACTTTGTTTTCCTCTAAAGTCAAATTTGTCAATTGAGTAAGACTTTCCAAACTTGAGATATCTGAGACTTTGTTTTCCTCTAAGTTCAAGTTTGTCAATTGAGTAAGCCCCTCTAAACTTGATATATCTTCGATTTCGTTTTTATGCAAAGTCAAATCTGTTAATTGAACAAGGCTCCCTAAGCTTGCCACATCCATAATTTTATTTTCTCTTAATGTAAGAAAGTTTAAGCTAGTCAATTCTTTCAATCCCGAAATATCCTCTAACTCATTTCCATCTATCTGCAGTTTTTCTAAATTTGTCAATTTACTAAAATCTGATATGCTTGTTATCGCATTATTATCTAATTTCAACTCTTTCAAACCTACAAAGCCCTCTAATGACGAAGTGTCCGTCATTTTATCTAAATTAGAATCATATTTAGATAAATCTAAATACTCCAAACCTGTCAATCCAGTCACATTGTTAAAATCAGTAACGCTAGTTCCTTGTAATTCTAATGACTTCAAATTGCTCAGATTCGATAAACTAGAAACATCTGTAACTTTTTCAGCATCCAGAACCAATGACTCTAGAGTACTTACATTTCCCAATGCATCTAAGTCTGCATTCTCAATATATTCACTGCCTAGTAACCTAAGCTGGTTGAGATTTGCAAACTTATCAATTCCTGTTAATTCTGTAAGCCCTGGTTTAAACAATTCAAGAAATTGCAATTTCTCAAACTTATTTAATTCTACTAACACCTCCTTCGATTCTTCTGGACTTAATGGTATAAATAACTCAATATAAAGAGTAAGATGAGTAACCGAATCTGCCGTCTCTTTGCTCATACTAATGCTTCGATTAGCGTGGTCGAACACTACCTCTTCCCCTATTTCCTGTCTAATAAAATCATCCCATAACGCAGTATACACCTGCTCTGCATCCTCACTAAACGTCAACGTCACTTTATCTGTCGCCGACCCTGCACTTGCTACTATCATAAAATTGTTAAATAGGACAGCAACAAGCAGTAGCATTGCTATTCTAATTTTTACCATACTTCTTTTTCTAAACATATAGCATCTCCTTTCTCTATTTTGCATTTTAGGTTTTTATTAAACTCCACTTCATTAGTATACTACAAATGCTTCCCAAAACAAAGATTTTATCTCTTAAGTTTGTATTTTCAGAACAGACTATTTGCCACCTATTTTATACTTCCAACCTAAATTTTGCGCTGTCTTTATTGCACATTTCACTATTTCATCATCTATATAAAAAGGCTCTCTACGCCATTCCGATTGTTGTGAATTTGATGAAATAATATCAAAATTTTCTTCTGTAGGTTCTACGCCCATATCCTCCAAAGTAATCGGCAAACCTACACTTATATTAAATTTTATCACCTCATCTAGTAATTGCTCTGATGCATTTTCTGCTACTAACTGACAAATCACCCCAAAAGCCACTTTTTCACCATGTAAAGATTTATTACTACTTGGTACTTTCGTAATTCCATTGCACACTGAATGAGATGCAGCACACCCTATATTTTCGAATCCTAATCCACTCATCAATGTGTTTGCTTCAATAACAATTTCCAAAGCTTCTGTAACCTCTTTATTCTCATTCGCAATTTTTGCTCTAACTCCGTATTCTAGTATAGCTTTATAAGATTCTTCTGCTATCGCAATCGCTGTTCTTGTTCTGATATAATTCCCTGTCTCACCGGATATATAATTGGGTTTATTGGATTTTACACTGGCACGCGCTTCAAATACTGTAGCTAACGCATCTCCCATTCCCGCTACTAAAAAACGCACTGGCGCTTCTGCAATAATTTGGCTATCCACTAATACTAAACTTGGATTTTGCGGCAACATAACATACCCTGCATGCTTATGATCTTCATCATATAGAATTGACATTGCACTAGTAGGCGCATCGGTAGAAGCACAGGTCGGAATAATCACAACAGGTAAATCCAAATAGTGGGCAACTGCTTTTGCTGTATCTAGAGCCTTTCCACCTCCCATTCCAATAATAACATTAGGATTAAATTCCTTTGCCTTCGATGTAGCTTCTGCTATTAATGTCTCGGTAATTTCGCTTTTAAATTCGAATCCCAAACAATCTCCTTCTGCTTTTTGATATATACTTTGTAAAAGGTCTCTATATTCTACATAAAAAGATTTGGTTATAACCGCAAATGCTTTTTTACCAAATTTATCTGTATGTAAGGGTAACCATTCAAGCTCTCCTGCCCCTTGAATGTATCGACTTGGTGATCCCCATGCTCGTGTTCCTAATCTATCCATACTATTTCCCTTTTATTCCTTTCTAACAACTATTCTGCTTTTACTCTTAGTAATGTCATTGTATCAAGTTACTAGCGTCACGGATAGCCCTAAATATTATTTTAAAATAATTATTTTTCTTGTAACATTTTTCCATTTCAGTTGTCTAATGTATAAGAAAGTAATATAGTGTGAGATATAGATGGATAACAAGGAGGTGAGGACCATTCATAACACTATTTCAAAAGAAGCTCTATGTGCAGAATACGAAGCTGTCTATCGCTATGTACTTACTTTATGTCGTAATGATATAGATGCGCAAGATATTACACAGGAGACATTCCTCAAAGCTATGAGTGCAACTCGCACTTATAAGGGAAAAGCTAGTTTATACACCTGGTTATGCACTATCGCTAGAAACAATTGGATCAACCGATGTAAAAAAGAAAACCGAGAACAACCCACAGATTGCATGGATCCTTATTCCTCAAACAATAACAAATCTCTGGAAACTATGTTAGAAGAAAAAGATCTTTCCATCCATATTCATCGCATTCTTCATCACATGGAGGAGCCCTATAAAGAAGTCTTTTCTCTTCGAACTTTCGGAGAACTACCTTTTGCTGATATAGGAACTTTATTTTCCCGATCGGAAAACTGGGCTCGTGTTACCTACCATCGTAGCAAAAAGCAAATTATAGAAATATTAGGAAAGGACGGATTATTATGAATAACCAAATAGACTGTAATATTATACAAGACCTACTACCGCTATACCATGATAACCTTGTAAGTGAACCAACTGAAGCTTCCATTTCAGAACACCTTAAGGTTTGTGAATCCTGTCGCAATGCTCACGAACTAATGGCCACTGACCTTCCCTTGGAACAGGGTCAATCGCCTATTAATAAATTTGAACATACCTTCTCTAAACACGCCAAAATACAAAGGACCACTAGAATTGTAACCATTTTTATCGTCTGCATAACACTTGCCGCTCTAGCATATGGCTTTTTATTCAGTTCTCCAACTTTGCTACTTAAGCAAGACCGGTACGATATTGCTCAAGTACATAAAGTATTAGATGAAGGTGAACAATCCTTTTTCATTCAATACTCTTTTGATTCCAAAAACTCTCCTTATATGATTGACACAGGTCAAATTATAGTAAAAGATGGCGTCGGTGAATTAACGTTAATCGCAAAGGAAGCTCCACTAGCTCCAGATTTTCCAACTGGCTCCGAATTCAATACCTTCAATGAAGTGACGCGTCCACTTATAAGTGGTGATGGTAGCAACATTACTGAGTTATATTTTAACAACATGCTCCTCTGGTCCGAGGATTCAGCACCATCTACACCAGAATATGTAACTGAATATTTTAAGTTATTCGTTGATTCCGAATCTTTCCCTAGTGTACAAATATATCCAGAGTCTAATACAATCACACTATATAAACAAG
>CAYJHQ010000038.1:0-21406 GCA_964369775.1 uncultured Lachnospiraceae bacterium
AATTAAATTCATTAAAAAAGAATTGTTTTTTTGTCTTGACAACTGACCCACTATACATGAAAGAACATTCGAATATTGGTCTCCATGCTCATCTCCGCAAAGCGAACAAGGATAACCGTCTTCAAAATGAGTATCAGCTGTCAAGGTAAATAAATGAAACGGCTCATCTTTTGCACTTAACTCTATTAACTCATCCTTAACAATTTCTATAACGATTTCATCTTCATATCCCCACCACACATTATAATCTTCTGCAATATATCCCTTTTCTCTTGCTCCATACAAGTCCGTGATCTCATAATTTCCATGACTTGAAAACAAATTGTCACGACTCCCAAACGCAATATCGCTGCCTAGTACAAAACTTTGATTGTATCCAGAATCTTCTAAGATATCGCCAAGACCATAAGCGCCTCCTAGATAATCTTCAACAAAATATGAATTTCCATCAATTGGTATCGTTAATGGTACACCAAGTGTAAATGCTGTTAATGCACTAGCTGTCCATCCAGTTCTTGCCGGTGATAGAAATCCACTTGTTGTTTCTATATCTGCGAAAGATGTATTATTCACTGCTAGTTCATAGAGTTCTGGTATAAGATTTACTTCTGAAACTCCCCCTTCACTCTTCGAATAGTAAGTAGTTTCCATGCTTTCTAATACAATAAAAATAAGATTACGCTTTGTCTCTGGAAATTCAAATGTACTCTCGCTTCCATCAACATAATAATCTTCATAGATAGTTGATGACTGACTGATAAACTTAATATACTCCGTAACGCCAATTGAAACTGCCCCCCAGTACGTAGTAGCAAGTAACGAACAAATAGAAAGTGCTATAATAATCTTTGAAAATTTAAAATTAAAACGCTTGTAAATTAAAAAAAGTACTAAACATATTCCTGAAGTTATCGCAAATGGTATAATCATACAATTTTTAATAAAATCATAGATAAGGTTTCTATCCACACCGCCAAGCGATGTATTGACATTGAACACTATCTGCTCAAAAGTTACCTCCCCAAAAACTGCTGGAATCCAAGGTACAATATAGAATATCATAACTGTAAAATAAATAATCAAAAACTGCATAAAACAAAACAAAATTTTTTTCATTTGCAAATCCTCTCAAAATAAATAATCGGCTTACAAAACCTTTGCTCAGATTTTGCAAACCGTTAATCATTATACTAAACAATCGCGAAAAATACAATAAACTACTTATTAAATCTTCACTATTTCTCCCTCTTATCAAGCTTTTTTATTGAATTCCATTAACTATGCTAGCTGCTTTTTGTGACCAATCGTTTTCTCTAGCTTCTTTATCTAGCATTGCAATATATTCTCTGTTGTCTCGTAAGCTAAAAGCTTCCTCTACTTTTGACTTGAATTCCTGTTTGTTTTTCCCAATAAAAACAGATTTGTATTTGCGACACTCATTCATATCAGTAGTAACTATTGGTTTATGCAGTGCCATATATTCAAATATTTTAACTGGGCTTGTAGCTTTTGTAATATCGTTTATCAAAAACGGAATCACAAGTACATCACATGCTTTTGCATAGTACTTTAACACATCATACGGTCTCGGACCCATAAAATAGATATTATCATCTCCCTGTATGTTTTCATCATACGATTCATCATATTTTATACCAAACAAAATAAGATTGTACTTATCTGTACTTGCCATAGACTTTAACAAGTCATAATCAAACCACTTCGCCAAGGCTCCGTAGTAGCATACATTCAATTTGCCGTTATTAATGACATCCGTAAATTCTTTCTCTAACTCCATATCTTCATATTTTTGGAAAAATTTATAATCCACACCATTAGTAGAGAAAATCAAATTTTTAGTACCTCTTTTGGATATTACATCCTCTTTTAACAAATCAGCTGTCACAACTACATATACATCATCATTGCTCATTACATAGTCATATTTGTCTGTAATGTTCTTTGGCAACTCTTTCGTACCTGATAACACTGGTGAGAGATCGTCGATATATTCATATATGAACTCAAACCCTTTACTTATATAATCTTTAATATTTTCAACACTCAGCTTCCAATCCGTTGAATACAATTGGACGTATTTCGGTTTCTCACTCTTACTCAGCTCTTCCATTAAAATCTTATTCAAAATGATGTTATTGAAGTTTATTAAATAAAGTCGTCTGTCTTGTTTTTTTAGCGTTTTGACTTTATCCGTCATAGTAGAGACTTCATAAAACACCAAACATTTTTGCTCTGCGAGATTTTTAGATATATGTTGCGGTCTTTGATACAGCGGAACGTCATATCCAAAGCTACTTCTCCACAAAATAATTCTATCAAAATCTTGAGATAATATTTTTCTCACCTTATTTTGGTAACGCTTCTTATACACAAGAGTGCGAATACTTACTTTATCTAAATAGTTCGCAATGATATATGCTCTTAGCTTTTTCATAAAGCCTATAAGTCCGTACTTTTTGTACACATTGCTTAATTTTGAAATCTTATCCTTCATCTACTTCCTCCTGTTTAAAAAGCATACCTATTAACTAGGTATGCTTTAGCTACTCATTAATTACTTTGTAAACTTTGCAATAATAGCATCTGCAATCTGCTTACTCGCAGTACCATCTCCATACGGATTCGAAGCCTTGCTCATAGACTCATACGCCTCTTTATCACTTAATAGTTTCTTTGTTTCTTCATATATTACATCTTCATCTGTTCCTACTAATTTCAAAGTCCCCGCACCTATTCCTTCTGGTCGTTCTGTAGTGTCCCTCAACACAAGAACTGGTTTCCCTAAACTAGGGGCTTCCTCTTGAATTCCACCTGAATCTGTCATAATGATATATGATTTATTCAAGAAGTTATGGAAATCTAGCACTTCTAAGGGCTCAATCAACTTCACTCTATCGCAATCACTCAACACTTCATTCGCTACTTCTCTAACTTTAGGATTTAAGTGAATCGGATAAATAACTTTTACATCAGCAAACTCGTCTATAATTCGTTTGATTGCTGTAAAGATATTCTTCATTGGCTCTCCCAAGTTTTCTCTTCTGTGTGCAGTTAAAAGTATCAACTTATCACTTTCTCCTATCCACTCTAACTCTGGATGTGTATAATCCGCCTTCACCGTTGTTGCCATTGCATCAATTGCTGTATTTCCTGTAATATAAACCGTAGAACTATCTTTTTTCTCACTTGTCAAATTTTCTGCACTAAGTTTTGTTGGTGCAAAATGCATATCAGTCATGCATCCTACCATTTGACGATTCATTTCTTCTGGCCAAGGCGAGTATTTGTCGTATGTTCTCAGTCCTGCTTCAACATGTCCAATTGACACCTGATTATAAAATGCTGCTAACGCACCTGCAAGAGTTGTCGTTGTATCTCCATGTACCAAGACAATATCAGGTTTTGCTTCTTTAATAACACCTTCTAAGCCCATTAAAGCATTTGATGTAACATCCGCTAATGTTTGCCCTTGCTTCATAATATTGAGATCATAATCTGGTGTAATATTAAAAGTTTCAAGTACCTGATCTAACATCTGTCGATGCTGTGCGGTCACACATACGATGCTTTCAACCTCTTCTCTGCTGTCTAATTCTTTTACCAGTGGTGCCATCTTAATAGCTTCTGGCCTAGTTCCAAAGATGCTCATTACTTTAATCATCTCATTTGTTCCCTTCTTTACTTTGTCATCAGTTCCAATGCCAAGCTTCTTGCACTATCCATGCTATCTTCCATCGAACAATATGTCCATGCTCCATAACGCCCAATACTATAGATGTCTTTATCCGCTAATTTTTGGAATGCATTCTTCACTTCTTTATCAGTATCTCCGTTAATATGAACATATGCCGGATCCATTATAATAGTTTCATGTGCAATTAATTCTGTGGAATCTTTTATAACGTTTAACTTCTTAAGATTACTCAAAGTATATTCTAGCTGTTTTGTAATCTCTCCTTCTGTGATTTCAAATCCTTTTGGATATCCGATTTCGATATACATACTCAATTTATCTCCGTCTAAGATATTGTCATAGAATCCAATTCTATAAAAATTCAAATCTTTCTCGGGCAAATATATCCAATGTTCTTCTGTAAGGTTTGCCTTTTCATTAAAACCTAAATTAAATACAAGCACTTGATTGTATGATAGTTTATCAACTAATTGATTATGCTCTTTTTCATTTACTTGCTGCATAAACATATTCAACGGTGTCGTATTGATTAAATATTCATATGCAACCTTTTCACCATTTACAACTGCAATCTTGTTGTTTATATCAACACTTTCTAGCGCTGTATTTAGTAAAACTTTTTCTTTATCCAACTGCTTATAAAGAATTTCTACAAATGCGTATGCTCCATCTTTTGGATATAGGAAATAGTTATTGTAAGAAATGCTATCTCCGCTTCTCTTCATATTATTAATAATAGCTTCTTTATCTGCATATGGGAAAAACCTCCCCATTGCATCAACATCTAATTTCTTCAAATCAATTGCATACAATTTTTCATTATAAGGCTTTAAGAAAATTTCTGTGATGGACTTACCGAATTTCCCATAAAGCATATCAAGAAAATTGTCGTAATCATCCTTTTCCTCTTTGTTAAACAAATCATATAAACAGTCAATAAAATCATCTTTCTTCAATTGATGAATATTCGTTTGAAATGGGTACTCGATAAGATCCTCTTTGTAAATGATTTTGGTACACTTATCTTTATATACCAAATCCTTCTCTTTTATGTTATCTTCAAACAGTTTTTTAAAGTACTCTGTTTTAAAGTGGTAAAAGTGCCCTGCATAATCCCATACAAAACCATCTTTTTTTGTTGTCTTACAATATCCTCCAACACGATTCTCTTTTTCGATTACCAAGTAATCATCTTTCACATAATTTGCAAACGTGAGACCTGAAATACCTCCACCTACTACCAAATATTTTATTTTTTTCATTACGCACCTCTTCGAAATTGCTTTATTATTAATTTGACAATCCCTAAACTAGTTAATTTAAGCAGTGCACCACCTGTCTTACGGTGAATTCTAGTTACTCTAGATTGTATTGCCCTGTTATAGATATAAGGATGTACTTTTAATTTAGTGTCAAATGACTTGAATTCTTTTCCCTTTTTAATTAATTCTATTAATATTTCATAGTGTCCACGAACCATCGGTAGCACTATCTTATTATAGGCATAATTTTTCTTCGCATCTGAAATAATTAGGTCGGTTTCCATTATATTTAATACACTAAAAATAATTTTCTCATGATTCTTGAAGTTTCTGATATAAGATTGTTCTGAAATAGATTGATCAACCCTTCCTATAAAATATCTATATATGTCTAAATCGTAATATGTCAATTTTTTAGCCTCGATAATTGAAATAATATCAAACTCCATATCAACATAAAAAGACTTCTCAGACAACTTATACTTTGACCGTTGCAACATCTTTGTATTGAAATTTCCAGTCGCTAAAATCGGCCCCCAATCATTGAAGCCATAATTGTCAATACATAAATCATCAAAATCATATTGAAAGCCAGGTCTTAGGTTTGCATATAATTCTTTTTTTATAAGCTCATTTATATCTGCTCTATCTTCACAGTAGTCTGTTATAACTATATCCGAAGTTTCTTTTCCCAATATATCAATAAGCTTACACATATCTGTAGAATTAACCCAGTCATCTCCATCAATTATTCTTGTATATTTACCTCTTGCATTTTGTGTTCCAACATTAATTGTTGATCCATGTCCACCATTTTCTTTATTAATTACTTTAATAACTGAATTCCCATATTTTTTCTCTATCTCAAGTGCTAATTCATAAGTGTTATCTGGACTTCCATCAATAACTACTAATATTTCCATTTTTTTATTATTCGGATGGTCTAGTAAAGTATTTATCGTATGTTCCAAATAATTCTCTACGTTGTAAGATGGAATAATAACAGACAAAATAATATCTTCTGTTTGGATCGGTTCAATTTCATAGTTCTCAGGTTTAAATGTCTTAATCATATCTATTTCTCGTTGAGTAGTTGCATCAAAAGAGCATGTTTCTAAAATTTTATCACTACACGCTTTAGAGTACTTTGAAAATAATTCTTCATCATAGTATAACTTCTCAATTAAATCTGCATATGCTATATGATTTTCCGTCTCTATAAATTCAATTGATTCTGGAACAAACTCTTTGATACCATCATTGTCTGAAACAACTAATGCTAGACCTGATGCTGCTGCCTCGCACATTGAAACGCCTTGTGCATCGTATCTCGTAGGAAAAAAAGCAAGCCCGTTTTCTCCATGCACTTTTGCAATTTCTTCGTGTGATAAGAATTTCTGAATTAGATTCACATTTTCAAATCCTCTTATCGGTTCCACCAACTTATCATATACGTTCCCTGTCCCATAGATATTAAATTCTATATCTTCAAAAAATTTTCTCTTGCTAAGTTCTAATATTGTACGGACGTTAATATCAATAGCATATTTATCACAATCATCAAATCTTCGTAACATAAATATTTTTTTACGTAACTCTACATTCTTTTCTTTATATTTAAATAGATCTGTGTCAATTATATTTGGAATTACATGGTAATTTTTAAATTTAATTCCAATAAGCTCTTCGCTATGATTTTTAATCCAGTCTGAAACAAACACCCAAGAAACATTACTAAGTTCATTGTAATATTTAATCATTTCATCGTTTTCATGAAATAATTTCTTGTTTTCTCCTGTTATTTCTGCTCGTTTTTCAAAATATCCTGTAACAAAATGTGGTGTATCCCAATACAACGTTTCCGGTCCATGGACCCAAAGAAACAGATTGCTGTCACTTATATTGACTGATTGAAAAACATTTCCGTAATTTTTATCCATAAAATGAACTAGAATATTCTTGTATTTTTTTCGCTGCAACAATGTTCTTAATGTTTGGAAATTGTATCTATATACCTCTATTCCTTCAAACGTATATTTTGTTATTCCTTTATACTCATGACAGCAAGCAACATCAAATTTCAAGCCTTGTTCCTTATAAGCTTTTAATCTCGAGTGAACAAATCCGCACATATATTTATTTTCCATTGTAGGATAATTCGGTGTAATTACTAATGTATCATTATCTGTCAATATCTCATCATTAAAATCCGAAGTTGCTTCTGTCACTGTAGTGGTGCAGTCAACCAGCGTTTTACTCTTCGCTAATACCTTCAATGCAATTAAATACTTTCCTTTTTTTAATTCTACTGTTGCTAATCCATTTAACGTGACCTCTGCAATAATGTCACGCTTTAGGCTTAGAATTTGAAAAATTGCACTATCTCCATTTACTGCTTCTCCTTTATAGTTGACCTCCACAGTCACATCCTTTTCTATGTTCACTATATGTGCTTTCACAAAAAAACCATAGTTATCTGTGTCATTAGTAACAATCAGCTTATCCGCTCTTTTTTCATATGTTATTCTGTTGTTTTTATATTTTATTAACTTCCCTTTTTTTAACGTTATTGCTTTCACCTATTTCACCTCCATGAAGCGTACATACTCATCACAAATTTCTTTTCCGCCGACTTTAACCATTTTTCCTTTATCGATCCACACTACTTTATCACATAATTTTCTGATTTGCTCGATTGAATGAGATACAAACAACACTGTCGTCCCTCCATGAATCATGCTTAACATCTTTTCTTCGCTCTTCGCTTGAAATCCTATATCACCAACAGAAAGAATCTCATCTACAATCAGAATTTCTGGCTCAACAATTGTTGCTATTGAAAATGCCAATCTTGCAACCATTCCAGAAGAAAAATTCTGTACGGGTACATCTAAAAAGTCATGTAATTCCGAGAAATCTACTATCTGTTGAAATTTTTCATCTAATAACTTCTTTGAATATCCTAGTACGGCTCCATTCAAGTATATGTTTTCACGTGCTGTAAGAGCCGGGTCAAACCCTGCTCCTAACTCTATCATCGGACAAATATTTCCGTGTACATCTACACGCCCCTTAGTCGGTTGAATTACACCTGCTACTATTTTTAAGAGCGTAGACTTCCCTGCTCCGTTTCCACCAACAAATCCAATTACTTCACCGGCTTTTACCTCGAATGAAATATCCGTTAGCGCCCAAAAATCATTCTTTACTTTTGGCTTTCTCTTTCCAATATCCACCATCATCTGCTTTAAGGAAAAGCCCTTTTCAATCCCTAAGTTGAACCTCATCGATACATTATCAACTTTTATCATATTATTTCCCATGACTCCCCCTACACATAATAAATAAATTTATTTTGATTCTTTTTAAACACAACAATTCCCACTATCAACACTATAAGTGCTGAACCAAGGCACGCTGCGAATTGTATTGCTGATGGTGCACTGTGGTATAAGATAATCGTTCTCGCAAAGTTGATGTACTGATATAGTGGATTAAAAAACATTATCTGCTGCAAATAACTTGGTAACACAGTAATATCATACATTACAGGTGTTAGGTACATCCATAATGTAATAACAATTCCATAGATATAAAACATATCTCGTAAAAACACAGAAACTGTTGCTAGTATAAGCCCCATTCCAACTGTAAATAAAAAGAGACAGATAAACGCAAAAGGAAGTAATAGGTGCCACCAGTTAAGACCTGTTCCTGTTAAAATTATTACCAGGTACAATGGAATTAATGTAAGCAAAAAGTTTATCCCTACAAATAAACACTTTGATAACGGAAATATATACTTTGGCATGTAAACTTTATTAATCAAACTAAAATTGGCCACTACACTACTCATTGCTAAATTTGAAGCTTCGCTATAATAGTTAAAAAAAGTTAAACCAATCATTAAATACGTAATATAACTCACACCTGGTGTAGAAAATTTAAACACATTTGAAAACACGAGCGACATTACTGACATCGTCAATACTGGATAAAGCAAGCTCCACAAAACACCTAGTACACTTCTTTTATACTTCACCTTAAAATCTCTAGATATTAATTGATGCATCAAAAAATGATATTTTTGATATACATACTTTAAGTTATTTATCATATCTATCTCCATTTCTTTCCATTTTATCCTTTTTTATCTCAGCTTTTAAAACACGAAAAAATCTAACATTATACTGGAAAAACCGTTTTAATCTCGCTGGTTCTGAAAGCACTCTATATAACCATTCTATATTTAACCTTATAAATACCTCTGGTGCTCTCTTCTTCGTCCCGCTTAACACATCTAGTGCGCCACCTACTCCTATAAAAATCCCTTTTTGAAATTTTTCTATATACTTTCTTATTGTTAGTTCTTGCCTTGGCACTCCAAGTGCCACAAGGATAACATCAGGCTTTCTTCTTATTATATCTTGTATAACTAACTCTTCTGAATGATTGTACCCGTCTTTTAATCCAACAAGCTGGATGTTTGAATACTCTCTATTCACATACTCCTCAAACTTTTCTAGCACTTCTTGCTTTGCTCCAAAGCAATACAACGAGAACTTGTGTTCATTCATAACTATTAGTAAATCTTTTACCATATCGACGCCAGCAATACGCTCCTTTATTGGAAGCCCTGCCATACTTGCAGCTTTAACCACACCGATTCCATCTGGTGTTATCAATGTGTCTTGCGCTAACAATACTCTCGAATACCTTCTTGAAAGATGTCCGTTCATCATTATTTCTGGATTTGCTGTAACAATCTGGCATCGTTTTTCATTTACTAAAGCATCCTCTAATTCATTTAGCAACTCTTTTTGCGACTTGTTGTATGTTTTCTTTAAAAATTCTATCATACCTATCTTTAACCCTGTTTTTCTACGTATTCAATAAATGTATATTTTTTATCGTCTGCTCTTTCTCTAAAACCTTCTGTACTATCCGATTTAAGTACGACTGACACTGTTTGAAATATCAGCTGAATATCCTTCCAAATGCTAAACTGCTCTATATACATCATATCCATAATCAGCTTGTCCTTCGGTGTGGTGTTATACTTCCCTGCTATCTGAGCATACCCTGTTAGTCCACCCTTCATCCTAAGTCTATAGACAAATTCTGGAAGCTGGTTTGTATACGCTTCTACATTCTTTAGCATCTCTGGCCTTGGTCCCACCAAGGACATATCGCCTTTTAGTACATTCCATAGTTGAGGCAATTCATCAATCCTAGTTTTTCTCAATAGCCTTCCAGGCGCAGTTATTCTATCATCATCTGCATCTGCCGAACGAATCTCTGCATCCACTTTCATTGTACGTAATTTATAGACTTTGAACTTCCGCCCCTTTAAAGTAACCCTCTCTTGAGTAAATATTACAGGTCCGCCATCATTAACCTTAATTGCTATCATTGCTGCAATCCACAAAGGCGAACATAAAAGTCCTATTAACACAGGTAACACTATATCCATAAGGCGCTTTATAACCCTTTGCTCCATGGTAATTGACTTTACCTTCTTATTCAGTAGGTAAACATCATCTAAAATATATTTTTTCGCACTAAATTCCATTATATCTTCTATATCTGGGTTGAAATACACATTAATTTTCCGCTCATAACATAAGCGCATAATCTCTGCGCGTCGCTGGGCTGGTATATCGTAAATAAATACACTCGTAACATTATTAATGCTGGCAAATATCCCCGGATCTCTATAATCAAATACGTATTGAATCTTGTACTGCCTTTTAAATTTATTAATAGCACATGCTATATAATCCAAACTCTCTTGCGAAGACGTAATCACACTGCATGCTTCTGGTTCATGAATCTTAAAAAAAAGGCCATTCCCACTATATACCGCAATTAAAATCCATACGACTTGTAAAAGTATTATAACAATAAGTAATTGGAAATCCTGTGCGTATATTAATCGTGTCCCTATTTCATAAGTTCGCATAATCACAACTTGCGCATAGGTGATAATATCTGTGCATAGAGTCGCTAATAAAATAGAATAAACTATTGGTTTGCTTTTTCTTCTTCCTATATCATAATGTCCATATATCTGTAAGAAAAGTGCTCCAACCACTATATAAGTCAACACTGTAACTCCTAGTGTTCTAGACATACGGGTATAACCGATATTTACAGTACCTAATACCGCAATATAAATCCCTAGCGTTCCTAAATATACTATACATTTGACTAGCAACCACATGGTGCTTTCAAACTTATGCAAATGACGAAGCATCTCTACCTCCTCCTACATCTCACTCATTTCATCACATCATTATATCCGATACCTACTGATTAAGCAAGTCTTTTCGCCATTGTAAGCCTTTCAATCCCTCTAAAACCGCCTCTTGCTATCCTTAGGTATTCATTATATAATTTGATAAATAACACTGGATATTATTCAAAAGGAGAGCAAAATGAATAGAAAATTATACAAATTTATATTATGGGACATCGATGATACGTTAGTAGACTTTAAAAAATCACAGTCTGCTTCTTTACGAAAGGTCTTTTCAGAAGTCTGTGTCTCCCTATCTGAAGAAGATATAAAAATTTATTCTGAGATTAATCATTCTTACTGGAGAAAACTAGAGCTCGGTAAGATTACAAAGCCAGAAGTGCTACTTAATCGCTTTGTAGACTTTTGCGACTATTTAAAGTTAACGGATGTGAAGCCTGAAAGCTTAAATAAGCGCTTCCAATTAGCCCTTGGCAATACTGCAGTTCTTTTTGACCACGCCTATGAACTTTGTCAAAGTCTACAAGATGACTATAAACAATATGTAGTAACTAATGGCACGAAACTCGCCCAAGACGCAAAGCTAAAAAACACAAAAATCGAAAAATTAATGGATGACATTTTCATTTCAGAAGTGGTAGGCTATGAAAAACCTTCTATTCATTTTTTTGATTACTGCTTTTCTCAGATTCCAGATTTTGAAAAAGATAAGGCATTAATTATCGGCGATTCTCTGACTAGTGATATGAAGGGTGCAAATAACGCTGGAATCGATTGTTGTTGGTTTAACCCTAACAATCTGACCCCAGCGCCTGAACTGAACTTAACTTATATCATTTCCTCTCTCGAAGAACTGATACCTATATTACTTTAATTGATTATTTACTTTTCTTATTGTATGTGTCCACATCTAAAGTCTTCTCTGACTTCGCTACATATAGACACGCTGTTGAATCTCCAACTACATTGAGTGATGTTACTAACATCTCGATTGGACGGTTGATTGCAAGAATTAATGAATATGCAAGCAATGCCGCTTCGTTTGTATATCCTACTCCAGATAAAATTGTAAATAAAACTACTGCTCCTGCGCCTGGTGCTGCAGGAGTTCCTGCTGAAGCGATAAGCGCTAATACTGCTGTTACTACTAATGACATGAATGTTACGTCATATCCTGCACTTCCTGCGATAAATAGTGTTGCAATTACTTGCATAATTGCTGTTCCATTCATATTGATTGTCATACCAAGTGGTAATACAAATGATGCTACTTGATCATTTACACCTAACTCATTTGTAGTTACTTCCATATTAAGAGGAAGTGTCGCTGCACTTGATGAAGTTGAAAATCCAAAAATAGCAACTTTTAAAATCTTCTTTGCAAATATGATTGGGTTTAACCCTGTTCCAATCCATACAAGTAATGGATATCCAACAAATAGGAACAACAATAACAATACTGTAGTAATTGCCACGTATGCCATAGCTGGTGTTAAGTAATCAATTCCATAGATTGCAAATGTACGAGTTAATAACACGAAAATTGCAAAAGGTCCGAATTTTGTAACTACAAAGTTAAGGAATACAACTACGATATCATTAACCTCTGTAAGTAATTTTTGTAATGTTGCTGTCTTTTCTTTTCCTAATGCTGTCATTGCTAATCCCACTGCTACTGCTAAGAATACAATTGAAAGCACTGCTGTATTGCTGTTAAACGATGTAGTGATATTACTTGGAACGATGTTTAATATTACAAGTAATGGATTACTTCCTGTCGATCCTGCTGATGCCTCTAACCCTTCGATGTTTGGTTGAAATACTCCCATCGAGTAAAATGTGAATCCGATTGCACAAGCAAGTACCAATGCAACTGCTGAACACATTAAAAACCACCCAATAGTCTTCCCTGAAATTCTTGCTAAAGACTTTGTATCTGAAATTTTTCCAATTGCTAATGCAATCGATGTAAATACCATAGGCACGATTACTAATTGTAATGATTTAATAAATAGCTGCCCAATAATATAAAAGACTCCAATAGCACTCTCTGCACCTTCTGCAGTTATATCTTGAAATAATAAATTGTTGATGAACGCCCAAGTCTCCCCTTGTCCATTTCCATTAAGATACTCGCGTAAGTATAGACAGATTAGACCTGCTGCCAAACCACAAACTAACGCAATTCCCATTTTCAAAGCAAGTGAAAGTTCTTTTTTTGTTTTTTGTTGTTCCATTCATTCTCTCCTTTTCTCTTGTGTTTTACACTTATAAGATTATCGCAAATTATTACAAATTTTTCAAGCCTAATTTTCAGTAGAAAACCTTAAATATAGAATTTTAGATAATTCCTCTTATCTCCTCTAAGGATTTGATACCATTTTCCTCCATGTACTGCTCTAGTCCATCAATAAGATTCATAGCTTTTGTAGGGTGCATAAATGAACCTGTCCCTAACTGCACTAATGATGCTCCTACCATAATATACTCTACAACGTCTTCCCATGTTGTAATTCCACCGATTCCTATCACTGGAATCTTCACCGCATTTGCCACTTGGTGGGTCATTCTAAGAGAAATTGGCTTGATTGCACTTCCTGACAAGCCCGCATATCCATTATTAAACACTGCTTTCTTTTTATTGATATCTATAGCTAATGCTAAAAACGTATTAGTCAAAGAAACACCGTCTGCCCCTTCCTCTTCACACATTTTTGCAAGGCCTACAATATCTTCCGCGTTTGGAGATAATTTAATGACCAACTTATGATTAGTTGCCGCTCTCACTGCTTTTACTACTTCTCTTGCTGCCTCTGTTTTCACTCCAAAGTTCATTCCACCGTTTTTTACATTTGGACAGGAGATGTTCAACTCAATAATATCTATCTTTTCATTATTCAATAAAGAAACACCTTCTACATAATCCTCTAGGCAGTGCCCTCCTATGTTAACAATATTTACCAAATCTTTTTCTCTAATCCACGGTAGTTCTTTCTCTATGTACTGCTCTACTCCTGGATTCTCCATACCCACACTATTCATAATTCCACTCGGTGTCTCCCAAATACGAATTCCATCATTGCCGCCATGGGCGTGTAGCGTAAGCCCCTTAGAACAAATGCCACCCAATTTCTGTATATCGAAATACTCATTTAGTTCTCTTCCAAACCCACAAGTCCCAGAAGCCAATGTAATTGGATTTTTAAACGTAATCCCTGCAAAACTCGTCTCTAAATTCGCCATACTAAAACACCTCGCTTCCTAAGAATACTGGTCCATCTTTACATGCTTTTCTATTTCCACTCCTAGTCTTGCATGTACAGACTAAACATGTCCCAATTCCACACCCCATCCGATTCTCCATTGACACATAAACTGGTGCTTTAGCACCAACTTTCACACATTTTTCATATAGCACTTTCATCATAATTTCTGGTCCACAAGTTAAGATATAGTCATATTTTGTAGGGTCAATATCATTTGTAACAAAACCACCTTGGTTAATTGTTAAGTTGTCACACACAGCCGTATACTCTTGTTCTAGAAGTACCTCTTGGCTAAATCCTAAAAATATGTCAATTTCGTTGTCAGAATTGTTCTTTCGATACTCTTTTGCTGCTAAGTAAAATGGAGCAATTCCTACACCTCCACCTACCATTGCAATTTTCCCTTTTGCCTCCTCTGGAAACCCATTTCCGTGTGGTCCTTCGATTTGTATTTCTGCGCCCTTTTCTAGCTTAGAAAAAATCTCAGTTCCTTTTCCTACTACTTTATACAGAAAAGATACACTTTCCTCATCTGCGTCAAATACACTGATTGGCCTAGATAAAATCGGAAACTCATCCCAAGCTCTCACCATATAAAACTGTCCCATACTTGCATTGTTCTTTTCTTTGACTTTCATGAAATAAAAATCTTCTGACAACTTCTTATTTTCTAATACTACGCTCATCAGCTTTCCTCCTTATCTCTATAAACAACTTTTCCATTGCAGATTGTGTACTTTACTTTCCCATACACTTTCGCTCCTTTAAATGGAGAATTATCACCCTTTGAATATGACTTACCAATTTCCCATTGTTCATATTCATCAAAGATTACGACATCTGCAACTGCTCCAACTTCAATACTTCCTTTTTCCATCTTGTATAACGCTGCTGGATTAACTGTCATTTTTTCTAATAAATGTGGCATGGTCAGGTGCCCTGTCCTCACTAGATTCGTGATTCCTAAAGCTAAGGAAACTTCTAGTCCAACCATTCCACTAGGTGCTTCTTGAATATTTCTTTGCTTCTCTTCTGGTGCATGTGGCGCATGATCTGTGGCAATAATATCTATCACATCTGTCTTTAATCCATCTATCAATGCATAGCGATCTTCTTCTGATCGAAGTGGTGGATTCACTCTAGCTAAACATCCCTTTTCTAATACTAGGCCTTGTGTTGACGAAAAATGGTGCGGTGTTACCTCAGCCCAAATATTTGCTCCTAGCTTTTTTGTAAGCTTTACTAGTTCAACAGCCTCTTTTGTGCTGAGGTGTTGGAAGTTCACTCTAGCTCCTGTTTCCAGTGCAAGCATACAATCTCTTGCCACCATAATATACTCCGATAAAGAGCTTGCTCCACCGTATTCTAATGCTTTTGATACTTCTCCTTCATTCACTCCGCTTCCTTTGATAAAGCTAGGATCTTCCTCATGTAAGCTGATTGGTAAGTCTGCTTCCTTTGCAGCTAACATTGCTTTTCTCACAAAACTTGCATCTTCTAATGGGATTCCGTCATCTGTAACCCCAACAGCACCTAACTCTTTTAATTTCCCAAAGTCAGTCAGCCTCTCTCCACCAAATCCTTCTGAAACTGCTACCGTTTGCATTACATTTATTTTAGCCTTCTCCCCCTTGCCCATTGCATAATTTAAAGTTTCTTCATTATCAATAATGGGGTTCGTGTTTGCCATACAGACTACAGTTGTAAATCCTCCTGCTGCCGCTGATCTTGCTCCGCTTTCAATATCTTCTTTGTGTGTAAATCCTGGCTCTCGAAAATGTACATGAACATCAATCAAACCTGGAGATACAATCTTTCCAGTTGCATCGATTACTTCTTCATAATCTTCACTTTTTTTATACTTACCGATACCTTTAATAATCCCATTTTCAATCTGTATATCAAGGATTTCATCTATATTTGTCTTTGGATTCACCACTCGACCATTTTTGATTAATATCATATGTTTTCCTTCCTGATACATTCGTATAAAACACGTGCACCATTACATATATTTTCTATTGTCGTAAATTCCATCTTGTTGTGGCTTATCCCTTTATTACAAGGAATAAATACCATTCCTGTGTCACAGAGTCCTGCAAATGACATTGCATCATGCCCTGCACCACTCACCATCATTCTTGTGGAAAGACCTAATTCTTTTCCTGCATTCTCAATTCTTGCTTGCACATCTTTGGACATTTCTATTGGTGAAATACTTCCTATTTTTTCTTCCATTAAGCTAATCCCACGTTTTGAGCAAATAGTCTTCGCTGCTTCTAACATACTTCTTTCCATTCTTTCGAGACTTGCGGAATCTACTCCTCTCATATCTACTCCTAGCTTTACCGCTCCTGGTACCACATTCAATGCATTTGGTTGGTTCTCAATCACCCCTATTGTTGCTACGGATTGACAAAAGGATTCCCTATTTCCTATTCGCTCCACTTCTAAGATGATTTCTGCTGCTGCGCAAAGGGCATCATTTCTCATCATCATCGGCGTTGTTCCTGAGTGCTCTGCAATTCCATGAAGGTGTAAATGGTATCGAATCGGTCCTGCCACTGTAAATACCACTCCAATATCCGTTTTATACTCCTCTAGGATTTTCCCTTGTTCTATATGCATTTCTAGGTATTCTTTAATTCCACTAATTTTCTGTGGCTTCAATGTATACCCATAATCTTCAAATACCTCACCTAATGTTCTTCCGTCTCTCCCTACTAATCCGTCGATTTCCTGTTTTGTCGCCTCTTTCGTTACCAATCCACTTCCAATTGTACAGCACCCAAAATTACTAGATTCCTCACATCGAAACGCCCCTACTCTTATAGGAACATTTAATCCTTCTTCTTTCGCCCATTTTAACACTAGAAGACCTGCAATTATCCCTGCTACACCATCATAGCGTCCGCCTTCTATAACCGAATCCAAATGAGAGCCAATCAAATAATAATTTTCCTTTTTATTATTTGCAACATATGTGTTTCCTACCTCATCAGCAAAGCTCACACACTCCAATTTATCTCCTAATTTCTGGAATGCTTCATGCATTAAGTCCTCATCCTTCGTATAGCCTAACCTTGTGACACCACCTTCTAATCCACATCCGATTCCATAAAAACTCTCTAATAAAGATTCACAATATTTTATATCTTCATTGCTATGTACCATATGCTTCTCCTCTCTATCTAATATGTATATTATATCAGCTTAGAGTAATTATGCTTTGTTCTATCAGACAAAAAAAGACAGTGCATTTTGTCCTTTCAGACAATCGCACTACCTTTTTAAAATTAATATCTTATTCTTCTCTTTCATTTTGCTCCATAATCTTCTTTTCCAATAGCATAAACTGTAACTTAAAACTATCCTCTTGCGATTTTACATCTAATCCCGTAAGCTCTTTTAATTTATTAAGCCTATACTTCACAGTATTCTTATGTGCGAATAACCTTTTCGCAGTAGCATCTAAATTACAGTTACAGTCATAATAAACCTCCACTGTTTCTAATAATTCTTTACTTTCAATTTTAGAAAACATTTCCTTATAAAAAGTTGTGGAACTTTTCAGAAATAGGGTCTGTAAATGACAATAAATATCCAACTCTTTATAGCAATATAGATTTTCCTTTTGCTTTAATGTATAGCCTAATTGAATCATATCTAACGCAAAACTATAGGATTTTCTAATTTCTGTAACACCTTTTCCGCTAGATCCGATACCTATCTTCCAACTCGCTTTCTTCTCAGATGGCATCCTTCTCTTAATCTCTCTTGTGATATTTACGTTAGCATTCTCCAAAGATTTCTTTGTGTACCCTGCACACAATAGAACTGCGTGACTCTCTAGTAAAAGTAAATGACAACTCTTTACCTCCGCTAACCCTTCAACATATACGCATAATTGCTTTGACATAAACTTCATATACTTTGTATCAAACTGATTCAATGCTTCTGTAACCATATTTTTAACTACCATAACTTGAAAAAAAGTTTTATCAAGCAATATGTTTAACAATTTCGCTCGTTCTATCAATAAATAATCCTTTTCTTTACTGCCAAACAGAATATCATGAATTAACTTTTCCCGGACTCCTTCCATATCCTTTTCGATTAAAATCGTATTCATAATCGTCATTATAATATCGATATAAGTTAGTGTGGGCGGTATTCTTAAAATAGGAAAATTATGTTCCTCTGCAAGTTGTTGCACTTCACTAGATAGTTCATCCACATATCTCCCCATCTTAATTCCTAGGCATGCACAAGGGCTCTCTATCAAGTTTTGCACTACTTCCATCTGCTTGTCCTTATCATTTCCTACAAAATACAGACTTGTAATCAAAAAGTCATTTCCTTTTAAATACTGTACGATATCAGGAACTTCCATTACTGTAACGGTCTCTATCGATGTTCCTGTTCCACCTTTTCCCGCAATAACCTCTAATTCCTCCAACTGCTCTAGTTGTAGCAAATCACGTAGACAAACCATGGTAATCCTCCACTCATATTCTCTAACAAAATAGTAGCACCTGTCTTCACAAATGCTACTACCTAATTTTTCTATAATCTATTTCGTTACTTTCTTCATCTTATCAATTTCGGCTTTAGCTCCTAAAACCTTCTTTGCAACCATAACCAATTGAAGTTTAAAGTTATCCTCTGTATCATGTACATCAAGCCCTGTATTTAATTTCACCTCATAAAGTGCTTTCTCAACTTCCTCTGTCGTCAACGCTAACGCTTCCGCTGTCGTTGCAACATCTTCTTTACACTTATAGTACTTAGCAAGGACTCTTTGCTGTTGCTCATCCAATTGTTTCAATACTACACTGGTAATTCTATCTCCATAGTTTGACACCATCGCATTAATGCTTCCATAAATCTCCATACTCATATATTCAAGTACATCACGTTCTTTCTTGAAAATCTCGCCTGCATGAATAGCATCAACCGAATTTCTAAAAGTTCTTTTGATTCCTTTTACATTTTTCTCAATAAGACCAATCCCAATTCTCACACGCTCTTTAAGATCGGAATTCTTCAAAATCTCCACTGCTTGCTCTCTAAATGGCACCAACGCATCTATCAATTCATGTTTGCTTTCACCAATTAAAAAGGTAACCACACCTTTCTCAATAAACAAAAATTGTTGTTCGTCAATATTCTTATTAATATTCGGAAGTTTATTAATCTGAGCAACAACATCTCTCAGATCACCTTTGTCTTCAAAGCTTGTACGAACATTTGATGGATATAAAAACGAAACCGCCACAAAATAATTGTTCTCAACATCAAATCCTAGACTCTTCCCTAACTTCTTAACATCATTCTCATCTTCATAAAAGTTTATCAATATCTCATTAAAATACGTAATAAAATCAATCTGTTCTGTTTTGCTGTGCATAATCTTCCTCCTTGTGAATAAAAAAATATTATATCTTCTTTATAATTAATAGTCAATCATTACTTTTATATTATCACGATGCCTCGGAAAAGCAAGTAAAAAAATCTTTACAATACTCAATTAAAAGTAGATTTTCATTATAACAAAAAAAGCTCTTAAGTTCAACTTAAAAGCTTTTTAAAACACCGACTATTTGTAAAGATTCCCCTACTTATCATATTTTCCATAAGTACAAGCTTCTTCAACCATAATTTTAGCTTTATCAAAATCTAATGGTGCTGGGTATTCACAGCCTGTAGCAAGTACAAATCCGCCATCTTTTTTATACGTATCAATTTGTGTTCTACAAAGTGCTCTCAATTCTTCTTCTGATGCTCGATACAACCATGCTGGATCAATGTGTCCCATCAGTGTCATCTTATCCCCATATTTTGCTTTGATATCTGCCATATCCTTGCAATCATCTGGTATTAGATTAAATGAAAATAGAACAGGTTTCATACGCTTGTATTGAACGTCAAAATATACTCCTGCTCCGCAATTATGAATCATTACCATTCCTCCTGCTTCGCGCACTGCATCTGCTAATTCCTCTGCAAACGGTCCTTCAAATTCATCCCACATTTCCTTTGACATAATGGATTGGGCCGCAAATAAAGTATCAAACATAACAGCACAGCACCCAGCTTTGACTAATGCTACTGAAAACTCTTTTACAGTCTCTGTAATCGTTTTCAATGCATGTTTCACTTCTTCTGGATCAGTGAGCATATCGATAAACAAATCTTGCATTCCTCTTAGATTACCTAGTATTGCCAATGGACCTAGCACAAACCCAATTACTGGCTTCTCATGACCTCTAGCTTCGTATAGTTTCCTCGCCAACTCAACATGCTCTAACATCCTTGGTGCGTCTTTTAGTGGAATATAAGGCAAAGTGAGATAATCTTCCACATCCTGAATAACATGATTATCATGATTTGGGCAAGCTGCTTTATCCTCAAAGTAAATCAATTCCTGGCCCCATACAGCTGCTTCTATAGATAAGTCAACTAGCGTACACATCGCGTCTGTTCCTATTTCATCTGTTGCTTTTATGATACATTCTGCACATTTATCTACATCTTTAGTCCACTCTTCGTAAGATATCCCCATTGTCTTTCTTGATACACTGTTGATAAGTGGATATACTGGCACCCTGTCTGCCTCTTTGTGTTGCAATGTCAAAGTCATTCGCTCTATTGAATTCATATTATCCTCCTCTGCTACTATGCTTTTATTTTTCTTTTATTTTACCTATTAACAAAGGATTTATCTTGTATTTTTCCGTTACTTTTTGTATAATCCCATCATATGTTCTTTCATACCCTAAAATTATTCTAAACACATTATTTTTACGTACAAAAAAAGCTTCTAAGTTATACTTAAAAGCTTTCAAAAGTGAAGCATCGGAGGTTCGAACTCCGGACAACTTGATTAAAAGTCAAGTGCTCT
>CAYJHQ010000039.1:0-20370 GCA_964369775.1 uncultured Lachnospiraceae bacterium
ACAGGCAACGATTTTAAGTTTTTATAACGAGATTTTAAGTTTTTCCAATGTTCTCTTGCATATTTCCCCAAAATGAGGTATATTTAATCCGTATATTACCTTGTAAACATACAAAAGAAAGACAATAAAAAGGAGTGAATTTTAACTTGGACACGAGTGCCGTCATACAAATCATTGTACTAATTGTGCTATTGTTCCTGTCTGGATTTTTTTCATCCGCAGAAACTGCACTGACAACCATTAATAAAATACGAATAAGGGGAATGGCCGATGAAGGCAATAACAATGCTGTTTTATTGCTGAAGGTAACAGATACACCTGGGAAGATGTTGACCGCAATTTTAATTGGAAACAACATCGTCAATTTATCTGCTTCTGCGCTCACTACGAGCCTTGCAATTAATTTAGGCGGATACATGGTTGGAGTAGCTACAGCGATACTTACATTATTGATATTACTGTTTGGAGAAATTACTCCAAAAACTTTTGCAACTATTCATGCAGATAGTCTTGCACTTGCTTATATCCGCATTATAAGCTTATTCATGAAACTCATGACACCATTTATTTTTATCATCAACAAAATGTCTTTGGCCGTTCTATTCATTATGCGCGTTGATCCAAATGCAAAGTCAGATGCACTTACTGAAATAGAACTACGTACTATTGTAGATGTCGGGCACGAAGACGGTGTTCTAGAAGATGAAGAGAAAGAGATGATTCATAACGTGTTTGATCTCGGCGAGGTTAAAGCAAAAGATATCATGGTTCCACGTGTACATGTCACATTTGCTTCTGTTGATAATACTTATGTAGAATTGTTAGAAATTTTTAGACAGGACAAGTTCACAAGATTACCAGTATTCGAAGAAACTACTGACAATGTAATCGGTACAATCAATATGAAGGATTTACTTCTATTTGATAACACAAATGAGTTTCATATCAAAAATATTCTACGCGAACCTCACTTTACTTATGAGCACAAGAACATTTCAGAATTATTAGTAGAGATGCGTAAGTCCGCATTTAACATAGCTATTGTACTTGATGAGTACGGCGAAACTGCTGGATTAATTACGTTGGAAGATTTGTTAGAAGAAATTGTTGGAGAAATCCATGATGAATACGACGAATATGAAGAAGAGCGTATCAAACAGATTAACGACTTAGAATACATTGTGGTTGGTTCCTTAAGTCTTGATGATTTAAACGACGAACTTCATTTAGACTCTCATGGACTTGCTCTAGAATCAGAGGATCACGATTCTTTAGGCGGCTTAATCATCGAATTATTGGATAGAATCCCTGAAGAAGGGGATGAAGTCGAGACCTCTACTGGAATCCGCATGGTCGTAAAACATCTCGATAAAAACAGAATTGAAGAAGTCAATTTAATTCTCCCTGAATCAGTTCTCGAAACAGCAGACGAGGAAGACGAGTAATTTTATTATAATAGCTAAAGCAGCAATAATTATTAAGGCAGCCAAGAAATAGTTCGAACTATTCTTGACTGCCTCTTTTTCCGCAGTTCATAGGTTATTCTTCTTTGTCTTCTCCCACAAGTTTTAGTATCTCCATAATTTCGGACTCATCTATTTCCATATGAAGTGCTAATTCCTCTATCGTAATTTCTCTTCCTTGATCTTCTTTTAGTTTTGTAATCTCCGAATCTAGGTGTTCTACTCTTTCAACCATCTTTTGACCTCGGTTTTTCAGTTCCACAGTCTCTTCGATTAGCATCTGCATTCCTTGTCGGATTTCTCCATCTAAGAATTCCTCGATCCCTTGTATTGTTTCAGCTGCTTCTAGTGCCACCATCAAACTCACATTTCCTTCTTGTATTAAGTCTCCAATAAATACCTGTGTATTGCGAAGCTCTTTTCCAATTTCTACCACTTTAGATAGATATATTTCCGTAACCCTTGCTTTCGCTATTGCATCTCCCACTAGTACCTTCTCATACAGTTCCGTAAGCTCTCCTTCTTTTTCAGCTGGTATTGAAGATAAATCGCTCAGATATGCCTTTAAGTACTTTTCTTCTTCCATTGAGTACGGCTCATCTTGTTCTGAATTTTTAACTACTCCACCTTCTTTTTTATATCCTACTACTGCGATTTTTTGACTGAGCAAATAATCAAAGACTAGTTCCATCTGCTCCTTGCTTAGATTATCTACCTCAAAGAATTCTTCTACTTCTTCTCGCTTAATTCTATTCTCTTTTCTATTCGCAATTTCTAGAATCTCTCCTAGTTTGCTTTTAAATTCTAATTTATCTGCCATTACTTTTCCTTCCTTTTTTCGCCTTAGCAAAAGTATATATCTTTCTTTTGTACTTGTCAATTTCTTAAACAACGAGTAAAAGGCAGTTTGGAAAAGTATCACTACGTTTCCAAACTGCCCTTTTTATTAGTTGCTTGTTTTTTGTCTTACAACAACTATACTAATAACTCCTATTATAGCAAGCGCTGCTATAATCCCTATTATTAGCCCCACATTAACTCCTGCCTCTTCAGTCCCCGCCTCTAGCGGCACTGCTTCATCTTCTAAATTTAGTTCTGTACTCTCATCTGCACTTTGCACTAGTGGTATTTCCTCTTCATTTTGCAACTCATCACCTTCTACTTCATCCGAACTTTCCGGCAAGACAATTGGTTCATCAACTGTCGAGGTTGCAACTGTTTGTGTGCTTCTTTGAGTACTCGATGTCGTTGGACTAGTTGTCGTTCCAACTGTACCTGTATTTTGATTCCCTTGATTAGTGTTACCTCCATTAGAAGTGTTTGTTTCAGGTGTATCTTCTTCTGGTTGAGGTTGTGGTTCTGGTTGTGGTTCTGGAGTCACAGGTTTTAGCTCTAAATTTTCTATTTCCATATCTATTCGCTGCGCCATGCCGTCTACTTCTGCTTGCTTCGTGCTATCTAACCCTCTTATTACTTCAGCAATCGCTGCTTCCACCTTACTAAAATCTACATATTCACTTTTTGTCAGCGCATTCGCTTTTGCAATCGCCTCATCTACTGCTCGATAATTTGCTGACTCTACTGGTGGTTCGGGCTTTAATTCCAATTCTCCTATCGACTTATTGATTGCAGCCGCCATCGCATCTACTTCTTCTTGTCTTGTAATGTCTAGCCCTCTCACTACCGCCTCTACGGATGCGTTCACTGCGCTAAAATCTACATACTCACTCTCCGTTAAAGCATTTGCTTTTGCAATCGCATCATCTACTGCTCGATAATCTGCATCCTTTAATACTAGCGCATCTATTGCGTTATTTATTGCATCCCCCATTGCATTTACTTCTTCTTGTTTTGTACTATCTAATCCTCTCTCAACTGTGGAAATAGCATCTGTTACAGTACTAAAGTCTACATAATTTTCTTCTACAAGCAATATTGCTCTTTCAATTGCTGCATCAACATTGGAATAATCCGCTAATTGTGGTGGGGTTATATTCCCTGTACCTTTATATACAATTTCAAATTTATCAATTTGAGGTGAGTTACCTGATGGTGCTGTGAACACCCAACTACCTTCTCCTGACTCATTCACTGTAATTTCAAACTCTACCTCTCCTGTTCCATAACTAGCGTACCCTGCTGCCTGACTGCCTCCTTCGATTTTCTCGTTTTCCTCACTCCAAACCAATGTATTTGTTGCTGATCCACTTCCAATAAATGCTTTCACCTCATAAACACCTACTTTTTCAGCATTGTAATAGACAACCACTTTATCTCCTTGATTAAAGGCATTCACATACTCTCCATTACTCCAGCTTGATCCTGTTCCTAGCTGAAGTGGCCACTCTTCCCCTTCACCACTATTTATCAGTTCTGCAAACTCTGCTTCCAAAATTTTCGCTTCCCCATTCTCTTCTATCGGGAATTGGAACCTAGTTTCTTCAGTGAATTGGGCAAATTCAAAGACTGCTTCAATTGTATAGTTATCGCTGATATCCTCTATTCTATACGAAGTAACAGCACCAACTGATGTACCGTTTACTAAAACCTCCGCCACTTTATACCCTTCATTTGGCGTTATCGTCACCGCTACTGTTTCACCCTCTGTAATAGGATTCTCTTTATCAATCACAATACTTCCATGTGCACTTTCAGATGCAGTAACTGTATATTCCGCCAATGTAATATTTTTCGGCTTCACTATAAGCTTATCAAGTTGTGGCGAATTTCCTTCTGGTCCTGTAAATCTCCAAATACCTGCCCCCGCTTCTTCTACGACTACATCAAATGTCACTTCACCTTTATTATAAGAAGCATATCCTGCATTTACACTGCCACTTTCTATTTTTGCATTTGGCTCAGACCATGCCAACTTATTTGTTGCACTTCCACTTCCAATAAATGCTGTAACTTCATATACGCCAGCTTTTTCCGCGTAATAGTGAAATTGTATTACATCATCCTTATTACAAGAGTTAAGAAACTTTCCATTACTCCACCCTTCACCTGAAGACACCTCTAATTTCCACGTTTCAGAATCTCCACCTGCATTTTCAAGTTTACCAAATTCCGCCTCTAAAGTTTCCTGCTCTCCTGACTTCCATGGAAACACGAACGGATCTTGGTCTGTAAATTCTTCTCGTAATACTAATGCTTCTTTAGCCGCTTTCAACTCGTTATATATCGCCTCGATTTCTCTATCCGTAGCATTATCGTCTGCAATTACATTACTCGCTTCAACCATCTTTTCTGCAAATAATTCCCATCCATCTCGATACCACCCTTTATCTAACCCACTATATTCTTCTAACATAGCACTTAGAGTTGCTCTATTCAGCCCTTCTGAATCTTTAATTGTAATCTTTGCTATATTATTCATTCCAACAATCAAATCAGGTGTTCCATTATTGATAATCTCTATTGTAAAATATTGATCACCTGTTTCATTTGTATTCCTTCTTGTTTTTACATCAACTGTAACTTCATCTTCACCTGCCGGAATTGTAAACTCAATTGGTTCTGTCACAAAATCATCCTGAATTGCAGTACCTGGATTTGGTTGTAATATTCCTTTCACCTCTCCATTAGTACCACCTTGTCGCACTACTGTAACTTCTAGTGTAGAATCTTCATTCATATTATACTCTGTGTCTGTCAATTGAATCAGCCCTACACCATTGTTATTCACCACAAGTGCTGCTTCAATACCAATTGCCCCTGATTTCACATTCAAAGAAAGCGTGTGGTCACCATGCTCTAATGTATCTGAGGCAAATAAAACCTGACCTGTTTTACGCTCATTGGCTTTTGTATCTACCTCTTGTGCTTCCCCTTCACCAATAGACACTTCCATTTTACCGTGATTTGGATCAACTGTTCCCAATAAATAAATCTGTGACCCTTCAAAATTAATGTCTAATTCACTTCCACTATACGCATATTGGCTTGTCCCATTAATAAAATGTTCCCCAGTCTCTTGATTCCACCCGGTTCCAGAGAATCTAACGTCTGTATTATCGATAACTTCCATTCCTTCTGGAATTTCAAAAGTCTCATATTCAAACCCCTCACTTGCCTTATACAATCCTATTTCAGAAATCATTGGAACATTATCGTATTGACCTGTCTCAACTGTAATTCGCACTTCTGTCGCCCGTACCGCAGTTCCTCTATACAGTCTCTTAGATCCAACCATCGCTCCTTCGTCAAACAGCTGCCACTCTCCATTACCATTACGATACTCTACTTTGTTGGTTGTAATTCGCTGCCCATATTGGATTGCTTCTTCAATAGAAACAACATCAAACAACTTAGGTGTATCCCCCAAATCAATCACAATGCTTCCTTCTGTAGTTCCATCATTCGTTGTCCAATATGTATTATCATCACCATCGAGTACATTACTAGGGCTATACGCCGTGTCATTTCCTCTCACTTCCGTCGCAGATGTCTCTGCAGTTTTTGCTATATTATTTGCAAATGTAGATTTAATTTCATTTCCGAATTCCTCTACCCTATCAAGGATTTCTTCATCAACGAACCCTTCATCATTCGGTGGAATATTTAACAACAGTACTGCATTATGACCTACTGATCTAAAATACATCTCTCCTAGTTGCGCTAATGTTTTTGGTGTTTTTTTATAATTTCCCCAGAACCATCCCGATGTAATTCGCGCATCTGCTTCTGGTACTGACCATTGATTTCCATCTTCATATCCTGTTGAATAGTGAGGTATTACATTCCATCCAGAATCCATAGTTCCTAGTTCTTCATCCACTCTAATCTTTGCCCACGTTTCCTCGCTTGCGTACCCATCTTCATTCCCTATCCAGTGAACTGTCGTATAAGCACCACATTGAAACACCATAGCATCTCCTGGGTTCCCTGCTTCTTCACCTTCGTATTTTTGAATCACTTCATTGTATCGTGCAAAATCATACGTTTGGGCATTCGCACCACTTCCTTTCGCCCCATCCATCCACACTTCTACAAATCGTCCATTATTTCCATACTTTGGATTACTTAAGATTTCCTCCAATTGTCCTGCATAGTAGTCATTGTAATCTAATACATCCGCCTCTTCAACCTCTTCCCAAGTCTTCCCATTAAGCGGCTGTCCATCATTACCTACTAGCGCGCTCCCTACTGAATCATAATACCCATAACTATCTGCATTAATATCCCAAGGTGATAAATAAACCCCCATATCCATATCGTACTTTGTACATGCTGCAGACATTTCTGCTAAAATATCCCCGTTTCCATTTTTATAATTTGTGTTTGCAACATCATATTCTGTTAAATCACTTGCAAAAATACAAAAACCATCATGGTGCTTTGCTGTGATATTAACCTGTCTAAATCCCGCTTCTTGTAATGTTTTCACCATTGTTTCCGCATCAAAATCCTGATCAAGTGTAAAAATATCTGCTGGATCGCTGTCTCCATAATGTTCTCCCCACTCAATCTCATTAAAAGTGTTCGGTCCAAAATGTACAAATGCTGCTAATTCATCTTTTTGATATTGGTACTGTGTTGCATTTGGCACTACTTCATCTTTTTCAGGAGCCGCAGTATTTTTATTCTCCAACTCTTCTTCAGTCACATAATTCGTTTCAGCATTTGCGACAATTCCTTCTCCAAACATAGTAGCTGTTGAAAAAATCATTGCCGCCGAAAGAATCCCTGCTAGTACTTTCCCTTTTTTTCTCCTCATTGTTCCTCCTTTTTCATTTCCACTTTCCTTTTCAAATAGTCAACTTGTTACAACTTCTATTTTTTAATATTATTTTAATAATATCATAATTTTAAATTAATTAAAGTATAATTTATTACTATTTTTGTTCATTTTTTTACTATTTTATTTTTCCGACGTAACATTCTGTTATTTCATTTATCTTTTATTAATTGACTATTTTTTTAATTTTATTTTATAGTTACAATCAGTGTAGGATATCCACCAACCTTTAACTCTCTTTCCATCTCTACGGCATCTGCTAATACATCAAATTCACCTACGTTCACTCTATAATATCCGTTATTGGTAGCGAACAGATAGGCTGGATATCCTTGATCCAATAATTCGTTCAGTAATTCTTCCGCATACGCTTTATTGCGATATGACCCAACTTGAACTCTATAACCTTTTTTCTCTGTATCTTTATCAATTACATTTATAATTCCATCTGCTATTCCTTGTGCCATCGCATCAAATTTTTCATCGAATATTGCATTGTCTGAGTCCGAATTTATAAATCCAACTTCTAATAATACCGCTGGCATCTCTGTTCTTTTTAAAACGACTAAATTAGGACGTTCTTTTACCCCCCTATTTTTAAACCCAACCGCCTCTAGTTGCTCATTTATAGATTCTGCAATTTCTGTCTTTATGCCCGTATCATTATAGACTAATGTCTCTATTCCCTCTGCTGTATTTGGGTTTGCTGAAGCATTTCTATGAATCGATACGAACAAATCCGCTCCAGCCGCATTTGCTTTTGTCGCTTTTTCGAACGGAGATTCGTACACGTCTGTAGTCCTTGTATACTCTACATCATATCCCCTTTGTTTTAAATTTTCTCCTACCGCAAGAGATAAGTCTAGTACATCGTCTTTTTCTAATCTATCTTCATACACTGCACCTGGGTCATTTCCACCATGCCCTGCATCTATCACAATCTTGTAATCCATAACAAAAGACTCCTATTGCTCTTTTCTAATAGAATATGCAATAGCAGCCTTTTGTGTAATCATTTCAATATTTAAATAGAATCTACAGCCGCTCTCTCAATCTGTAGTCCTTTTGTGTAACGCTCCATAAACTGGTTAAATCCTTCTACATCTGCTTCGTCTGGATTAATCTTTTCCCCACTTTCTCCAGCAAATACTTTGCCCGCAAGATAATCTGTCAGTGATTCATTCTCTCCTTTTTGCTCCATATAAGCAGCAAGAATTGCAATTCCCCAGGCACCTCCTTCTCCTGCTGTCTCCATTACAGACACTGGTGAATTAACGGCTGCTGCCATGATTTTTTGACCAACACCTTTTGTCTTGAATAATCCACCATGACCTAGCAGCTCATCAAGTGCCACGTTCTCATTTTCCCTTAGAATATTAAAACCTGTTCTCAAGGCACCAAGTGTAGTATAAAGATGCGTTCTCATAAAGTTTGCTAGGTTAAAATTACTATCTGGTGTTCTAGTGAAGAGTGGACGTCCCGCTTCAAATCCTGTAATATGTTCTCCTGATAGATAATTATATGCTAGAAGACCTCCACAGTCCTTATCCCCTTCTAACGCTTTGTTATATAACGTTCCATATAGCTTATTCATATCTACTTCGATACCAAAATTCTCTGAAAACTCTTTGAACAAATTCACCCAAGCATTCAAGTCCGAAGTGCAGTTATTGCAGTGAATCATCGCTACTAAATCACCTGCCGGTGTAGTAACCATATCAATTTCTTCATATGCTTTTGTAAGCTCTTCCTCTAGAATAATCATCGCAAAGATAGATGTTCCCGCTGATACATTTCCAGTACGCACTCTTACGCTATTTGTTGCAACCATTCCTGTCCCTGCGTCACCCTCAGGTGGGCAAAACGGAATACCGGCTTGTAAATTACCACTTCCATCTAGTAGTTTTACACCTTCCTCAGTCAATGCTCCTGCATTTTGCCCTGCAACCAATACTTTTGGCATGATGTCTTTTAGTTTCCATTTATAATTCTTATCTGCTACTAACTCATCAAATTGCTGTAGCATTTTTTCATTGTAATCTTTTGTCTTACTGTCAATCGGAAACATTCCTGAAGCTTCTCCAACTCCCATCACTTTCTCTCCTGTCAGTTTCCAATGCACATATCCTGCTAATGTTGTCTGGAAGTCAATGTTCTCTACATGCTTCTCTCCATTTAAAATGCACTGATAGAGGTGCCCCACGCTATATCTTTGTGGAATGTTGTAATCAAACAAATTAAATAAAATTTTAGTCGCCTCTTCTGTCGAAGTGTTTCTCCAAGTTTTAAAAGGAGCCAAGAGCTTTTCATCTTTATCCACAACTAGATATCCGTGCATCATCCCACTGATTCCAATCGCTTTTAAAGAAGTAATCGGAACACCATATTTTTCCTGTACATCTTTCACAACGTCTGCATAACACCCCTTCACGCCATTCCACACTTCATCAAGATCATATGTCCATACTCCATCTACGTATTGGTTTTCCCAGTCGTACCCTCCCGATGCAATCGGTTGATTGTCCTCTCCTATCAAAACTCCTTTAATTCTCGTAGATCCCAACTCAATTCCAAGACTAGCTTTTCCTGCCTCAATAACCTCTTTAATTTGATTGCTCATTACTGTTGTTCCCCCTCAAATTTTTTTATATCAAACGATTCATGAATCGCTTCTCTCGCTTCTTCTTTCGAAGAAAACTCCTTACTATATAGCATCTGCGCTACTACATTCCCTAAAGCGGTTCCTTCTGATGGCCCTGCATATACATCTTTTCCAGTCGCTTTTGCTGTCAATTCATTTAAGTACGCCGCATTAGATCCTCCACCCACAATATGTATTCTGCTATAAGATCTATTTGTCGCATCTTCAATTCCTTTTATTGTGCTTGCATAGCACTGTGCTAAACTTTGATAGACAACCGTTGCAATCTCTCCTATCGACTGTGGTACACTCTGGTTTGTCCTCTCACAATATGCTTTAATTTCATCAATCATATTGTCCGGTGCCATAAAGCAGTTATCAGTTACATCAACTCTCGATGGAAAATCTTTTTCTTTTTCTGCCATAGCACAAATTTGTGCAAATGAATATTTGTCGTCTAAATTGTGTCGAACAGACTGAATCATCCAAAGTCCCATTATATTTCTCAAATAACAGATTTTATCCCCGTATCCACCTTCATTTGTAAAGTAATTCTTTCTGCTTCGCTCACTACAATCCGCCTCTCCTCTCTCAATACCAAGTAACGACCATGTGCCTGAGCTAATATACACGAAGTCATCATCATTTGCTGGCACTGCAAGAATAGCTGACTCTGTGTCATGAGTGCAAGGAAGCACCACTTCCATATCAAAGCCGAATTCTTCAGCTAACTCTTTACGAAGAGTCCCTATACATTCTCCTGGCTTTGCAATCCTTTGGAACATATCCTTGTTAAATCCCAATCGCTCTATCAACTCATAATCCCAAGTTCTTGTCTTTGCATTGATCAACTGCGATGTTGTAGCCTCTGTATATTCATTTACCTTTACTCCGGTCAACAAGTAATGGAAGAAATCTGGAACAAACAAAAGAGCATCTGCTTTTTCCATATATTCTTTCTGTGTTTGCTTCACTGCCATCAATTGAAAGATTGTATTAAACATCATTTTTTCGATCCCTGTTCGCTCATACAATTCTTCCTCTGGTATTATCTTGTACACTTCATCATCCATACCATTAGTTCGCTTGTCTCTATACCCATACATCTCACCTAACACTTGATTCTCTTTGTCCAGCAACACATAGTCTACTCCCCAAGTATCAATCCCCATGCTTTTTGGGATTTTCCCGAGTTCCTTACACTTCTTAATCCCTTGCTTTATATGATTAAATAATAATTCATAATCCCAACAACGGTAACCATCTCTTTTAATCATTCCGTTTTCAAAACGATACACTTCTTCTAATTCAATCTTTCCGTTATCCAAACACCCTAAGATATGGCGCCCACTCGATGCCCCTATATCCACTGCTAAGTAATATGACTTCATATTTTTTCCTCCTAATATACTTATATTCTATTATAAATAAAAATCAATAGAGATTCTTGTACAAATATGGACAAAAATATAACAATATTCACTTTCACATTTCAACTCAAGGGGACAGATATTCTGCCCCCTCTTTTTCATCTAAACGCTATTGAATTCCATCTCAATTCGTTCTTTAAGTTTCTTATCATTGTCGATTCATCAATAACCACTGTTTCAATCCCCATAGCTGTACCCCAATCAACCATTTGCTCCACACTTAAATCATAGGAGAATGCTGTATGATGCGCACCACCAGCTAGAATCCATGCCTCAGCTCCTGTAAACAAATTAGGTTCTGGCGTCCAAAACGCCGTTGCAACGGGCAATTTTGGCATCTCAGCTTCTACTTTTTTACAATTCACTGCATTGATAATTAAGCGGAACCGATTTCCCAAATCAATCAGCGAAGTCGCTACACCTTTTCCAACCTTAGATGTGAATACCAAACGGGCAGGATCTTCCCGATCGCCCATTGAAAGCGGATTTACCTTGATACCTATAGGACCGTCTGCAACCGTTGGGCAAACTTCTAACATATGAGATTGTAGAATCCCTTCTTTTCCTGGCGTAAAATTATACGTATAATCTTCCATGAAAGAGGTTCCCTTTTCACCCTTTTTGCCAGCCGCCATAATCTTCATCAAACGAACCATCGCTGCAGTTTTCCAGTCCCCTTCGCCTCCAAATCCATATCCTTTTTCCATCAACCTTTGAATTGCAAGCCCTGGCAATTGTTGAAGAGATCCCAAATCTCCAAAGTGTGTAACAATAGCTTGATAATTTTTCTCTACTAAAAATTTCTCAAATCCAATCTCTATTCCTGCCTGAACTGCTACATGCCTTCTAAACTCTGCTTCATCCCTACCTTCTAATAAAATATTATATTTGTCATAATACTCTTCCACTAGTGTATTGATTTCGCCTTGCGACACTTGGCTCACTACTTCCGCAATTTCATTTACTGGATATGCGTCGATTTCCCAACCAAATTTTATCTGTGCTTCTACTTTATCGCCTTCTGTTACTGCAACATTTCTCATATTGTCAGCAATTCGCATCACTCGAATATGGCTACTTTCAATCACTCCAATCGCGGTACGCATCCACTCTGCTAAACTCTCTTGCACTGTCTGATTCGCCCAATGACCTACCACAACTTTCCGCTCAATCCCCATACGACTCACTATGTGACCATACTCTCTATCTCCATGAGCTGATTGATTTTCATTCATAAAATCCATATCTATCGTATCATATGGAATCTCTTGATTGAACTGTGTATGCAAATGACACAATGGCTTTCTATACTCTTGTAGTCCTAGTATCCATGATTTTGCTGGTGAAAATGTATGCATCCATGTAATAACACCTGCACACTCTCTATCCTCATTCGCTTCGTTAAATGTTTTTCTAATTAATTCATTTGTAATTAGAGTTGGTTTCAACACAACCTCGTAAGGCAAAACTCTCGACTTATTTAACTCTTCTACTATTTTCGCTGAATGCTCTGCGACTTTCTTTAAACACGCTTCCCCATATAATTCTTGAGAACCCGTTGCGAACCAAAATTTATACGCTTTCTTTTTTAACATTTTCTAGCTCCTTCCACTCCTCTGCGAGAAGTTAATTAATATGTTTTGTCGTTCCTCTCACAAATAACTCACCTACAAACTCATGGGATTCACTCACAATCCCCGTCTTCATCATCTTTATTAGCATTTCTGCCGCCTTTATTCCTAACTCTTCTTTCGGATGTTGTACCGATGTCAAACTTATATTTGATAATTTTGCCAATTCCGTATTATCTACACTTGTTATTGAAATATCTTGTGGCACCAAAATATTATATCTTCTAAAAATTTCTATTAATCCACAAGCAACTTGATCATTGTAACACACTACCGCTGTACAATCTTTTAATCGCTCTACAAGTTTAGCTTCTATTATACTCAACTTTTTAGTATCCTCTGTGTCAAGCCACACAATTCTATTTCCTTTCACTTGCAAACCCTGCGCTAACATTTCTTTTAGATATCCACTGTAGCGACGTAATCCTTGCCCATCATCCATCTTAAATATCCCACCAATTTTTTTGTGCCCATACTCAACAAGGTGTCTCACCATTGTTCTACCTGCTTCTTCATCTTCAAGCGACACCATTGGCGCTTCTATCTCCGGGTAACAACTGTGAACAAATACTATAGGAATATTTTTTTCTTGAATTTGTTGATATAGATAAAGATTTGGATTTGGTAGCGCACTTTTCGTGGTCTCTACTATCACACCACCTAATTCTTGGCTCAACAGATCCCTCAGTATTTCCGCTTCTCTAGACCCACTATTATTCGTGAACGAAATTTGAACTTGATATCCATTCTTATTCAGCAATTTCTCTATTCCCTTTATAATCTTAGGAAAAATGTAGTTATCTATGTAGGTTGTAATTACAGCTACTCGCGTACAGTTATTTTGAATCACCTGTTTTTCTGTGACAAATGTTCCACTTCCCTGCCGACTTTTCACCTCTCCAGCTTCTTCTAATACCTCTAAAGCTTTTCGTACCGTCTGTCTACTTACCTTGAACTGTTCCATCAATTCATATTCAGATGGAATCTTAGCATTGGGGGCGAATACTCCCTCTTCAATTTTTTCTTCCACCCAATTTACTATTTCCATATATTTCGACATATCCGTACCCCTACTTCCTACTATTCTTGTTTTATTTCTTTCTCTTCGATAGCAAATCAACAGTTACCGCACCAAGAAGAACTGCACCTTTTACTATTTGCTGAATATCCGTTGACCATCCATAAAGTGACATTCCATTGTTTAGAATCCCCATAATGAAAGCACCTACTACCGCTCCAATAATAGTTCCGATTCCACCTGATGTTGCTGCACCACCGATATAACAAGATGCAATTGCATCCATCTCAAACTGATCTCCCGCTTTTGGTGTTGCCGATGCATTTCGAGCTGATAAGACGATTCCAGCTACCGCACACAATATTCCCATGTTTGTATACACCCAAAAATATACTTTTTCAGTATTAATACCTGATAACTTGGCCGCTTTAGCATTTCCTCCTAACGCATATATCTGTCTTCCCGCAACTGTTTTCTTCGTGATAAAATGATAAACCGCGACTAGGACACTCATAATAACTAGTACAAACGGAATACCACTATATGATGCCAATTTATAAAAGAAAAACCACACGATAACTAATATAACAATATTTTTTGCAGCCAACTGCCACGCAGGTGTCTGCGCAAATCCATATTTCTTTTTTGTATTGATATCTCTTACCTCTAACATTATCACCGCAACCGAAACAATTGCAGCCACAACTAAACAGATCAAGTCAACCTCCGTGCCTCCCAGGTTAACCTTCACCGTCGGAAGAAATCCCGCCCCAATAAATACGAAGTCCTTTGGTAATGGTCCCTTGGTTTGTGATTGAAGCAATGTATATGTAAGCCCACGCCCCATAAGCATTGTAGCTAAAGTTACAATAAATGGTGGTATTCCAAGTTTTGCAACGAAGAATCCTACAAACATTCCACACAAAAGTCCAACTGCTAATGCTGCCAGAATCGCAACCCACATATTCGCGCCGTAATCAACCATCAAAATTCCAATTACAGCCCCACAAACTGCAACCACTGAACCTACTCCCAAATCGATATTTCCTGTTAATACACATAATAACATACCTACAGCGAGTATTACAATATAACCATTTTGCATTATTAGGTTGTTTATATTCGCTGGTGTCATATTTTTTCCATCAGTCATCAATGCAAATATCAAATACACCACTATTAACGCTACCACCATTCCATATTGTTTCATATTGATATTTATTTTCTTACTCTCCATATCATTGTTCACCTTTCTTATTATCCGTCATAATACAACCCATAATTGTTTCTTGTGTCATCTCATCTTTACTGAGTTCGCCTGCAATATGACCTTCGTTAATTACATATAATCTATCGCAAGTCCCTATGATTTCTGGCATCTCAGACGATATAATAACAATCGCTTTTCCTGCCTTCGCTAACTCATTTATAACACAATAAATTTCATATTTTGCACCTACATCAACACCCCTTGTTGGTTCGTCCAATATTAACACGTCCGGTTGAGTCAACATCCATTTTGACAACACAACTTTTTGCTGATTTCCTCCTGATAACGATCCTACTGCTTGATCAATTGAATTTGCTTTTATATTAATTCTTTTTTTGTATTCTTCCGCCTTCAATATCTCTTCGTTGTCATTTACAATACCATTATTAGAAAAATACTTTCTAAGTGCAGACATTGTCATATTTCGCTTTATATCCTCTATTAGTACTAACCCATAATTTTTTCTATCTTCCGAAACATATGCTAGCTTATGGTCTATCGCAGTTCTCACATTTTTCAAATTCACTTCTTTTCCATTTATATAGACCTTCCCTGAAATCTTTTGTCCATATGATTTACCAAATACACTCATTGCCAACTCAGTACGACCAGCCCCCATAAGCCCTGCCAAACCTACTACCTCACCTGCTCGAACCTTCATATTCACACTTTTCAACACTTGCCTATCAGCATCTTCTGGGTGGTACACGTTCCAGTCCTTCACTTCAAATACCACTTCCCCAAGATCTATTCCTTCGCGGATTGGGTAACGATTGGTCATTTCTCTACCTACCATTCCCTTAATGATTCTATCTTCTGAAAAGTCGTCTTTTTCTTTTTCTAGAGTTTCAATTGTTTTTCCATCTCTAATAACGGTAATTGAATCTGCCACATAACTAATTTCATTTAGCTTATGAGAAATAATTATCATTGTCATACCTTGCTTTTTCAACTCCAACATTATTTCCAACAACTTTGCAGACTCCTCATCATTTAGTGCTGCTGTAGGTTCATCTAAAATTAACAACTCTACATTTTTTGCTAAAGCTTTTGCAATTTCTATTAATTGTTGCTTTCCTACCCCTAATGCATTAACAGGTTGATTTACATTTTCATTTTCAAGACCTACTTTTTTGAGCATCTCTGTAGCTTCAGCATCTGTCTTAACCCAACTAATCACACCTCTAGCTGCACACTGTTCATTTCCCAAAAACACATTTTCAGCTATTGATAAATAAGGACTAAGAGCAAGCTCTTGATGGATAATTACTATTCCTTTTGATTCGCTATCCTTAATTTTTTTAAACTGCCCCTCTTCTCCTTTGTACATTATTTTCCCCAAATATGAACCATATGGATAAACACCAGACAACACATTCATAAGAGTTGATTTCCCTGCACCATTTTCCCCACACAATGCATGTATCTCCCCCTTTTTCACTTTCAAATTCACATCATCCAAGGCCTTTACTCCAGAAAATTCTTTAGTTATGTGATTCATTTCTAGAATATATTTTGACATAACTTTATACCTCCTCTTTTAAAAAGAGCGGCGACTTCCGCCACCACTCTCTAATATTTTCATTTTCTATAGCCCTAAATCTGATGCACTATAATATTCGCTATCAACAAGTGCCGCTTCTATGTTTTCTTTATCAACTGGTTCTGGCTCACATAAATATGAAGGAACTACAATCACGTTGTTATCATACTGTTCCGTATCGTTAATTTCAGGCTCTGTCCCCTTCATAACCGCTTCTACCATAGTTACACATTTATCTGCAAGTATTCTAGTGTCTTTAAATATTGTCATCGTTTGAGTTCCATCAATAATATTTTTACTTGCCATTAATTCTGCATCTTGTCCTGTTACTAGTGGCCAGTTTTCATCTGTATATCCAGCCCCTTGAAGTGCTGACTTAACTCCGTATGCAAATCCATCAAATGCAGTACAAGCAATATCTAATTCTTCATCTGCGTAAAACCCAGTTAAGTAGTTTTCTGCATTCGCTTGCGCTGTCTCTTGCGACCATCTCAAAATGCATGTATCTTCAAACGATGTTCTTCCTGATTTAGCTACTAATGTTCCATCATCTAGATATGGTTGTAACACTTCCATAATTCCGTTATATAACAACACCGCGTTATTATCGTCTGGAGACCCCATGAAAAATTCGATTGTGTAACTTTCCCCTGCTTCTTGTGCAGCTTTTAAATCTTTCGATTCTTCAATATATGTTGCAATTGCTGTTCCAACTCCCTTGTTATCAAAGCTTGCGTAGTATGAAACTGCATCTGTATCCATTAACAGCCTGTCATAAGCTATTACCGGAATATCTTGCCCTTTGGCTTGATCTAGAACATTTACTAAAGCTTGCGAGTCAATTGAGGCTACAACTAAGCAATTCACTCCTGAAGCGATCATATTTTCAATTTGGGACACTTGCATTTGAACATCATCTTCCGCGTACTGTAAATCTACCTCGTACCCTAGTGCTTCTAACTTCTCTTTCATGTTTTCTCCATCTCTAATCCATCTTTCTGAAGATTGAGTTGGCATTGCAACACCAATCAAGCCTCCTTCTGAAGTAGATTCTTCAACTCCATCCACAGCTTCTTCTGTAGTCTCTCCTGAAGTACTTTCTGCAGATTCTTCTGATCCACCACACCCTACTAACATAGTACCTAACACCGCCAGAGATAACATAGTTGCCAAAAACTTCTTTTTCATAAAGACCTCCTTGTTTACATGTATCGTTTTTTAAATACATGTTCGTTTTATTTGTTATGTATATATTAACTTTCATAACACATTGTGTCAATACAAATATCTTTTTTCAGCGTTTTATACAGCATTTTGTATATTCTTTTGTATATTTTCCCCTCTCAAAGCACAAGAAAACAATACAAATAATTATTTGTATTGTTTTCTTGTGCTTTCCATCGCATCATTTTCTTTGCAAAAAGACAGGATGCCATCGGCACCCTGTCTTTATCGTCATTATAAAATCTTAGTCATATAAGTTTTGAGCAATTTCAGGATCTTCCATTGTCTCAGCTGTATACCATTGGCTTCCTGTATCTAAATCAGATACTTCTTTACCTTCTGCGATATCAAATAATGTTTGAACTAAAGCTTCTCCCATAGCAACTGGTGCTTGAGTAATCGCTCCTGAGATTGAACCATCAGAGATTCCACCTTTGATAACTTTACCAGAGTCAAATGTTGTTGCGATGATTTGATCTTCGCCTGTTCCAAATTTTTGTAATTTAGAGTTAGCGTTTACCATAGCCTCACCAGAGTGTTGGTTTGAACCATAGATAGCGATTGTGTCTTCTTTGTTCATAAGAGTTTCACAGTCTGTTTGTGATGGTGCTGCTTCTACTGTAGCTGGTACCAATACGTCAAATACTACGTCAGCTCCGTCAGTTTTCTCTGCTTTAGAGTCAGAGATAAATCTTTCGTTTCCTTCTACGTTTGTAGTTTTTCCTTCCGCCTCTACTAATTCTGCAAACTTATCAATGAATCCAAGTCCTCTTTGTACTACTGACTCAGATGTAGCATCTTGAGAAAGTACACCAATTCTTACTGGCTCAGTTGCTGATGCAATTCTATCAGCTACTAATGCATAAGTTTCTTCTGCTGCTAATGCTCCTGCTGCATAGTTGTCTGTAGCAACGTTTGCATAGATTGAACCTTCTGGAGCGTTTGGTACACCAGAGTCAAATCCTACGATTGGAACACCTGCATCTACTGCTAGTTGGATTGTGTCAAGAGCTGCTTCTGTATCAAGAGCCGCAAAACCAATTCCGTCTGGTTGAGCATTAACTGCCGAGTTTAACATTTGAAGTTGATCTGCGATATCAGACTCTGTATTAGGTCCAACAAAGTTAATTGTAACTCCAAGTTCTTCTGCCTTTTTCTCAGCTCCCTTTAGAACTGCTTGCCAATACTCATGTTGGAATCCTTTTGAAACGATTTCAAAGTGATATCCGCCACTAGATTCTTCTCCGCCTTCTTCTGTTGACTCTTCTGCTGGTGCTGCTTCTTCAGTTCCACCACATGCTGCAAGCGCTGCAACCATTGATACTGCTAATAACATACTTAAAATCTTTTTTTTCATTTTTAGTTCCTCCTTTTATTTATGTCAACCGCCCTATTGCGGTGATCACCCACTACTATTATTGTTTTCTTCCTCTATAAACATCTGCTGTTACCGCTAAGATTAACACAAATCCTGTTGCAATTTGTTGCCAGTTCGCTTGTAACCCAATGAATGGAAGCCCTGTTTGAAGAAGTACCATTACGAACACTCCAAGAAGTGTTCCAAAGATTGAACCTTCTCCACCTTTCATCGATGTTCCACCAATGATTGCTCCACCGATAGCATTTAGCTCTAAACCCGCTCCACTACCAGGTCCGATAGAAGACAACATAATTCCTGCATAGGATACTGCTGCAAGTCCTGCAAATAATCCTGAGATAACATATGCAATCCATTGCCATTTCACTACGTTTACTCCCGAAAGACGAAGTGCCTCTTTATTACTTCCTACTCCGATAATATAACGTCCCATTCTTGTTCTATTCAATATGAATGACATGATACAAACTGCTAAGATAACATAGATAAATCCTGTTGGAATAATTGTTCCGTCGACCATTAGACGAAAGAACGAACGATATGCTCCTTCTGGATCAGTCGCTGGCGGCCAACTCGCTGCCATACTGCCCGTAAATAAAGATCCACCACCTCTAGTGATCATCATAGTACAAAGTGTAGCGATAAACGGTGGTAAATCGAGTACTGCCACTAAAAATCCGTTAAATGCTCCCATAAGCATTCCTGCAATTATACATACTAATAATCCGAGCACGACTGGTACATTATGATGCCCAACTAAGTAAGCCCCCATAAGCGAATAGCAAATCATTCCTGTCCCGATTGATAAGTCTACTCCTCCTGTAATTAAGCAAAATGTAACTCCTATTGCCATAAAACTGATATAGTAACTATTTTCTAACAAACTGATCAAAGTCGTATATTCTCTAAAAGAACTACTCATTGATGCAAATAAAACATAAAGACCAATTACTGCTAAAAATACTACCATTCTTTGAGGGCCTACCATTTTTACAAATGCATTATTTGAAAAAGCATTCCCTTTTTTCACAG
>CAYJHQ010000040.1:0-20349 GCA_964369775.1 uncultured Lachnospiraceae bacterium
CAGTAGAATTCTGCCACTTAGTTGGAATGAACTACGTATCTTGCTCACCATTCCGTGTGCCAATCGCAAGATTAGCAGCAGCTCAAGCAGCAATTAACAATAAATAATCAAAATGAAGTTGAAAAAAAACAAGCATTCTCTCGAGAGAGAGGTGCTTGTTTTTTTATCTAGAATATACGTAATTTTTATTATTATAACTCAAAGTGTAAAAACTAGTATATAAGCTAGAATGTAATATACGGACAAATATGTCTATACGGATAAAAATATCCGTAATTGTTTTGGGTAAACGGAGTATGTATAATAAAAAACATAGAATAAATTTATTAAAAAAGGAGACTACTATGACAGGAAAAGAAATGATTAAAACTAGAAGAAGTATTAGAAAGTACAAGGAGGAAGTTGTTAACAAAGATGTTTTGACAGAACTTATGGAGACAGTTAAATTTGCACCTTCTTGGGCTAACTTTCAGGTTGCACGTTATACTTTTATTCAAGATACAGAAAAAATTAATAGAATTATGACAGAAGGTGTAAACGGATTTGCATATAACATTAATACTCTTAAAGACGCGAAAAATATTTTGGTTCTAAGTTTTGTACAAGGGAAAAGTGGGAAATTAGACCCAGAAAGCGATGATTATGCTACAACTCACACTAACGTTTGGGAAGTTTTTGATGCTGGAATTGCATGTCAAACCTTCTGCCTTGCAGCTCACGAAATGGGGATTGGCACATGTGTGATGGGAATTATTGCAGCAGAAGAGATAAAAGAGATTGCTGAGCTTCCGCAAGACGAAACAGTAGCAGCACTTATCACATTTGGATATCCAGATGAAGAGGTAAAGACTACAACAAGAAAAGCTGTTAGTGAAATTACACGTTTTAAATAAGTAATGTGAAAAGGAAAAATTATGCATTATACAGGAGAAGTATATCGCCATCCTATGGAAGGGTATACACCATTATTGGAAGTTACAATTGGTTGCTCTCATAATAAATGTTCTTTTTGCACGATGTACCGCAAAACACCATTTAGAATGTCCCCAATTGAACATATAAAAGAAGATTTGGCGGAATTAAAAGCATATGGAGGACGTATTAATCGTATTTATTTAGTGAATGCAGATCCTTTCGTACTCTCAGCAGATAAGTTGATAACGATAGGAGAGCTTATTCATGAATATTGTCCAGAAATTGAAACAATTACCTGCTATGCTTCAATAAAAAATATTATGAATAAGTCTGTTGAAGAATTGAAAAAGTTAAGAACTCTAGGATATAATCAGCTTCATATAGGGTTAGAAACAGCATATGATCCTGCACTAAAAATGATGAACAAAGGATTCACAAACGCAGATGCATATGAGCAGTTAGGAAAATTAAAAGAGGCTGGATTCGAATATGATGCATTGTTAATGCTAGGAGTAGCAGGTCGCGATACCGGAATAATTAATACGGAAGCAACAATCGAGCTGTTAAGTACATTTAAGCCGTATATGGTGTCTATCATGCCAACATCAGTAACCCCAGGAAGTGAACTAGAGGAGATTTGCGATAACGGCGAATATGTAGAACTTACCGAATTAGAAATGTTACAAGAAGAAATTGCATTTTTAAAAGCACTTAATGTAGATGATAGCTGCTATTTTTTTGGGAGTCATAATTTTAATCTAGTTCCTATTAGTGGAACTATGGGGGAACGAGATCAAATGATAGCCCATCTCGAGAATGCGATTAATACGCTTGATTCTAAAATATTAAATAGTACAAAACCTCGTGGTCCAATATAAAAAACAAAATTTGTAGAAATAGTGAAAATAGATAAAAAAACAATAAAAAGATTGAAAAAATTAAACAAATCTGCTATCATAATATAAGTATTAGGTTGACGATATCGGGAGAGACCATTTGATGGCGCCGAAGGGGAAGAGCAAAAAACTCTCAGGCAAAAGGACCGATATTTGACTAACTCCGGAGAACTGTTTTATGCAGTACCGAAGAAGCAATCCTACTCAGATGATTTAGCGGGAGAATCTTTCAGGTTATGGACGGATGCACACTGTAATAGGGTGCATCTTTTTTTATTGTTTAAAAAATAACAAATTTATAGGAGGTAATGATGGAAAGAAAAACACCACTTTATGAGGAGCATGTAAAAGCGAATGGGAAAATTGTACCATTTGCAGGTTTTCTACTTCCAGTCCAGTATAAAGACGGCGTAATTGTAGAACACATGATAGTGAGAAACAAAGTAGGGATATTTGATGTATCCCATATGGGTGAAGCGATTTTGGAAGGCAAGGATGCACTTGCTAACTTAAATTACATCATGACTAATGACTTTACGAATCTTAAAGTTGGAAGTTGTAGATATACCCTTATGTTATATCCAGATGGAGGTCAAGTGGATGATTTAATTGTATATCGTAAGGGTGAAGAAAAGTTTTTACTAGTGCTAAATGCTTCTAATACAGAGAAGGATATTAGTTGGATAGAGAAACATTTACAAGGGGATTGCAAAATAAGAGATATTTCTGATGATGTAGCTCAAATTGCAATACAAGGTCCAGATGCAAAGGCTTTCATGGAGAAGCTTTGCAATGTGGAAGAACTTCCACAGAAGTACTACACATTTACAGAGAAGATGGAAGTTGCAGGAAAAGAGTGTCTTGTGTCTCGCACTGGTTATACTGGAGAGTTTGGATATGAGATTTATGCACAAGCAGATGAAGTGGCAGTAATTTGGTCAGCGATGATTGAATTAGGAGTGCTTCCATGCGGATTGGGTGCAAGAGACACTCTAAGGTTAGAAGCAGCAATGCCTCTATATGGTCACGAATTGAGTAAAGATATACATGTTGGTTCTACAAACCTTTCATTTGCAATAAAAACAGCGAAGGAAGATTTTATAGGAAAAGAAGCGATTGTGAATCCACCTGCCAACTTACCAACTAGAGTAGGTCTAAAGGTGGTAGGAAGAGGAATTGTAAGAGGGGAAGAGAAGATATTTTCAGAAGGAAAAGAAGTTGGATTCACCACGAGTGGAACACATTGTCCATATTTAGGAGCAGCATTTGCAATGGGATACATTGAGTCTGGTTTAGCAGAAGAAGGGACAGCATTGACAGTAGAAGTTAGAGGTCGGCAAATAGAAGTAGAAGTAGTACCATTGCCGTTTTATAAAAAATAATAATAAAAGAGGAGAGAAAAATGAGCGTAAAATTTACAAAATCACACGAATGGGTACAAGAAGTAGGAGAAAATAAAATAAGAGTAGGAATTAGTGACTATGCACAAGAGCAGTTAGGGGATTTAGTATTTGTAAACCTTCCACAGGAAGGCGATGAGGTAGCTATTGAAGAATCATTTGCAGATTTAGAGAGTGTAAAGGCAGTTTCAGACTTATACAGTCCGGCAAGTGGAGTGATCTCAGCTATTAATGAAGAAGTGTTAGATGCGCCAGAGACAATTAATAATGATGCATTTGGTACATGGTTAGTGGAAATTAGCGAAGTTACAGAGTATGTGGAATTATTGACAGAGGAAGAATATAAAGAATTTTGTGAAAATGAATAGGAGATAAAAACATGGGGAATTATTTGTCATCTACTCTAGAGCAACGAGTAGAAATGCTTCATATGATGGAATTTAAGTCAGTTGAAGAACTATTTGCAGATTTGCCAAAAGAGATGCTCATAGAAGAGTTGAATATACCAGAGGGGATAACAGAGATAGAAATTGACTCTTATATAAGAAAAATAGCATCTAAAAACAAGGTGTACTCATCGATTTTTAGAGGAGCAGGGGCTTATAATCATTATATACCTTCCGTGGTAAAACGTATGGCTGCGAAAGAAGAATTTGTAACAGCCTATACTCCGTATCAAGCAGAGATTAGCCAAGGGATTTTACAAGGGATTTTTGAATATCAGACAATGATTTGTGCGCTTACAGATATGGATGTATCAAATGCATCTGTCTATGATGGTGCAACAGCAGCTGCTGAAGCTATGTCGATGTGCAGAGAGAGAAATCGAAGTAAAGTAATTATTTCAGGAACTAGTCATCCACATACTATCGAAACAGTAAGAACTTATCTAAAAGCAAATGGAATGGAATGTGTAGTGTTAGATGAGAAAAATGGATTGACAAATCTAGAAGAAATAAAAGAGCATTTAGCAAAAGACATAGCGGCAGTTTATATTCAGCAACCAAATTACTATGGAAATATAGAAGATGCTGAAAAAATTGGAGAATTAGTTCACGAAGTGGGTGCGAAATATGTAATGGGAGTTAATCCAATTGCAACTGCAGTTTTAAAAACACCAGGTGAGTGTGGCGCAGATGTTGCAGTAGGTGAAGGGCAACCATTAGGGCTTCCACTCAGTTTTGGAGGACCTTACTTAGGTTTTATGGCAGTAAAATCGGCTATGGCACGTAAACTCCCAGGCCGTATTGTAGGAGAAACTACAGATAGAGATGGAAAACGTTGCTTTGTATTGACAATGCAAGCGCGAGAACAGCATATCAGACGCGAAAAAGCATCTAGTAATATTTGTTCGAATCAAGCCTTATGTGCATTTACTTCTTCAATCTATATGACTACAATGGGACCAAACGGACTGCGAGAAGCAGCTATCCAATGTTATGAGAAAGCGCATTACTTAGCGCAAGAGTTAGGTAAGGTAGAAGGATTTACATTATGTAATAAAGGGGAATTTTTCCATGAATTCGTTACAGAAAGCCCAATTCCTGTTGAGAGTCTTATGAAAGCTTTAGATGAGAAAGGAATCCTTGGAGGATTACCAATAGAGAATAAAATTTTGTGGTGTACAACAGAAAAGAACTCAAAAGAAAGCATAGATGAACTTATTTCTGTAATCAGGGAGGTGTGTGGAGTATGAAATTAGTATTTGAAGAATCAAAAGCAGGTAGACAGTGCTCAATATTGCCAACAAGTGATGTGCCAATTACAACCCTTCCAGATGATTTGAAAAGATGCTCAAAATTGGAGCTACCAGAACTTGCAGAAATAGATATTTCTAGACATTACAAAGAATTAGCAAAACAAGTACATGGGGTAAATGATGGATTTTATCCGCTAGGGAGCTGTACAATGAAGTATAATCCTGCAATTCATGAGGAATTTGCCTCTCTTCCACAATTTGCAAATATACATCCATTACAGCCACTAGAGACCATGCAAGGTTGTATGGAAGTCTATGCAAAGACAGAAGAGATGTTATGTGAGATTACTGGAATGGATGGCGTAACATTTCAGCCAGCAGCAGGTGCGCATGGAGAATTCACAGGAATTCTTATGATAAAGGCATACCATGAATCAAGAGGAGATTTTAAGAGAACAAAGATTATAGTACCAGATTCAGCACATGGAACAAATCCTGCAACAGCAGTGATGACAGGTTATACAGTTGTAAATGTTCCATCATCAGAAGATGGATGTGTAGATCTGGATAAACTAAGAGAAGCAGTGGGAGAAGATACAGCAGGATTGATGTTGACGAATCCAAACACACTTGGAGTATTTGATAAAAATATTAGTGAAATTACTAAAATTGTTCATGAAGCAGGTGGTTTGAATTATTATGATGGTGCAAACTTAAATCCGATTATGGGAGTAGTTCGCCCTGGAGATATGGGATTTGATGTTATTCACCTAAACTTACATAAGACAATGGCTACTCCTCATGGAGGCGGTGGTCCAGGTTCAGGTGCGGTAGGGGCAAAGAATATCTTACTTCCATTTGTTCCGTGTACAAGACCAGTAAAAGAAGGGGATTCTTATGTGTTTGAACAACCAGAAGAGAGCATAGGGCGAGTAAAGGCGTTTTATGGTAACTTTTCAGTGGTGTTAAAAGTATTAGCATATATTAGAACTTTAGGGAAAGAAGGAATCAGAGAGGCAGCACAAACAGCAGTGTTGAATGCAAATTACATGAAGCACTTGTTAGCCCCACATTGCAAAGTGGCGACTGATGGAGTTTGTATGCATGAATTCGTACTTTCTTTAGAAGATATTAAAAAAGAAACAGGTGTAAGTGCATTAGATATTGCAAAGGCGATGATGGATTATGGAATGCATCCACCAACCATGTATTTCCCATTAATTGTACCAGAAGCACTCATGTTTGAACCGACAGAGACAGAATCAAAAGAAACAATAGATACTGTTTGTGAAGTAATTATTTCATTACTAAAAAAAGCGGAAACAGATCCAGATAGCTTGCACCTAGCACCTTTAACAACACCTATTTCAAGACCAGACGAAGTAGCAGCTGCTAGAAAACCAAAATTAACTTATCAACCATAAAAAGTTTGCATAAAAAGGAGATGGCAGAAATGGAGTTATTTGACCTGATAGTAATAGGTGCAGGACCAGGAGGGTATAAAGCAGCATTAGAAGCAGCAAAGTTAGGGAAAAAAGTTGCCCTTTTTGAAGAAGATAAAATCGGAGGAACCTGCTTAAACAGAGGATGTATTCCAACAAAGACACTGCTTCGAAGCACGCGTATATATCATGAAGCAAAACACAGTGATTCTTGTGGGATCACTGTGAATGAAGTGTCCTATGATATGAATAGGATACATGAAAATATGGAAAATGTTGTAAGTACATTGCGAGGCGGAATTGATGGATTGCTTCGTAAGTTAAAAGTGGTTCTTGTTTCATCACGAGCAAAAGTTGTTTCACAAAGAATAGTGGAAGCAGACGGAATTCAATACGAAGCAGAAAAGATTCTTCTAGCAGTGGGGAGTAAATCTCTTATCCCGCCTATTAAAGGGATAGAATCAGAAGGCATACATACTGTAGAGTATTTTTTAGAAAATCCAGTAGATGTGGAAAGTCTTATTATTGTAGGTGGCGGAGTTGTAGGAGTAGAGATTGCGCAAGTGTATCATCGTTTGGGGTGCAATGTGACAATTATCGAAGGGATGCAAAGACTACTTCCGAGTTTAGATAGAGAAATCGGGCAAAGCTTAGCGATGAATTATAAAAAACAAGGAATTTCAGTTATTACAAATGCTATGGTTTCTTCATTTGAACAGACTGAACGTGGTATCATTTGTCAGTATACAGGGAAAGATAATGAAGTGATGCAAACAGAAGCAGAAAAAGTTCTAATCTGTATAGGCAGAAAAGCTAATACAGAAGGAGTGGTAGCAGAAGATATAGATTTAAAGATGGAGCGAGGATTTATTCCAGTAGATGAAAACTATGAAACAGCAGTGAAGGGAATCTATGCAATTGGCGACATTGTACTCGGCGGAATGCAACTAGCGCATGTAGCAGAAGCGCAAGGTGTAAATGTGGCTCGTCAGATGTATGGTGAAAAGGGGCATAAAAACACAAATCATATACCAGCTTGCGTATTTACAGAACCAGAAATTGCAACAGTTGGTCTATCTGCAGATGAGGCGAAGGAAAGAGGAATTTCTATAACTGCTGTGAAAAAGTTAACCTCAGCAAACGGGCGTTCACTGATAGAAGAAGCAGATAGAGGATTCGTGAAATTAATTGTAGAAAAAGAGTCAAATCAATTACTTGGAGCCACAATCATGTGTACTCATGCAGGTGAGATGATAGGTGGATTGACAATGGCAATTGCACAAAGGTTGACACTAGAGCAACTAGAGGATACAATATTCCCACATCCTACAATCAGCGAGACAATTGTGGAATAGATAAGTGATTTAGTAGAAAGGGGACTTGTTTTATAATGTTACAAGTATTTGATATTATTGGTCCTATTATGATAGGACCTTCCAGTTCCCATACAGCTGGAGCAGTGCGAATAGGGAAGTATGCATATGGAATTTTAGGTGAAGAACCTGTAAAAGCAACCATAAAATTAAGCGGATCATTTGCAAAGACATATAAGGGTCATGGTACGGATCGAGCGATAATAGCAGGTATTTTAAATATGAATACAGATGATGAAAGAATTCCAAGCAGCATGATACTTGCAAAAGAACTTGGATTAGACTTTTCATTTATCGAAGAAGAAATCGACGATACACATCCCAATACAGCTCAAGTCTATTTAGAAGATGCCAAAGGAAGAGCAGTTACAGTACAAGGCTCATCAATCGGCGGGGGAAATATTATTATCAATAAGATAAATGAGACAGTTGTAGCCATCAGTGGAAAAGCGGATACTTTAATTATTACTCATGAAGATGTTCCAGGAGTAATAGCAGATATTGCAAGAGTAACATCTGAATATGATGCAAATATACACGGAGTATCTTTATGCAGAAATTATAAAGGTGGTCAATCGGTAATAACTGTTGAACTTGATGGAGACACACCAGTGGAAATCAATGATGTAATCTCAAAATTACCTCGCGTGATATCATCAACAATAATAAAGGCAATTTAAAAAATGGAGGTTAGAGATGAAGTACACATCTATCGATGAGTTAGTATTACAAGCAGAAGAAAAAGGATGTTCGCTAGGCCAATTAGTTTTACAAACCCAAAGTGAACTTGCAGAGATAACGGAAGAAGAGATGTTTTTGAAAATGAAATATTCTGTTGATGTTATGCGTAAATCAGCAGAAGAAGGATTGAGTAGAGACAAGCGCTCAGTCAGTGGTTTGACTGGTGGAGACGCGTATAAAATGAATCAAAAGGTGACTTTAGGCGAAAATATTTCAGGTAAGGTTTTAGGTGATGCATTGACAAAAGCATTAGCAATTTCTCAAACTAATGCTTGCATGGGAAAAATCGTAGCGGCTCCGACAGCAGGAAGTTGCGGAATTTTGCCAGCGGCACTGCTAAGTGTTGCTGAGAATAAAAAACTTACAAATGATGAAGTGGTTATGGCAACATTTGCAGCATCTGGAATAGGGTTGGTAATTGCTACAAAGGCAACTGTATCTGGTGCAGAAGGTGGATGTCAAGCAGAATGCGGAGCAGCATCTGCTATGGCAGCAGCAGCTTTAGTAGAGATGTGTGGAGGAACACCTAGGCAGGCTTCTCATGCATGCGCAATTGCGCTTAAAAACATATTAGGCTTAGTATGTGATCCAGTTGCAGGACTTGTAGAGATACCTTGTATTAAGCGAAATGCTATGGGCGTTGCAAATGCTATTGTAGGAGCAGAACTTGCATTAGCGGGAATAGAAAGTGCAATTCCAGCTGATGAAGTGATATATGCAATGAAAAAAATAGGGGACTCCATGTCATCAACTTTAAAGGAAACTGCAGAAGGTGGATTGGCTGCGACACCTACAGGAAAGAAACTATGTGAGCAAGTATTTGGAGCAGGAAAATAATTGAAAAACGAATTGAGAAAAATAGTAAAACACAGAATAGGTTTGTTAGACGAGAGTTACTGCAGAGAATCGAATAAAAAAATATATGAAAATGTGATACACTTACCAGAATATAAAGCCGCTAATCTCATCTTTTGCTTTGTAGGAACAAAAGATGAGATTGATACAAGGGATATTATTACCCATGCTTTAAATAGTGGTAAGTGTATTGCTGTTCCTAAATGTATAAAAAGAGGAATCATGGAAGCGTATTTAATTCAGTCAATTCAAGAGTTAAAAGCAGGATTTCAAGGGATATTAGAGCCGGATACCACTTTCGCAGAGCGAATAGAGGCAAAGAGTATAGATTTGGCCATAATTCCTTGCCTATCAGCAAATACAAAAGGTCAAAGAATAGGATATGGTGGTGGTTTTTACGACCGGTATTTAGAACAGACAAAAGCATATCGAGTGGTGCTTTGCAGACAAAAATTAATATACGAAGACATTCCAACCGAAGAACATGACCAAAAAATGGATGCGATTATTTCAGAAGACAAAGTAACTAGAATCAATTACTTTTAGAAGAAGAAGTGAGGGAGATTCAGATGAATAGGTTTGAACAATTATTGCAGAAAATGCAGGAAAATAATATAGAGGCATTTTATATCACAAAGGAAGCAAATGTAAAATATGTAACAGGCTATCCAGATGAACTTGCCTATGCTTTTATTTGCCAAAATAAAAAATATGTGATTACAGACACTAGATTTATAGAAGAGGCAGAAAAATCATGTGTAGGATTTACAGTAATTAACTGGCACGAATTTGATAGAAATATTCCAAAGGCGATTGCAAGCCTATGTAAAAAACATAACTTGAAATCAATAGGATTTGAGAAAAATTTTACTACTTATGATAAATACATTGAGTTAAAGGAATTGTTAACCCAAGAAGAAATTGATTTAGTACCAACATCTGATATTGTAGAATCACTTCGTTATATAAAAACAGAAGAAGAGGTTGGTAATATCAGAAAAGCTTGTGAGATAGCTGATAAAGCATTATATGATTTAATACCCTTTATTAAAGTAGGTGTTACTGAAAGAGAATTGTGTGCAAGGTTAGAGTTTTCGATGAAAATGCATGGAGCGCATGATCTTGGGTTTGAGACAATTCTAATATCAGGGGCAAAGACATCCATGCTTCATGGAAAGCCGAGTGAAAAATTAATCGAGGAGGGAGATTTTGTACTAGTAGATTTTGGTGCGATGTACAATGGATATATATCTGATATGACTAGAACATTTATAGTTGGAGAACCCACAGAAAAACAGATAGAAGTCTATAATATAGTAAAAGAAGCTCAAAATTTAGGGGTAGAACATATGGGACCCATGGTGCATGCAACCCTGCCAGATAGCAAGATTCGAGAAATGCTAGGTGGGTACATGGAATACTACTATGCTGGGATTGGGCATGGGGTAGGTTTGGATCTACACGAAGAACCCTTCTTGGGGAATTACGGAAGTAAAATAATGGAAGAAGGATGTGTCATAACAATGGAACCAGGCATCTATATACCTGGTTGGGGTGGTGTTAGAATAGAGGATACCATTCTTATTACAAAAGATGGGGTGGAGTGCCTCACGCACTTCCCGAAAGAGTTGATGAAATTATAATTTTATATGCTCAAGCATTCTTTCCTAAATTATGCAACCATCGAGTACACAGCTGAAACCAAACCTGGCAATCAGGGTTTATTAAATGGGGTTCGTCAGGTTTTGCAACAAGTTCAGAAGCAAGTGAAAGCCCATGAACTCCATGAGGAAAGATATGTAATTCTAAAGAAATTTTATGCCTTTTCATTGCAGTAGCAAGAAGCAGGCTATTTTCTACAGGTACGACATCATCATCATCTGTATGCCACATAAATGTAGGGGGCATATGATGAGTAACATTTTTCTCTATTGAGAGGAAGTCATAATAGGTTGAATCTTGATTTGCAAGGTTGATAAATGAATCTTTATGCGCGTGTTCACCAATAGTAATTACAGGGTACGAGAGAACTAATCCATTCGGTTTATAATCTGCTCGTTTAAGATTAGTCTGTTCTTCTAAGAAATCGGTATGCCATAAAGAACCTAGGCTTGCAGCAAGATGACCGCCTGCAGAGAACCCCATGACTATAATCTGATTCACATCAATATTCCACTTGTGTTCATTTTGACGAATGATTGAAATACTTGTGGCTAACTCGCATAAAGCTGTAGGGAATGTAGCAGGAACTGTGCTATAGTTTAAGATAAAAGCATTAAACCCCTCACCTACTAACTTGAGGGCTACCGCCTCAGCTTCTCGGTCAGAAGTGAAGCTATATCCGCCACCAGGACAGATTACAATAGTTTTCCGTTTCCGATTCGATTCTATTTTTGTAGAATTAGAAGGGACATAAGCAAATAATTTAGGACAATCCTCCCCAGGTGCACCTACGCAATTATTATTAATGTTGACTTCGAGTACTTCAAATATCATTATTTCATTCCTCCCCACTATTAAGAGTATAGTTAAGCATTTTTGTGTTGAACTTACTGCTATAAATTATATCACTCCCTAACATTGATTGTAAATATCAATGTAAATCCTGATTTGAATTGTGTTTAGTTTGAAACTAAATGACAAATATATTTGACATTTAGACAAAAATATGATACTTTTTAATTAAGGATAGAGAATGGGAGGGCAATCTTGTGGAGAGAAATTTGAGATTGAAAGCTGCAAGAGCAGCACTTGATTTAACACAAAATGATCTTGCAAAAAAGGTCGAGGTGACGAGGCAGACAATTAATGCAATAGAAAGTGGATCCTATAATCCTACAATTAACCTTTGTATTGCAATATGTAAGGCTGTGAATAAAACTTTGGATGAAATATTTTGGGAGGGATAAGTATGTATAATAAGTATTTTGATGAAAGACAAATTTTGATGCGTTATAAATCAGGGATGCAAGCTTATTTTTTTTGCATAGTATTAGTAGGTGCTAATGCTATTGCTGCGGTATCTGGATACACGTATGCAAATCCAGGGTTACAAGCTATTCTTATCATAATGTTAAGTAGCATATTTTTTCAAGTTATGTGTACAGTTAAAGGAGCGTATATAGGAAAAGATGTAAAGAAGCCAATGACAGTAATTGCGCCTTCTGTGATTGCAGGGGCAGTGTTCTTATATTTTGCAATCTCTAGGATTATAAAACATGGAGAAATTTATCTGGTGATGGATGGGGAATTAGCTCCAGGAGTTGTAGTGTTAGCGTTTGGCATTAGTGAGGGGTTAATTGGAGTTACAAATTTAATTATGCATTTTAAGAATAAAAGATAGCACTTAGAGGTGGTAAATAAGTAGAATACTTATTTCTTGGTGAGGAGCGAATGTGATGAAAGTATATAACGAGAGTGAGTTAAGAAATTTTAAAAACTATAGAGTAAATATGAATTTCACAGGGGCAGATTTTACAGGGTTTCACCTACAAGGACTTAAGTTTGATAATTGTGTTTTTAACGAAGTTGATTTAACGAAAGCAGATTTAAGTCATACTTGGTTTGAAGGGTGTGTTTTTTGTAGGAGTAAAATGATTTATACGAATCTAGAAGCAGCTAATTTAAGATATTGTGATTTGAGCAATGCTGATATTTCAGGAGCGAATTTACATCTTGCCCTCTTAGAGTATGCAATACTAGACAATATTAAATCGGATGAAACAACGAAGTTTTTTCGTCTATACTGCCCAGAGGAAGGACCGTTTATAGCTTATAAAAAATGTTTCAATGATTTAATTGTACAGTTATTAGTTGCAAAAGATGCGCTTCGAACATCAGCAACTGGACCTACTTGTCGTTGTTCGAAAGCAAAAGTTTTAAGTATTAAAAGCGTGGATGGTAGAAATACATATTCAGAGGCTATATCTCTCGTAGATGAAAATTTTATCTATCGAGTGGGGGAGTGGGTTGAGGTAAAAGACTTTAACCCAGATAGATGGATAGATTCGACAAAAGGTATTCATATCTGGATGACGAGGGAAGAAGCAATTCGCTATTAAAAAGATAAAATAGAGCAATAATTGGGACGAATTGTACAAGAAATATTGGTAAAAATAAAGTATGATGTGCTAATATTAAGAAAGCGTATAAAAGGAGATAAAAAGAAAATGATGGGGTTATTATTAGCACTTATTTATTTGGCATTTATTAGTTTGGGGTTACCAGATGCCGTACTAGGGTCAGCGTGGCCTGTTGTGAGCAAGGAATTAGATGTATCAGTAGCATCTATGGGAGTAATATCAATTATTATCGCAGCAGGAACAATTGTTTCTAGCCTTCAATGTGATCGAATGATTAATAAAATAGGAGTACATAAGATTACAGCAATCAGCGTTGCAGTTACCGCTGTTTCAATGTTAGGGTTTGCCGTAAGTCCATCATACTTGTTGCTATGTATCTGCGCTGTGCCGTATGGGCTTGGTGCAGGTGGTGTAGATGCTGCATTGAATAATTATGTAGCAGTCAATTATGAGAGTAGACATATGAGTTGGTTACATTGCATGTGGGGAGTAGGAGCAACTGCAGGACCATATATTATGGGGATGGCACTTTCTATGCAACATTCTTACAATACAGCTTATGTGGTTTTGTTTGGGATTCAAGCAGTCCTTTCAGTGATACTATTCGCGAGCAAACCGATTTGGAAGCTAAACGATGATGCTAAAGGTATGGAGCATGAGAAGGAAAAAAGAACACTTAGTCTAAAAGAAATTTTTTCTATTCCCGGTGTAAAGCAAATTGCAATGGCATTCTTTTGCTTTTGCGCATTAGAATCGACAACAGGAATGTGGGCGACTAGTTATCTAGTTTACGAAAAAGGTATTGACCCAGAAATAGCAGCAGGATTTGGGGCTTTGTTTTATCTAGGAATTACAATTGGTAGAGGTATCAGTGGATTTATCACTATTAAATTTAATGATACACAGATGATTCGCGGTGGAGCGGCAATTATGGCAATTGGAGTATGTGTATTACTGTTACCATTGGGAAACACAGTTGCACTTATAGGAATTATGTTAATAGGCCTTGGTTCTGCTCCGGTTTATCCATGTATTATCCATTCAACCCCGTACAACTTTGGTGTGGAAAATTCTCAAGCAATAACTGGTGTTCAAATGGCTTCAGCTTATACGGGGATATTAGTATTGCCAGCGATTTTTGGTGTGATAGGAAAGAGCATAAGTTTCGCGATATACCCAATTTACATAGGAATGATTTTAATTGGCATGATAACGATGTATGAGCTGATGCTAAGAATGGTGAAACGAGGAAAGTAAGGAGACCAACTTATGAATATTGCAGTGATAGGAAGCATTAACATGGATATGACAGTTGAGGCTGAGCGGATACCATTAAAAGGAGAAACACTATATGGAGAAAATTTACGCTATATTCCAGGAGGAAAGGGTGCAAATCAAGCGGTAGCAATGGCAAGGCTAGGTGCAAAGGTAGAGATGTTTGGCTGTGTGGGGTTTGATGATTCAGGTAAGAGGTTAGTAAAGAATTTACAGTCAGCAGGAGTGAAGACAGATTGTATAAAATCAATAGAAGACGTGCCTACAGGAATTGCATTGATCACAGTGGGTGAGTGCGATAACACGATAGTGATTGTTGCAGGAGCAAATGGATATGTGAACAGAGCATATATTGACTCAATAAAAACAGAGTTACTAAAGCATGAAGTTGTGTTATTACAACATGAAATACCAGCCGATTCAATTGAATACATTGTTAATATTTGCTATGAACATAATATAAAGGTGATCCTAAATCCAGGTCCAGCTAGACCAGTTGTAGCAGAAGTGTTGGAGAAGGTATCCTACTTAACTCCAAACGAACACGAGGCTAAGATACTATTCGGAAATGAATTATCCACAGAAGAATTGCTGCGGAAGTATCCAGAAAAATTGGTGATTACACAAGGTTCCAAAGGTGTAAGTTTAGGAAAGAAAAATGGAGAGGTGGTTTTGATACCGGCCAGAAAAGCAGATGTAGTAGATACTACAGGAGCAGGAGATACGCTAAATGGTGCATTTGCAATGCAGATCGCAAGAGGAGAAGGGATAGAAGAAGCACTGAGATTTGCAAATATTGCAGCAAGTCTTTCCACAGAAAAATTCGGTGCTCAAGGTGGTATGCCAACGTATAAAGAAGTGGAGTTAGAGATTGAAAAGGAAAGAAATATGTAAAAATACCCATAGAGAAGGTAGCATATGATGAGCTATTATCTCTATGGGTATTTTCTAGTTTGTTATTTCGCTTAAATAGTCAATAAACTCATCCGTAGTTTTAGTGAATTCAACATCAACTTGAGAGTCTTTCATGACTAAAAATTCTGTGAGCCCATAATCAGTTCCATTATCAGCCCAATCATAAGTATAGCCAAGTCTTGTCCATGGGTACATATCACCTTCAAAGTATGATGAGATGATGTTAGAGTCAAACCAAGATTTATATGTTTCATCCATATCCTCAGGGTAGTCACTGTACATAGAGTTAGAGGTTACATCTGAGTTGTAAGCAGGTCTCATAGTATCTTGTGGGTTTACCCAAAAAGCAGTAAAATGCGTCTTTTCATCTGAGGCTGGAAGGCCGATAAGTTGTTCAAAGCGTTGCTCCCAGTCAGAAACATCTTCATGGTTATCAGCGTACCAATTTGCAATTTCCTTATCTGTAAATGTCCACACATCACCAAACTCTAGAACTGTACTTTCTCCTGAAATATAGCTATCAGGATAACTGTGCCATGTTAGAAGTAAAACTTTTTCGGAGTCATTCCATGTAGTCATATCATCTTCAGGCGTTAGAGTTACAAGTGATTGAACTTCATCTTCCTCGGCAATCATAGCATCTAGAACGGCTGTTTCGTAGAGAACTTCTTCGGTATCGGTAGATTCGATCTGTGTATCGCTAGATTTTTCTGGGGGTTCATTTTCTGGTGATGCACTACAAGCAGAAAATGTAAAGATAGATCCTAGCAATAGTGTTAATAAAAATATACGTGATTTCATAGCGTACCTCTTTCTTTATTGATTGAAAATAGTTAATAATAGGATATCATATAAATAATGGTTTTAGCAAATGCTTACAGCGAATTCTGTATAGAAAATAATCATATGATAGTGCGCTTTTGTGGTGGATTCAATTTGAATTTGATTGTATAATAATATCATGATAAAGAAAAGTGAGGTATCTAATAATGAAAATCGAACACATTGCGTTATACGTGAAAGATTTGGAAGCGACTAAAAATTATTATGAGAAGTATTTTATGGCAAAAAGTAACGATATGTATCATAACAAAAATAAAGGTTTCAAATCCTATTTCCTATCTTTTGAATGTGGAGCACGACTAGAACTTATGAATTTAGCTGAATTAGAAGAAAAAAGTAGTAACAATAAACGTACAGGATTTATCCATTTGGCTTTTAGTGTGGGAAGTAAGGAAAAGGTAGATGAACTCACAGAGGAAATTAGAAATGCAGGCTACGAAGTTACAAGCGACCCTCGAACTACAGGAGATGGTTATTATGAGAGTTGTGTTGTGGATCCAGAGGGGAATTTAGTTGAGATAACAGTATAAAAAAGCTAGTATTGATGCTATGTGTAGGAGGAGAAAATGAACATCATTATAAGAAATGAAGAAGAAAAAGATTTTAGGCGAGTAGAAGAGGTAGCTAGGGATGCGTTTTGGAACCTGTACTTTCCAGGTGGTCATGAACACGCGGTAGTTCATAAGATGCGAAAGCATCCTGATTTTATCAAAGAACTTGCATTTGTAATAGAAGTAGATGGAATCGTAGAAGGAGCAATATTTTACACACATTCTAAAATAAGATTGACAGGCGGTGAGACCATATCGACTATAAGTTTTGGGCCTGTATTTATATCACCCAAATATCATAGAATGGGATTTGGAAAAAAACTAATCACCCAAACGATAGAGCTTGCAAAAGGAATGGGGTATCGAGGGATTTTGACATTAGGATATCCTTATCATTATGAGCCTTACGGATTTGTAGGTGGAAAGAAATATAATATATCTCAAAGCGATGGTAAGTACTATAAAGGGTTGTTGGCGCTGCCACTTTATGAGGGTGCATTTGACAATATCACAGGATATGCAATGTTTTCAGAGGCATTAGAAGTGACAGAAGAGGAAGTAAATGAATTTGACAGTACCTTTCCTTTTAGAGAAAAACAATTTCAAGAAAGCCAGATTGAATTTGAAACAACATGTGCGGAGTTAGATGAATAAGAAAATAAATTAATTAGAAAAAGTCAATATGGTTTCGAAATCGAAACCATATTGACTTTTTCTATAACTTGTTATATAATTTCAAAATTGAAACTATATATGATTGAAAGTGAGTACAATATGAGAGAAGCCTATTTTAAATTTATGAGTGCAGTTGATATTGACTGCTATAAAAGTATTCGAGATAGTGAGATTGGTAGCACACTTCCGTATTCAGATGTGTTACAACTTTTTATTATTAATCACAAGCAAAATATGACAGTGAGTGAGCTTGCAGATAGATTGAATCTTTCGCGTCCTGCGACAACTCAAAAAGTAAATGAACTTACAGCTAAAGGGCTTGTTATAAAAACACAGTCAAAAGAGGATAAGAGGCTGACTTACTTATCTTTACCTGAAAGTTTGTTACAAAACAGCGCAGATACAAAGTCGGCAACACTCATTGATGCAGTGAACAAAGAGTTTTCAGAAGAGAAAAAGGCTGTATTTGCAGAAATTTTAACCTTTATGACAGATTACTTGATGGGAGAAGAATAAATGCGAAATGAAACAATTGAAATTACAGGGGCTAAGGAAAATAACCTGAAAAATATATCTGTAGAAATACCAAAATATAAATTAATCGCACTTACGGGAGTATCAGGTAGTGGGAAATCTAGTTTTGCTATGGATATTTTGCAAAAAGAATGCCAGAGACAATACCTAGAATCAATGGGAATGGTGACAGATGGGCTTAATAAACCACAGGTAGATAATATAGTAGGACTTTCTCCATCCATTTCCGTAGGACAAAGAACCCTTTCAAAAAACCCACGATCTACTGTTGGAACATATACAGAGATTCTAACGTACCTTCGTATTTTATACGCAAAGCTAGCGATTAGAGTTTGTCCAAATTGTAAAGGCGAAATTCATCCAAGTTTCCAAGAGGACGAAGAGGTTGACTTTACAGAAGTATCTTGTCCGCATTGCAAAACAAAACTTCCTCATCTTAGTATGGCTAGTTTTTCATTTAATAAAGCAGAAGGAGCTTGTAAAAAATGTAATGGTATCGGCGTGATAAAAGATGTGGATTTCTCTCAAATCATTGATGAAAACTTAACTATAAGAGAAGGCGCTATTAAGATTTGGGGAAATGAAGTGTTTTGGGAACATTACTCGGCGGTACATGAAGCTTGTGGAAAGCATTATGGGTTTAAGTTTGACGTATCAAAGCCTATAAAAGATTACAGTGAACTTGAGCGTTTGGTTTTAATGGATGGGGTAGATAATAAGGAATTTAAAAAGCTGTTTCCAGATATAAAAAAACCAAAGAGGGTAATGGATGGATATGTAGAAGGACTTCGAACTTTCGTAAATAAAAAGGCTGCTGAGTCAGCTACGAAAAAAGTAGCTAACCCAGTTATTGCAAATGCAATCGTTAGTATGGACTGTGATGAATGTGGTGGTACTAGACTTGGGTTTGATGGTAGAACAGCGATGCTTAACGGAAAAACAATAACAGAGATTAGTGCATTTACAATGGCAACCCTTACAGAATTTATAGAAAATACTAGTGAGAGCTTAACTGCTTCAGCCAAAGAAATCTCAACTGTTATTGTGGCAGACACTTTAAAGCGTATAAATGGAATAATAAAAATTGGTTTAGAATATCTATCAATAGATCGACCGGTCTTCACTTTATCAGGAGGGGAAAGTCAGAGATTGAGACTTACAAGCATTCTAGAAAGTGGTCTTACTGGAGTTCTTTATATATTAGATGAACCTACAACAGGTCTTCATGCTAGAGATACAAAAAGGCTTCTGAATTCCATAGAGAAACTTCGAGATTTAGGAAATACTGTTATTGTGATTGAACACGATATGGAGTTCGTAAAACAGTGTGATTATGTGATTGATTTTGGTATTGGTGCAGGTTCACTTGGTGGTGAAGTTGTAGCAAGCGGAACCCCTTTGGAAGTATCGCTAAGCAATAACTCAAAAACAGCAAGATATTTAAAAAAAGAAAAGCAAAAACCAAATGATAAAAAAATTAGCACCAACAGATTTATTAGTGTAAAGAAAGCTAGTGTGCATAACCTAAAGAACATATCTGTAGAAATACCACTAGGAAAGATTGTATCCTTTGCAGGTGTTTCGGGAAGCGGTAAAAGCTCGCTTGTCTTTGACGTAATAGAGCAGAGAAAAAATGCTGAGAGCATTCAAGGGTTTGAAAATATCAGTGATATAATAAAGATAGATCAAAGCCCTATCGGAAGGCAAAGTCGAAGTAATGTGGCAACCTATACGGAAGTATTCACACTTATTCGTGAGCTATATTCTTCTTTGCCAGAAGCAAAAAGCCTAAAGTTAAAACCAGCATCGTTTTCATTCAATGTAAAAGGGGGACGTTGTGAAAAGTGCGAAGGACTTGGTGTTATTTTGCTTGATATGCAGTTTTTAGATGATGTAGAAGTGACTTGTCCTGTTTGCAAAGGTCATAGATTTAAGAAAAAAATCCTGTCAGTAACATATAAAGGGAAAAGCATTTCAGATGTATTAAATTTTACTGTAGCGGAAAATTTAGAGTTTTTTAAAGATAATAAAGAGATAATGAAAAAGCTTGAGACTATAGATGAAGTGGGGCTTTCTTACTTGAAACTTGGTCAGTCGACAACGACGCTTTCGGGTGGAGAATGTCAAAGGCTTAAACTCTCAAGAGAGCTTGC
>CAYJHQ010000041.1:0-20331 GCA_964369775.1 uncultured Lachnospiraceae bacterium
TGCCAAAACCTCTCCACCAGCTGCATGTACTGTTCTCGTACAGTAATAGCGTCCTGTCGGTACTGAAAGTAACTTTGATGACCCGATATAATCGTCATTATATGCAGCTACATTCCACCCGGTATACGCATGCCATCCACCATTTTGATAGTACTGCACACTGACTCCTAATGAGATGTAGCTCACTATTTGCCTAGCTATCGTATCTCCGCCTGCTGCAATTAATCCCGTTCCCCTTTGCGATATAGATGCGTTTCCGCCCCAAAGATAAACGCCTTTAAGAGTCGAATAGACAGTCACTTCTGACGAAGTTTCTCCTGTAATCTCGATGTCTCCTAACGCTTTTGGGTTGTCACTTGCTTCAACCCGACCCACTGGTATCATACCAATACACAGCACTCCAATTAACAACTTTGCAACTAACTTTTTCATCTTTTGTCCTCCATAGATTCTTATGGTTTATTAACCCCTCTATATATTAGACAATCTCAGATGCAAATCCATGCACTTTTTTGCAAAAAACTTTAAAAAAATAGCAAATTTTTTAAAATTTCTTCAAAATCATCCTTCGAAACACTCCCATAGAGTGTATATGAAAGATTTTTATGTTCGAATGTAGTGCTGTATTCTAGTTCACTGGTTTCTAAATTTTCATATACCTCAACCTCAAATTCCTGTCCCACATGATTTATATAAAAAACCTCTATGGTCTTCTCCTCTTTTATCCATGCATGTGAAGTATTAACCGTATTCTCATATATTTGATACAAGCACTTTCCCTCTCCTATCTCATAAACAAAGCTCACCTTTCGCAACTCTTCATCTATATTCCCCGATTCAAATTTCAAACCTTCATTCTCTAAATTAATTCTTACTACTGGAACCTCAAATAATGTTTCCACATCCTCATATGCCTGTTCTTCTTCACTCAATTCCGTTTCTATCGTCTCATCCCCTGCTGTTTCTATAACTTCTCTATTCACCCCGCCAAATAGATCTGCAATAAACTCCACTATATTTCCTCTTGCTCCAACTCCTATCACGCCAAAGGCAAGGGTAAGTATAAGTACAGCTGCCACAAGAAGGTATGCCTTCTTCTTGCGTCTTCTATATGGCGTGTTACGCTTTTCTTTCTCTAGTATTTCGCGCCCAATTCTAAGAGCCTCTTTATCTTCATCTGATAATAAGACTCTCGCATTTTCTTCTACTCTTTCTTGTTTTTTGTATTCTTCTATCTGCTTTGCAAGTTTCTCATGAAAGTCTGCTGGTACCTCTACATCAGGATACCTTTCGTCATTTTCCACTTTGTTCATAAGTGCTTCTAAACGTTCATTTTCTTCCTTGCTTGGATTCTCGAATTTTTTTGCCATACTATTTCCTCGTTATGCTTGTATTTTCCTTGACATTTTTGTAAATGCGTTTAATATAATATTGATAATAGAATCGTTATTCTATCCAATAAACATTAAGGAGTATATTATGAAACGCATATTACTGACAGGTGGCGGAACCGCTGGGCACGTCACACCAAATATTGCTTTGATGCCTAAACTAAAAGATTTAGGCTATGATATTCAATACATCGGCTCTTATGACGGAATAGAAAAAGAGCTTATACAAGCTTGTGATATTCCATACTATCCAGTTCATACTGGTAAGCTTAGACGTTACTTCAGCCTCCAAAACTTCACTGATCCATTTCGTGTAATCAAAGGTTTTGGTGATGCAAACCGTATCATCAAGCGCTTAAAGCCAGATGTTATATTTTCTAAAGGAGGTTTTGTATCTGTTCCAGTTGTTCTTGCAGGAAAGAAAAATCATGTTCCTGTCATCATCCATGAAGCAGATATGACTCCTGGTCTTGCGAATAAGATTTGTTTCCCTTTCACTACTAAAGTATGCTGCAATTTCCCGGAAACAATTCCTCATTTACCAACGGAAAAAGCGAGGCTTACTGGTCTTCCAATTCGTAGTGATCTACTAAGCGGAAGCAAAGAAGCTGCTCGCAAATTTTGTAACTTTAATTCTGACAAACCTGTCATATTGGTTATGGGTGGAAGTCTCGGTGCTCTTTCTGTAAATAAGGCCATACACGCACTTTTACCTAGGTTACTTGAAAGATATCAAGTAATTCACCTCTGTGGCGCTGGAAAAGTTGATCCTAGCTTACAAGACTTAGAAGGATATATCCAATTTGAATACATCAAAGATGAATTAAAAGATTTGTTGGCTCTTTCTGATCTTGTAATATCTCGCGCTGGTGCCAATGCCATCTGTGAGCTACTTGCTTTACACAAGCCTAATATTCTCATTCCACTTGGAACTAATGCAAGTCGTGGCGACCAAATTTTAAATGCAAAATCCTTCCAATCACAAGGGTTTAGCCTTATGTTGGAAGAAGATGACTCTTTCTCTAGCGATGCCCTATTCTCTGCAATTGAGACTGTCTTCCAAAACCGCTTCCAATACATAGAAGCCATGAAGTCTTCCAATCAAGAAAACGCTACTGATACAATCATTCAGATCATAGAGCAACTCGCTATTAAATAATTGTTCTGCTTAATGCATTTGACTCTTTTTGAAGAAAGGTGTTGTTCTAACACCTTTCTTTTGTAGTCGCCTCATAGCTTTCTAAAAACTTTTTTGACCATTTTTTAATTCTTCTTATCGTTGCATACATAGCTGGTTCTGTCATACCTAGCGATTTTGCTACTTCGACTTGACTCCTTTTCTCCATAAATACACGAATTGCTATCTCGTGCCACATTGGATTCTTCGCCTTAAGTGCTTCTAAGTAATACTCCACTGTACGCTTCATCTCTAGTTCTTCATAGTCTGTAATATACTGTTCTTCTACACTTTCCAAAAGATAAATCTTTTCTGCTATTCCTACGATGTCCTCGTATGGTAGCTCTCGACCTCTCTTTTTCCTCACCGTAATTACATAGTTTAGTATTGATCTTGTTAGAAATGCTCTGTAATTTTCTACCGGCTCCTTTTTCTCTAGCTTGACATGTAGTTGGAAAAATGCATGTTGTGCCCCGTCTCTTGCTAACTCAACATCATTGTCTGAGTAGAACAATCCCATTTTGTACACGAAATTATAGTTCTCATCACAAAATTTATGATACTCTTGTTCATTCATTAAATACATTTTCCTTTTCTCCTTAGCTTTTAATTACCAACGGATTTGTAGTAGTTTCTCTTCAACCTCTTTTAGCTCACCTGGAGTCCATGTAAGCTTTACTTTATCCTCTTCATATCTCGGTATCAAATGCATGTGATAGTGAAAAACAGTTTGTCCTGCTTTGCTCCCATTGTTTTGCAAAATATTATACCCCTCGCATTGAAGCACTTCTGATAGCTTGCATACTATTTTTTTCGCTAGCGGCAATACCTTCTCGCAAATGTGCGCATCTAGTTCATAGATGTCCTTAAAATGCTTCTTTGGCAAAATCAAGGCATGACCTTTTGTTGCTGGACAGACGTCTAAAATCACACGAAAATCATCGTCTTCATATATCGTTGCAGCTGGAATTTCTCCATTTGCAATCTTACAAAAAATACAATCATCTTTTTGCATATTGTCTAATTCCTCCTAAATTTAAGTTGAATTCTTCTTTTCACAGTGCTACACTACCTGTGAAAGGTGGTCTAAATCATGCTTCAAAATATCGATAACGACAAATACGAATCCCTAAGAGCATCTAATAACGATGCTAGAGAAATCATTGACACTTTACTAGAAAATCATAAACTAATCGTTTCTACAATTAGTCATGAAATCCGTAACCCATTAACACTTGTATATAGCAGTTTGCAGTTATTAATGTCACAGCATCCAGAACTAAGTGATTATAAACGCTTCCAATCTATTGTCGACGATGTCGAATATATGAAAGTTCTCTTAGAAGAACTCTCGACTTACAACAATAGTCAACAATTAAAAAAGATTCCCCTTGATACTACTGCATTCTTAAAGCGCATTGTCTTATCCTTTGCGATTTCAATTGAAGAGTCTGAGATTGAATTCACTTCAACAATTCCCTCTCTACTACCACAGATTACAGTAGATAAAACAAAATTACAAGAGGTATTTATAAATATTTTAAAGAATGCTAAAGAGGCTACTTCCTCTGACGGAAAAATAGCTTTTTGTGTTTATGTGTCGGACAATTTCTTATGTATTGATATCAGTAATGACGGCCCTCTTATTCCTGCGGATATTTTAGAAACTATTTTCGAGCCGTTTAAGACCTTTAAACAAGGGGGAACTGGTTTAGGTCTTGCAATTTCAAAACAAGTAGTTGAATCTCACAACGGAACCCTTAGTGTTAAATCCAATGAAGGCGAAGACACCGTCTTCACGATTTCACTTCCCATAGCTTGATCGTTCCCGCACTTTTTGAATCATACGAGGAAGTTTCTTTCGCATCCTATCTATATGAATTGTTAGAAACTTCCTTTCGTCTGTTCCTTCTATCCAATCATCTCTCCATATAGACTCTTCTTCTGTTGATTCTTCAAAAGTATGTACCCAAGCTTCTTGTTCTTTTCTCGGCTCTTCCACTTTTTGTTCACTTTCTTCCTGTACATTCTCAGGCACATCCCTTCCCACTTTCTTTAACAACAACTCTAAGTTATATGTAGTATTCATCGTCTCTTTATGAAGTTCTCCTGCTAGTAGTACACAATTTGCGTCGCTGTAGTCAATTCTCTCAATGATATATTCCGTCAGCTTATGAAATGCTATAAGACAGTTTTCTCTTCCATTCGGATAGTAGCAGAAGAAGCAACAGCCCTCTTTATAGAAGATACTTTCAGGTGATAGAAGTATCCGATTTACATCTAGTAAATACTCTCTCACCTGACTCACCACATAAAGTATCTGCACTAATAACTCTTGTATCTGTTGATAGGTAATTGTTTCTTTCTCAAATTTTTTCTCCATTGATTTTAGATTGCTAGTTCTGTATAGAAACTGGCTATGTTCACCCATGCCCCTTCCTCTAATAGGTAATACTCTCTCTAATTTATTCTCTTGCAACATTATCATCTGATAGTCCTCTTCGTAAGGATGTTCATCTTCTAATATCACTTCTGAATAATCCAATTCACTTATTGCTATCCACTTCATCTATTGTATCACTCTCCTTTTATCACGTACAACATCTTCAAGAATTTCTATCAATAGCACCTCTTCTACTTTCGTTCCCCAAATCCCCTTTTTCGCACTCGCCTCCACTTTTATATATTCCTCTTCCTCTGTGATATCTAATTCTACCAACTCTAAGTACAATAATTTTTCCTTCGCTTTTTCATTAAAGAAAAACCTCATTTCGTTGGTATCTATCTCCCCTTCTTGTCTCTTTTGTACAGAACCTATTACTGCTGTCTCATATGCTAGACCGTATGCAATATTCTTGTCATGATAATAAAGTGCCCCTTGTATTGCCAATACAAAAATAAGCAATATGATTGGCATAATATACGCTACCTCAATAGTAAAACTTGCTTTCAACTAGCACCACCCCTAAATATCCCAGAAAGAAAAACGGCAGAAATGGTATTGTCTCTCCTCTTCTGATTCTCTTTCGAACTCTCTGTACCACAATGTATATATTACTAGCAAAAAAAGCGAATAGAAGGCTGTTTATCAATACCGAAGTACCTATTGCCACTCCTAGTATCAAGATTGTAAAACTATCTCCATATCCTATTTTTTCATCGCTCACCTTGCTAACTGCAAGAAATGCACCTCCAACTGCTATATCGATTAATATGCTGAGCGGATCTCGCTGCTCTACAATAATTACTTCCACAATCCCTACGACAACCGCTATTACACTGCCTGTTACCAGCCAAATTATGCTGACCATTTTATTCTTTGCATCTTGTAGACCGCCTACTCCTAAGTAGAAAAGTAGACATACACTTTTTACTATCCTCCACATCTTTGGCACACTCCCTTTCCAATCACCTCGCTGATTGGCACGCTGTGGATACTTCTCTTTAACGCGCTGCATCCTAATGTGTTATGGTAACGATCTCCTGTTTTTGCTATGTATAACATGGCATCCGTCTCCTTGGGATCACATCTTTCACAAGCATAGTACTTTGCTCCGTATTCATTTCTCTCTGACTCTAAAGTATTTCCACTTACTGTTCGTATCGATAACTGAAGGTATGTACAATTATAATCTAAGTGATAGACTGCTCCATGGTCGGATACATACACAACCTCTTCTTGTTCCTCAAAATTATTTTTTGTAAATCCGGTAAATCCTTTACAAATAATCACTTCTCGGTAAGAAATCTCTGGAGATGAAAACTGGGGAAATGGCAATCTCACTGAATAGCGGATATCTAGCTCAATTCTACCTGTAGTCATAGAAATACTAGAGTGTGTTCCATCTATTCCATTTGCTCCCCCTACTACAATACTTCTTTCTAACCGTTCTCTTCCAATTGCATCCACCATTATTTTTTCAACTGTTGATGTTCCGATAAATGGTTGAATGATAACATCTTTTGCTATTTCCTTCCCCGTCTCATGCATTGCACTTCTCACACTGAGCTGTATCGCTAAAATTTCTAAAAGATAGATTACACAAACAATTGCCATGAGAAAAATTGGAACTGCTATAGAGGCTTCTACGGTAATACTGCCTTTTCTAAAGATGTATAAAGATGCCCTTTTCCGCCGATTCTTTGATTTGGAACCGGGAAATGAACTGTGTGTGATAATGGATTTTTTATTTTTTGTATATTCCAAGAAAGAGTCTCTCTCCTTTCCTTTGTTTTGGGATTTGTTTGATGGAAAAGAGCATCTTTATACATCTTTATCGATAAGTAAAACTCATAGGGAACTGATAGGTGAATCCGCCTTTTAATCTTGCTGTATTCTCAATCCACAAATAGTTCACGCAGCCATCCACCTGGAAATTTTGTTGTCCGTATGTATTTTTAATGCGCTCTTCTACTAAATCTAAGGATCGCATAGTTAATGTGTCTTGATTTTCTAAATACAGTAACACGCGTAGATATTCGTCATATCCCAGACCTCCCTCCATGTCTTTTCCATCATTGTTATCTAAATCTGTGCCTAATGAAAATAGCCCTGCTATCCCTAACTGCCAATCCTCTTCTTTTTTTATCAATGTAACGTGATTTCCAGAATATAAGCTTCTCACATCCATTACGCTTTCCCCATATACCCAAGCAAACTGCAGCGCCTGTTTAATCATTGGCTGTAATGGTGGTGCTCCACTTGCTGTCGCTATTGCAAGTGCTGTACTTGATAGTGTAGCTTGCATAGATGCACTTTTTGAAATACAGAGATAATTTGGCGCTATCCGCATTAAAACTAATTGATTTGCTGTGCTTTTTAGGTTTTCCATATCACTGTCTTTCCCTTGAAGAATGTACTCAAGCTCATACCTTAGACTGTTTTTACTTTCCTCTCCTCGATACGATTCAAAATGCTGTATAAGATATTCTCCGTACAATAGTTTTTCTGTAGCACTGATTTTTCCACTCTCTATATCTCCTTGTCCTTTGCGAATGGCTCTATTAGAGGGCAGCGATTCTTTTTCTACTACCGCGGATGATACACTGCCTTGTTCCTTTATTACCAATGCCAGGATTCCTTTTGCTTTTGCTGCTTCTACTGCTTCTAACGGATTTTCTTCCACGTCGATGTTCACTTTTTCATCTTCTACCGCTGATTCTAATTCACCTTTTCCGGATGCTTCCATATCTGCGATTGTATTCCCTTGGGTTTCTTGAATAGACCATTCATCCTTACTGCCAGTCCAATTCTCTATAATTTGGATTCCATATTTATGCTTCATATGACGAATTGCCTGGTCAAGAAACAAGGCGCCTTCGTTATCTGTTAGTAGACCTAGCCCTTTGACATTCATATCCGTTTCGTATACTCCATAATATTCTAATCTAGAGAGAATATTTTCCTCATCGTAACTACTCGTCTCATAGGAACCGTCTAAAGTGAACACATCAAACTCTTCTAACATCCCTTTGTGATACTCGCCAAATGTTGACTGCATCGCAAGTTCCACTTCTCCTCGCTTATAATTTTTCGATATTTGGAATGTTGCCGCTTGTGCGATAGCCATAATGAGAGATAAGAAAAATAAAAAGATGAAACTTAAAAAGATACTAATCTCTGCTTTAATTCGGCTCTTTTCTTTTATACTATTCATTCTATATCCCCGATGTCTCACTTGAAATTCTTTCAAATACACTATTTACAATTGCAGTGATCTGATCTCGAAAAATAACTACAACCCCAATCAAAACTACCAATATTAATATAACTTCAACCACACCTATTCCTCGGTTGTCGTTCCATAATAATCTACACCTTGATTCTACTAGTTCTTTTACTAATTTTATCCCACTCATAAACATATCTCCTCTCATATTTGAATTGATAAAAATGCAGGTATTACTAGGATCACCAGCACTACTACTAACATCAAAAACATGGGCATCAACATCTTTGTACCTGCTCGCTCCCCTAATATTTTCGCTCTGTTCTTTCTCTCTTCAAATGCTTCTCTCGCTTCATACTCTAATAGTAGTGACATTCCTTTCGTTCCCATTTTTACATTTTGTATAATGATGCTACTAAATTTCCTATAGGATTTCACTTCGCACCTCTTCCCAAATCGCTCGTAGGCCTCCACTTCTGCTACACCATTTTTCATCTCAATGTATGTGGTCTTTAGCTCTTCGAATGCCACTCTACTTTCTTCTTTTTTCTGATACTGCCCTACAATTTTCCCCCATGCATTTTTCACTGTCATCCCTGCACCGATATATATAACAAATGTATTAACAATCTCAGGATAATCCTGCATCATCTGTTCTTTGTTCTCTTCTACCTTTTTCTCGGCTTCTCTCTTTTTTTTATAACCTAACAGTACCACTACACTTGTCCCTAGAAAAATCAAGACCATACCTCTTAAATCTGATTCTTGGTACCACTTCAACTCTTTTCCATCAAGTTCTTCAGGTAGTAAAAAAGTTGCTTTTGTTCTACTGCTCTCCTCTGCTTCTTTTAAAGCAACTTCAAGTTGCTCTTTGTCTCCTAGCTTCGTTTCAATCTCTCTAGGGTAAATTGCAGCGTGCTGCATGTATTCAACCTCTTCCTCTAGATAAGTCATCTTAGCTTTGATTTCTACAATCGTTCCCTCTTGTGATATAAACTCTTCTTTTATCGCCCCATCTATACTTACAACTTGATATGGACTCCACTGCCAAGATATCTCGACAGGATATCCTTCTATCTGTTCCATAAAGTTAAGATCCTTTGTCACGTAATCAAGAGAATCATTTTCCCCTAACATCTCCTTTTCTAGCTCTTTTTCTACTTTTTGAAATAGTTCATCTCGTTCAGACTTTGTATACTCTCTTTCTCCAATCACCACTTCTACCGTCTCTTCTTTTCCATCTCCTATCTTCACCTCTAATTCTTCTTCTCTATCGCTACCGCCATAGGTCCCTCTTTCTAATTCTAGTTGTATTGGTCTATGGTCAAATATAAGTAATGCAGTACCGCTGATTATCCCAATGCAAATAATGATAATTAGTATTTTTATTTCTTTCTTTGAAAAATTTATAATTTCTATTACATTTTTTAACTTTCTCATATCATTACACCTCTATCTCTACTATACGTCTTCCCCAAAGATAGGCCATACAATAAATCAAAAAGCAAATCGTCATCATTATAATTCCAAAAACATTTTTATATAGCACATCCATAAATTTAGGAAAACTCCATTTCATATAGATCAGAATTCCTATCGGAATCATTGACATGATTTGAAACTCTAATTTTTTGGATGTAAGCACTAATTCTATCTCTCGCTTCACCTCTATTTTTTCACAAATGTGTTGGATAGTTTTCTTGGTGATTTCCACGCTATCCCCTCCTAATCTCTTTGCTTCTGAAAATACAGTTACGAATTGATTCAATTCTTCGATTTGTACAAGTTGTGCCCATTCTTTCAGCGCTTCTTCTGCTGAGATATTAAATTCTAATTTTCGAACCATCTTCTCTGTATCCTTCATTATCCTCGCTTGTCTTCCGTATTGCTTTCCAATCTCTTCTCGTCCTTTTCTTATTGCATTTTCCACTGAATACCCAGCCTTTAAAAAGGTCGATAAAGCTTGCAGATAATCTTGTAGTTCTCCATAAAACTTATGTTTTATCTTCACTTCATTGTCTCTCAGCCATAATTTCATATAAGGTATCAATATAGGACTTAAAATTACACTTCCTATGAAAGATGCATAAAACAGTTGTCCAACTACTGCTAGAGCAATTATTCCTTTTAAAACGGCAAATGCATACTCATAATTCCTGATGTCCTGCTGCCATAAGTTTTTCCTTGTGCACGAGATTGTTCACGTGTACCAGCTCTCCTTTAACGCTCTCATCTTCCACCTCACTTTCCACGAATTTAAACACAGTTTGTACCTGTATCTCTCCGCTTTCATATCCGATTACCTCCGCAATCTCTAACACCTTTCGTGAACCATCTCTCAATCGTCCAAGATGAATCATAATATCAATTGCAGCGACTAGTTGTCTACGAATTGCTTCTATAGGAATCTCAATCCCCATCAAAATCATGGTTTCTAGTCGATTCAACATATCTTTTGGGGTATTCGCATGCGCTGTAGATATAGAACCGTCATGACCTGTACTCATCGCCATCACCATATCGATGGCCTCTGGTCCTCTTACTTCTCCCACAATAATTCGATCTGGTCGCATTCGTAATGCTGATTTTATTAAATCTCTTACTGTTATCGCACCCTCTCCTTCTACATTTTCATTTCGTGTTTCTAAACAGACTAAATTGGGAATTGTTTTGATTTGGAGCTCTGCATTATCCTCAATAGTGATAATGCGCTCTCTATTTGATATAAACTCTGATAATACATTTAGAAATGTGGTCTTTCCAGATCCGGTTGACCCACTGATAAAGATGTTATAACGCGATGATACTATTTTCTCTAGCCACTTTGCAGCCTTAGCTGATATGCTATGAAGCTGAATTAACCGCTCCATGGTGATATTTTCTTTTGGAAATTTACGTATAGTTAGAATTGGGCCATTTAGTGCAATTGGGTGTAGCACCACATTAACTCTCGATCCATCCTCTAACCTTGAATCCACAATTGGATGTGATTCATTGATAAGGCGATTGGTTCTTCCTACTATTTGCTGAATGATATCTTCTAATTTTTCTTTTGACCAAAAATGCTTTTCAAGCTGTTGAATTCTACCCTTCTTTTCTACAAAAATATTAGCTGTTCCATTTATCATAATCTCTGTAATCTCATCATCTTCAAGCAATTCCTGTAAAAGATCTAGCTTTCGAAACGAATTGAATAGCTCTTTTCCAACCTTTGCCCTCTCCTCTAAAGAGATATACGTATTTTCACTTTCTCGATTGATCACTCGGTAAATGATTTCCTCTAACTCTCGATCCTCTATCTCTTCTGTCAAATCCAGTTGTTCTAGGATTTCTCGATGCAATCTGTCAATATGTAGCATTGCTACTCACCCCTTTTAGCAAAACCTCCCTCTTCCCCTCTATCATTTTCTTTATAGCATTTTTGCACTCCACTTTCGACCTCCCTTTATACTCAGCGATTGAAACTTCTGTAATCTTTTCCAATAGATTTACTCTTCCTAGTAGCTTTAAATTCTCTAAGAATTGGTCAATTTTATCCCTATCTATACTTTCTCTCACCGGAAGAATCACCTGATTGCAACTCTCTAAAACATCTAAAAATCCTTGTATACAACTGTCAAAATCTATCACTAGCACCTCATACTCTGTCTCTTCTTGTAACCTTACCAATAGTTGAGTCCACTCATCTTTCATGACTGATTTTAACTCTTCGCTGACATAGATGGGTTTGATATAATCATAAGATTCTTCGCATGCCACAATCCCTGCCACCCTCAATTTGATGCTTTTCGCATCTTGCTTTAGATAATACAAAAGCTTTGCTAGACTTTCATCGCTATTGCTATGGGCTCCTGAATACTCCTCGAGATTTAGATACAACGCGCTCTTTCCACTTCTCCCATAAACATCTGCTAACGCCTTTGCAAAAGTTGTCTGCCCTGACCGATGTAGTGGATTATAGACCCCTACCGCCTTTTTATCTACTCCTTTTTGTTCCTTGCGCTTTCTCTCCTTCCACCCAGACGAACCAAACAGCCGTTCATATATTCTCTCTGCTGATTGATATCGATAAATATACTCTCTCGATTCTTCCTTTTCCTTTGTGGTTGTAATCCAGTAGATTTGGCCTTTAATCTCTCCTTCTAAAGCCTCTCTAAACTCTTCAGCTATCATACTATATGTAATCTGCTCCTTCTTTGCATACTGAAGGAGTTGTTCAGATGTGGTAAAATTATAGATTACCAAGTCATTGCTGTAAGTTCGAAGTAATTGTTTGCTTAAAAAATCTGCATAAACTTCTTCATGGTCACAAATCACAAGTGCTTTTAGCTCACCCATACTTGATTCCCTCTTGTATTCATTACTTATTTTTGGATTATTTATTAGTAGATGTACTTTGATAGTTCTTTCGATAAATTAGATAGTTGCCTAAAGATTAACTTTACTTTCTTGTTCGTTTATTATAGCTAGACTTTTTATTATTGTCTATACAAAAATATTTATTTGCAGTTTTTTGTTAACATTTCACAAAATTAATGTGCCTCATAAAATCCTATAAAACGTAATTCCGTAAAGAAGTGCTACTCCTGGCACTCCTAGTAATCCAGATGTGACAAAAGAAATTCCGTTCATTCCCACATGAGTAGAGATTCCTTGTGTCATCAGATATTCATTTACCAAGTATATTACAATCAGCCCGATCATAGCTCGAATTACAAACTTAAATACACACATTTTCAATCTTTCTTTGTCCACAATTCCACCTCCTACCTAATGTATATTTTCTCCTTTTAATAATATTCCACAAAAAAGCAGAAAGCGCATATCATATTTGCACCTTCTGCTTTACTTTTCTTCTATTCACTATTATATATCTATCTCTATCTTTCTACCTGATGGCTCATAATCTCGGTATTTAACCTCTGCTGCATCCAGCATTTTCTTAGATGCTACTACTGAAGGTGTATCTGCATATTTATCACAGCCGTATATCACTTCTACAATCCCTGCTTGAATAATTGCCTTCGCACATTCATGACAAGGGAACAATGATACGTAAAGCTTTGTTCCTTTTAAGCTTCCTCCTGTGTAATTCAATATCGCATTCAACTCGCTATGAGTGGAATACACATACTTCATCTCTAACTCGTTATCACCTTCTCGCTCCCAAGGAAATTCATCATCTGAACACCCTCTAGGAAATCCATTGTACCCCATGGATAATATTCGATTGTCCTCGCTTACAATACAACATCCCACTTGAGTGTTTGGGTCTTTAGATCTCTTGCCTGACAACACTGCAACCCCCATAAAGTATTCATCCCAAGTAATATAATCATTTCGTTTCATATTTATCCTACCACCTTATTTTGTACCAAATATACGATCCCCCGCATCTCCAAGTCCAGGTACGATATAACCGTGATCATTTAAATGGCTATCCACTGCACCTACGTATAAATCTACGTCTGGATGTGCTTCTTTTAATCTTTTAATTCCTTCCGGCGCTGCTAAAATGCATAACACCCGTATATGCGTTACACCTCTTTTTTTCAATAAATCAATTGCTGCCACCAAAGAACCTCCCGTAGCTAACATTGGATCTACCACAAACACTTCTCTCTCTTGCGAATCTGCTGGTAATTTACAATAGTATTCAACTGGCATCAAAGTCTCCGGATCTCTATATAGACCGATATGACCTATCTTTGCTGCTGGAACCATAGCAAGAATCCCATCCACCATTCCAATTCCTGCTCGAAGTATCGGAACAATTGCTAGTTTTTTTCCTGCTAGTTCTTGTGCTTCCATCTCACAAATCGGTGTTTTGATTTTTACTGGTTGTAATTTTAAATCTCTAGTTGCTTCATAACAAATCAGTGTCGCTATCTCGCCTATAATGGTTCGAAATTCTTTTGATCCTAGCTCTTCTCGTCGAATCAAATTAACTTTGTGCGTAATCAATGGATGATCCATTATGTGTACTTTCCCCATAGCTACCTCCTTAGTATTCATCGCCCTATTGTTCTATCATTCCTATTCTTCTCTTGTGTCTTTCATCATTTGAAAATGATGTGTTTAAAAATGTATCTACTATCTTCACTGCTAACTCCGGACCTACAACTCGTCCGCCTAAAGCTAACATGTTAGCATCATTATGCAGCCTTGTCGCCTCTGCTGAAAAACAATCCGAGCAAAGGGCACATCGAATCCCCTTTATTCTATTTGCAGTGATTGAGATTCCGATTCCCGTTCCACAGATTACGATTCCTTTTTCACATTCTCCATCTAAAATAGCTTGCGAAACTTTTTTCCCATATATCGGATAATCTGTTGATTCTCCATTACAACCATAGTCAATAAATGGAATCTGATTACTTTCCAAATATTTGATAATCTCCAACTTTAATTCATAACCACCATGATCACTACCTATACCTATCATTACTCTTTCTCCTCCAATACTTTTTTCGCCTTTAACACATCCTGTCCGGCCGCTTTCATCAGGCGATTCATAACCGCCTTCCCAATCCCATCTGTTGGGAATGATTCACTGTAGATAAATTGTATATCTTCTTCGTCAAACGAACGCAAAATCTTATATAAATTCTTTGCAATCATCTCGCCATTTTTCTTTGTTCCTATACACCTTATCACACCTAGCTTGTATTTTTCAATATTTTCTTGCGTTGCAATAACTCCAACTCTAAAATTTTCTATTTCTCTTTTCTTACATAATCTTTCGATGGCACACACCACATCTTCATCCGATCCTTCTATAATTGTAAGCTTTCCCTTCGGTGCATAATGTCTATACTTCATTCCTGGCGCTTTCGGAGTCAACTTAGAATCTGCGCTTATAATCGCCTGATCTACAGCTACCTCTCCAATGATTTCTTCTATCATCTCTTTTGTTATAGATCCTGGACGAAGAATCATAGGCGGTTCTACTGTCATATCTAATATTGTAGACTCTACACCTATCTCAACTGCGCCGCCATCTACAATCATATCTATCTTCCCAGATAAATCTTCATACACATGAGTAGCAGTTGTAGGACTTGGTCTTCCCGAAGAGTTTGCACTTGGCGCTGATACGAATCCTCCACCTGCTTCAATAACCTTTAGAGCTACTTCATGGTCAGGCATCCGAACTGCAACTGTCGACAGTCCTCCAGTAGTCCCAAATGGCACCTGCTCATTTTTTTCAAGGATTACTGTCAGCGGTCCTGGCCAAAATTCTTTAGCTACCTTTCTCGCTTTTTCAGATATGTGCACGGCAATCTCATCGATTGCCTCTCTTCTTGAAATATGAACAATAAGGGGATTATCCGATGGACGCCCTTTCGCCTCATAGGTTTTGGCTGCCGCTCCTTCATTTCTTGCATCTGCACCTAGCCCATATACCGTCTCTGTCGGAATTGCAACTAACCCTCCCGCTCGAAGCACTTCACCTGCTCTTTCAACTTGTTCTTCTATGTTGTTTTCATCCACTCTAACTATCTTTGTATTCATTCTATTATTACCATCTCACTTTTTAAATATGATTGTATTCCGTCTACTATCGCCTCTGCCACTTCTTTTTGATACGCTTCATCCACAAGATTTTTCGCTTCAGTTGGGTTTGTCAAAAAACCACTTTCTACTATTATAGTCGGCGCAGCAGTCCTACTTAACATATAATAAGTATCATTTCCTTTTGCTTCTCTTTTATTATCGCCATCAAGACTTAGCAACGCTTCTTGCATGAGTTTCGCTGCCTTCTCCCCCTCTTTAGATTGCTCATAATAAAACACTTGTGCACCTTTAATCTTCTCTGATGAGTAGCTATTTTGATGAATGCTGACTACGAGTTCAGGCTTTACCTCATTAATCAACTCTACGCGAGTCATTAAATCCGTAACTTTTTTCTGGTTTCCTTCTTGGTCTCCTAGGCTTACATCGCTCTCTCTTGTCATTATTACATATATTCCCAACTCCTTCAATAGCTCATCTACCTGTTTTGCGATTTTTAAGTTGATATCTTTTTCCATTACTCCATCCACGCCTACTTTGCCAGGATCACTACCTCCATGACCTGGATCTATTACAATTGTTACTTCTTCTTTTTCCTTCCTCGTTGCTTCTACCGTAATCTCCTCTTCTATCCCTTCATTATGGTAGAGTGTTCCTCCTAACAATAAGCACAGAAGCCATACTCCGAATAAAAATTTCCCTCTCACAAAAAAATACCCCACAAACCATATATTATCTAACTATATGATTTGCTGGGTATTTTCATGTATCTTCACATCTAATTATAATACTTCTCTATTACATTCCATGTGCTATCGTCTTCAAACCCTAGTTTCCATGCTGCAGAACCTGCAACATTGTACTCTGTCATCACTTTGAGTTTTTCTTCCAGTGATTGGTTATCTTCTAGCCATACCTTATAAGTTACGCCTTCGCTTTCCCAAGTAGCATAGTTGTGTTTTGTCTCATCATCCCACACTGTGGTAGTTCCTGACTGCTCAATTACTGCTCTTGCTGCATCCATACCATATGCTTTACTAGAAACATTTACCGTATATTCTTCTTCTGCCGTACCCGCATCTTCTGCGATTTCAGCTTCTGTCTTCGGCGTTTCCTCCCATACTCGACTGTAAAACGGTACTGCATTAATTACTTTTTCTGCAGGAACCATTCCTGTTATGGTTTCAAGACCTTCAATTACATAGTCTATAGATGCAACTGGGCCAGACACTAGCGATCCACCATAGTGCTCATCGTATCCCATAATGATAACGTAATCCACTACTTTCCCTTGTTCTTCGTAATTAAAATGCGCATTAAAAGATTTTGGTGGATAATTAGCTACTGATAGTACTAATTCATTCTGTCTACATTTTACCGACATCTCGCGGATAAACTGCAAGTAATGAGTTCCCGCCTCCTCTGAGACGTGTTCGATATCCAAGCAGATACCATCTACTCCAGTCTTTAGGGACTCTCCTATAATCGTATTAATAATTTTTTCTCGAGTCGACGTCTTACTAAGTACTTGTAGTGTCTCTTCTTGCGTTCCGATTCCTCCATCGAAATCATTTACCGTAGCCCACACTTCGATGTTAGTCTGATGTGCGTAGTTCACGTATTGCTCACTTGCAAGTGACAAGACATTGCCTTCCACATCATCAATAAAAAACCATGTCGGTGCAATTGTGGTCAGCCCTTTCGTCTCAGCAATCGTCTCTAAAACTGTGCTATTTGCCTCACTCGTCGTCACTTGATGCCATGCCATATTAATATCATATTCTTTCGAAATACTTGGATAAACCAACTCTTCAAACGCTCTTGAAAACTCTGTTGTGGAAGGTGATTCTGCGTCTTTCACACTAATATACCCGGTAATTCCATCTTCTGAGCAAACTTTAATCCATTCATCTAACTGCTCTATAACTGGAAGCACTGTTCCTTCGCTAACCCTTGTCAGTATCGGACTTTTCACTCCGCCTTGGTATCTGATTTCTGTATCCGTCTTAACAACTACCGTGGCTTGTTCTCCCCATTGGCTCTTTACAACTAACCTATCTGGATTCTCGAACATCTGGTATTCTATATTCGTATACTGCTGCACAAACTCTGCTGCAATATACACAGCTTGACCTTCTGCTTTCACTATTGGATAACCAACATCAACAGACTCTTGTCCTATCTGATACTGGCTCTCGCCTATTCCAACTTCTATTGTGCCATCTGGCAATGTGTATAATAATAAATTCTCACTCGTATCCCAGTAAAACCTACTGTTTAACTCGTGGCTGATTAATTCATAGGAAATATAAGGTATGCCATTATCGATTATTCCTGCATCTGCATTTATTGCATTATCAACTATAATTACACTAGAATTCTCATCCGTGATTTCATAATATTCATTCAAATTCATTTCTTCATCTGTAGGAGCGTATTTTATGATGTATACCGCTGTTCCTATTCCCACAGCTGCTAACACAATGAATAAAAGCACTAATAAAGCGATTATTTTAGGTCTATTTTTCTTACGCTTTTTTCTTCTTAGCACACTATTCCTTCTGCGTCGCATCATAATCTCTGCGTCCGACATCGTTGACTCGTTTCTTTCTCTGCTCATTTCGTCCCTCCTGTCGAACCCATTATAACATATCTTTGTTTTTTTTCCTATTTTTTTTAAAATCTCTACATTTTTTTCAAAACTAAGCTAGAGGGGGTCTTACAGCTTTACTTTGTGAAAATGAACCTCTTTGATTTTCCCATCATTATCAACCACATAATCTTTCATGTAGGTTCCTTTCTCGCACAGTGTATGAGCCTCAACCACTTTTTTAGCTTCTAAGTAGCTTCCATCCAATTTTAAAGCTATTCCGCTCTCCTCCATCTTTTCGAGTTCTTTATATAACTCGTTCACTGATTCTTTTTCCAATGTTTTATCTTCCTCTTTAAATAGAGCCTTCCCTAAATTATTTCAGGACAAACCATAAGGCTGTGAAACTATATTTTCCTGCCTATCCATGTAAAAAGATTTCTCTATATTTTCTTTCGTTATAATATTTGTTATTTGATAATTGCTTGAATTAAGCATAAACGTGACTAATTGCCACTTTTGAGATATAAGATTTGTTTCTTTATAGATATTCGCACATAAGATTTTGTAATATTGCGTTTGTAGCGCTAAATGCTTGCTCTTCTCCTTTCCTTTTTTAGGGAATTCATCTTTTTACTAAAGTCATTATATTAAATTCTAGTTTTGAGTGCAAGTATTTTTTATTTTTTGTAGACATTTTCCTTAATATAATATAATATCATTATATATAAGTACTATTTATTCAATTCTTTGTTTTCTATATATTGTATCTACACTTCTATACCTGTCAACCAATTGTATTATTGTGTATTTTTCCCTTGTTTTTAAGTTTTTATTAACAATTTTAATATACTTTACACTTTTTAATTTCTTTACATATTTTCAATTATTGTTTATACTGATACTAAGAAATAATATTTTCTATAAGGAAGTGATGATATGAAGATTGAAAAAATCAATGACAATCAGATTCGTTGCACCTTAACGCGTGCTGATTTAGCATCAAGACAATTAAAATTAAGCGAACTAGCTTACGGAACAGAGAAAGCTAAATCACTTTTCCATGATATGATGCGTCAAGCGTCAAGAGAATTTGGATTTGAGGCAGAGGATATCCCATTAATGATAGAAGCTATTCCGTCGTCATCAGGCTCTATTGTCTTAATTATTACAAAAGTAGAAGATCCTGAAGAATTAGACACTCGCTTCTCAAAGTTTGCTCCATTGGGTGAATCCGATGGACGAAAAGGTGCTTCTTTAGATAAATTAGAAGGTGCAGAAGAATTCCTTGATTTATTAACCAAGGTAAAAGAGTCGGTTACTACCGACGAGTCCACAACTTCCGAAGCCATTCCAGAAGAATTAAGAGTTCGCCTATTTTCTTTTGCAAATCTTGATAGTGTAATTAATGCGACACAATTATTAAGCAAGTTGTATGAGGGTTTGAATACGTTGTATAAAGATAAACTCAATGATTACTACATTCTTGCATTAACCCAGGATCAATATTCTAGTATGGATTTTAATAGAATCTGTAATATGCTTTCAGAATATGGCTCATTAGAAAGGGCATCTGGTGTTTCTTTAGCTTATTTAGAGGAACATTGTCATGCTATTATATCAAGCAACGCGGTGCAACAACTGAGTACGCTTTAGTACAAAAAAAGAGTGATTAACATCACTCTTTTTTTTGTAGAAATTCTTCTATCTTATTGCGCTTCTACAAACGCATTGATTTTTGCTAACAGTAAGTCTGCTTCGATTCCGTGAACCATTGCCGCTTCTCCTAATGTCTCCATTTGAGCTGATGGGCATCCAAGACAATGCATGCCAATTTCCATAAGAATTGGTGCAACTGCTGGATATTCTGCTAGTACTGATCCTATTGTCATATCACTTGTGATTTTATTAGCCATTTTCTTCCTCCATTTCTAAATTTGTAGATAAATCTGCATTTATTATAATCTTTTCTATACAGATTATCAAGTC